>NZ_JBPKAM010000006.1:0-106006 GCF_051216495.1 Pseudomonas baetica | reverse complement strand
ATGGCAAACAGCCAAAAAACAGGGAAAACAGGACACCCCTTTCTCCCCCCCCCCCCCCCCCCCACAGTTTGATATGCCGTGATCCGGGAATCAGGACTCCTGCAACAACTCAGCCGGCAAGGCGCCGGCGGTTTTGATGGTTTTGGTAACGATGTAGGTGAAGTAGCGCTCGATGCCCAGGTCATCGAGCAGGAGTTGGTCGATGAAACGCTGGTAGTGGTCGATGTCCGGTGCCTGGATCATCGCCATGTAATCGACGCCACCGCCGGTGGCGTAACAGAAGGCCACTTGTGGCGCGTCATTCATCCGCTGTTCGAAGCGCCGCATATCCTGGGCGGTGTGCCGGGCCAGGGTGATTTCCACCAGCACCTGCTGGCTCTTGAACACTGCCCCCCAATCGATCTGCGCCCGGTAGCCCTTGATCAAGCCGAGGCTTTCGAGTTTGCGAACGCGCTCCCATGCCGGGGTCACCGACAGATTGATCGCCTCGGCCAGGCTCGACTTGGTGATACGCCCGTCTTCAGCGAGGATCCGCAGGATTTTCAGGTCATAGCGATCGAGTTTATGCATGGGCCGAGAAGCTCCTGAAATAGGGGAAAACCTGTGGGAGCGAGCCTGCTCGCGAAAGCGGTGCATCTGGCTCCATCGATGTTGACTGATACACCCTCTTCGCGAGCAGGCTCGCTCCCACAGGAGAGCTTTGTGTTACTGCAAAACGTCGGCGATCACCGCAAGGGTATCGCCGCACCGCACTAATCCCGGAAAGTGCCGCGCCGCCAGCAGGCCGCCGCGCGCCGCGCGATACTCCACCGGGGCGACACCGCTGCGGGTCGTATCGTAGACCCGGGCGATCACTTCGCCCTTGTCCACGGTGTCGCCCAGATCGCGGCACATTTCCAGCAAACCGTCATGCTCACTGGCAATGAAGCAATCACCGTCGGGCATGTCTAGCATGACCGACGGCGCTGTCTGTACCTCACCCTGGAGAATCCCGGCATGCACCAGCAGGTTGCGCACGCCCCGCTCGGCAATCGCCACACTGCGCGCGGTGGACGAGCCGCCACCGCCCAACTCAGTGGTGACGAATACCTTGCCCTGGGACTCGGCAGCGGTGTCATACATCGCCCCGGCATCCAGCTCCAGCATGCGCATACTGTACGGCGCATTGAACGCGCGCATGCCAGCTTCGCAACGCGCCTGCTGCTGCTTGTCCGGCAGCACATGGCAAGCCGCGAACGGCAGAAAGTCCAGGGTGCGCCCGCCGGAATGGATATCCAGCACGATGTCGGCCAGTGGCAGCAAGGTGCGGGTGAAATAGTCGGCGATCTTCTCTGTCACCGTGCCGTCGGGTTTTCCAGGAAAACTACGGTTGAGGTTGCCCTTGTCGATGGGCGACGTGCGCCGACCGGCATGGAACGCAGGCGTGTTCATGAACGGCACGATGATGACCCGCCCGCTAACCTCGGCGGCCGTCAGGCCCTGGGCCAGTTTGCTCAGGGCCACCGGTCCCTCGTATTCGTCACCGTGGTTACCGCCGGTGAGGAGCGCGGTCGGGCCTTCTCCCCGCGCAATGACCGTGACAGGAATCATCACCGCGCCCCAGGCGGAATCGTCCCGGGAATACGGCAGCTTGAGAAAACCGTGCTGCACGCCTTCACGATTTAAATCCACCGTGGCGCTGATCGGGTTAGCAGGCAGATCGCTCATGGTTCAATCCTTCACGAACAGTTGGCGTGGCACGTTGCACAGCGTTTCCACGCCGTTGTCGGTGATCAAAATGCTTTCGGTGATTTCCAGCCCCCAATCGTCCATCCACAGGCCCGGCATGAAGTGGAACGTCATGCCCGGTTGCAACACACTGGTGTCGCCGGGACGCAGGCTCATGGTGCGCTCGCCCCAGTCCGGCGGATAACTGATCCCGATCGGGTAGCCGCAACGACTGTCCTTGTGAATGCCGAACTTCTCCAGCACCTTGAAAAACGCCACGGCAATATCACCGGTGGTGTTGCCAGGCCTGGCCGCTTCCAGTCCGGCCTCGATGCCTTCGACCACGGCTTTTTCGCCATCGAGAAAATGCTGTGGCGGTTTGCCCAGATAGACTGTGCGCGACAACGGGCAGTGATAGCGCTTGTAGCAACCGGCGATCTCGAAGAAGGTGCCGGCGCCCTTTTCGAACGGCGTATCGTCCCAGGTCAGGTGTGGCGCGCTGGCATCGGCACCGGTGGGCAGCAACGGCACGATGGCCGGATAATCGCCGCCATGGCCGTCGGCCCCCAGAATGCCGCTGCTGTAGATCTCGGCCACCAGCTCGTTTTTGCGCATGCCCGGTTCGATCCGTTCGAGAATCCGCCCGTGCATGTTTTCCACGATACGTGCGGCGATGCGCATGTAGGCGATTTCCTGCGGTGACTTGACCGCCCGCTGCCAGTTCACCAGCCCGACCGCGTCGATCAGCCGGGCCTTTGGCAGGTTTTTCTGCAGCGACAAATAGGCGGCGGCGCTGAAGTAATAGTTATCCATCTCCACGCCGATGGTCAGTGCGTCCCAGCCCCTGGCACCGATCACTTCCCGCGACAGGTAATCCATGGGATGACGTTCCCGGGACTGCACGTAGATGTCCGGGTAGCCAACGATGTTCTCCTGCTGCATGAACACCGTGCGCTTGGCACCGTTGGCGTCCTGGCCGCGACCGAACCAGATTGGTTCGCCATCCAGGGCTAGCAGCACGCATTGGTGAACGTAAAACGACCAACCGTCGTAACCGGTCAGCCAGGCCATGTTCGACGGATCGGTGACCAGCAGCAACTCGATGCCCTGGGCCTGCATGGCCACTCGCACCTTGGCCAGGCGCTGGGCGTATTCCTCTCGCGTAAACGGAAGATTGACGACTATCTGAGACATGCACATGCCCTCTCTGAGATGAAGCCGGATAAATGACGCGCGGATGAAAAAAATCGGTTAGCTGGCGAACTGAAAACCCTTGCCGGCCGAACGCGCACGCTCGAACGCGAGATTGGCCATGGCTGTGTCCTGGGCACCGGTCCCTGTGAGGTCGCACAGGGTGACCTGCGTAGCGTCCGTGCGACCGGGTCGCTGACCGGCCAATACCTGGCCCAGTTCGGCGAAATTCGACTCGTCGCGAACGACGCCGGCCACGAGGGCGTGATGCAACTCGCCGAGGATACGGGTCTGGCTCAGGCGATCCGCCACGTAGCGGTCGACCTGCGCCAGCGCCTGTGGGGAAATTTCGTTCTTGTGCTCGGCGTCCGAGCCCATGGCGGTGATGTGCAGGCCGGGGTGCAAATGGCGCACATCGATCAGGGGCTCACGACTGGGCGTGCAAGTGATGGCGATATCGACTTCGGCCATGGCCTCATCGATGCTGTCGCAGGGTTTGACGGCAAGACCGCTATCGCGCGCCAGTTCCACACTAAAGGCTTGAGCCTTGGCCGAGTCCCGTGCCCAGACCCGCACGCTGTCGATCGGCCGCACCAGGCGCAGGGCCTGCAACTGCAGTGCTGCCTGCTCACCGGCGCCGATCAGCGCCACGCTGCGGCTGTCGGATCGTGACAATGCCCGTGCCGCCACGGCCCCGGCGGCCGCCGTACGCACCGCCGTCAGGTAGCCATTATCCAAGAGCAAGGCATCGAGCAGACCGGTGCGCGCCGACAGCAGCATCATCATGCCGTTGAGGCTGGGCAGACCGAGTTTAGGATTGTCGAAAAAACCCGGGCTGACCTTGATCGCAAAGCGCGCAAGGCCTGGCAGGTAGGCGGTCTTCACGTCCACTTCGCCGTTGTGCTCAGGAATGTCCAGGCGCAGGATCGGCGGCATCGCCACGGCAGCGGTGGCCAGCAATACGAAGGCTTGCTGGATGGCTTCGATGCTGGGCAAATCCAGCGCCACACAGGCGCGCAGATCAGCTTCGCTCAACAAGGTGATTTCACTCATTAACGCGGCGCTCCTTTGGGTCGTTATTGTCGGGTTTCACGCATCAAGGCCGGTCAGCACACGCAGATGCTGATCGATGTCGACGTTGCGCCCGCTGACCACCACCACAATCGGGCCACGAGGCTCGATCAAGCCATCGAGCAGCGCGGCGATCCCCACGGCGGCCGCGCCTTCCAGGACCTGGCGTTCTTCGCGGTAGGCATGACGGATGGCGTTGGCGATGGAGGCTTCGCTGAGCAGGTGCAAGTGATCGCAGGTGTCGCGGGTCATGCTGAAGGTGTAACGGTTATCCAGGCCGATACCACCGCCGAGGGAGTCGGCAAGGGTCGACAGCTCTTCGACTTCCACTGGGTGGCCCGCGGCGAGGCTGGCGTGCATTGCCGCGCCACGCTGCATGCTGATGCCGTGCGTGACGATGCGCGGGTTGACCGTTTTCAGCGCCAGTGCCACACCGGCAAACAGACCGCCACCGGACAACGGCACCAGCACCTGGGCGACGTCCGGCTGTTGTTCAAGGATCTCCAATCCCAGCGTGCCCTGCCCGGCAATGATTGCCGGGTGATCGAACGGCGGAAGCAGGACCGCGCCCTGCTCAACGGCAATCCGCTCGGCTTCGCGCTGGGCGTCATCCTGGGATTGGCCAACGATGCACACTTGAGCGCCAAGGTCGCGAATCGCCTGCACCTTGTTTCCCGGGACCAACTGCGACAGACAGATCGTCGCCTTCACGCCTTGTCGGGAAGCGGCATACGCCAGCGCCCGCCCATGATTGCCAGTGGACGCTGCGACGACACCCAAGGCCTTTTGTTCGGCGGTGAGTTGCGCCACGGCATTGCTCGCACCGCGCAACTTGAAGCTGCCGGTGATCTGCTGGGATTCGAGCTTGAGGTAGACAGGCACGCCCAACAATCGGGACAGACTGGACGATTGTTCCATGGGCGTGCGCCGCACCAGCCGTTCGATACGCTGGCGGGCGAGGTAGACATCGTTGAGCTGAAGCACTGTCATGACCGCATCCCGATGAGGTATTGGGCGCAGTCTAAGAGGACAGGATTGTCACTCTGAATGTACTAGGGCAATTTAGTCGACAATTTTTTCGACGTCTTTTTCTCCGCTCAAAAGTCGTGGATTTGCGGGTACTGGCTGAAGATTTCGCGCATGCCGATCAAGGCCTCGCGCATTTCATCATCGCTGCATTCGGCCCCGACACACACACGCACCGCCCGTGGCTTGGGCGTACCGCGGACAGTGAACGGGTCGGGGGATGTCACCGCGATGTGTTTGTGGCGCAACGTGCGCACCAGGCCGTCAACTTCCCAATGGGCCGGAATGCCGATCCAGGCGTTGAGCGAATGAGGATGCTGCGCCAGCACGTACTCCTCCAGATACTCAGTGACCATCGCCTGTCGCCCGGCTAACAATTGGCGTTGCAAACCCACCAACGCATCGGCGCGCCCGTCACGAATCCAGCGTGCGGCAATTTCCGAAACCATGGGCGTGGCCATCCAGCTGTTGACCCGCAAAATGCTTTCGGTACGCAGCGCCAGACGCTTGGGTACCACCAGATACCCCACTCGCAAACCGGTGAGCACCGACTTGGTCATGCTGGTGCAATAGAACGAAAGCTCCGGCAGGTAATGGCTGATCGGCGGTGCGCGGTGCTCGTCGAGCAGGGGACCGTACACGTCGTCTTCGATGATGTGTACGCCAAAACGCCGGGCGATTTCGGCAATCTCCCGCCGTCGGCTGTCCGGCATTAGGCTGGTGGTCGGGTTGTTCAGGTTCGGTGTGCAGACCAGCGCCGTGATGCGCTCGTTGCTGCACATGTCTTCAAAATGTTCCGGGTCAATGCCATAGCGATCCATCTCCAGCCCCTTGAGGGTAAAACCCAGGACCTGGGAGTTGCCGATAACGCCGTGGTCGGTGAGCCCCTCACAAAGCACCACATCATCGGGGCCGGCCAGTGATGCCAGGGCGAGGAAGATGCCGTGGGCAGCTCCATTGGTAATCAGGATATCGTCGCGCTCGACTTTCAACCCCTGGCGCCTGATCCAGTGCATCGCTGCTTCACGGTGAGTTTCGAAACCGGCAATCGGGCGGAAGGCGTGAATCCACGGTTGATCCTCTTCGATGCTCAACTCGCGGCAGGTGTCCCGCCAGAACTGGTCGTGCTCGCGGGTGTGCAGGATCCGCGTGATGGAAAAATCCACCAGCGCCCGTTCAGGGCTATCGAGAATGTAAGTGGCTACGCGGTCACTCATGCGCCGCGAGACAAAACTGCCGCGCCCCACTTCGCAACGCACCAGCCCCTGGCGCTCCAGCTCCTTATAAGCATTGGTGACGGTTTGCACACTGATACCCATGGCATCGGCGACATTGCGTTGCGGTGGCAGGCGCTGGTCGTTGGCCAACACACCCTGCTCGATGTCGTCGGCGATTGCCTGGACGAGGATCTTGTATTTCGATTCGCCGCTGCGGGCGATTTCCAGTGCTGCTTTCCACTTGTCCATCGGCGTCGAACCCGCGTGTTTGCCAGTGCCGACAGCATCCCGCGAGAACTGGCGCAAATCAATTGTCCTAGTGCAATGCAATGTAGTGCAGGGCTTTTGTATGCTCGGTCCAAGGTCGATGTACAGGCGACAGAACTCGCCGCCAACAACAACCAATCGATCTGTACTTGAACTGTATCTGCACGCCTGGGTTCAACAGGTATCAGCGCTCGTACGCTTTGCTCTTGTCACACTGCCTCCTAACACAGAGCCGTCAACGACGGGTCCACAAGAAACAGGAGATTTTATCGATGAGCAATTCCCTTCTCCGCAGTTCACATGCTTTACGTCATCTGTTCGTGGCTTGCGCGATATTCGGCCTGACCGCCGGCGCCCACGCCGCCACGACGCTGGAAACCATCACGAAAAACAGCAATATCCGTATCGGTTACGCCAACGAAACCCCGTTTGCCTTTACCGAAACCGACGGTCGCGTGACCGGTGAATCGCCGGAAATCGCCAAAGTCATTTTCGCCAAAATGGGCATCAAGCAAGTCGACGGCATTTTGACCGAGTGGGGCTCGTTGATCCCGGGCTTGCGCGCCGGGCGTTTTGATGTCATCGCCGCCGGCATGTACATCACCCCCGAACGCTGCAAGCAGGTGATCTTCACCGATCCACAGTACCAACTGCCCGACGCCCTCCTCACCGCCAAAGGCAACCCGAAAAATCTTCACAGCTATGAAGACATCGCCAAAAACCCGGATGTGAAACTGGCGATCATGGCCGGTACGGTCAACCTGAAATACGCACGGGATTCGGGCGTGAAAGATGCGCAGATCCTTCAGGTGCCGGACACCACCGCCCAGTTGCAAGCCGTGCGCGCCGGTCGCGCCGATGCCGCCGTGGGCACTCAGCTGACCATGAAAGGCCTGGCCGCCAAGGGCGGCGAGAAGGTCGAAGCGGTCACCGAATTCAAGGACGACCCGTCGCATACCGGCTACGGTGCCCTTGCCTTCCGCCCGGAAGATAAGGATTTGCGCGATGCGGTCAACGCCGAACTGAAAAAGTGGCTGGGCTCCGAAGAGCACCTCAAGACGGTCGCCCCGTTCGGCTTCGACAAATCCAACGTGACAAGCAAAACGGCTGCCGAGCTCTGCGCTCAATAGTCGAAGCAGGCATGGCGCTTTGGCGCGATGCCTATTTCCCTGCTTAAACCGGATGTTGAACCGTGCAGGTGTGAACAATGGGTGAATTACTTCCGCTATTGATACAAGGCGCCTGGGTCACGCTCCAGGTGACCTTCTTCGGCTCGCTGCTGGCGATTGTCGCGGCGATACTCGCAGCCCTCGGGCGCATGTCGCACTGGCGGCTGCTGAGCTGGTTCTCGGTCGCCTACATCGAAGTGTTTCGCGGCACCTCGTTGCTGGTGCAACTGTTCTGGCTGTTTTTCGTACTACCGCTGCCGCCGTTCAATCTGGAACTGAGCCCCTATGCCGTAGCGATTGTCGGGCTCGGACTGCACATCGGCGCGTACGGCGCTGAAGTGATGCGCGGTGCGATCAGCTCCGTGGCCAAGGGTCAGTACGAAGCGGCGACGGCACTCAACTTCAGCGGCTACAAGCGTTTTCGCCGGATCATCCTGCCCCAGGCGCTGTTGGCAGCCATTCCACCTGGCACGAATCTGCTGATCGAGCTGTTGAAAAATACCTCGCTGGTATCGCTGATTACCTTGTCCGACTTGAGTTTTCGAGCCCGGCAACTGGATCAGGCTACGTTCCAAACCCTGGAAATTTTCAGCCTGGCGCTGGTGATGTATTTCATCCTGGCCCAGACGATCAACCTCGGCATGCGAAGCATTGAGCGTCGCCTGGCGCGCGGCCGGATGCGTGGAGGCCTGTCATGACCCTGTTCGACTGGACATATGCCTGGCAGATCCTCCCCGATCTGCTGCGCGCCTCGCTCAACACCGTGGGCATTACCCTGATCGGTTTTCTGATCGCCATCGTGCTGGGACTATTTCTCGCCATTGGCCGTCGCAGCCGCCATTACTGGCTGTCGTGGCCGATCGCCGGAACGATCGAGTTCATCCGCAGCACGCCGCTGCTGATCCAGGTGTACTTCCTCTACTACGTACTGCCCAACTACGGGGTGAGCATGACCGCCATGCAAGTGGGGATCGTCGGGATCGGCGTGCACTACGCCTGCTACATCGCCGAGGTCTACCGCGGCGGGCTGGACGCTGTGCCACGGGCGCAGTGGGAAGCCGTCACCGCGCTGAACATCGCGCCGTACAGTGCCTACCGCAACATCATCCTGCCCCAGGCCCTGCGGCCGATCCTGCCACCGCTGGGCAACTATCTGGTGGCAATGCTCAAGGACACGCCGGTGCTGTCGGCCATTACCGTGGTGGAAATCATGCAACAGGCCAAGAACATCGGCTCCGAGAATTTCCGCTACCTGGAGCCGATCACCATGGTCGGTCTGTTTTTCCTCGCCCTGAGCATCGCCCTGGCTTATCTGGTACGGCGCCTCGAATTGCGCCTGGAGCTACGCTAATGACTTCTCCACTCTCGACTTCCAACGACCTTTCCCGGCGCGGCAACCTGACTCCGCTGCATCCGCAGGAGGCCACGGCCATGCATCAACCGAAAGCGCTCAAGCCGATCGTCAGTTTCCAGGACGTTACCAAAAGCTATGGCAATTTCACGGTGCTCGATCACTTGAATCTGGATGTCACGCCGGGCGAGAAAGTCGCGATCATCGGACCCAGCGGCTCGGGGAAATCCACGTTGTTGCGGGTGCTGATGACGCTCGAAGGCATCGATGACGGCGTGATCCGAATCGAAGACGATCTGCTGACCCATATGCCCAATCGCAACGGCGTGCTGGTGCCGGCCAATGACCGGCATATCCGTCGCGTGCGCGGCAAGATCGGCATGGTGTTCCAGAGTTTCAACCTGTTTCCGCACATGACCGCCTTGCAAAACGTCATTGAGGCGCCGGTGCAGGTGCTGGGCATGAAGCCCGCAGAAGCCCGCGAGCGTGCGGCAGAACTGCTGGAGCTGGTCGGACTGGGCAGCAAGCTGGGGCATTACCCTTCGCAGTTGTCCGGTGGTCAGCAGCAACGGGTGGCGATTGCCCGGGCCTTGGCGATGCGACCCAAAGTCATGCTGTTCGACGAAGTGACCTCGGCGCTCGACCCGGAACTATGCGGCGAAGTGCTTAATGTCATCCGCAAGCTCGGTGCCGAGCATAACCTGACGATGCTGATGGTGACGCACCAGATGGGCTTTGCCCGGGAGTTCGCCGATCGGGTGTGCTTCTTCTACAAGGGGCAGATCCACGAACAAGGTACCCCGGCGCAGATCTTCGAGCATCCACAACAGGAGCGTACCTGTGCGTTTCTCAGTGCGGTGAAAGAGGCCAATTAAAGGAGTGATGAATGCCTTGTGGCGAGGGGGTATTCCCCTCGCCACAAGGCCAGTACAGGCCAAACAAAAAAATGCCCGATCTTCAAATCGGGCATTTTTCATTGGGGCAGCCGTTATGGGTATTGCTGAACGTTGCCTTACTGCTGAACACCATACTCCTGGCCTGGAATCGCCTTAAGGTTGACCTCGACACGACGGTTCTGTGCGCGACCATTAACATCAGCGTTGCTGGCAACCGGGCTATCCGGACCAGCACCGCGAGCGCTCAGATTGGCACCGCTAACGCCTTGCGAGGTCAGGTAAGTTGCAACACTCTCGGCCCGACGCTGGGACAGGTCCATGTTGTGCTGACGGCTACCAGTGCTGTCGGTGTAGCCGACGATCTCGATCTGGTTCTGGTTGAACTCTTTCAGCGAACCCGCCAGGTTATTCAGCGGTTGGTAGAAGCTGGAAGCGATATTCGCCGAATCGGTGGCAAACGTGATGTTGCCCGGCATGATCAGCTTGATCTGGTCGCCCTGGCGCTGCACTTCAACACCAGTGTTGGCCATGCTGGCACGCAGCTTTTTCTCCTGCTGATCCGCGTAATAGCCGTAACCGGCGGCGGAAGCACCGACCACTGCAGCACCGATCAGCGCACCCTTGCCACGGTTATCGTGGTTGATGGCAGCGCCGGCCAGCGCACCGGCCAGCGCGCCGAGACCACCGTATTTCGCGGTCTTGCTCATGCCTTGCGAGCCGCCCTCAGCCTGTCCCTGACTTCCGTCATAAGGGTTAGGCGATGCACAACCGGACAACAGCGCCACGGCAGTAGCAACAATAATCAAACGACGGGTGGTGAACATGAAGAGCTCCTACTTTTTACATTCTGTGGTGCAACGCACGTAAGCATCGTACCTTTGCGGGTGTTGGATCGTTTCGGCTGGCGAAAATTCCACTTGTTACAAATCACGCACGAACAAAGGGATTTTCACGCATTTCATCCCCCAGGCGTGTGTCGGGACCATGCCCGGCCACCACCGTCGCCTCCTCATCGAGGGTATACAGGCGCTGTTTGATCGAACGCACGATAGTCGCTTGATCGCCTCCCCACAAATCCGTGCGCCCTACCCCGCGACGAAACAGGGTGTCACCGGCGATCAACAACCTGGCCTCTGAAAACCAGAAGCTCATGGAACCTGGCGTATGCCCCGGCGTGTGCAACGCCACACCGCAACCGCAAGCCAGCTCTTCATCGTCGGCCAGCCAGCGATCCGGCGACGGCACCGGCGTATAGGGAACACCGAACATCTGGCACTGCATCTCCAGATTATCCCAAAGGAATTGATCTTCTTTGTGCAGGTGCAAGGTGGCGCCGGTTTTTTCCTTCAACTGACCGGATGCCAGAAAGTGGTCGAGGTGCGCATGGGTGTGAATGATGCTGACCACCTTCAGGCCCAGAGCATCGAGACGTGCAAGGATCTGCTCATGATTGCCGCCCGGATCGACCACAATCGCCTTTTTGGTGATCGGATCGCCGATGATCGTGCAGTTGCACTGCAACGGGCCGACGGGGAAGGTTTCACGAATAAGGGCGGGTTTCTGGGACATCAGGGCCTGCTCGATAAAGGAGAACGAGCGATTTTCGCACAATTGAGTATCCCGTTATTTGCCCGGATATGTAACGTGAAGATTTCCTTAACCTAACACCCCTAATTCCTTCGCCCGTGCCACCGCCTGCGTACGCCTTTCGACCCCTAGCTTGCTGTTGATATGACTGGCGTGGGTTTTAACGGTGTGCAGGGAGATGAACAACTGATCACTTATTTCCTGATTCGAGCAGCCTTGGGCAATCAGGCGCAGGACGGCCAACTCACGTGAACTGAGTTGCTCGGTAGCGGGAACAGGCTCCAGCGCCAGCCGCGGCGATTGTACCGGGAGCTTTTCTGCAAGGTCCTGAGACACAGTCGTCTGCGCACCGCTTTGCAGCTGGCCGCGAAGCCAATCCGGATGCTCGGCCAACAACCCTTCAAACGGTTGCAGCACGCCGCCGGCAGCGGCATCCAGCGCCTGGCTCAGGGCCTTGCGAGCTTCGGGTTCGCGCCCGTTGCCCAACAACAACGAGACCTTTTGCGTCAGTGCCATCGCACTGAGCATCTGTCGACCGCTTTGCTGGCCGTGTTCGAGCAACGCATTCAAACGCCCCTCGGCCAGCATCGGTTGGTCCTGAATGACTTCCAGCATGGCTTGTTGCAATTCAATGTGCAGAGGGAGTTGCGGATGGAATTCCGGCGGAGCTGCCGGCTTTTCGCCGTTATAGGTCTGCCCCAGTCGTGCCAGCCAGGCTTCCGCCAGATCGATACGACCCTGAGCCAGCCAGAGCTCGCATTTGACCAAGGTGATCATCGCCAGATAGTAAATGGGCGGCACGTCCCAGATATGCATCAGACGTTCGGCTTCGGCCAGCTCGGCAAAGGCCTTGGCGAATTCCCCGCTGCTGCCTTCAAGCCGGGCGATCACGCAATGGCCGATCAATACGCTGATGTCGCGACACGCTCGCGCTTCGCTCAATCCAGCCTGCAAGCGCACCCGCGCCGCCTGCGGTTGCAGACGCAGCGCCAGCAGAAAACCTTCATACAACGTCAGTCGCGCACGTACGGCATAGAGCCGCTGCGGTGACAGCCCTTGCAGGCGTTGCAGTCCCTGCCGGACTTCATCCAGTGAGCGCAGGATTTCCCCTCGGGCTTGCAACACGCGAGCGCGGTCATAGTGAGCCAGTGCTTCGAACAGCGGGTTGCCGACTCGTTGTGCCAATTCCAGGGAGTCACGGTTCAATCCTCGCGCACGCCACAAATCACCATCGGCAATGGCCAGGTTGGACAAGGTCGACAGGCACATCAATCGCTGGCCGTATCGCTTGCACGGCAGACTTGCCAGCGCTTCGCTGCAATAACGCAGCGTAAGTTCGCGGTTACCGCGCCCGCGAGCAATGATCCCGCTCAAGGCCAGCCATTGCGCCAGCATCGATTTCTGCGCAGTGGCTGACGGGGCCGGCAGGAAACGGCTCAAATGACTGGCCAGTTCCTCGGCGGCATCGAGCTGACAGGCCAACCCCAGCGCCCAACTGTAGAGCACGATCAGCCGTGGTGTGCTGATCAGCAGGCTGTCGGGCAAGTCCATTTTCCAGCGCAGCAACATGCCGACATTCTGCTCGGCCAGCAATTGTTCTTCCGACAGGTTTTGCACCAGGTTTGCCGCGACGTCCAGGTGCCCGGCACGCAACGCCTGCTCCACCGCTTCATCGAGCAACCCCTGGGCATTGAACCAGCGACAGGCGCGCAGGTGCAGACTGGCGGCCGGGACCATCGACTGGGCGACAGGTCGCGAACGCAGCAAGTCGGAAAACAGATGGTGGTAGCGATACCAGTGACCATGCTCGTCCAGCGGCACCAGGAATACCTGGTGTGCCGCCAGAAAACGCAGGATTTCGGCACTGTCATGGGCGTCGCGAACGGCATCGCACAGTTCGCTGCAGAAGCGCTCTTGGGGTGCCGTGTCGTAGAGAAACGCCTGGACCTCGGCGGGCAGGCAATCGATCACTTCTTCAAGCAGGTAATCGCGGATCAGGCCTTCCCCGCCGTGGAGCGCCTGGGGCAAAGCTCCATCGCTGCCCGCCTCCGACGCTGCCAACAGCCAGAAGCGCAGCCCCGCCACCCAACCTTCACTGCGCTGGATCAGATTTTCCAGCGCCTCGCCGCGCAAAGAGCTGCTGTGCCGATCGAGCAGGCTCAAGGCCTCATCGTGGGTCAGGCGCAGGTCCTGCTCGTGCAATTCCAGCAGTTGCCGCGACAGCCGCAGTCGTGCCAGATGCCAGTCGGGACGCTGCCGACTGGTGACCATCACCAACAAACCATCAGGAAGGTGATTGAGGAAGAATTGCAGGCAACGGTCGAGAACCGGCCCCTGGGCCAGATGATAGTCATCGAGCACCAACAGCAGTGGTGTTGCGGTCGACAGGTGCACGGCAAGCTCGTCGAGCAAGCCATCCAACCATTCTTCGAAGGCAAACGGTTGGTGGCGCTGACGCATCTTCAGCAGCCCGAGGGACTGCCTGCCCAGCTGCGGAAAATAGTCCTGAAGGCCTTCGAGCAAACGTTCGAGGAATCGACCCGGATCGCTGTCCCGCGGACTCAATCCCAGCCACAGGCTTTGCCAATGCGCCGGCAACGACTGGCAGAACTCCACCGCCAACGAACTCTTACCGAACCCCGCCGGTGCACTGACCAACAGCAACCTGCCACCAAGCCCCGCACTCAAGCGCTCGCACAGTCGCGGGCGCAGCACATGGCCGTCAGGCAATGGCGGTCGGAAAAAGCGCCCATCCAGCGCGGCGACGGCGACGCTTGCAGGACCTGGTGGTGGGGACAGATCAGTCATGGCCGGCTCTTGTTTGAAATACGGGTGGCGGCGTTGCAGATGTCCGCAGACTAGCGGTAAACGAGAAGGGAATGAAGGTAATTGCTACAAATGGCTACAAAAAGTCTACGAACCATCGCTTAGGCAAAAATTACTCGTACTACCTGTGGGAGCGAGCCTGCTCGCGAAGAAACCGAGAGCTGCGCGGGGAATCAGGCTTCACGCGTTATCGTTGACGACCTTCGCGAGCAGGCTCGCTCCCACAGAGAGGCAGTTTCAAAAAAAACGCCCCGAACCAGTCGGGGCGTTTTTTCGAGGATGCGGCCTCGGCTTGCAGCGCTTAGCGAATACCATCCTGACGCAAGGCGTTCGGGGTGAAGTCCGCGGTGGTGGCGGTGAAGCCGAAGTCATACGCCGACTTCTCTTCGTTCTTCATGCCCAGTGCCAGGTAGCGGCCCGATTGCAGGTCGTACAGGGTTTCCAGGGTGTACCACGGCACCTGGACGTTGTAGTAGTTCTGGGAGTGAGCTTCCGCTACACGCCAGAGCTGATTACGGCCGTCGTAGTGGTCGATCACCGCTGCTTGCCAGGTGTCTTCATCGATGTAGAAGTCACGCTTGGCATAGATGTGGCGCTGGCCTTCCTTCAGGGTTGCTACCACATGCCACACTCGACGCAGCTCGTAGCGAGCCAGGTCCTGGTTGATGTGGCCGGCCTTGATGATGTCGGCGTACTTGAGCTTCGGATCGTCGAGCTTGTAGCTGTCGGAGGCGATGTACATCTCTTTCTTGCCTTCGAGTTTCCAGTCGTAGCGATCCGGCGCACCGTTGTACATGTCGAGGTTGTCGGAAGTACGCAGACCATCGGCGGCCGTACCTGGACCGTCATAGGACACTTGCGGCGCACGACGCACGCGACGCTGACCGGCGTTGTAAACCCACGCCGAGCGCGGTTCCGCTACCTGGTCGAGAGTTTCGTGCACCAGCAATACACCACCGGCCAGACGGGCCGGCGCGGTCACCTTCTGCTTGAAATAGAACAGAATGTTGCCCGGGTTGGCCGGATCGTAGTCCTTCATCTTGTCGCGGAACACGAATTGATCCTGGAAATACACCAGGCTGAACGAGCCGTTCGCCTGTGGCGTGGCCTGGGTCACCAGGCGGGTCACGCTGCCACCGCGATAGCGGGTGATGTGGTTCCAGATAACCTCGACGCCACTTTTTGGAATCGGAAACGGTACGGCGGTCTCGAAGTTTTTCAGCCCGTTGCCACCGGAGACCAGCTCGGTGTTGGTGGCGTTTTTCTTGATGGCGGCGAACACGTCATCCGGCACGGTAGCACCGCGATGGGACGGGTAAACCGGCATCTTGAAGGTTTCCGGGTAGCGCTTGAACATCGCGTACTGCCCTGGGGCGAGCTTGTCCTTGTACTGGTCGACGTTCTGCGCCGTGATGGTGAACAGCGGCTTTTCACTGGCGTACGGGTCGGACAGGAAGCCCTTGCTGTCAACCGTACCGGCGTTTTTCGGCATCGGTTTCCAGGCCGGGATCGAACCGTCGGCGTTACCCGCTGCCTCGGCACCCATCGGGGTCAGGCTCTTGCCCAGTTTATCCGCTTCGGCGGCCGGGACCGCTGCCATCACGCTGGTCGCCAGCAGGGAAAGCCCCAGGACACCGGCGTGGAACAGACTTTTTGTAATTTTCATGTGTGTACTCGTCCTGAAAATACAGTGCTTAGAAGTTCACGCCGAAGCTGAGCGCAACGAAGTCGCGGTCATCCACGGTGGTGTACTTGCCGTCGAAGAAGTTGGTGTATGCCAGGCTCGCGGTGTAGGTGTTCTGGTATTCGGCATCGACACCCAGGCTGACCGCTTTACGGCCTTCCTCAAAGTTGCCGCCAGGGCCAGGCGAGTAACCTTCCACATCGTGGGACCAGGCCACGTTAGGCTTGAGGTTCACACCGGCGAATACGTCGTTGTATTCCCAGATCGCACGGCCGCGATAGCCCCACGAAGTCGCCGTGGTGAAGCCTTCGTCGTTGCAATTGCGGCTGAGGTTGTTGGTTGGCGTACCCGGACCGGCGCCGTTGATGGTGCTTTGGTTGAGTGCGATACAGGTGTTCTGGCCACCGGTAGCCGGCAACTCGCCAGGACCGTAGACCGGGTCACGACCGTAACGGACGTCGGATGTGCTTTCGAGACCACCGACGTGGGTCACGCCCACTTCGCCCACCAGGGTCAGACGGCTGGCGCCCATGACCTGGTCGAAGAAGTGCGTCAGGGTGGTCTGGAACTGGGTGATTTCCTTGCGGCGATAACCGTGCAGGTCCGAGCCTGGTGGGGCGGAGAGCAACGAAGCGTTGGTCAGTGCACCGCCCAAAGGACGTACGCCGGCGAACAGAATATCGGTGGTGTTAAGTTGAACCGGTGCGTTCGGACGGTAACTGATCTCACCGCTCCACGCCGTACCTGTCGGCAGGGTGGTGGAGAAGCTCAAGCCATAGAGGCGGATATCTTCCGGATACTCGATGAAGTAGCTCGAGTTACCGGCGACGATCAATGGCGCCAATGCGCGCAATTGTGCCGGCAGGGCGGCGACCCGGCCGAAGGTCGCTGCAGAAGCTCCCGTGGCGCTGAAGATCGGTGCGCGGCTGTGGTAGTTCATGAAGTAGGCACCGAACTCGGTGTCCAGCGGATCGAACATGTACTTGAGGGACGCGCCCCACTGGCCGCCGTCCCGCGCATCGCGGTCCGGACCACGGCGCACCAGCACGCCTTCGTTGTTGGCGTCCACACCCAACGCAGTCAGCGTCGGCAGTGCGGCGGCAGGGATCGTCGAGCGGCTGTTCAGCACCCGCAGGTTGTTGTCGCAACCATCGGCAACAATGTCAGGCTGGGAGAAAAAGGTGCCGCAGTTGTCGACAACGGTCTGGTCCCATTCGATCTGATAGAAAGCGTCGGCCGACAGATTGTCGGTGAGACTCTGGGACACGTAGAACATGTTGACCGGGATCAGGCCTTCCTTGATCTCGGCGCCTGGGCGACGGAACGCGGAAACGTCGATCGGGTTGATCGAGTTGATGCCGCTACCGATGAAAGTACTTTCACCCCAGCTAACGACTTGTTTGCCCAGGCGGACGGAACCCGGCTGATCGGCAATGGAATAGTTGTGATAGACGAAGGCATCGAGGATCTGACCGCCGGCGGATTTGGCGCCTTCCTTGCGGTTATCGTCGCTGATGTCCTTGAACGGACGGCTTTCGTCCTTGAGTTCGAAGTCGTACCAGTATTTGCCACGGACGAACATGCCGGTGTCGCCGTATTTCAACTCGAGGTCATGAATGCCCTTGAAGATCTTCGAGAATGTTTCACCGCTCTTGAAGTTCAGGTGACCGTCATCGGAAGTCTGGGACAGGCCACGGCCGCCGTTGTTGACACCGATGAGGTTCTTGTTGGCGCTTTCGGTAGACCAACTGGCACCGATCGACAGGGATGAGTCGAACTGACCTTCGATTTCACCAACGTTGAAACTGACGCCGAATGCAGGCCCGGCGAGCGTGGAGGCAAGACTGACGGCCAGAGGCAGTTTCGCCCGGCGCCAGAACTGGTTTACTGATGTCATCGACGCTACTCCATGTGCATTTTATTGTTATGGCAGTGAGCACTTTTAAAAACGCTTGGATAACAGGGAGCCAAGGCTTCCCAAAGTCATTCCAAAGTTGCATCGCCCCGGTTTGTGCGTTTGCCCCGTTCTTAAAAATCCTTGAGCGGACTATAGCCAGCAGGTAGTAGTGCTTGATCCCTCTAAAGTGTGATTTGCACCTGCCAGGCACTCTGGAACAGTCCTTTGCCAGGCCGACGCCCGTCGGCCCGGCAAGCATGGCTGAAAATTCTGATTTGACAAGCCAAGCGCTTGCTTGGTGGGGCTGGCGTGCCTTTTCGGGCACGCCAAAGGGAGGTTAAAGCGTCGAAAGGAAAGTGCTGTTTGTAGCTTGCCACTCGGTGATGTCGAGACGAATTTTCTTCTTGTCGAGTTTGCCGACACTGGTCTTGGGAATTTCAGTAACAAGGGCGATCTGGCTCGGGATCGCCCACTTGCTCAGGTGCCCCAACTCCACGAATGGCTTGAGGTGTTCCTTGAGCTCTTTGGCCCCGATCTGATGGCCTTCACGCAACACCAGCAAAGCAAACGGACGCTCGCCCCACTGTGGATCGGCGATCCCCACCACTGCTACTTCGCGTACCGCCGCATGGCGACTGATCAGGTCTTCGAGGTCCAGGGAGGAGATCCACTCGCCACCGGTCTTGATCACGTCCTTGATCCGGTCGCGAATGTCGATCACGCCCATGCTGTCGAGCGTTGCCACGTCACCGGTGTGCAACCAGCCGCCGGCCCAGAGCTCGGCGCCTTTCTGCGGTTCGTTGAAATAGCCTTCGGTCAACCATGGCGCACGTAGAACCAGTTCGCCCTGGGTCTCGCCATCCGCAGGGAGAAAGTTGCCTTCGGTGTCGACGATGGCCGCTTCCACCAGCGGCCCCGGCACACCGGCCTTGATCCGGTAGGTGGTGCGTTCATCTTCGGTGCCGGCCATCAGCTCATCGTTGAGGTGCGCACACGACACCAGCGGTCCGGTTTCCGACATGCCATAAGCCGCGGTCAACTGAATGCCTTTGGCCTTGGCCGCTTCGTACAGTGTGCGATTGAGCGCACTGCCACCGATCACGATTTTCCAGCCGCCGAAGTCCGTGCCTTGCGCCGCCTTGGCGTTGAGGACCATTTGCAGGATGGTCGGTACGCAGTGTGAAAAAGAGACCTTCTCCTTGCGCCACAACTGCACCAGAAGCTCCGGATCGTAGCGGCCGGGATAAACCTGCTTGAGCCCGAGCATGGTCGCCACGTATGGCAACCCCCAGGCATGCACGTGGAACATCGGGGTAATCGGCATATAGACGTCGTTGGTGCCCAGCAGGCGCACGCTGTCGATCGCGCCCATGATGGTCGACACACCCATGGTGTGCAGGACCAATTGCCGATGGGTGAAATACACGCCCTTGGGGTTACCGGTGGTACCCGTGGTGTAGAAGGTGGTCGCGACCGAATTTTCGTCGAAATCCTGGAAGTCATACTGCGGGCTCGCGGCTGCCAGCAGTTGCTCGTACTCGCCGACAAGATTCGGCAGGTCGGCGGTCTTTTCCGGCAGGTCGGTCAGCAGCAGGGTTTTCTCGACGGTGGTCAGGTGCCCGGCAATCGCGTTGTACAACCCCACGAACTCGCTGTTGACCAGCACGAAGCGGTCCACGGCGTGATTCATGGTGTAGAGGATCTGTTCCGGCGACAGGCGCACGTTGATGGTGTGGATCACCGCGCCGATCATTGGAATGGCAAACATGCATTCCAGGTAGCGATGACTGTCCCAATCCATGACCGCGACGGTATCACCGGGTTTGACCCCGGCCGCCGTCAGCACGTTGGCCAGCCGAGCGACCCGCTCGATCAGGGTCGGATAGCTATAGCGCAACTGGTCGCGATAAACGATCTCGCGGGTTTTCTCATAACGCGTACCGGACATCAAAAGCCGTTTGATCAGCAGCGGATACTGGTAAGCGCCTTCGGCTGGGGGGATAACGCGTGTCTGCAACATAAGAATCCCTTTTCTGACTGCACGGTCGTGACTGAAAGTAAGTGCACTTTAGTGCGCCTTTTCGCCAGCCAAATCAGCCAAAGGAATGATTTGCTAAGCCGCAAGGATGCTAGCGTTGCGCCATCAATTCGTGCCTTACCTCAAGCCCGGCTCCCACTGAAAACGTTACATTTTTGTTGACGCAATGCTTGTTCTCTGGCAAATGACGGGCGAGCATGCACGTTCGTACCATTATTGATACGAAATGCCGACCGATGCATGAGTCAATTGCTGCCAAGCCTGCTACACGGATTTCCAGGTGGGAGCTTTACCATCAAACCTACGTTGTCAAAACGGTATTGGTATAACAATGAGCACTGAAGCGACCAACCCCCTGGTTTGCGCCACGACACCCCCCCCCTTGGTTTCTATCGTGGCGCCTTGCTACAACGCGGAAAAGTATCTGGAACAAGCTATCCATAGCATCTTCGGACAGGACTATCCGAACTTTGAAGTGATCATTGTCGACGACGGATCCAGCGACAACAGCGTCGCAATGCTCAAGCAACTACAGAAAACCTATGACTTCCAGTTGTACACGCAGCCGAACCAAGGTGTGAGCGCGGCGCTCAATCACGGCTTGCGCTACGCCAAGGGTGAATACGTCTCGACGCCCGATCTGGACGACATCATGTTGCCGGATTCCCTGCGCATTCGAACCGATTACCTGAATAAACATCCGAACGTCGGTTGTGTAGGTGCGCTGATCACCTACATGGACAGCGATGGCAACACCCTCAAGCAGCAACGGCGCGACCATACCCGCACCTACAACTTCGATCAAATTCTCAGCCATGCCGTCGTGATCGGTGCCCCTGTGGCGCTCTATCGCATGAGTGCAATGCGCAGCGCCGGTTTCTATGCCCCTCAGCTGCGAGTCCAGGACTTCCAGATGACCTTGCGGATCGCCCGCTCGGGTTATGAGATCCATGAATTGCCGGTCTGCGTAACCCGTTACCGCCGACATGCCAACAATCTATCGAAAAAATACAAGGTACTGCTGCAGGCAGACCTTGAGGCGATCGAACCCTACCTGAGTCATCCCGCTTACCAGAACGCCCGTACCCATCTGGTTAACAAGGCCCTCAAATACGCGGTGGTCGAAGACAAGAAAGAGGCTTGGAAGCTGTTGCGCTCCATTCCTTTGCGACACATGAATCGAACCAGCTTCAAGCGTTTGAAGCGACTGGTGCTGCATCGTTAAACACTCGCTATCAGCTACGAACCTTCCTGCTTCCAGGCCTTTCCAATGAAATTTCTCGAAAAACTCAAAGAACGAAAAACCAGAAAACACTTGAAACGCCTGGAAAAACTGCAAAGGGCACCGGAGAAAATCCGCTTGCGCTACCCGCGACATGAAGTCGGCGTGGGCACCTACGGCATCCCGGAAGTCATGGATTTCGGCGACGATACGATTCTGAAAGTCGGCTCATACACCTCGATTGCCGAAGGCGTGAAGATTCTGTTGGGTGGCGGCCATCGCACCGACTGGGTCAGCACCTACCCTTTTCCCTTGATGATTGACGAAGCCCAGGACATTCCCGGTAGCAACCCGACCAAGGGCGATGTCGTGATCGGCAGCGATTGCTGGATCTGCGCCAATGTCATGATCCTGTCCGGCGTGACCATTGGTCATGGCGCAGTGGTGGCGGCAGGCGCTGTAGTGACCCGTGACGTCGAACCCTACGCTATCGTGGGCGGCAACCCCTGCCGACAAATCCGCTGGCGATTTGAGGAAGACGTGCGCACTCAATTACTCGCATCCGCGTGGTGGGACTGGCCCATGGAGGACGTCAAAGCTGCGTCGCGGATGCTGAGCAGCAGCGATTTGGAAGGTTTTCTGGAATACGCCCGCCAACGCCAGTCGTCGACCGTCGACGCCTGCTAACCCCCAAGTTTTGGCCGCGGCGGGTCGTGTCGCGACCAGCGCTGAAAAGACTCAGCGCATCTCGGTAAACGCAAGCTTCACGCCGATGGCGATCAGTACCGCGCCCATGGTCCGGTCGAACCAGTGCCCCATGCGGGCGAAACCCGCGCGCACGCGCTGCTGGCTGAACAGCATGGCCACCAGGCAGAACCAGGTCGCCGTCGCCGCTGCGAGGTAAATCCCGTAACCGGCCTGCACCGCCAGCGGTGTATGAGGGTTGATCACCACGGTGAAGAGCGACAGGAAGAACAACGTGGCCTTCGGGTTGAGACCATTGGTCACGAAACCTGAAGTGAAGGCACCCCGCGCCGTGCGCTCGCCGGCCTCCTTGTGCAGATCATCTGCCACAGCCTTGGCCGGTTGCGCCCGCAGCGCCTTGTAACCGATGTACAGCAGATAAGCGGCAGCGGCCCATTTCAACGCGTTGAACAGCACGATCGACTGGGACACGATCAAACCAATACCCAATAGCGAATAGCCCACGTGCAGGAAAATCGCCGTGCCGACGCCTAACGCCGTCCAGGTGCCGGCGCGACGACCGTGGGTCACGCTTTCACGTACCACCACGGCAAAGTCCGGGCCGGGACTGGCCACGGCCAGCAGGTGAATCAGGGCAACGGTCAAGAACTCGGTCCAGTACATGAGGGCTCCTATGGGACTGGATGATCAAATGAGTTTTCAGAATAAACACCACGTGTGGCGAGGGAGCTTGCTCCCGTTCGGCTGCGAAGCAGCCGTAAACCAGTAGCCGCGGTTTACCTGTTAAAACTCGGTTGCCTGTATTGGGGCCGCTACGCAGCCCAGCGGGAGCAAGCTCCCTCGCCACAGGTTTTGTGAGCGTTTCAGCAGCACGTAACTATTTATTTCATCTGGTAGGCTGGGCAGATTACGCCTTCAGTTCATTGCACAAAAGGTACAGTTGATGACGAACATTCGCCGCGCCGTTTTCCTCGATCACCCGTCCCTGGACTTGGGCGATCTCGACCTCAGCCCGTTGCGCGGGTGCTTCAGCGAGTTGCAATTGTTCGCCCAGACGCTGCCTGATCAAGTGATCGAACACCTCAAGGGCGCCACGGTCGCCATCACCAACAAGATCGTGATCGATGCGGCAACCATCGCCGCCAGCCCCGAGTTGAAACTGATCCTGATCACCGCCACCGGCACCAATAACGTCGACCTCGTTGCAGCCCGCGCCCACGGAATTACCGTGTGCAATTGCCAGGGTTACGGCACGCCGTCCGTGGCGCAGCACACGATCATGTTGTTGCTCAACCTGGCAACACGCCTGGCGGATTATCAGAAAGCCGTCGGCGAAGGACGCTGGCAACAGGCCAAGCAGTTTTGCCTGCTGGACTACCCGATCGTCGAACTGGAAGGCAAAACCCTCGGCCTGCTCGGTCATGGCGAACTGGGCGGCGCGGTCGCGCGACTGGCCGAAGCCTTCGGCATGCGCGTACTACTGGGCCAGATTCCGGGACGCCCTGCCCGGCCAGACCGTTTGCCACTGGACGAGTTACTCCCGCAGATCGACGCGCTGACCCTGCACTGTCCGCTCAACGAGCACACCCGGCATTTCATCGGCGCCCGTGAATTGGCCTCGATGAAGCCCGGTGCGTTTGTGGTCAACACTGCCCGTGGCGGCCTGATCGATGAGCAAGCGCTGGCCGACGCTCTACGCAATGGTCATCTGGGCGGCGCCGCCACCGATGTGTTGAGTATGGAGCCCCCCGTCAACGGCAACCCGCTGCTGGCCCACGACGTCCCACGGTTGATCGTCACTCCCCACAACGCCTGGGGCAGTCGCGAAGCCCGGCAGCGAATCGTTGGGCAGGTGACTGAAAACGCCCTGGGATACTTCAGCGGTAAGGCGCTGCGGGTCGTCAGTTGATAAACTGCGGCACTTTTTTTCACAGGAGCAGTTATGGATCCGCGCAGTGAAGTACTGCTTCGTCAGGCTGAGTTATTCCAGGGTTCGGTGCTGCTGGCCGGCTTGCCCGCCGACGATCTGCTCGGCCGCCTACCCGCCGCGCGCGGCTGGTGCTGGCATGCCGGCGATCAAGCGGCGCTGGAGGCACGCTTTGCCGGCCGCTGCGATTTTGGCGTGAACGCACCTGAGTTCCCGTTCGAATCCGCCGTGGTGTTTCTGCCCAAATCCAGGGATCTGACCGATTACATCCTCAACGCCGTGGCTTCGCGCCTTGAAGGTCGCGAGGTGTATCTTGTCGGGGAAAAACGCAGTGGCATCGAAGGCGCGGCCAAGCAACTGAACCCGTTTGGCAAACCGCGAAAGCTCGACAGCGCGCGGCATTGCCAGCTCTGGCAAGTTACCGTGGCCAACGCGCCGCAAGCCAAATCACTGGAAAGTCTGGCCCAGGAATACGAGCTGCCGCTGGCCGAAGGTCCGTTAAAAGTCATCAGCCTGCCGGGCGTGTTCAGCCATGGTCGACTGGATCGCGGTACGGCCCTGTTGTTGGAGCATCTGGACAAACTGCCGAGTGGCCATCTGCTGGACTTCGGTTGTGGCGCTGGGGTATTGGGGGCTGCGGTAAAACGTCGCTACCCGGACAATCAGGTCACAATGCTGGATGTCGATGCCTTCGCCGCCGCCAGCAGCCGTATGACCCTGGCGGCCAATGGTCTGGAAGCCGAGGTGATGACCGGTGACGGTATCGATGCGGCCCCGATGGGTTTGAATGCAATCTTGAGCAACCCACCGTTCCATACCGGGGTTCACACCGATTACCAAGCCACGGAAAACTTGCTGCGAAAAGCGGCAAAACATCTGAAAAGCGGTGGCGAACTTCGCCTGGTCGCCAACAGCTTCCTGAAGTATCAGCCGTTGATCGAAGAGCACCTGGGCCCCTGCGCAATCAAGGCCGAAGGACAAGGCTTTCGTATCTATCGGGCCAAACGCGCGTAGAAATTTGTGCTTGCACGATGGGTTTTGCCTAGGCAGAATCCGCTCCGTCCTAGGGGAGTAGTCTCCCGCGAGCGCCATGCTCGCCCGGCATGCGTCAACATACTTGGTCCTCAGACCATGGCGCATGCGACCCAAGCGTCCGCATCAGACGGATCGCCGGGTTTGACAAGACCTATGACACGAACACCTTACCCGGGGCGGGGAGGCTGTACGTGTCATAGCCGTGTCGACCCGCCCCTTAGGAAAAACCCTGATGCTGGATTCATTACTCGTTCCTACCGCAATCGTTGCCTTGGCCGAAATCGGCGACAAGACGCAACTGCTCGCGCTCATCCTCGCGGCCCGCTTCCGCAAACCCTGGCCGATCATTGCCGGTATCGTTGCCGCAACCCTGGCCAACCACGCGGCAGCCGGTGCGGTAGGCGCCTGGGTTGGCAGCTTCTTCTCGGACACCTTGCTGCACTGGATCCTCGCGGCGAGCTTCGCAGCGACCGCCCTGTGGACCCTCGTGCCGGACAAGATGGATGACGACGAAGCCAGCACCGCCCGCAAGTTCGGGCCATTCCTGACCACGCTGATTGCATTCTTCCTGGCAGAAATCGGCGACAAGACCCAGATCGCAACCGTGATGCTGGCAGCGCAGTATCCGGAATTGTGGTTGGTGATCATTGGCACCACCGCCGGGATGTTGATTGCCAACGTACCGGTGGTTCTGGCGGGTAACTTTGCCGCGGATAAATTGCCACTGACGCTGATTCGTCGACTGGCAGCGTCGGCGTTCTTCATCCTGGCGATCGTTGCGGTGTACAAGGCGATGCAGAGCAGTGGGTGGGTTTGACGTGGTAGGTCGCTAGTCCGCGTTATGGTTCTTCGCGAGCAGGCTCGCTCCCACATTTGACCGAGTGCCAATGTGGGAGCGGGCTTGCTCGCGAAAGTGTTGGCAGACTCTCAATACGACTGTTTTTTGGCCTGTTCGTACAGCGGCATCACCTTCGGAATCGCCGCCTGCAACGAAGCGGTCCGGCTGCTGGAAGACGGGTGCGTGCTGAGGAACTCCGGCGGCGCACCTTCGCTGGCCTTGCTCATTTTGTCCCACAAGGTGATCGCGGCGTTCGGGTTGTAGCCTGCACGGGCGGCCAGTTCGAGACCGATCAGATCGGCTTCGTTTTCATTGGCACGGCTGTTGGGCAACGTCATGCCGTAGTTGGCCACGGCGTCCGCCACCGCCAGGCTACCCTGGCCCAGACCGAGCAAGGCACCGGCGCCCTGCTTGGCCATTTCGATTCCGTAAGCCTTGGACATCGCTTCGCGACCGTGCTCGCGCAAGGCGTGGGCGATTTCATGGCCCATGACGGCGGCCAGTTCATCGTCGGTGAGCTTCAGGCTGTCGATCAGCCCGGTGTACACAAAGATTTTGCCGCCTGGACCGCAGTTGGCATTGAGTTCGTCGCTCTTGATCAGATTGACTTCCCACTTCCACTGGGCCGCATCCGGACGGAAATTCGGCGCCTGCGCAATGAGCCGGTCGGCAATGACCTGAACGCGCTTGGCATCGCTACTGGTCTTGTCCAGTACACCCTTGCTGCTCGCCTCGCCCACGGTCTTCGTATAAGACTGGGCATACATCTGATCGACCTCGTCCGAGGACAACATGCTGAACATGTACTGTTTGCGCTCAACACCCACAGCGCCAGCGCTAGTGGTATTAACCGATTGGCAGCCGGTGAGCAGCAAACTCGCGCTCAGCCCACACACAACCAATATCTTGTTCATCAAAAAACTCCCTGAAAACATCTTCGTATCCTAGGCCTGGAAGTGTATCGGCGCCAGATACAACAAACCTGAGACGCAGATTTCGGACAAAGCTCTCATCGCCGTAGGAAAAAATTCACAAACCGGGACGAACCACAGCCAATAGCGGCCCGCGATGATTCAATTACGACATCAAGCACGCAAAAACAGCCATTTCCCCAGCCCCCGCTAATGCCCCTCGAACCCCTTGCCGATACACCTCCGCAGACGACCTTTTGCGTGCGGAGCCCCCATGAAATTCAAGTCAATCCAGTTTTCCGTGGCAGCCCTTGCCGGTGCCATCGTTCTCAGTGTCGTGGCAGCGCTGGTGGTATACGCGCTGTTTTCCGGCGCCCGGACGCAAGACATGGTCCAGGAGCGGACCCAGGCGCAATTCGAGCAAGTGATCGAGCAACGCCTGACCTCCCTGGCGCAAACCCAGGTCAGCCAGATTCAGCGCGAACTCGAAGCACCGTTGCTGATTGCCGGCGGCCTGGTGCGGGTTAACGCGCTGATCGGTACGCCAGGGGCCGATGGCCAACCAGCGCTGAGCCTCAGCCGCGAACAATTGATCGGTCTAATCAAGGAAAACGTGGCCAAGAACCCGAAAATCCTCGGCACCTACATCGGCTGGGAAAAAGACGCACTGGATCACAATGATGCGGCCTACATCGGCACCAACGTCGTCGGCATCGATGCCAGCAACGGGCGTTTCCTGCCTTGGTGGTTCCGCAACGAGGACGGCAGCCTCGGCCTGGACAAACTGGTGGACGTGGACGACCAGAAAACCTTGTCCACCGGCGTGCGCGCCAGCGAGTACTACCTGTGCTCGAAAGAAACCAAAAAATCCTGCGTGATCGATCCGGCGCCTTACAAGGTCGGCGACAAAATCGTCATGCTCGCCTCCTTTATTGAACCGATCATGCTCAACGGCGCCTTCCAGGGCATCGTCGGTGCCGACCTGTCGGTGAACTTCATCCAGGAAATGCTGCTGGGTGCCAACCAGAAGCTCTACAGCGGCGCCGGGGAAATGGCCCTGATCGGCGGCAATGGCCGGATCGTTGCCTACACCAAAGACCCGAGTAAATTCGGTGAGAAGGTCAGCGACATCCTCGATGCCCAGCAGATTGCCAACATGGCCAATCTCAAGCGTGGCGAAGTCACCTACAGCGTCGACAAGACCCAGGGCCGGATCGAGTTGTACCTGCCTTTCGGCATCGGCCAGACCGACGCCCGCTGGACCCTGATGCTGCAATTGCCATTGAACGCGGTGATGGCTGACTTGCAAAAACTTCAAGCCGACCTCAACACCCAACGCAATTCCGACACCTTCGGCATGGCCATGGTCGGCCTGCTGATTGCCGGTATCGGCTTGCTGGTAATCTGGCTGGTCGGCCACGGCATTGCCCGCCCACTGAAGCAAATGGTCGCCATGCTCGACGACATTGCGCAGGGCGAAGGCGACCTGACCCGTCGCCTGACCAGCGACCGCTCCGATGAGCTGGGCTCGATTGCCAAGGGCTTCAACACCTTCCTGGCCAAGCTGCAGGCAATGATCACCCAAGTGGTGACCTCGGTGCAGAGCGTCAGCGATTCATCGGAACACACCGCCGACATCGCCATTCGCACCAACACCGGCGTGCACAAGCAAATGGCCGAGATCGACCAGGTGGCCACCGCCGTACAGGAAATGACCGCTACAGCCCAGGACGTGGCCCGCAACGCGACCCAGGCCGCGCAAGCCGCAAGTCACGCCGACCTGGCCGCCAGCCAGGGCAAACAGATTGTCCACGACACCTCCAACTCCATTGGCGCCCTCGCGGTGGAAATCGGTCGTGCGGTGGGCGTGGTACAAACCCTGGCCAAGGACAGCGAAAACATTAATGCGATCCTCATAGCCATTCGCGGGATTGCCGAACAGACCAACCTGCTGGCGCTGAACGCGGCCATCGAAGCGGCCCGGGCCGGTGAGCAGGGTCGTGGTTTTGCCGTGGTGGCCGACGAAGTGCGCAACCTGGCGCAGAAGACCCAGAAGGCCACTGAAGAAATCCAGACCATGATTCAGCAGTTGCAGCAAGGCACGCGTGATGTGGTGCGGGTCATGGAGGACAGCCAGAACCGCACCGACGAAAGCGTGCAACACGCGGCCAAGGCGGCCGAGGCCCTGGAAACCATCACGCAAGCGGTGTCGGTGATCAACGACATGAACACCCAGATCGCCAGTGCCGCCGAGGAGCAAAGTGCGGTGGCGGACGACATCAACCGCAACGTGATCAACATCGGGCAAGTGGCCAATGAAGTGGCGGGCGGAGCGGATGAATCGAGCGCGGCCAGCGCGGGGTTGACCAAATTGGCCGAGCAGCAGCGGCGGTTGATCAATCAGTTCAAGGTCTGATCCGAAGGCCCTTTCGCGAGCAGGCTCGCTCCCACATTGGATCTGTGGTTTTCACAAATCCCTGTGGGAGCGAGCCTGCTCGCGAAGAGCGCGGCACAAATGCCCAAAATCTTAACCCGGCGTCAGACACTCCGGACCATTGAGCTTCGGATCATTGACCATGTTCGCCAGCACCCGTTCGCGTAACGCCGCGGGTTCACTGGCCAGCAAGGCCTGCAAGGCATGCAGCGGCGTTTTGGGATCGAGCCAGGCCTCCTGCCCCGCCGCATCGAGAATCAACGGACGCCGTTGACTGGCCGCCGGCTGGGTGATGACCGCGGTGCTCAGCCACACCTGTTCCTGCACCGGATACGCTTCCCAGATCGCCGCGAAAAACAGCGACGACCCTTCTCCCGGCGTCAGCCAATACGGGCGCTTGCGCGTGGTGCCGCGCCACTCGTAGAAACCGTTGGCCGGCAGCAGGCAACGGCGCAGGCGCAGGGCTTCACGAAACATCGGTTGTTCGGCCACGGTTTCGGCACGGGCATGGGCCGGGGTGCGGGACAGATCGGTCAGCCACGGCGGTGTCAGCCCCCAGCGCGCTCGGGCCAACCCGCGCTGGCCATCTTCGTCGGCGCGCAGGATCAACACCGAGTCATTGGGGGAAATGTTCCACTGGGCCTGCTGATCGGCGGGGAAGCCAGGCA
The DNA here is from genome assembly GCF_051216495.1 of Pseudomonas baetica. Classification (GTDB taxonomy): domain Bacteria; phylum Pseudomonadota; class Gammaproteobacteria; order Pseudomonadales; family Pseudomonadaceae; genus Aquipseudomonas; species Aquipseudomonas baetica_B. Next base: position 76,339 of record NZ_JBPKAM010000006.1, on the reverse strand, counting down.
GGGCCGCGAAGGCGGGGTTCCAGCGAAACAGGGCATAACGTCCACACATGGGGCAGCACGACTCTTGGTCAAACGATCCGCCAGCCTAACAGACCAGCGTGCCGGGAAAGCTCTCCGGTTCATCGCCGGAGAGCGGCAGCGCGGCATTGTACGCGCGGATCAGCTCGCGGGCGTAATCGGCCTGATCGTTATCCACCGCCAGCCCCAGCAGGCCGAAGATCGGCAATTCGCCGCTGGCACCGACCAGGTCGCGACCCACCAGATGCGCCTCGATGCCTTCACTGGCGAGCATGCCTTGCAGCAACTCGCCCTCCATCAGGTTTTCCGGTTCGTAGATTCGCTGCATACCTGCCCCTCAATCGTTTTCGCCATAGACATCGAGCAGCCATTCCTCGCCGTGCACCTGCAGGACAAACCTGATCGGCTTGCAACACACCTGACAGTCTTCAATATATTCCTGATCGCCACCGGACAGGTCCACGGTTGTCTCGACTTCTTCTCCACAATACGGACATTCATACACTGCAGATTCGAGCATCACGGTCTCCCGGGTGACTTGTGCGTATAATCGCCGGTCTATTTGCAGGGCTATTTTTGTCTGGCTACTTTTTCAGACCGTGCCCCGCTGTTTTTCGATCAGAACCTTTACTTACCCTAGCCGTTTCTAACAAGAGAGCATGATGGGCGAATTCGATGCCATCCGACCTTACGACGACAGCGAAGTCCCAGCGGTGCTGGCACGACTGCTCGGCGACAAGGCGTTTCTAGATATCCTCACCCACTTCCGCTTCCCGCGTTTTGCCGGCGCCTTGGGCTGGGCGCTCAAACCTCTTATAGCTCATCGACTGCGCCGCGAGTTTGCCGGCATCACGTCGGTGGCGACCTTGCAGGACAAAGTCGAGTACTACGTCGACCACACCATCGAACGCGCCACGGACGGGGTGACCTACACCGGTGTCGAGCAGTTTAAGTCCGGCAGCGCTTATCTGTTCATCGCCAACCACCGCGACATCGTGATGGACCCGGCCTTCGTCAACTACGCCGTATACCACGCCGGCCTGCCGACCCCGCGCATCGCCATTGGCGACAACTTGCTGCAAAAGCCCTTCGTCAGCGACCTTATGCGCCTGAACAAGAGCTTTATCGTGCACCGCTCCATCACCGGACGCCGCGAGAAAATGGCGGCCTATCAATTGCTCTCGGCCTACATCAACCATTCGATCCGCAACGATTGCGCCTCGATCTGGATCGCCCAGGCCGAAGGCCGCGCCAAGGACGGTGACGACCGTACCGAATCGGCGATCCTCAAGATGTTCCACATGAGCCGCAAGGACGAGCCGTTCGGCGAAGTTATCCGATCGCTGAACCTGACCCCGGTGTCGATCAGCTACGAATACGACCCGTGCGACCAGGCCAAGGCCCGCGAACTCTACATCCGCGCCACCACCGGCACCTACACCAAGGCGCCAGGCGAGGATGACGTGAGCATTGCCAAGGGCATCACCGGCTACAAAGGCCGGGTGCATGTGAACTTTGCCGCGCCAATTACGGAGTTGTTTGAAGACACCAAGCAATTGGCGGTCGAAATGGACAAGCAGATCCTTGGCGGTTATCGCTTGTTCCCGGTGCACTACCTGGCTTATGCCCAGTGGAAAGACGCCGACCCGCAATTGCAGGTGCCAAAGGCTGCCGAGATGTTTGCGGCCGATGAACTGGCCAAGGCCCAGGCCGAATGGCAACAACGACTGGATGCCTGCCCCGAGGAACACCGCCCGTTCCTGGTGCTGCAATACGCGACGCCGGTGAGGAATCAGTATCGGGTGAAGGCGGGATTGCCGCTTTAACTCCGGATACGACAACGGCGCCCTGTGGCGAGGGGATTCATCCCCGTTGGACTGCGTAGCAGTCCTAAATTTTGAGAATGCGGTGTATCCGAAACATCGCCTTCACAGGTTTTGCGGCTGCTTCGCAGCCGAACGGGGATGAATCCCCTCGCCACAGAAGCTCCTTGCTACAGAGTTCAGACCCGCGTGCTGATCCAGGATACGAGCAGCGCCAGCCCGAGGCAGGCAAAGCCAAAGACGTAGAAAAACCGGTTCATGCGCACGGTCGCCCAATCCAGCGTGGGCTCTTCACTGGGACGGCTCTGGCGCTGCGCCTGGAGGCTGGCGATAGCGCGCCGTTCGCGACGACGGGTAGCGTGCAGCAACCAGCCGCCCGGGAAGGCAAAGAATAAAGCCAGCAAATTGATCAATTTGGCAGGATGGGCGGTTAACAGCGTCATCAAGTGCAGCGACATCACAAGCCTCAGTCAAAACAGGTGTGGCAGACGGGCGCGGATTCTACCGAAAGCCTCCTTACCTGCCCTCTCTTTCCGACAAATAACGAAGCAATTGATCAATGGCTGCCCTGAGTCACAGCTTCGTCATCTGAATAGGCCAGTCTATCGCCCCTCGAAACCGACAGGGATTGCGACATGCTCCACGCCGAAAACCAGGATCGCCTCTACTTCATCAATCACAGCGAAGAACAACAAACCCTCGTCGGCAGCCTCGCCTTCAACGTCCAGGACCGTCACTGGCTGGTGTATTGCGCACTGGGCGGTCATCAGCATGCGGATTTGCCGGAAACGGACTTGCTGACGGGCGTCAGCGTGCTGGACTTCTACTCTCAAGCCGCTTGATTACGCGATTCCCCTGTGGGAGCGAGCAGGCTCGCTCCCACAGGTATGAAAAAGCCCGGGACCATTGCTGGCACCGGGCTTTTTTTACACCGCGCGAATGGTTATTCGCCGAGAATCTGCCCCACGGTCGGATCCTTGAACAGGCGGGTCAGCGCATCGCTCAACACGTCGCTGACCAGCTTGGTGTTGGTTTCCTGGTTCGGTGCCATACCGAAGCGCTGGTCCAGGGACGAGCCGTAACGACCGCTGTAACGACGATTGGCATTCTGCACATCGGAGCGGAACGTCGCACCGATGGTCGCCTCGGTCACGTACATGCCTTCTTTAGGCGACTGATACTTCAGTTCGGCCAGGGTCACGGTCAGTTGTGGCGCGTTCATCGCATTGGCGGTCGGGGTGAACCCCAACAGGCGCACGGCAGCTTCGGCCTGAGCCTGCAACTTTGGCAGGATTTGCTGGCCCTGCACGGTAATCGCGCTGGTTTCCGGGTACAGACCACCACGGGTGCCCAGGGTCGGCGACGGACGACCGTCCACCACACGCACCACCACCGGCTGCCCGTGGCCTACCGGGGCCAGTTGCGCCGTCAGCTTGGGTTCCGGGTTCAGTTGTTGCGGGCTGTGGGCGCAGCCAACCAGCGTCAAACTGGTCACAGTAATCAAACCGAACAACAGGCGTTGCAACATGCTCTTCTCTCCAGAATCAGGCACAAACAGGCCGGCAGTATAGCGGTGCGCCACTGCGGCTAACCAGCCGCTCGCAGCGATTGCTGAATTCTCTGACATGCCCTGCAGGGCGGGGTTCGATGTCACACATCGTTCACCCTCTTTTCACCAACACGTCACGACGATCTGACAACGTGTGAGGTAATCACCCATGAGGTCATTTGCCATGCGCTTTCTCATCTCAATGTTCGCGCCACGTCCGCTGCATCGCTGTTTCGCCCTGCTCGACCGCAACGGCCATTGCCAGGCCTTCAAACAGTGCAGCCTTCAACCCATGGGCGATGGCTGGGTCGAAATCGAGGAAATCCGCTTGAACTGGTTGCACCGGCCTTTGCCCGCCAGCGCCCGGGTTACCCAGCCGCAACCCCGTTCACGTGCGCGCCAACTGCTGACGACCTGACCAGACGCCTAATAAAAGTCATTAAACACGACCAATTCCCCGCGTTTCTTCGCTACAATCTCCCCCCGATTATAAGGACGTCTCCTGATCGGGCCTCGCAGCATCGTCAATGCCTTGGTATTGACACCCCCGCACCGCCCACAGAGAGCCGCCCACACAGATCGAGTGAAGCTGGCGCGCTTGCTGTTATTCAAGCAAAACCTCCACTTTTCGCGAATCTGCAGAGCTGTCATTACGCTCGGTCACTGAGCTGTCTGCCCGATTTGCCCGCCATGCATTGCCTGGCGGCCAACCACCCGGGCACGGTGCCAGGCTGGGACAGCCCTTTTTGAGGTTCACGTCTTCAAAAGAGCGTGAAAAAAACGGGTTTTCACAACTTCACAAGAGTGTGGCGAGCAAATGAATAGTTTTGCGTCTGAACATGCACCATTAGCGTCTACAACAGCCCGAAGACACAGGACCGAGTACACCTCGAATACCGGAGCCTGAAGCCTGTCCGCTACGGATTTGGTTGCACAAACGGATGTATCGACCATAAGTCGAATTGCCAGCCGCCCGTTGAAATGAGTTCATGGGACTCTGATTAGACCCGGCAGGCAGCGTCCGTCGAAGTTGCAAAAAATTGCGAAGATTCGGACATGGCGATCCTGCCATGGGTACCTGGGGCAATACAGACACGCCCTGTCACTCCTGGCAGCCATGCCGTCAATTTGGTGCTGCAGATTTTGGAGACGCGTTAAATGGCGCATAACGAAGCAGTCGACGTAGTACTGGTAGGGGCCGGCATCATGAGCGCCACCCTCGCGGTACTGCTCAAAGAGCTCGACCCCGCGATCAAGCTGGAAGTCGTCGAGCTGATGGATTCCGGTGCGGCGGAGAGTTCCAACCCGTGGAACAACGCCGGTACCGGTCACGCCGGCCTGTGCGAACTGAACTACACGCCGCAGTCTGCCGATGGCAAAGTCGACATCAAGAAAGCCGTGCACATCAACACCCAGTTCGAGGTGTCGAAGCAGTTCTGGTCGTACCTGACCAAAAAAGGCACCTTCGGATCGTGCAAATCCTTCATCAGTCCGGTGCCGCACCTGAGTTTCGTGCAGGGCGACAAAGGCGTGTCGTTTCTCAAGGAACGCTTCAAGCTGCTGAGCAAGCATCACGCCTTCTCCGACATGGAATACACCGAAGACAAGGCAAAAATGGCGGAGTGGATGCCATTGATGATGCCGGGACGTGACGCTGGCGAAACTCTCGCCGCCACCCGCGTGATCAACGGTACAGACGTCAACTTCGGCGCCCTGACCAACCAGTTGCTCAAGCACCTGACCAGCGCACCCGATGCCCAGGTCAAGTACTGCAAGCGCGTCACTGGTCTCAAGCGCAGCAATGGCGGCTGGACCGTCAGCATCAAGGACGTCAACACCGGCAACACCCGTGAAGTCGACGCCAAATTCGTATTCCTGGGTGCTGGTGGCGCGGCATTGCCGCTGCTGCAAGCTTCGGGCATCGAAGAGAGCAAAGGCTTCGGCGGCTTCCCGATCAGTGGCCAGTGGCTGCGTTGCGACAACCCTGAAGTGGTCAAGCACCACCAGGCCAAGGTGTACAGCCAGGCAGCCGTCGGTTCGCCGCCAATGTCCGTTCCGCACCTGGATACCCGCGTCGTCGACGGCAAGAAGTCCCTGCTGTTCGGACCGTACGCCGGTTTCACCACCAAGTTCCTCAAGCATGGCTCCTTCATGGACCTGCCGATGTCGGTTCGTGCCGGCAACATTGGTCCAATGCTGGCCGTGGCGAAAAACAACATGGACCTGACCAAGTACCTGGTCAGCGAAGTGATGCAATCGATGGAGCAGCGTCTGGAGTCCTTGCGCCGCTTCTATCCGGAAGCGAAAGCCGAAGACTGGCGCCTGGAAGTGGCCGGCCAGCGGGTGCAGATCATCAAGAAAGACCCGAAAAAAGGCGGCGTCCTGCAGTTCGGTACCGAACTGGTCGCGGCCAAGGACGGCTCCCTTGCCGCCCTGCTCGGTGCTTCCCCAGGTGCTTCGGTGACTGTTTCGATCATGCTGGAACTGATCGAAAAATGCTTCCCGGGTAAAGCCAAAGGCGAATGGGCAGCCAAACTGGCGGAAATTTTCCCGGCCCGTGAGAAAGTCCTGGAAACCGATGCTGCGCTGTATCGCAAGATCAACGCGCAGAACAACGTTGCCCTGGAACTGGTTGAAGCCAGCAGCGAAACCGAAAGCTACGCTTGATTCGGCCCCAATAAAAACGCCCCGTTCTCCTTGAGAGCGGGGCGTTTTTTATGGCCGGTGAACCAATATTTTGGGTTCACCTCAATTTGTGGCGAGGGGATTTATCCCCGTTCGGCTGCGAAGCAGTCGCAAACCTTTTGAATGCGGTTTGCCTGACACACCGTACCAGCAGATTTTGGGGCCGCTTCGCAGCCCAACGGGGATAAATCCCCTCGCCACAGGTACTCGGTTCGCTTCGGATAGGATCAGCCGCGAGCCTTTTCGATCAGTTCGATGTAATCCGGCGCATTGCGCTGATCCTGAATCAGGGCAACGAAGTCATTGCCGTGCTCGTCCTTACCGTTGACGTCGTAACCCGCCTCAACGAAGAACGTCAGGAAACGCTCGAAATCGTCGATACGCAGGCCACGATAGGCCTTGATCAGCTTGTGCAACGAAGGCGAAGTGGCGTCGACCGGTTCGAAATCGAGGAACAACTTGATCTGCTCGTCGCCGATCTCGTCACCAATCACTTGTTTCTTATCTTTACGCATTGCCGACTCCAGCTCGCAGACATTTCACGGGGCGGGCAGTTTACCCCTGCGCAGGCCCGGCACTCAACGCGGACGAACACTGCCCGTGTGCAGATCGGCCCAGACATGGCCATTGGCGTAGCTAAGGAACTGGCAATACACCGTGTCATTGCGCAACAAGTCGATCACCACCCGATACTGAGCCAGCGGGTAATAAAGCGTCAGCGTCTTGTTCTGATCGTCGTAGACCGGCTTTTTCAGGCTTTTGTTTTCGCCATCGAAATTGACCAACACCTGATTGATCGTCGCGCCTTTGTTCAGGGATTTACCCTTGAGACGAATCAGCAGCGGCGAGGTGACCGGTATTGGCTGCTGATTGGACTGGCGCTGGCTGCCAACCACCACGGAATAGTCGGTGACCTGCATCAGTTGCTGCTGTTCGGGTTCGGCATCGCGCAGGGTCAGGTCGTCCGGAGGCAGAAATTGACCGTGCATTGGTGCCGGGGCGGCGGCCAAGGGCAGGCTAAGGGTCAGTAACAGGACGGTGCAGCTGCGGATCAACAGGCTCATGACAGGCTCCGGAATCGGGGCCAAGCACTCTAGCATGGGTGTATGAATGCGGATTGATGAACTTGAAACCATTGTGGGAGCGAGCCTGCTCGCTCCCACAGGAGTATGACGCGGGGTTTACATGCCTTTAACGGCAAAAATCCCGTTGGCGTTGCGCCAGTAGCCTTTGTAGTCCATGCCGTAACCGAAGATGTAACGGTCGATGCATGGCAAACCGACGAAATCGGCCTTGAGGTCCGGGCGGGCCTTGCGGTCGTGGTCCTTGTCGATCAGTACCGCTGTGTGCACTTTGCGCGCGCCGGCATGCTTGCAGAAGTCGATGATCGCGCCCAGGGTATGACCTTCATCGAGGATATCGTCGATGATCAGCACGTCACGGTCGATGAACGAGATTTCCGGCTTGGCTTTCCAGAACAGCTCACCACCGCTGGTTTCGTTGCGATAACGGGTGGCGTGCAGGTAGGACGATTCCAGCGGGAAGTTCAGATGAGTCAGCAGCTTGCCGGAGAAAATCAGCCCGCCGTTCATCACACAGAACACCACCGGGTTGCTGTCCGCCAGTTGATCGTTGATTTGCGCACCGACGCGGGCGATGGCCGCCTCGACTTCAGCTTCGGTGTACAGGCAGTCAGCCTCTCGCATGACTTGACGGATATGCTCGAGATTAGCGGACATGGCGCTCTCCAGGGAATTGAGGGGGAGGGTCGATTTCGGAAAAGCGGGCAAAGGTACGCATCAAGCGAGGCCAGATCAAGCGTTTGTGGACTAACGTACAGTAATGTCTATAGGACAACACCCTCGGATAGATTAATCTAGGCCGGTTTTTTTGCCCGCCGCTGGAGCCTTTCCCCATGCCCATCCTCGAGATCCGCCATCCGCTGATCCGTCACAAACTTGGCCTAATGCGCCGCGCAGACATCAGCACCAAGAATTTCCGTGAGCTCGCTCAGGAAGTCGGCGCCCTGCTGACCTATGAAGCCACCAAAGACCTGCCGCTGGAAACCTACGATATCCCGGGTTGGTGCGGCACCGTGTCGGTGGAAAAAATCGCCGGCAAGAAAATTACCGTGGTGCCGATCCTGCGCGCTGGCATCGGCATGCTCGAAGGCGTGCTGAGCCTGATCCCGGGCGCCAAGGTCAGCGCCGTGGGCGTGGCCCGCAACGAGGAAACCCTCGAAGCCCATACTTACCTTGAGAAACTGGTGCCGGAGATCGACGAACGCCTGGCGATGATCATCGACCCGATGCTCGCTACCGGCGGTTCGATGGTCGCCACCATCGATCTGTTGAAGAAAGCTGGCTGCAAGGACATCCGCGCCATGGTGCTGGTCGCCGCGCCGGAAGGCATTGCCGTGGTCGAGAAGGCGCACCCGGACGTGACCATCTACACCGCTTCCATCGATGAAAAACTCAACGAGCACGGTTACATCATCCCGGGCCTGGGCGATGCCGGTGACAAGATCTTCGGCACCAAGCAGAAGGACGCGTAACCATGCAGGATGAGTTCAACGATCCGCTCTGGCGTACGGTGCTGTCCGGCGCGCAGATGCTGTTCGTGGCTTTCGGCGCCTTGGTGCTGATGCCACTGATCACGGGGCTCGACCCGAACGTGGCATTATTTACCGCAGGTCTGGGCACGATTCTGTTCCAGGTTGTCACCGGGCGTCAGGTGCCGGTGTTCCTGGCGTCGAGTTTCGCCTTCATCACCCCGATCATCCTCGCCAAGGGTCAGTTTGGCCTGGCCGCGACCATGGGCGGCGTAATGGCAGCCGGTTTCGTCTACACCTTCCTCGGCCTGGCCGTGAAGATCAAAGGCACCGGTTTCATCGACCGCCTGCTGCCGCCCGTGGTGATTGGTCCGGTGATCATCTCCATCGGCCTGGCCATGGCGCCGATCGCCGCCAACATGGCCATGGGCAAGGCCGGCGACGGTTCCGAGCTGATTCATTATCAGACGGCCATGATGATCTCGATGCCAGCGCTGCTGACCACCCTGATCGTCGCGGTGTTCGGCAAAGGCATTTTCCGCCTGGTGCCGATCATCTCCGGCGTGTTCGTGGGCTTCGGCATGTCTTTCTACTTCGGTGTCGTCGATACGGCGAAGATTGCCGCAGCACCGTGGTTCGCGTTGCCGCACTTCACCGCGCCGGAGTTCAACTGGCAGGCGATTCTGTTCATCGTTCCGGTGGCCCTGGCACCGGCCATCGAACATATCGGCGGCGTGATTGCCGTGGGCAGCGTGACCGGTCGCGACTATCTGAAGAAACCCGGCCTGCACCGCACCCTGCTGGGCGATGGTATCGCCACTACAGCCGCTGGCCTGTTCGGCGGCCCACCCAACACCACCTATGCCGAAGTGACCGGCGCGGTGATGCTGACCAAGAACTACAACCCGAAAATCATGACCTGGGCGGCTATCTTCGCCATCAGCCTGGCGTTCATCGGTAAGTTCGGCGCGTTGTTGCAAAGCATTCCGGTACCGGTAATGGGCGGGATTCTCTGCCTGTTGTTCGGCTCGATCGCGGCGGTAGGCATGAACACGCTGATTCGCCACAAGATCGACCTGGGCGAAGCGCGTAATTTGGTGATCGTTTCCGTGACCCTGGTGTTCGGCATTGGTGGCGTGCTGGTTGGCACCGGCACCGGCCCTGACGACTTCGGCCTCAAAGGCATCGCGTTGTGCGCAGTGGTGGCGATTGCGCTGAACCTGATTTTGCCGGGCAATGACAGCTGGAAGCACAAGAAGGCGGATGAGCCGCTGTTGTAGGGCTTAAAGATCTTTGTTGTGAATGAAATAGTTTTCGCGAGCAGGCTCGCTCCCACAGTTGGAATGCATTTCTCTGTGGGAGCGAGCCTGCTCGCGAAGCTTTTTAAAGAGCCAACGGCGCCCTTTCGCACAATGTGCTCAACGCCCGCGCCCACTGCGGGTCATCATTGAGGCACGGCACCAGCACCAACTCCTCGCCCCCCGCCTCGCGGAACTGCTCCAGCCCACGGTCTCCGATTTCTTCCAGCGTCTCGATGCAATCGGCAACGAAGGCCGGGCACATCACCAGCACCTTCTTCACGCCGCTTTTGGCCAGTTCATCGAGGCGCGCTTCGGTGTAGGGTTCGATCCATTTGGCACGGCCAAGACGCGACTGGAATGACACCGACCACTTGCCGTCCGGCAAGCCCATGCGCTTGGCAAACTCCTTGGCGGTACGCAGGCACTGGCCGCGATAACAGGTAGCGACCACTTCCGGCGATGCGCCGGCACAGCAATCGCCGCCGCCTTCAAAACTGTGCCCCGGATTGAGCTTCTTCAAGTGACGTTCCGGCAGACCATGGAAACTCAGCAACAGATGGTCGTAATCCTGCTGCAAGTGCGGTTTGGCAGTGGCCACCAAGGCATCGAGGTATTCCGGCTGATCGTAGAACGGCTGAAGCACCGATAGCTGTACGTCGAGTTTCTTCTCGCGCAGCACGCGTTTGGCTTCTTCGATCACCGTCGTCGTCGTGCTGTCGGCGAATTGTGGATAGAGCGGGGCCAGGGTGATCCGCTTATGGCCCTGGGCTGTCAGGCGCAGCAGCGCCGATTCAATGGATGGCTCGCCATAACGCATCGCCAACTCAACCGGCCCATGGTGCCATTGGGCAGTCATGGCCTGTTGCAGGCGTCGACTGAGCACCACCAGTGGCGAGCCCTCCTCCCACCAGATCGAGGCATAGGCATGGGCCGACTGCTCGGGTCGCTTGATCAGGATCAACGACACCAGCAGGCGTCGCACCGGCCATGGCAGGTCGATCACATACGGGTCCATCAGAAACTGATTGAGGTAGCTGCGCACATCCGCCACCGAGGTGGAGGCAGGAGAGCCCAGGTTGACCAAAAGCAACGCGTGACCGGTCATGCAACGTCCTATTTCAGAGGCGGCTGGACAGATCGTCCAGGGCCGCACGCAAATCGGTGAACTGGAAAGTGAAACCCGCTTTGAGCAAGCGCGCCGGCGTCGCCCGCTGGCCACCCAGCAGCAGCAACGACAACTCGCCCAGGCCGACCTTCAACACCAGAGCCGGCATCGGCATGAACGCCGGGCGGTGCAATACGCTACCCAGGTTTTTGGCAAACTCGCGATTGCGCACCGGCTTCGGTGCGCAGGCATTATAGGGACCGCTGGCTTCATTGCGATGCAGAAGAAAATCAATCAGCGCGATTTGATCGTTGATGTGGATCCACGGCATCCACTGCCGGCCATTGCCAATCGGCCCTCCCAGCCCCAGCTTGAACGGCAGCAACAGCCGCGACAAAAAGCCGCCCTCGGCGGACAACACCAGCCCCGTGCGAATGAGTACCACGCGAATCCCCAGGTTTTCTGCACGTTGGGCTGTTTCCTCCCAGGCAATGCACAATTGACTGGCAAAATCATCGATAACCGGCGGTGAGTCCTCGGTCAGTTCACGCTCGCCACCATCACCGTACCAACCGACCGCGGAACCGGAAATCAACACGCCTGGCTTTTGCTCACGACTTTCCAGCCAGGTCAGCAAGGTTTCAGTCAGGGTGATGCGGCTGCTCCAGAGCAGCGCTTTGCGTTTGGTCGTCCATGGCCGATCCGCGATCGGTGCCCCGGCAAGATTGACGATCGCATCGACAGGCTCCAGCCCTACGTCTTCGAGCCTGGCGATACCACGCACCTGAACACCACAGACTTTGGCGACTTTTGAAGGCGTTCGACTCCAGACCGTCAGGCGATGCCCCTGACTCAACCAGTGATGGCAGAGCTGACGTCCTATCAAACCAGTACCGCCGGTCAGCAATATGTGCATGACTTCTTCCTCGCGTGGCGTTTTACCCTGATCACTAGTCTATTTTTATAAGCAAGGGATCTTTGATATCGGGCAGGCTCTGTGTTTAACAATAGGCCAAGCTGTCAGAACGAGAACGCTGAAAGTTATACCTAAAAACAATATTGTACAGGTTTAAACCCCGGCGTAGTCTGTACAGAAAGGTTAACGAGGCCCTTATGACTGTACCTATCGCAATCATCGGCACCGGCATTGCCGGACTCTCAGCCGCGCAAGCCCTGACAGACGCAGGGCATGTCGTGCAGCTTTTCGATAAAAGTCGTGGCAGTGGCGGACGCATGTCGAGCAAACGCAGCGATGCGGGTGCCCTGGACTTGGGCGCGCAGTATTTCACTGCCCGTGACCGTCGCTTCGTTACCGAGGTCCAGCGCTGGCAGGCCAAGGGCTGGGTCGCCGAATGGGCGCCGCAGCTGTATACCTACCATGGCGGTCAACTCAACCTGTCGCCGGACGAACAAACACGCTGGGTCGGTACGCCTCGCATGAGCGCAATCACCCGCGCCCTGATCGGCGATCTCGAAGTGCATTTCGCCTGCCGGATTACCGAGGTCTATCGGGGTGAAGAGCATTGGCACCTGCAGGATGCCGAAGGCTTCACCCATGGCCCGTTCAGTCACGTGGTGATTGCTACGCCAGCCCCTCAGGCAACGGCGTTGCTGGCGTCTGCGCCAAAGCTCGCCGGCGCTGTCGCGGGTGTGAAAATGGACCCTACCTGGGCCGTCGCACTGGCCTTCGAAACACCCTTGGACACTCCCATGGAAGGCTGCTTCGTGCAGGACAGCCCCCTCGAATGGCTGGCGCGCAACCGCAGCAAACCCGGCCGCGACAATACACTCGACACCTGGGTACTGCACGCCACCAGTGCCTGGAGCCGGCAGCACATCGACCTGTCAAAAGAAGCCGTGATCGAACAGTTGCACGGCGCCTTCGCCGAGTTGCTGCACGATTCGATGCCTGCGCCCACCTTCAGCCTCGCCCACCGCTGGCTCTATGCCCGCCCCAACAGCAGTCACGAGTGGGGCACTTTGGCCGACGCCGACCTGGGCTTGTATGTCTGCGGCGACTGGTGTCTGTCCGGGCGAGTCGAAGGAGCCTGGCTCAGCGGCCAGGAAGCCGCCCGCCGACTGCATGCACACCTGCAGTAAAGCGCATCGATCCGGGTAAATTGCTGCTGTCGGAAGGTACAGCAGCCCACCTGCAAGAAATAGGGTTGATGGAGTCTGTACAAAAAATTTGACTTGTACACCTTTGAATCTATGATGAAGTTAGATTGTACAAATCTAAAAACTTGTACAAGTTTAGATTTCGAGGTGCTCCGATGCTCCCGTCCGCCGCCAAGCCGAAAATTGCCATCAGCGCCTGCCTGATGGGCGCCGAGGTGCGCTATAACGGTGGGCACAAGGCATCACGACTGTGCAGCCAAATCCTCACCGACCACTTCGATTTCGTGTCGGTCTGCCCGGAAGTGGCCATCGGCCTGGGCATTCCTCGCGAACCGATCCGCCTGGTGGGTGATCCGGATCAGCCCGAAGCTGTCGGCACGGTTGATCGTGAGCTCAATGTCACTCGAGCATTAGCCGACTATGGCCAACAGATGGCGGTGAATCTGGGTGACATTTGTGGCTACATTTTCATGCAGAAATCCCCGTCCTGCGGCCTGGAGCGGGTCAAGGTCTACCGCGCCAACGGCACACGGCTGGACGATGGTGGCCGTGGCATCTATGCCCAGGCGTTCTGCGCACTGCATCCGGATTTACCGGTGGAAGAAGACGGCCGACTCAACGACCCGGTGCTGCGAGAAAACTTCCTCACCCGCGTATTCGCCTACAGTGCCTGGCAACAGCTACTAAAAGAAGGCCTGAGCCGTCGCGCCCTCACTGACTTCCATTCGCGCTACAAATACCTGTTGATGGCCCATAACCCGGTGCAATACAAAGCACTGGGCGCGTTGCTGGGCAACATGGGCCGCAGCACCCCACAGGAACTTGGCCCGTACTATTTCAGCGAGCTGATGACCGCCCTGAAAAAATGCGCCACTCGCCGCACCCATACCAATGTCCTGCAGCACCTTAGCGGCTACCTTAAACAGGCGATCAGCGCCGAAGACAAACAGGAAGTGCAGCAGGTCATTGGCCAGTATCGCCACGGCATCGTGCCACTGGTGGTGCCACTGACGCTGCTCAAGCATCACTTTCGCCAACACCCGGACCCTTACATTGCCCAGCAGGTTTACCTGCAACCGCATCCGGAAAACCTCAGCCTGCGAAATACCATTTAATGAAAGCCTCATTCGACAGTAGCGCCAGCGATGGCCACGGCGAGGCCTTCAAGAAGGCCCTCGACGAAGGCTGGCTACCGATTCGCGAAGTGGCCCGGCAGACCGGCGTCAACGCCATCACCCTCCGCGCCTGGGAACGGCGATATGGCTTGATCGTGCCGCGGCGTACACCCAAGGGGCATCGGCTGTTCTCGGCCGAGCACGTGCAACGTATCCTGACGATCCTCACATGGCTCAATCGCGGGGTCGCCGTCAGCCAGGTCAAGCCACTGCTCGACACTGCGCAAACCTTTACCGAATCCGCGGAAAACGATTGGCAACTGTTACGCCAGGCATTGCTGCAAGCGGTCTCGCGGCTGGCCGAACGTACGCTGGACGACACCGTCAATCAGGCCATGGCGTTGTACCCGCCGCGAACTTTGTGCGAACAACTGTTGATGCCATTGCTGGCCGATCTGGAACAACGCTGGCAGGGCCAGTTCGGCGCACAGATGGAGCGCGTGTTTTTTTATTCCTGGCTGCGCAGCAAATTTGGCGCACGCATCTACCATAACAACCGTCAGCTACACACCACGCCACTGTTGTTGATCAATCACTCGGACTTGCCACTGGAACCTCATTTGTGGCTCACCGCATGGCTGATCAGCAGCGCCGATTGCCCGGTGGAGGTGTTTGACTGGCCGTTACCGGCCGGTGAGCTGGCTCTGGCGGTTGAACACCTGCAACCGCGAGGCGTTCTGCTGTATTCCAGCAAAGCCTTAAACCTTATGCAGCTGACGAAACTTTTGAATGGCGTCAGTTGCCCAAAAATGATCGCCGGACCAACGGTGTGCATTCACCCTGCCGAGTTGTCCGAGAAAACTGTCGTGATGGCTGACTTGTACCTGGCCGCAGATCCTTTGTTGGCACACCAGGCACTCGTTCAGCGTGGGCTCATTTAATGTGGTTACCGGCATGCAATTGATCTGGCTGCGCAGCGACTTGCGCGTAAACGACAACACCGCCCTCTCGGCCGCCGCTGCGGCAGGCGTGTGCGTGGCGGTGTATCTGCTAAGCCCGGAGCAATGGCTGGACCACGACGATGCACCGTGCAAAGTGGACTTCTGGTTACGCAACCTTGATGAATTGAGCCAGGCGTTGGGCGAGCTGAACATTCCCTTGCTGATTCGCTACGCATCGCACTGGGAGGCAGCACCCGGGGTATTGCTTGAGCTGTGCCGGCATCTGCAGATCGATGCCGTGCATTTCAACGAGGAATACGGTGTTCATGAGAGCCGGCGCGACGCCTCGGTGATGGAGGCATTGCAAGCCGAAGGCATTGCCGTTAACAGTTACCTTGATCAACTGCTGTTCAAACCCGGCACCCTACTGACCAAATCCGGTACGTACTTCCAGGTTTTCAGCCAGTTCCGCAAGGTCTGTTACGAACGCCTGCACCGCTCGTTGCCCCATCTGGTCAGTGCCCCGATGGCCCAAGCGCCCCTGAACATTTCCAGCGACAAGGTTCCGCCCCATATCAACGGGTTCGCACCACCGACCGACCGCTTGCGTGCCTTGTGGCCCGCCGGTGAGGCTGAAGCGCGACGTCGCCTCGACACTTTCACTGACGACCGGATCGACTACTACCAGAGCGAACGGGACTTCCCGGCGAAGCCCGGCACCAGCCAACTGTCAGCCTACCTCGCTGCCGGAGTGATTTCCCCACGCCAATGCCTGCACGCCGCCCTGCAAAACAATCAGGGCGAATTCGAAAGCGGCAAGATCGGTACCATTACCTGGATCAATGAACTGCTGTGGCGCGAATTCTACAAACACATACTGGTCGGCTACCCAAGGGTTTCCCGGCACCGTGCGTTCCGCCCGGAAACCGAGGCCCTCGCTTGGCGCCATGCGCCGTCAGAGCTGACAGCCTGGCAGCAAGCCCGCACCGGCGTGCCAATCATCGACGCGGCGATGCGCCAACTGCTGGAAACCGGCTGGATGCACAACCGCCTTCGCATGGTAGTGGCAATGTTTCTGACCAAAAATCTATTGATCGACTGGCGCGAAGGCGAGCGCTTTTTCATGCGCCATTTGATCGATGGCGACCTGGCGGCCAACAACGGTGGCTGGCAATGGAGTTCATCCACCGGCACCGACTCGGCGCCCTACTTCCGGATTTTCAATCCATTGAGCCAGTCGGAAAAATTCGACGCCGAAGGCCTGTTCATCAAGCACTGGTTGCCGGAGTTGGCGGGGCTCAACAAAAAAGAAGTGCACAACCCGGCGAATCTGGGCGGCTTGTTCGGTGTGGCGGATTATCCCCCCCCGATTGTCGACCTGCACGCATCGCGCGCACGGGCACTCGCCGCGTTCAAGAACCTGCCATCAAGACAAAACGCCGGAGGCGACCATGAATAGTTGCTTGCGGTATACGCACCGAAAGTCAAAACCATTGATCCAGCGCAATGAATTTTTTTGCCACTGGGATAACTTTAATATCGGATTACTGTGTAATGAGCGTTTATCGGTATTGGAGCGGATGATTGACTGCCTAAAAGGGAGAATGGGATGAGTCTTGCGCGTCCACGACGATTTTGGATAACCGGCGCCGGCAGCGGCATTGGTGCAGCCCTGGCAGAAGAAATATTGAAAACCGGCGCTCACCTTGCGGTGAGTTCTCGCTCGGTGGCGCCGTTGAAAGTCTTGTCCCAACGTTATCCAGGCCAAGTCCTGGTCGCACCCGGCGACCTGACCAACAGTCAGGCCGTGCGAGAAATCGGAGAACAGATCACCGAACTCTGGGGCTCGCTGGACACGTTGATTATCAACGCTGGAACCAGCGAATACGTCGATGCCAAGCAGTTTGACACCACCATCGTCGAACACGTGCTGCGTACCAATCTGCTTGCCAGCAGTTATTGCATCGAAGCCGCCCTGCCGCTGCTACGGAGCGGCATCGCGCCGCATCTGGTGGGCTTGGCCAGTTCAGTGACCTACCTGCCGTTGCCCCGGGCAGAAGCCAACGGTGCTTTGAAAGCCGGGATGCGACAGCTGTTTGAATCCCGGCGCATTGCGTTGGCGCCAGAAGGCATCGAAGTCACTGTCGTCGGCCCCGATTTCACTGGCTCTGCGCTGACGATGAAAAATGATGCGCCGATGCCATTGAGCTGGCCCGCGGATAAGGCCGCCCGACACATTTTCGCCAAACTCAAGGATCGTCCAGTGGAAATCGCGTTTGCGGGGCTGTTCATGGCGGCGCTCTGGCCGCTCTCGGATATGCCTGATCCCGTGAAGCTGGAAATCGGCAAGCGCATCGTACGCAGTAGTCCGCCAATCATGGACTAGCCATGAACATGGCCAGAACGGTAAGACCCAAGCCTGGCGGATGGCACGGAGCGTCCGTCAGTGCTTTCCCACACCATCGAGCGCCTGCCTTACACTGCGCGCCATGAAAACCATTCCCCACCTGCAAATCACCGAGACGGTTGTCACGTGCTCGACCTGTGCTGCCTGCTGCTGCCAGCTCGAAGTCATGCTGATCACCGACACAGGCGTGCCCGAGCGGTATATCGATACAGATGATTGGGGTGGAGAAGTCATGCTGCGCCTGGATGACGGCTGGTGCGCCGCGCTGGATCGCGACACGATGATGTGCACCATCTACGAAAAACGCCCATTGATCTGCCGGGAGTTCGAGACGGGCGCACCGGAGTGCATCGATGAGCGCCAGGGGATTTTGACGGCGTATCGCTGACCCCAAGTCAACCGGATACCTGCGTGGGAGCGAGCCTGCTCGCGAAGAGAGAGTGCCAGTCAACATCAATGCTGTCTGTCATTCCGTATTCGCGAGCAGGCTCGCTCCCACATGAATATCGGGGACCTTCGGATCCCCTTTTTTCCCACATTAAGAGCTTCGCTTGGTTACAACGGCATCGTGTAGTGCAATGCGTAACTTTCTACACCATCGTTCGGGCTGGTAATCCCCGCGTTGGAGTAGTGTGTGGCCCGCACCCCCACTTCATGCCCGCCCGCAAAGCGCAGACCGAAACCGAAACGGTCCTCGAACTGAAACGCACTGCCCAGGTTGTTGTTTTCGACTTCGGTGTCAGCGAACAACGCCAACCCCACCCCCAGTTCAACGTACGGTTTGACGTTCTGGCCAGCAAACTCGTAAACAAGCACGGGGGAAAATGACAGGCTGTGATTGCTGGAGGTTTTGTCGCCGTCCCAATAGGTGTAAGCACCACTCCAATAACCGGTCAATCGCCCCACGTCACTCTGCAACCAGCTCTTGTCCCAATCGAATTGCATGCCCAAGCGGTAAGTCATGGTCGACTCGCCGGTCTGTCCGACCGCGAATTCCACACCTGCCGCCTGCGCGGTAAAACTGTGCCCCATCAATGCGGCCGCAATCGCGGCCAAGCAAAATAGTCGCTTCATAGAAACATCCTTTTCCGCACGATTTCGTTTGGTTTTTTTATCGTTTGACGCACAACGCTATAGAAGTCGACGGTTTATCAGAAGTTCATCCTTTTATTGATTCCCCCCGGACTTGCTTACCCTTGAAAGCTTCGCACAACACCAGCGGTATTCCATAGCGTCGGCAATATATTTCTGAAATGGTCTGGATCTGCACTGGTCCAGAACTGCGCGGCACGGCTTGGCCCGTGCGCGAGCAGTTCACGCTCGGCCAGCAAGCGTTTAACCTGCCGTGCGACCGCAGCGCCAGTATCGATCAGGCTGATGTCGTCGGGGATCATCTGCTTGAGCAACGGCTTGAGGAAGGGGTAATGCGTACAGCCGAGAATGATGGTATCCGCACCCGCGCCAAGAAGCGGTCGAACATAATCTTCAAGTAACTGGCGCAAGGCGGGACTGTGCAGATCACCCTTCTCGATCAGTTCCACCAACCCTGGGCAAGGTTGGGTGATCACCCGTACATCGGTAGCGAAGCGATCGAGCAACGCCGCGAACTTCGCGCTCTGCAACGTACCTGTCGTGGCCAGCACTCCGACTACACCACTACGTGTAGCGGCGGCAGCAGGTTTGACCGCGGGCTCCATGCCGACGATAGGCCACTCGGGGTAATCGCGTCGCAGGTCCGCTACGCCGGCGACCGTTGCGGTGTTGCAGGCCAACACCAAGGCCTTGGCGCACTGCCGCTGAAAGAAATCAGCCATGACGCTGCAACGTTGCTGAATAAATTCCGGGGTTTTCTCGCCGTAAGGAATATTCCCGCAATCGGCGACGTACAAAAGAGATTCGTTGGGCAACAAACGCTGGATCTCGGCCAGTACCGAAAGCCCGCCGACTCCGGAGTCGAACACGCCAATTGGCGCTTCACGCATGCTTGGCCCCACAGACGCTGCAGCCCGGATCACGCTTGACCCGCAACTCACGGAAACGCGACCCCAGCGCATCGATCAACAACAGGCGCCCTACCAGCGGTTCGCCAAAACCCGCCAGCAATTTCAGCGCTTCAAGGGCTTGCAGGCTGCCGACCAGCCCCACCAGCGGGCCCACCACGCCGGCTTCGCTGCAGGTCAATTCGGCTTCGCTGCCGTGCCCATACAAACAGTGGTAGCACGGACTTTCCGCGCGGCGCGGGTCGAACACCGACAACTGCCCTTCCAGACGAATCGCCGCGCCACTGACCAGCGGTTTGGCCGCGGCCACGCAAGCCGCGTTGACGGCTTCACGGGTAGAAAAATTGTCGGAACAATCGAGGACCAGATCCACCCCGGCCACGACAGCTGCCAGGGAGTCTTCATCCAGTGCCGCGCGATGGGCAACCAGTTGAACCTCAGGATTGATGGCCGTCAGGCGCTTGATCGCCGAATCGACCTTGCTCATGCCGACGCTGTCAGTGTCGTGGATGATCTGGCGCTGCAGATTGGTCAAATCGACCGTGTCAAAGTCCGCCAGATGCAATTCACCAATACCCGCGGCGGCGAGGTACAGGGCTACCGGTGCACCAAGACCGCCAAGGCCGACGATCAGAACGCGGCTGCCCTTGAGTCGCAACTGACCATCGATGTCGATGTGCGCCAGCAGAATCTGCCGGCTGTAACGCAGCAATTCCTGATCATTCAGCACGGCAGGCGCCCCAGACTGATGCGTTGATGACCGCCCAGATCGGTGCGGCTGTGGACTTCCTCAAAACCACGGGTCAGCAGCAGATCGCGTACAGCCTCGGCTTGATCGTAACCATGTTCGAGCATCAGCCAACCACCGGCTTCCAGGTGATCCGGTGCCTGGGCGACGATCAAGCGCAGATCGTCGAGCCCGTCGACACCGGCCACCAACGCACTGGCCGGCTCAAAGCGCACATCGCCTTCCACCAGATGCGGATCGGCCGCAGCGATGTAGGGCGGATTGCTGATGATCAATTGAAAACGCTGACCTTGCAGAGCGCTGAACCAATGACTGTTGAGCACCGTGGCGTTGTTCAGGTGCAAGCGCTGGCGATTGCGCTCGGCCAGGGCCACGGCCTCCAGCACGCGGTCTACGGCGGTGACCTTCCATGCCGGACGCTCGCTGGCCAGGGCCAGTGCGATGGCCCCGCTACCGGTACCGAGGTCCAGTACCTTTGCAGCTGTGGCTGGCAACAATTCGAGTGCGGCCTCCACCAGCAACTCGGTGTCTGGACGCGGGATCAGCGTGTGCGGCGCCACCTCCAGATCGAGCTTCCAGAAGCCTTGCTGGCCAAGAATGTAAGCCACCGGCTCACCGCCACGTCGACGTTGCAGGTACTCGGCAAAGGTCAATGCCGCTTCGCTCGGGACGATGCGCTCCGGCCAGGTGTGCAGAAAGCTGCGGGACTTGCCCAACGCCGCCGCCAGCAACAATTCGGCATCCAGACGCGCCGTGGGCGAATCAGGCAAATCGGCGGCGCGCAACAAACTGGCGATGATCGTCATTTACTCACCTATCGCTGCCAATTGATCCGCCTGGTACTCGGCCAGCAGCGGCTCGATCACCGCTTCGACGCCCCCGGCGAGGATTTCGTCGAGGGAGTACAGCGTCAGGTTGACCCGGTGGTCGGTGACTCGACCCTGGGCAAAGTTGTAAGTACGGATGCGTTCGGAACGGTCTCCGGAGCCCACCAGCAATTTGCGCTCGCTGGCGATGGCATTCGCAGCCGCACTGGTCTGCTGATCATTGAGCTTGGCCGACAACCAAGCCATCGCCCGAGCGCGGTTCTTGTGCTGCGAACGTTCTTCCTGACACTCGACGACGATGCCAGACGGCAAGTGGGTAATACGGATCGCCGAGTCGGTCTTGTTGACGTGCTGACCGCCGGCGCCGGAGGAGCGATAGGTATCGATCCGCAGGTCTGCCGGGTTGATCTCGATCGCTTCCTGTTCGTCCGGTTCGGGCAATACCGCCACGGTGCAGGCCGAAGTGTGGATGCGCCCTTGGGACTCTGTCGCCGGGACCCGTTGCACGCGATGGGCGCCGGATTCGAACTTCAGCTTGCCGTAGACGTTTTCGCCCTCGACCCGGGCGATGACTTCTTTATAGCCACCGTGTTCGCCCTCGTTTTCCGAGAGAATTTCCACGCGCCAGCCGCGACGCTCGGCGTAGCGAGAGTACATACGGAACAGGTCACCGGAGAAAATCGCCGCCTCGTCACCACCGGTGCCGGCACGGATTTCGAGAAACACGTTGCGCCCATCGTTCGGATCCTTGGGCAACAACATGCGCTGCAGACTGGCTTCCAGTTCGACCAGGCGCTCCTTGGCCTCGCGGACTTCTTCCACGGCCATTTCACGCATGTCAGGGTCGCTGTCCTTGAGCAGTGCCTGTGCACTTTCGAGATCGTCCTGCACTTTGAGCAACTGTTTATAGGCATCGACAATCGGTTCAACTTCCGCGTATTCCTTGGAATAGGTGCGGAATTTGTTCTGATCGGAAATGATCTCGCCATCGCCAAGCAAGGCGGTCAATTCCTCGAAACGGTCCTGGAGGACATCCAGTTTATTGAGCAGTGACGCTTTCATTGCGGTTTTTTATCCGAAAAGCTTTCCGATGAACCCTCATTGAGGGCAAAGAGTTCCTGGGCCATCGCCAGCGCATCGAGGCGACCTTCGGCAGAGAGCTTTTTCAACTGCACGCTCGGTGCGTGCAACAACTTGTTGGTCAGGCCACGGGCCAGTTGCACCAGTACCTCTTCGGCGCTGCCACCGTTGGCCAACAGGCGCTGGGCCTTTTGCAATTCTTCGTCGCGCAGGCGTTCGCTCTGTTGACGATAGGCCTTGAGCACGTCCACCGCCGCCAATTCGCGCAGGCGGACCATGAAATCCTCGGCACCGATCGAGACCATCTCTTCCGCGGCCTGCGCCGCGCCTTGACGGCTCTTCAGATTCTCGGCCACCACCTCGTGGAGATCGTCGACGCTATAGAGGTAAACGTCGTCCAGCTCGCCAACTTCAGGTTCGATATCGCGAGGAACGGCAATATCCACCATGAAAATCGGTTTGTGCTTGCGCAGTTTCAAGGCACTTTCCACGGCGCCCTTGCCGAGGATCGGCAACTGGCTGGCCGTGGAACTGATGACGATATCGCTGCGCACCAGTTCGGTCGGGATGTCCGAGAGCAACACAGCGTGGGCGCCGAACTGCTCCGCCAGGGTGCTCGCCCGCTCCAGCGTACGGTTCGCCACCACGATACGCTTGACCCCAAGATCATGCAGATGGCGGGCGACCAGGGTAATGGTCTCGCCGGCGCCGATCAGCAAGGCCTGGCTGCGTTGCAGGTCGCTGAAAATCTGTTTCGCCAGGCTGACTGCGGCAAACGCCACGGACACCGGGTTCTCGCCGATAGCGGTGTCGGTACGGACTTGCTTGGCCGCATTGAACGTGGCCTGGAACAACCGTCCGAGCAACGGACCGATGGTGCCCGCTTCGCGGGCCACGGCGTAGGCCGATTTCATCTGGCCGAGAATCTGCGGTTCGCCCAGCACCAGCGAGTCGAGCCCGGAAGCGACGCGCATCATGTGACGAACTGCCGCATCATCTTCGTGCACATAACTGCTCGCGCGCAGCTCTTCGAGGCTCAGTTGATGATATTCGGCCAGCCAGCGCAGCACGATATCGGCCGACAGGTGATCCTGTTCTATATAGAGTTCACTGCGATTGCAGGTGGAGAGGATCGCAGCTTCGCGGCTGTCGGTCAGTCGGCAGAGCTGCTGCAGGGCCTCAACCAGCTGCTCAGGGGTAAAGGCCACGCGCTCGCGGACGTCTACAGAAGCAGTCTTGTGGTTAATACCGAGTGCAAGGAAGGCCATTCAAAGTCGCTGATGGTGACGTGAAGCCGGCAATTGTCCTACTTCGTCAGATTCAGGACAACTATTCGATATCTATCGCTCTGGTAGGCATCACCGCCTACTGAGATCCGTTCTCGTTAAAGCGCGACAGATATAGGCCGAGCGGGTAAATTGGCGGGCCGGTTATGTTTGACCCAAGGCTTGTGTCATGATGATCCGACCGCAGGTTAGTCGTCCTCTTCCTATATGAATAGATCTTCCGCGTTGCTTCTCGCTTTTGTCTTCCTTAGCGGCTGCCAGGCCTTGGCACCCGTATCGTCGGACGGTACGCCGCCGGCCGAGGACAGCACTCCGGCGCCTGAAAAACCCAAGGTTTACAGCTCATTCAGCGAAGACACGGTCTTCAGCCTGCTGAGCGCCGAACTGGCTGGCCAGCGCAATCGTTTCGACATTGCCCTGGACAACTATGTAACCCAGGCCATCAACACTCAGGATCCAGGCATTTCCGAGCGGGCATTTCGCATTGCCGAATACCTGGGCGCCGATCAGGCCGCCCTGGACACCGCACTGATTTGGGCAAAAAACGCCCCGGACGACCTTGAGGCGCAGCGGGCGGCAGCGGTCCAGTTGGCGCGCGCAGGCCGCTACGACGACTCCATGGCCTATATGGAAAAAGTCCTGCAAGGCAAAGGCGACACCCACTTCGACTTTCTCGCCCTGTCCGCGGCCGACACCGACCAGGACACACGCAATGGTCTGATGAAGAGTTTCGACCGTTTGCTACAGCGCCACCCGAACAACGGCCAGCTGATTTTCGGCAAGGCCTTGCTGCTGCAACAGGACGGTGATTCCCGAGGCGCGCTGACCCTTCTGGAAAACAATCCGCCGGACGACGGCGAAATCGCTCCGATCCTGCTGCGCGCACGCCTGCTGCAAACCCTCGATCGCGGCGATGAAGCCTTGCCGTTGTTGCAAAAAAGCATCAAGAAATACCCGGACGACAAGCGCCTGCGCCTGACCTATGCCCGCATGCTGGTCGAACAGGACCGCATGGACGACGCCAAAGCCGAATTCTCGAGCCTGGTTCAGCAATACCCGGAAGACGACGAACTGCGTTACTCCCTGGCACTGGTCTGCCTGGAAGCCAAGGCCTGGGACGAGGCCAAAGGCTATCTCGAAGACCTCATCGCCCGTGAAAGCCATGTTGACTCCGCGCACCTGAACCTTGGGCGTATCGCCGAAGAGCGCAACGATCCTCAAGGTGCTTTGATCGAATACGGCCAGGTCGGTCCGGGCAACGACTATCTGCCAGCCCAATTGCGTCAGGCCGATATCCTGATGAACAACGGCAAGACCGCCGAAGCCCAGAGCAAGCTCGCGGCCGAGCGTGACGAACAGCCGGACTACGCGATCCAGCTGTACCTGATCGAAGCCGAAACCCTGTCCGCCAACAATCAGGGCGACAAGGCCTGGAACGTCCTGCATCAGGCACTGCAGAAGTACCCGGACGATCCAAACCTGCTTTACACCCGAGCGATGCAAGCAGAAAAACGCAATGATCTGGCGCAGATGGAAAAAGACCTGCGACTGATCATCAAGCGCGACCCGGACAACGCTATGGCGCTAAACGCCCTCGGTTACACCCTGTCCGACCGAACGACGCGTTATGCCGAAGCCAAAGCCCTGATCGAACAAGCCCACCAGATCAACCCGGAAGACCCGGCGGTACTCGACAGCCTCGGCTGGGTGAATTTCCGTCTTGGCAATCTGGACGAAGCGGAGCGCCTGCTGCGCAAGGCACTGGAGCGCTTCCCCGACCAGGAAGTCGCCGCCCACCTGGGCGAAGTCCTGTGGGCTAATGGCAAGCAGAGCGAAGCCAGACAAATCTGGGGCAAGTTCCTCAAGGAACAACCCGACAGCCCTACCCTGCGCAGCACCATCAAGCGCCTGACCGGATCAGAGACTCTTTAAGATTATGTTTTTGCGCCACATCATCGTTTTCAGCTTCATCGCCCTGCTTGCCGGCTGCGCCGGCATGGGTGCCCGTGAATCGGTTGGCGGGCACGGCAACGCCAGCCAATGGCGTGAGCACAAACAACAACTGACCAACCTTGACGGCTGGCAGATCGACGGCAAGATCGGCATTCGTGCGCCGAAGGATTCGGGCAGTGGCACACTGTTCTGGCTGCAGCGCCAGGATTACTACGACATTCGCCTATCAGGCCCTTTGGGTCGTGGCGCCGCACGCCTGACCGGACGCCCCGGCAAAGTCTCCCTTGAGGTCGCCAACCAAGGCCGCTACGAAGCATCGACCCCGGATGCGTTGCTTGAAGAGCAACTGGGCTGGAAGCTCCCCGTCTCCAACCTGGCCTGGTGGGTCCGCGGGCTCCCGGCTCCAGACAGCAAAAGCAACCTGACCCTGGATGGCGACAGCCGCCTGGCCAATCTGGAACAGGACGGCTGGCAGGTCGAATACACCGCCTATACAGAGCAAAACGGTTACTGGTTGCCCGAGCGGATCAAACTCCACGGCACCGACCTTGATGTCACCCTGGTAATCAAGGCTTGGCAACCACGCAAACTGGGAAGCTGACATGACAGCCAATCGACTGACCCTGCCCTCCCCGGCCAAGCTCAATTTGATGTTGCACATTCTTGGTCGCCGCGAAGACGGCTACCACGAACTGCAAACGCTGTTTCAGTTTCTGGATTACGGTGACGAAATCACTTTTGCCGTGCGCGAAGACGGTGTCATTCAGTTGCATACCGAATTCGAAGGCGTCCCCCACGACAGCAATCTGATCGTGAAAGCCGCGAAAAAACTTCAGGAGCAATCCGGCTGTTCGCTCGGCATCGATATCTGGATCGAAAAAATCCTGCCCATGGGCGGCGGGATCGGTGGCGGAAGTTCTAATGCGGCAACGACGCTGCTCGGCCTGAACCATCTCTGGCAACTGGGCTGGGACGAAAATCAACTGGCCACGCTGGGCCTGACGCTCGGCGCCGATGTCCCGGTTTTCGTGCGTGGTCACGCGGCTTTTGCCGAGGGCGTGGGAGAGAAACTGACGCCGGTTGACCCCGAGGAACCCTGGTATGTCGTGCTGGTGCCGCAAGTCTCTGTAAGTACGGCAGAAATTTTTTCTGATCCGTTGTTGACACGTAACACGCCGCCCATTAAAGTGCGCCCCGTTCCCAAGGGAAACAGTCGAAACGACTGCTTACCGGTGGTAACAAGACGTTATCCAGAGGTACGTAACGCCTTGAATTTGCTAGGTAAATTTACCGAAGCAAAACTCACCGGAACTGGAAGTTGTGTGTTTGGGGGCTTCCCAAGCAAAGCTGAAGCTGATAAAGTCTCGGCCCTTCTTACAGAGACCCTTACAGGGTTTGTAGCAAAAGGAAGTAACATTTCGATGTTGCATCGCAAGCTACAAAGTCTGCTCTAAAGGAATCGAGTACTCGGTACTCGTTGCAACAGATACAGGGGCGTCGCCAAGCGGTAAGGCAGCAGGTTTTGATCCTGCCATGCGTTGGTTCGAATCCAGCCGCCCCTGCCATTTTCCTATACTCATCCAGGTATACCCTCAGCCTTCAGGTACTGCGCGTGTCCAAGATGATGGTCTTTACGGGGAACGCTAACCCCGATCTGGCTCGGCGTGTCGTACGTCAGCTGCATATCCCTCTCGGTGACATTTCTGTCGGTAAATTTTCCGACGGCGAAATTACAGCCGAGATCAATGAAAACGTCCGCGGTAAAGACGTCTTCATTATTCAGCCGACTTGCGCTCCGACCAACGATAACCTGATGGAACTGGTAGTGATGGCTGATGCCTTCCGCCGCTCCTCGGCTACTCGTATCACTGCTGTTATTCCTTACTTTGGTTATGCCCGTCAGGATCGCCGTCCGCGTTCCGCACGTGTGGCTATCAGCGCGAAAGTCGTTGCTGACATGCTTACCGTAGTCGGCATCGACCGTGTTCTCACGGTTGATCTGCATGCTGACCAGATTCAGGGTTTCTTCGATATTCCGGTAGATAACATCTACGGCTCCCCGGTTCTGGTGGATGACATCGAAGATCAGCGCTTCGAAAACCTGATGATCGTGTCCCCGGACATTGGCGGCGTCGTGCGTGCACGTGCCGTTGCCAAATCCCTGGGCGTGGATCTCGGGATCATCGACAAACGCCGTGAGAAAGCCAATCACTCTGAAGTGATGCATATCATCGGTGATGTCGAAGGGCGTACCTGCATCCTGGTCGATGACATGGTCGATACCGCCGGCACCCTGTGCCACGCGGCCAAGGCCTTGAAAGAGCATGGCGCTGCCAAGGTTTTCGCCTACTGCACGCACCCGGTGCTGTCGGGTCGGGCGATCGAGAACATCGAAAATTCCGTGCTGGACGAGCTGGTGGTGACCAACACCATCCCGCTGTCCGCTGCTGCACAAGCCTGTGCGCGTATCCGTCAACTGGATATCGCACCGGTCGTTGCCGAGGCGGTCCGCCGCATCAGCAATGAAGAATCGATCAGCGCGATGTTCCGCTAAGGGCCCTGCCCTTCTCGAACATCTCGTTGACGAAAAGCGCCCCGCCCCGGCATTCCTGCCGGGGCGGTGCTTTTTTGCCCATACCGTGTCTGGCGCTGGTCGCAAACGCCTGCCGGTGATGGCTATTTTGGAGATACAAAATGACTGAATTTACTCTGAACGCTCAAGCGCGTACTGACCTGGGGAAAGGTGCGAGCCGCCGCCTGCGTCACGCTCTGAACATCCCTGCCGTTGTATACGGCGGCAACAAGCCTGCTGAATCCGTGACCATCCTGGCCAAGGAAATCGCCAAGCTGTTCGAAAACGAAGCAGCTTTCAGCCACGTTATCGAGCTGAACGTCGACGGCACCAAGCAGAACGTCGTTGTTAAAGCCATGCAGCGTCACCCAGCCAAGCAATTCATCATGCACGCTGACTTCGTGCGCGTTGTTGCTGGCCAGAAACTGACCGCTATCGTTCCAGTGCACTTCATCAACGAAGAAGCTCCGGTCAAGAAAGGCGGCGAGATTTCGCACGTAGTTGGCGAGATCGAAGTTTCCTGCGAAGCCAAGGACCTGCCTGAGTTCATCGAAGTCGACCTGGCTAACGCTGAAATCGGTTCGATCATTCACCTGTCCGACCTCAAAGCCCCTAAAGGCGTTGAGTTCGTTGCTCTGGCACACGGTGATGACAAGGCTGTTGCCAACGTCCACGCTCCACGTGTTGCTCCAGAAGCTGCAGAAGGCGCTGCAGAGTAATTTCACTCTGTACGCCGGAGTGACGGAAACATCGCGGACTGGAACGTAGCGAGAAAGCGGGCGGGAACGCGGAGTTTACATTCATGGTAAATGAGCAATTTTCGTCCACTTTCGCCGCTCGCACTGTTTGCAGCGAAGTTATCCACCACTTCAAGGAAGGGCCCCTATCGTGACTGCCATCAAACTGATCGTTGGCCTGGGAAATCCAGGCGCTGAATACGAACAGACCCGGCATAACGCAGGGGCCCTTTTTGTTGAGCGCATCGCGAACGCCCAAGGCGTCAATCTTGTGGCTGACCGCAAATATTTCGGCCTGACCGGGCGCTTTTCGCATCAGGGTCAGGATGTTCGTCTGCTGATTCCCACCACCTACATGAACCGCAGCGGCCAGGCCGTAGCGGCACTTGCCGGTTTCTTCCGCATCAAGCCCGAAGAAATCCTGGTGGCACACGACGAACTCGACCTGCCTCCGGGCGTTGCCAAACTCAAAGTGGGCGGCGGCCATGGCGGTCACAACGGGTTGCGCGACATCATTGCGCAACTGGGCAATCAGAATACCTTTCACCGCTTGCGGCTTGGCATTGGCCACCCGGGCGTTGCCAGTATGGTTTCAAACTTCGTCCTGGGTCGTGCGCCACGCGCCGAACAGGAAAAACTCGATGCCAGCATCGATTTTGCCCTCGGCGTGCTGCCGGATATCCTCGCCGGTGAATGGAACCGCGCGATGAAAAACCTGCACAGCCAGAAGGCCTGACTCTTACCCGAGGGGAAACACCATGGGATTCAATTGCGGCATCGTCGGCCTGCCTAACGTCGGCAAGTCCACCCTGTTCAACGCCCTGACCAAATCCGGTATCGCGGCCGAGAACTTCCCCTTCTGCACCATCGAACCCAACAGCGGTATCGTGCCGATGCCGGATTCGCGCCTGGATGCCCTGGCAGCCATCGTCAATCCAAAGCGCATCCTGCCGACCACCATGGAATTCGTCGACATCGCCGGTCTGGTTGCCGGTGCGTCGAAAGGTGAAGGCCTGGGCAACAAGTTTCTGGCCAACATCCGCGAAACCGATGCCATCGCCCACGTGGTCCGCTGCTTCGAAGACGAGAATGTGATTCACGTCTCCAACAGTGTCGACCCGAAACGCGACATCGAAATCATCGATCTGGAGCTGATCTTCGCCGACCTCGACAGCTGCGAAAAGCAACTGCAGAAAGTCGCGCGCAATGCCAAGGGCGGTGACAAGGATGCCGTGGTCCAGAAAGGCCTGCTGGAGCAATTGATCGCTCACTTCACCGAAGGCAAGCCGGCGCGCAGCCTGATGAAGAACATGAGCACCGAAGACAAACTGGTGATCAAGGGCTTCCACCTGCTGACCACCAAGCCGGTCATGTACATCGCCAACGTGGCGGAAGACGGCTTCGAAAACAACCCGCACCTTGACGTGGTCCTGGCCATCGCTGAAGAAGAAGGCGCAGTGGTTGTACCGGTCTGCAACAAGATCGAAGCGGAAATCGCCGAGCTCGATGACGGCGAAGAGAAAGACATGTTCCTCGAAGCCCTGGGCCTCGAAGAGCCTGGCCTGAACCGCGTGATTCGCGCCGGCTACGAAATGCTGCACTTGCAGACCTACTTCACTGCCGGTGTCGAAGAAGTCCGCGCCTGGACCGTCCGCGTCGGTGCCACCGCACCACAAGCCGCTGGCGTGATTCACACCGACTTCGAAAAAGGCTTCATCCGTGCCGAAGTAATCGCCTACAACGACTTCATCCAGTTCAAAGGTGAAGCCGGTGCCAAGGAAGCCGGTAAATGGCGCCTGGAAGGCAAGGACTACATCGTAAAAGACGGCGACGTGATGCACTTCCGCTTCAACGTATAAATCACCGTCCCAAGAAAAAGCCGCGTTTGATACGCGGCTTTTTTGTGCCTGAAATTCCTGTAGGAGCCCATTACGCCTTTTTGGTTCGCGGCAAAAAGATCGCCAACACCCCCAGCAACGGCAGGAACGAACACAGAAAGTAAACGTACTCGATGCCGTGAATATCGGCCAAATGCCCCAGCAGTGCAGCCCCGATCCCGCCGAAGCCGAACATCAGGCCGAAGAACACCCCGGCGATCATCCCGACATTGCCCGGCACCAGCTCCTGGGCATACACCACGATGGCCGAGAACGCCGAGGCCAGAATGAAGCCGATCACAACGCTGAGAACGCTTGTCCAGAACAGGTCCACGTGCGGCAGGATCAGGGTGAACGGAGCGACGCCGAGGATCGAGAACCAGATCACCGCCTTACGCCCGATCCTGTCGCCAATCGGTCCGCCAAAGAAGGTCCCCGCCGCTACCGCCCCAAGGAACAGGAATAGATGCAACTGTGAACTGGCCACCGACAGGTCGAATTTCTCGATCAGGTAAAAGGTGAAGTAACTGGTGAGGCTGGCCATGTAGAAGTACTTGGAAAACACCAGCAGCCCAAGCACCACCAGCGCACTGATCACCCGCCTCCTGGACAAGCCATGCGTCGCAGCCTGGCCTTGCTTGAGCTTGAACAGGTTCAAGTGGTTGGCGTACCAGCGGCTGATTCGATAGAGCACAAACAATGCAAAAACAGCAAACAGCCCGAACCAGGCCACATGCCCTTGACCAAAGGGAATGATGATCGCCGCTGCCAGCAACGGCCCCAACGCCGAGCCCGCATTACCGCCGACCTGGAAGGTCGACTGCGCCAGCCCGAAACGCCCGCCCGAGGCCAACCGCGCGATGCGGGAAGCCTCCGGGTGGAAGGTCGATGAACCGATGCCGATCAGTGCTGCCGCCAGGAGAATGAGCGGAAAACTGCCGACTACCGACATCATTACAATCCCGATCAAAGTGCAGACCGTACCCGTCGGCAACAGCCACGGTTTCGGATGCCGGTCAGTGTGATAACCGACCCATGGTTGCAGCAACGAGGCCGTCAGCTGAAAGGTCAAGGTGATCAGGCCGACCTGGGTAAACGTCAGGCCATAGCTGGCCTTGAGCATCGGATAAATCGATGGAAGCACCGACTGAATCAAGTCGTTGATTAAATGCGCCAGCGCCACTGCACCGATGATGCGCATGACCAGCGGACTGCTTTGCGAAGAAGCGGACGCTGACGCAGGGGCGGACTGAACGTTGCTGATAGCCATGAAAAATTCCGGACAACAGGTAGATGCACACAGGCAGGTGCGTCAATGTGCCATTTTTCGGAGCACAAGCGCCATCCCCTTAGCCTGCTAACGACTTCGTTTTTCATTGACGGAAAAGTGATAGCTCATGGCCATGGTCTGAATCTTGCCTTGCTTATCCGCTTGAACGCGGCCTCCTTACAAAGGAGACCGAGAATGGGAAGTTTCGCCACAGAGTCGGCCTACAGAGCTGGCAAAGGTGAACTTTCGAGGCCTTTTAAAGGGGCACAAGTCCGGGTCGCAAGCACTCAGACGCACGCCATCGGTGCGTGGTGTCCAAAGGAGTCATGGGGCATGCAGGCTTTTTTATCACCGGGGATCGGACTGCTGGGGCGTTTCGGCTTTGCACGCAAATTCCAGTTATTGTTTCTGTTGTTTATCCTGCCGCTGGCCGGCAGCCTGTGGATGATCGGTCAAGACTATCGCGACAAGCTGAACCTGATCTCCGGAGAACGTGCCGGGGTTCGACAACTGCTTGCCCTCGATGCACTCGATAATCTGCTGGCCGCACAACGTGATCGCGCCGCACGATGGCGCGCGACCGAAACCAATCGCCAACCAACACCTGCCACCCTCGCATCCATGGCCGCGTTCGATGCCGTGCAGCCCGCCGTCGCGCAGGCCGCTTCGGATCTGCATGACTCGCTGCAAAAAGAAGGCGCCGAGGGCGAAACCCTGGTCCGTTACCAGACACTGCAAAGTGCCCTCAACGGCCTGGACTCCAAGAGCTTGAGCAGCGTCGGCTGGTGGCCGGACGGCTATGATCGCTTCACCAGCGCCTTGAGTGCCTTGCAAGCCTTGCGCGAACAAATCGCCATGGATAACCGCCTGACACTGGCACCTTGGCTGGAAACCTATCTGCTGACGCAGATTTCCACTCAGCACGCACCAGACCTGATCGAACGGGTCGGTCGTCTGGCCAGTGTCGGCCAGGCCTCGGTCGTATCCGGACAATTCACGCTGCAAAGTCGCCTGCAACTTCGCGACTTGCGCAGCCGCATCGGCGATGCCCGTGAGCAGTTGGTGAAAACCGCCGGCCTGCTCGAAGCCCGACTGCCCAACGCCTTGCAAGTTTGGGCCGGTCAGTACCATGACAGTCTCAAGCACCTCGATGAAGGCCTGAAAGTCCTCGATGACGGTGTATTCGGTGGCAGCATCAACCTCAAGCCGGAAGACTTCGAGCGCAGTCTGGACGCCCTGCTCACCGACCTCGCGGCGCTGCGTCAACAATCGTTGGTATCGCTGGATCAACGCCTGGATTACTACCACGGCTCGGCGATTCGCCAATTCATCGTCGTCGCGAGCATCTTCGGTTGCCTGCTGCTGGCCGCGCTGTATCTGTTCATCTGTTTGCAGGCGTCGATCCGTCGCGGCGCCAGCGGCATCACCCTGTTGGCCGAAGCCCTGCGCGACGGCAATCTGAGCCTGCAGGCACCGGTACAGGGCCGGGACGAATTGGCGGCTATCAGCACTGCCCTCAATGTCGCCGTCCTGCAACTGCGCACCAGCCTGCTGGGTGTCGATCACGAAACCCTGCAATTGAGCAATGCAGTGCAAACCCTCAATCATCACTCCAGCGACGCCCTTGGCGAAGTGGAAGCACAGCAACAGCAAATCAGTCAGATCGCTGCAGCGGCCACGCAACTGGCCGCCACCTCCCAAGGGGTGGCCGAGAGCTGTGAACGGGCCACTGGCAGCGCCCAGCACACCCAGCGCATTGCCGCCGACAGCAGCCGTGACAGCCAGCGCACGACGGCGAGTATTCAGCAGCTCAATCAGCGCTTGAACGACACGGCTGCTGCCCTGGGCAGGGTTAGTGAGCAAGGGCAGCAGATTCAACTGGTGGTCGATACCATTCGTGGCGTTGCCGAGCAAACCAATCTGCTGGCGCTCAATGCCGCGATCGAAGCTGCACGGGCGGGCGAACAGGGTCGCGGATTTGCGGTGGTGGCCGATGAGGTGCGCAGCCTGTCACAACGCACCCAGTCATCGACCGCCCAGATCGCCGGGACGGTCGATAGCCTGCGCAACACAGTGAACGAAGCGGTCAGCCTGATGGAGGTCGCCTGCGGCCAAGCACAATCCGATGCGCAATCGGTCACCGGCCTGGGTGAGCGCCTGGAGGAAATTGCCACTGCCGTGCAGGGCGTCACCGATACCCTGGCGCAGATCGCCACGGCGGTCGACGAACAGGCGAGCACCGCCGACGAAGTCAGCGGCAACATCCAGCAAGTCGATCAGGCCGCGGTTCGCTTGCTCGAAGGCGCGCGGGCCGTGAACCTGGCAGCCGACACCTTAAGCCAGGGCAGCAAGGCCTTGAGTGCCAATACCGGCAGGTTTCAGCTCAATTGATACCCTCCCTTGAGCCGTTTTTTCGGCTCAGGAGGATAAGCGGTTGAAAGTGTAGAGAAATATTTTAGATTTACGCTTGACGCATCTGCATTACCGGTGAATAATGCGCGCCACTTGGCTACATAGCTCAGTTGGTTAGAGCATAGCATTCATAATGCTGGGGTCCGGGGTTCAAGTCCCTGTGTAGCCACCAAGTGCCGATTTACAGATGTCTCAGGATGTCTATAAATCAAAACAAGAAGCCCGCCTAGTGCGGGCTTTCTTGTTTCTGGCTGTCCCTCCTTGTATCCCCCTATACCTTCCCTCCGTGTATCCCACTGTGTATCCTCGACAAATAATTGAACCGAAGGGATACAGGTCAGATGAAGCGTTCAGAGATCAAGCGCCGCCCCCTCTCCGATACCGCATTGGCCGGGCTAGAGCCTGACGCCAAGGAGTATCGCGAGCTCGACGGGAACAGCCTTTATTTCCGCGTGAAAACTGACGGTCAGAAGTCCTGGCAGCTCCGGTACAAGAAGCCTGACGGAAAATGGTCATGGCTCGGGCTGGGTGGTTATCCCGATGTGAGCGGGTCGGTGGCCAGGCAGAAAGCTGCCGAGCTGCGCGCCGACGCTGCTGATGGAAAGAACCCGATAATTACCAAGCAGGCTCGCAAGAAAGCGGAAAGGAACACTGCCGCCGAAACATTCGAGCCGCTGGCAAGAGAGTGGTACACCTCACGGCTCAACAACTGGGACGCAGGCACGTCGAAACGAATCATGGGCGCCTTCGAGCGTCATGTTTTCCCCGTGTTCGGTAAGCGCCCCTATGCCGACATCACCCCACTCGAATGGATGGAATTTCTTCGAGGGATGGAGCAGCAGGGAATCCTCGAGCAGATGAGCCGGGTTCGCTCGTACTGCAGAGACGTCTACGACCTGGCCAGAGTGACCGGCCGTGCAACTCACAACCCGCTTGAAGGCCTTCAAAAATATCTCCAGTCAGGTAAGGCAGAGAATTACGCCCACGTGTCGCCGGAGGAACTGCCGGGCCTGATACGCGCCATCGCAGCTTACCCCCATGCCCACGACGTGCGCCTGGGTCTGCGACTGCTGAGCCTCTTCGCCGTGCGACCCAGTGAGTTACGCGAGGCCCGATGGTCTGAGTTCGACTTCACCAAGAAAATTTGGACGATTCCCGTCGAGCGAAAAGGGCGGAAGAAAGGACTTGAGCACCTGGTACCGCTTTCGACTCAAGCGATCGAGGCCCTGGAGGAGCTGCGCAAGTACACCGGCAGCTATTCCCTCCTCTTTCCAGGTCGCAGTGACCACACCAAGCCACGGAGTGACACCGTGTTTCTGATGGCACTCCGCCGGATGGGATACGAAGGCCGGCAAACCGGACATGGCTTTCGGCATATCGCGTCGACAGTGCTCAATGAAAACGGATTCGACGAGAACCATGTCGAGGCCCAGCTCTCGCATAAGAAACCTGGCGTCGCTGGCATCTACAACAAGGCCCAGTATCTGCCGCAGCGCACGTCGATGATGCAATGGTATGCGAACTATCTCGACGGACTGGCCGGAGGCGTAATTGTGCAAGGCGACTTCGGAAAGAGGGCCTGAACCGGGCCTTCCACGGTTCTCGTAGACGCATATAGACTGAAATCCATCGTTGTTCGAACACGCGGTATTCGGACAGACAGTGCGTTTTGGCCAACCTAGCTCGACGGAGCGAAAAGCGGGCACTCATCCGCCTGGTTGGTCAACCTTTTGAGTAATGCCGGAGGGCATTGATGGTGAGTAACCAGCCAACAGCAGATCAGTTTAATTTCTTAGCCAAAGCCGGTCCTTTGTTCCGAGACAAATTATTGAGACGGCTCCGGGATAGGTTCTTGCAGTTTGAAGACACCACCCCTACAGAGGCGGAGATCGTTGAGCTTGTTAGCTTCACCGTGTGCTCACTCAAAGAAGAGAGCGAGGCAGCATTAGGAGAGGAAGGTAATCGTTGCTTGGATTGGCTGGTCAGTGAGCCGGCATTTGCTCTCGCATCCAAAACTCTAGGCTATGAAAGCTTCAGCATTGAAGAATGGAGAGAGTTCTTTGACATGGAGATTCGGCGCAGCGTCAGGAACAAAAATTTCTCAGCATCTAAAGCATTCGGGTTTGCATCAAAAAGCAGCCAGTACCTCAGAAATGTTTCTAGCATTGCAAAAGCGCTGAGCGGATACCTTTCTGGGGCTCGCCACAGGGAAGTGTTGGATGGACCTGCCACGATCCAAAGAATGAAAGAGCTTCTCCTTGAATTTGAGCAATTGGTAGAAGTCGATTGGATGCCGGAAAACCTCAAGGAAAGCTTGAGGTACAAAATAAGCGTGCGCAGCGCAATTAGACTGCTAGACGAGCCAGATGTACTGGAGAGCCCGGTCAGCAGGCGAAATGATGCAGATTTGCCGACAAGATTGCTGGCGTCTGAGCTACTGCGAATCAACTATGAGTATCAGCGCTCATTCCATAAAAAAGCAGTGTTTCATCTGATGGGCCTATCTTTCATTGAAAGACCTTTAGAGATGAGAACGATAGAACGCCTGGCAAAAAACGAAATGGATGCCCTCCGGGAGTATGTGGCGAAACGGATCGCCGACAAAAGAGGCCTCGATTTTGACTATGTTCTGACGACACTAAAGACGAACAAAAGCCTCAGCTTGCCGGACTAAAACCTCCAGTGAAATGAGAGCGCTTTGTCGTGCTCAAGCGCTCTCGAAATTGCGAATCTGTCTCCCGTCATCTACAGCAATAACGGGAACGCGCCATGCAAAACGTTCACACCCCGCACCAAGGCTCAGCGTCTTCTGCGCAGGGCTTCGACCCATCCTTCACCATAATCCGCATGCCGGATCTTGAAGCGATCACAGGCCTCGCCCGCCCCACCGTGTACAAGCGCCTCAAAGACGACCCAACTTTTCCTCGACCTGTCCCGCTAAGCGATAGCAAATCGCGTGGTGCGCCCGTTGGCTGGATTTTGGCCGAGGTGCTTGTCTGGGTTCGCCAGCGCATCGCACTTCGTGGGGAGGCTGCGTAAATGACAGACAAAAAAATGGCCGACCAACAGGCCAGCCACGAAAACTCTCACGTCAAGAATACCAGCGGAAACGCACAACGTGCTCGTCTTTTGGAGCGCCTGAAAGCCGGTCCGATTGACACCTTCACCGCCGTTCGCGAGTTGAACATCGTTCGCCCTGGTGCTCGCATCAACGAGCTGCGCGCGCTTGGCCACAAGATCCTCACCCACCGCATGACGCTGACGGACGATCAAGGTCGGACGCACTCAGGCATGGCGCTGTACTACCTCAGCACTAACCCGCCTGCCGGGGTACCCGTATGACGTCTATGCTCATGACCAGCGATAGCCGGTCGAAAACTCCGCTTGCGGTGATGTGGCGTCGGCGTTATGGTTCAAGGGTCGCGGTAAATCCCGTGACCGACCTTGGCCGGTCGACTATCGTTAGGCGCACAAGCGCCCACCATCCGATTGCTGGCGCTTTTTTTGCGTCCGCACAATCGTTTTATGGCGGCTGTGCGTGGGACACCTTCGGGTGTGCCGGGTGCCTAACGTCCCGGTCGGCCAACCCGCGTACAGCTGCCACCCATCTTCGCTTGGCCGCGAAAAGTGGCAGCTCCTCAACGTTAGGAGCTACACCCATGAAACACGCCCTCATTCCGTCCGCAATCCGCGCTTTTGCTCACCGCCGCATGGCCCTGAGCGCTCTCCGCGCAAACCTACCCCTCTCCTCCCGCCTCGCCCGTTACAACTCCAACATGGCCATCGCCCGCACTCTGGAAGCCATTGGAGGTGTGCAATGAACACCAAGGCCAAAGCATCCAGCTACAAAGAGATCGCGGACGAAGCGTCTTACCAGGTTGCCTGTGACCGAGAGTTTACCGAGTGGATGTACGCTCTCATGACAGCAGTCCGCGACGACCTCAAGCACTCATCGGGAGCTAATTCTGCAGCGCTGTCCAACCTCGGGGTGTACCTCTCCGAAAGCCACTTGGCCGACTCAAAACGCGCCCTCGAACAGTTCACCAATAGTCTGCAGAATCTCGGGGGTGCCGTATGAACGCCCCGATCCTCATGCCCAACGACTCCCCAGCCGATGACCTGAGCGACGTGCAGGACATCCTCGTTCTACTGAGCCTCGCACTTGCCCTCATCGCCTCGCCCACCACGCCAATAATCGTCGCGCGCGTCACTGCCGTCATGGCGCAGCACACGGCTATGGCTTGGGCAGAGCTACTCGGCGATCTGATCGCCGCGCAAGGAGGTGCACAATGAGCCGCCTGCTTTCGACTTCGGTAAACGCCGAACGGGAACACGCATCTCAGTGGTGGAGTGCCCTCAATCACTTGCGCCTTTCCAACGAGTTGCCGGAGTGGGTTCGCGCCCAAGGCATCGGTAGCGATTCCGACTATCAGGAGTCTTTGCTCGAGAGAAGCATCGTCAACCAGGCCCTGTTTGGCGTCGACGAGATCCAACCGGGAGACGACCTCGAGCCATGCGCCTATGAGCGTCAGAGTCTCATTGATCTGATGGAGTTGGAGCGCACTCGCTCCCTGACCTGGTGGACCATGCTCAGCGAAATGCGGGCGCGTAGACAGCTACCGGATTGGGTTGTGACTAATCGCATTGGGAACGGCCCGGATCATGAACGGTGGTCTGACAAAGCGGGCCTGGTCAACCAGATGCTGTTCGGACAATCAAACGTTCGCCACTTGGCGACGCTGCTTCGGTTGCCTAAGGGACCACGCCCCGATTCTCGCCAGCGCACAGCGTCGGTGACTCCCGTGAATTGCTGATTCGATAAGGGTTTAAGCACATGAAAATTCAAAATGGCGCACAAGCGCCAACGGTATCGGCTTGCCCGAATAAAGCCACTGAGCTGTTCTATGTGACCCACCCGAAAGCGCTGAAGGCGTTGCTTGGCCCGTTCCTGACGGAGTCTGACGCCGAGTGCGGGCGCGTAGTTATGCGTAGCGCTGATGCTCAAGTGACGGCCTGTCTCGTTGAATCCATCGACGACATTACGCACTGGCACGCCGTGAATAATGGCCGGGTTTGCCGGGTCTTCGCTGGGAGCGCCAGTCATGGATGACGCAGCGATCCTATTCCGTGATGCGCTCCAGGCCGTCTACGGCTCACTCGACTGGCTCCCCATAGCTGATAGTGCTATCCACCGGTTCCGCGTTCCAGACGACAAGCCCGGCACCCGCAACGGCTGGTATGTCCTGTACCTAGACGGAATCGCCTCTGGGGCGTTTGGCAGCTGGAAAGCTGGCGATGCCAGCACCTGGTGTAGTCGTGAGCCAGTGGACGCCCGGGAGGCCGCGCAGATCCGCGAGCGAATTGATCAGGCACGGCGACAGCGCGAAGCCGAGCAACTCCGGCGCCAGCAGCAGGCAGCCGAGCTGGCCGACCGCTGGTGGCGCAACGCGCGACGCGCCTCGCCCGATCATCCCTATCTCGCCGCCAAGGGAGTTCGCCCCCACAGCCTGCGCCAGCGCGGCACTGATCTACTCGTCCCGCTATACCTCGATGGCCGCTTGGTCAATCTGCAGCGTATCGCTCCAGACGGCGCCAAGCGCTTCTTGCCCGGTGGCCGCGTGAAAGGCACGTATTCGCCGCTAGGCATCATCGAGCCCGCTTCCGTGCTCTGCATATGCGAAGGGTGGGCGACAGGCGCCAGCCTCCACCAACACGGCGGATATGTCGTCGCCGCTGCCATGAACGCGGGCAACCTAATCCCAGCGGCAATGGGTCTTCGCTCGCGCTACCCGGACCAGCCATTTGTTATTGCGGGAGACGATGACCGACTCACCGACGGCAACCCGGGGCGCACTGCAGCGAATGCAGCCGCGGCGGCAGTGGGTGCCCAAGTGGCTTTCCCTGGGTGGCCAGACGATGCGCCTGATGACCTCACCGACTTCAACGACCTCGCAAACTGGAAGCTCGCCAATGGCCAAGCCTGATACCAACGTAATCAACCTTCGGCCAGAAGCCGCGACGATCGCCCCTGCTCGTCCTTGCTGGGCGGTGTACGAGCACTGGGTGACCAACGAGAACGGTCGCAAGCTGCGCCCAGGCGTATACCGGCACAGCTTCAAGCGCACCGCGGCCGATCAGGATGACGCGGAGAACGACGCCGCCGACCAGCCGATCACTGATGAGTGGATCTCCACCCCTGTCACAGTTGTAGCGCGCACCACCAACAGTGACGATGGTAGTGAGGGGCGACTGCTTCGCCTAGTCACCGAGGGCGGGATCAAGGAATGGATCATCGCCATGGAAGTGTTCGGCGGTAGCGGCGAGGACGCCCGACGCGCTCTGTTCGGTATGGGCGTCATCATCGCACTGAAGAAGCGCGGCACGTTCATGGAGTACCTGCTCGACCAGCACCCCGCCGAAGTGTTTGCTACCACCTGCCGACCAGGCTGGCATGATTCTGGCGCGTTCGTGCTGCCCGGGCGAACGATCGGCAGTGCCAATGTGCGGTACCAGGCCAGCAACAAGGCGCAGGTGCTATTCAGTCAGCGCGGCGAGTTGGCGCAGTGGCAGTCGCAGGTGGCCGCCAAGTGCGCGGGTAATCCGGTACTGACCCTGGCGATCGGTTGCTCTCTGGCCGGCCCGCTACTGAGTTTGGTCGGCGTACTGGGGGGCGGCGTTCACCTGGTGGGCGACAGTTCAAGCGGCAAGTCGCTGGCGCAACTTATCGGCTCGTCGGTTTGGGGTGACCCGGGCGTGTTCGCGGCAAGTTGGGACATGACCAAGGGCGGACTGGAGATCGAGGCGTCGAGCCGGAACGACACCATCTTGCCGCTGGACGAGATCAAACGCGCCGACCCTAAACGGGTGCAGGAAATGGCCTACTCCCTCGCCAACGGCCAGGGAAAGGGCACCATGACCCGAGAGCGCGAAGCCCGGGGAAAACTGAGCTGGCGCCTGCTGACGCTCTCCAGCGGCGAACGGTCCCTCTCTGAGCACGCAGCCATTTCCGGTAATGCCGCCCACGCAGGTGCCGAACTTCGCATGGTCGACGTAAACGCTGGCACCCGCACGCACCGGGCCTTCGATGAGCTACACGGACTTGAGGGAGCGGATTTTCACCGCCAGCTCACCGTTGCTGTAGGCGCCCACCATGGTCACCTTGGGCCTGCCTTTGTGGAGCACCTGGTCGCCGCCGATGACAAGCCCGGCCTGCTCAGCGACTTTGACAGAATCCGTGCACAGTTCGTCGAGGACAACGCCCAGGCCGGGCGCGTTGCCGATCGGTTCGCCGTGATCGCGCTGGCGGGCGAGATGGCCATCGCTTATGGCTTGCTTCCATGGGAGCCCGGTACCGCCCTCGCCGATTGCCGTTTGCTTTATGGAGAATGGCTCTCCCGTGTTGGTGGGGGTAACGCCGAGGACCGCCAGATCCTGGCAGGCATCATCGACTTCATCGACAAGCACGGCAGCAGCCGGTTCTCCGATGTCGACGCCACGGAGGTGGACGCCAAGGTGTTCAACCGCGCCGGCTATTGGGAGCTGGTGGCGGGCAAACGGCTCTACTTGTTCAACAAGTCCGCACTCACCGAAGCCGCTCACGGGTTCGGCCTAACTCGCGTGATCAAGGCGCTAGAGGTTGGCGGGGCCCTGGCCAAGCGAGACACCGACCGGGATAGCCGCAAGACCAAAAAGTACCGCATCCCCGCCGGTGGTTCCGCGCGCCTGTACGTTATCGATCCCGAAGCCATGGACAGCGAAGGAAGCGGCGCATGAGCACTATCGACATCAAGTGCGAATGCCCGAGTTCATAGGAACCTACAAACGTGGGGAACAGGGGGAACGGGGGAACAGCCAGTAAAACCGTGGGCTGTAGCCGTTCCCCCTATTTGAATGTATGGGGAACAGGGGGAACACAAACATGTTTTTGAATATAGAACCTCAAGCATTTCTGAGCATTTGGTTATCACTGTTCCCCACAAAAAACCTTGGGGAACGGAATCCCCCTCTGAAAGCCCCGGAAACACTGGACGTTCCCACTGTTCCCCCGTTCCCCCGTTTTTTTTCTACAGACACATTTGGGCATTGGAGCAGATCAGGCGGGCTTACCGTATGAGCCTGCTTTCCTCGCTGCTTGATCACATGCCACCACCCATTGCGTCGGAGCCACCAGGAAGGCGCACACCAACGCTGACGCGAGTTCGTAGTACTGGATATGCACCCGCTACATCACCCCACATGACTGCCGCTACAGCCACACCTGAGTGGCGTCATGCCCGGGACCAATACCTGAACCACATCATGGTGTGTAGAGCCTGTTATGCGCCGACATCGCGTTACTGCCTGGCTGGTGTCGACCTGCGCGCCAGCTACGAAAAAACCACGATGGAGCAGCCTCAAAAGCCGGACGAGTGACAAGCCAAACCACTGTACAAACGTACAGATAAGGCCTAATCTGACCAAATCTGGCCTTATTAGGTTATAACCTTACGTCGGAGAATTAAGATGAGCGCAAGTTCCAAGTTCCGAGG
Organism: Pseudomonas baetica; assembly: GCF_051216495.1. Classification (GTDB taxonomy): domain Bacteria; phylum Pseudomonadota; class Gammaproteobacteria; order Pseudomonadales; family Pseudomonadaceae; genus Aquipseudomonas; species Aquipseudomonas baetica_B. The sequence goes on along the minus strand of NZ_JBPKAM010000006.1, from coordinate 33,436 downwards.
TCACCAGACCAAGCCAACCCGCGCAGAGATCAGCGCCGCTTATGAGCGCCTGCGCATCGCAGCTAACTCTGGAAGCGTACAAGCGAACGCCGCACTGATCGCCTTGGCGGAACGTCGTCCTCTGCTTCCTATGGAGGTCTTGGTCGCATGACCCTTCCTCAACTTACCCAAGGCCCTCAAGCCTCCCCTCTTCCGCGCCGTCAGCAAATGTCGGCCCAGCATCGCAACACGTGGAGCTGATATGGACGGACTTCTCGATTTCGTGAAAACGCCGGAGGGCCAAGGGCTTCTTTCGGCTGCGTTTGGCGGCCTCGCAGGCGCTCGCCGCGGCGCTCCTGTGAACACCTTGGGCATTGCCGGCCTCGCCGGGATCAATGGCTATAGCGGTGCGTTGCAGCGTGATTCGACCGCCCAATATCGCAACATGCAGGCCCAGCAGATCCAGGCCAATCTTGCGCAGAAACAACGACAGAATGACTGGCTGCAACAGCACATGCCTGGGAGTTCTCCTCCAGCACCCTCCAGCAACACCCAGCCTACAGTTGGCCCCGATGGCGTCCAGACCTTCCCTCAGCCTGACCGTCAATCGCCAATCCAGATTGGCGGTGCTGATGGGAGTCAAATGCCTGGCTCCTCTACGATGCCGAACGCTGCACCTGGAGCAATGCCGCAAGGTCGGCAAGCCCCCGGCGCATTCCCTCTCACCCTGAATGACATCACGACCTATCAGATGCTTGGCCTGGACGGTGGCGGCACCTTGCTGGATCTCTACAAGCAGGCCAACAACCCGCAAGAACGCAAAGGCGGCAACTACTACGTCGACCCGCGCACCGGCACACAGATCTACATGCCGAAGATGGCTGAAGGCGTAATGATTAATGACCAGGGTCAGGCGGTACCCGTCCCCGGCGCCGCGCAAGCCAATGCTGGCTACAAGGGCGCGGAAGCTGGCTCAGTGGCTAGCGCACAATTCCCGTACAACGTGGCACAAAAGCAGGCTGAGCAACGTGGTGCTGCTGGCTATGACCCCGTCAAGGTTGTCGGCCCCGACGGGAACGAATACTGGTCAAACCGCCTCTCCGTATCTGGCGGTGCAGCTGGCTCGGGCGGTCAAGGTAATGGGCAAGGTCCATTTGTGGCTGGGCGTAATCCAGTGGCCCAAGAGGCCACCAAAGGGCTGAACAACGACTTCATTTCTAACTCATACCGAACAGCTCTCGACGCAGGAAAAGCTGCTCAGGATATGAACGGAAATATCACCGCCATGAGGACTATTCCGATTGAAACCGGCTGGGGGTCTGATGCGAAAGCGGCGGCCGCTAACGTACTGACTAGCCTTGGGGTTGCGCCAAAAAATGCTGAGCTGTTTGGTGCGAACGCTCAAAAATACAGATCAGTTGCGATGGCACAGATCAACAAGCAGTTGCAGGATAACAAAGGCACTCAAACGGAAGGTGATGCAGCCAGGGCGCTGCAAACATTCGCCTCTCTGGAAAAAACGCCGATGGCCAACGCATACATCCTCGATTTGGCGCAGGCGAAGAACAACGCAGCCATCAGAAAGGCCGACTATTACGAAAAGGCAGTGAAAATTGCCCAAGAGCGTGGACTGCCGCTCTCCGAAGTCGACGCACAGTATCGCAAGGTACAGCAATCAATTTGGACAGACCCTGTCATGTCCCGCTGGCTGCCTCAAGGTAAACAGTGATGAGCGGCCTCTTCGCGCAGCTAGAGCAGAAAAACGGCCTGCCGTCCGGCTTGCTTGATGCCGTGTGGTCGGCCGAATCCAGTCGCGGCGAGAACATGCAGTCCCCGAAAGGTGCCCAGGGCCATTTCCAGTTCATGCCGGCAACAGCCCAGCAGTATGGCCTGACCGATCCGAACAACCTCCAGCAGTCGGCGGCCGCAGCTGCCCGCATGCTCTCCGACATGATGCAGCAGACCGGGAGCGTCCCTGGCGCACTGGCTGCCTATAACTGGGGGATTGGCAACGTTCAGCGCAAGGGAATGGACGCGGCCCCGTCCGAGACTCGCAACTACATCCAGAAGGTGACCTCGAACATGTCTCAGCAATCAGACCCATTTGCCGAGCTGAATCGTGAATTCAGCCAGGCCGCCCCTTCCCAGCAGCACGACGACCCGTTTGCCGAACTGAACAAAGAATTTATGACACCCGCGGTGACGACGGCACAACCTGCAGCTACCAGCCAATCCGTTCAGGCCGCTCCTACAGGTGTCCCTCAGCCCCCCAGCGCTTCACCAGATCGCCTCGCTGGCCGAAACTGGCTGGAGAAGGGAACGCTCGGCGCCGGCAAGGCGGTTGCCGACCTGATGGAGGGCGTCGGCCTTGGTGGTGTGCTCTGGCCGCGTGGTTGGCAGCGCGCGCCGGGGGCGGATGACGACCTGATGTCTGACCCGGCAGGCCTCGGTGGCAATATCGGCGGTCAGATTGGTCTTGCATACCTGGGTGGTCGAGGACTGCAGGCAGGCGGCAAAGCTATCCAAGCGGCGAGCGCAGCCCGCGCCATGCCAGCGGTAAAGACCGTTGGTGGTCTAGTTGAGGGGGCTGGCAATGCCTTGATCAATCCTGGGAGCTATAAGCAAGCAGCAGGCGGTGGGGCAGCCTTTGGCGTACTTTCTCAGCCTGGTGATGCTGCTACCCGCGCCACCAACGCAGTAACTGGGGCGGTAGGTGGGACCTTAGGTATGGCGGTTGGTCGTGGCATCGGCAAAGTAGCTGGTGGCGTTAAATCGATGATCACGCCTGTAGCGCCCGTTGAAACGCAGATTGCGACGAAGCTTGCGCAAAATGGCATCGATTTCAGTTCTCTGCCAAAGGCCACCAAGGATCAGATGATTGCCATCGCCAAGCGCAATATGGACGATATCGGGCTGGTTGATACTGATCAGCTCGCACGGATGGCGGACTTCAACAAGCTAGAAATTACCCCTATGCGTGGCTGGGTGACGCGTGATCCTAAAGACTGGTGGAAGGAAAACAACCTGAATACCGTCGACAGCCAGGTCTCTGCACGCTTCAAGGATGCAAATACCTCGTTGCTGCAACACGTCTCCAAAGGAGTCGGGGATGCAACTGACTATGAGCGCGGCCGGGTGCTGCAAAATACGGTGACTGGCTATGATGATGTGCTCAAGAACAAGGCTGACAATCTATACCAGGCCGCACGAAACAAAGCAGGCCGCGACATACCCCTCGATGCATCTCGATTCGTAAACAATGCCTCGGTAGATCTTGATCAACAGATGCTTGGCTCAAAGCTGCCAGCCGATACACTGACTTGGTTCCAGAAAGCAACCGGAGGCCAGGAGCCGTTCGATATGGGTACGGCCCTGCAGCGCCTCCAGGCATTGAATGGGCGCATCTACGGCACGAACGATCCGGCTGAAGCCAAGGCGTTAGGGATCGTCAAGAAGCACTTAGTCAACGAAATCGAAGGCCACGGTGCGTCACCAACAGGCGCTCAGGCTGACCTGTCGAATGCATTCAAGGAAGCCAGGGGCGCCGCAGCTGACCGTTTCCGTTTTCAAGAGGCGAGCCCGCTGATCGAGAAAATCATCAAGGGCAATTACGCGCCCGAGGATTTGCCTGCTCTTGTTGGGAAAATGAAGGTCGATCAGCTCAAAAACCTTTCCTTGCTTGAACAGCAGCGCGGCGTGCCGATTATGAGCTCATTGCAGGATGCCGCTCGTGTCTACATACGCGACGCCTCGACGCTTCAGAGCGAAACCGGAGGTGCCTTCTCCGTCAATGGCATGCGTAAAGCGCTGGATAAGATCGGCCCTGAAAAAGGCCAAGCATTGTTTGGAAAGGATGGTTGGGAAGACTACCAGGCCGCGCTCCGGGCTGCCGGAAATATCCATAACGCGCCGCTGAAGCCAGTAGGTTCAAGCACATTCCCCAACTACCTGCGCATGCCGCTGGGCGTTCTGAAAAAACTTCCGGTGCTCCCTGGTTTGTTGGATGTAGTCGCGTCAGGGGCCGGGAAGGTGAAACAAATGGCAGACGCCAATGCAGCCTTGAATCCATCGATGAAAATTAACGTTCCGCGCCGACCACAGCAAAGCCTGCTGCCACTGCTCACTGCGCCAGGCTTGCTGGGAATCACGGAACAGTAGTCGCTCAGTCTTCATCGGGGTTGATCAGGACGATTTTCCTGATCCTGCTGCCTTTCGGGAGGTGCTTTTTGGCCAGATAAGTCAGCAGGTCCTCTAGCTTCACCAGCAGTTGAACGCCGATGAATACGGCTGAAAGTTGGAGTGCATGCAGCAGATGCTGGCTCAAACGAACCTCCTAGGCATAACGCCCTCACTCAACCAAGCCCGCTGACGTGGGCCTTTTTACTGAGATGACCAAAACGTCGATCCATGTTTCGACCACGGCAGTCCACCGCGGCTGGCACCACCTGCCCGACCGGCACCCTATTCGTCAGTTAGTCTAGCCGTTCAGCGGCACAAGGAAGGTCAATAAGATTGACCGTTAATCGGACTAGTCGCGCTTCGGTAACCAGTACAAGTAACCACCTCGCTGGTTACCACCCGACAACCGGTATCCACTCTGGTATCCACGGTTTCAGGTCATTCCGGGGTGGATACCAGAGATGGTGACCAAGCGCCGTGACCACCATCAGTGACCACTTTCGACTGGTCACCAAACAGCTAGTTTCCACCCTGGTTGCCACGGTTGGTTGCCATTCTTGGGTGGTAACCAAGGCATGGTTATGGAGGCTATGGTTACAGGCAAGGTTTCAGCCGAAGTGATGGGTTTTTGGGGCCCATAAAAAAGAACTCGGTGACCGGCGCAATAGCCGCGCTCAGGCCGATGACTGTACCAAGTCAGGCTGTTACAGAGACTGTTACAGCAAAACGTGCCTGTTTCACGCAGTGCTTCACGCACCCTGAGTGCGTGAAACCCCTGAAAGTACGCAGGCAGGTACGCACCATTGGTACGCGTTTGGGGTTCGTAAATAAGTACAAGTTCGCGCTCGAAGTTCGCACTTCTGGTTCGCACCCGCTAATGCGAACCATGCTGACAGTTACCAGCGCGGTTAACACGAAAAGTTACCAGAACGGCCGGTTGCCAGGCGTCAGGTTGCCACCATAGTTTCCACAGAAAGTTGCCATTCAGAACTGGCAACCAGACGACATGACCGCCGATTTACTCGGGAGGTTTCGGCGGCGCTACCCATGACATCAGAGCCTCAACGCTGCCAGTGCTCACGAGCAATTCTTTCGCCTCGTGCACCTTTTCTAAGAGTTCAGCGCGAGCGTCGTCATTCATATTCACAGAATGGGTGGCGATATCGTCAAAAAAATCCTGCAGTTTTCTATCAGAACTCCACTTGTCGATGATCTTCAGTAGATTGCGTAGTGATTCTTCCCGGGCTTGGATGATCAGAGAGCGCTCGTAGCGCGCTGTCGCTATTGCGCGCTCTGCATCCCACCTCTTTCTCTCCTCTGCCGCCTGCCGGTCAGCCTCAGCAATCTGAGGCCCTAAGATTTTCGCCCTTTCCACCAAAGCCAATACGATGCCGTCGAGTTGTTTCGTAAGACTAACTTTGTCCTCAGTCCAGGTATGAGCCCAGTCCACCCGTCCATAGGGGCTATAAGCCCTAAGGCACAGTCGTTTGGAAGCAACACGCTGAACACTCCGCGGGTAAAACGTCTTCGTCTTTCGGTTCCACAGCCCAGGCTTGAGCGCTTTAGCCTCCTTGACGGGCAAATACTGGCCATCGAGGTAGACCATCTCTTTTTCCACCGTCGCCTCGTAGACAGTCAGCCCTATCCCTACATCGTCGATGAATACGATTGTTGGTCGAGCTGGCGCCCAGATGTTTGTCTCGAAAACCGATCGTTTCAGCCGCCCGTCCTCATCTCCAAGCGCCTTACGTGTAAAGCCGCTTTCGCCGCATGCGATTGAGATTCGAAAGTTCGCTTCACGGAAACAGTTCGCAAGCTTCAGCAGAACTGACGCAGCCCTCTGAAGCGTGGGCTCAGTGACTACAAGGTCGGGGAGGTTACGTTTCGCGGATTTGAGGTAGCCGTCGCCAGCGACTCTGCCGCTCGTGAATGAATCCAGTGAGCCCATCACCATCGTACGCCTGGCAGCAGCGTTTTTCGGAGCGACTTCAACCAGTTCAGTTCCCGTTTTACGCGGCAACTGGTCACCCTTCCTCCACTCTGTAGGATCACCTGGTTTGGACTTGGGCAAGGGTGGAGTCTTTAGTCTCTGTCCTGATTGCGTCCTTGCCCAATAGCCTCGTGGTGGACAAGGTACGTTCAGGCGAGCACAAACCCGCTTCAGGAACACCGCGGAAACTCCGTACTTGGGAGCGAGGGAGACCATAGGGGTGGTCCAAACCTCGGAGTACAGGGTATCTCTGTGGACGCGATCTTGATCCATCTCCATCTGCCTCTGAATTTCGCCCAGAAGGGGGATCACGCTGACAGTTTTCCCTTGGGTGGTCAAAACGGCATCCACGAAGAAAACCGGTGTAGTCCTTCCATCGCCTCGGCCGACACCTGCATCGAGGCTGCGCTAAGGTTTCAAAGCCGCGACCTCGTGTCCGGCCGGCCAGCTTGGAATCCATTAACCATGGCCGCTCGCTGCGCCAGGCTGACCGTTACCCTCATCGAGTGTAGAAACCTACACTCTGTGTAGATCTCAACACGCTGGCGCCGGCGCTCATTCGTGAAAACAATCCCCAAAGATGAACCGAGTCAATTGCCGACGACTCCCCCGGAAACAAGGTGGTGGGAACGCCACTGTGTGGCATTAGGACCACACTCGCAATCATGTGAAATCGGTCAACCAGGCTCCCTTTGGATTGACTCCTACGCCGGCTATACACAACCCCCCGGGCATCGCTTAAACAATGGCTATACACAACCCCCCAAGCATCGATGATTTTCTCGGGCTCAGAATGGCCGCCGAGCAGTGAGCAGTGAGCAGTGAGCAGTGAGCAGTGAGCAGTGAGCAGTGAGCAGCTTGTGTCAAGCGCTGAGTGTCAATGCTAATGAACCAACGCTGCTACGCTTTCATTTTCTCGAATGGAGTCGAAGCGATGCCTTCCCCTGAATACTCCCTCCCGGATGTCCTTGAACGCATGTATCAAAACCAGCTCGCTTTGGAGGCCGCATTGATGGAGCTGACGTTGTTGGCCGAAAGCCAGGGACATGCCGAAGCTGGCGACAACATTCGGACTGCCCTAGACGTGATCGGCGAAAACGCCGGGCATATCAATCAGGGGTTGGCCAGACTGAAGGCTCAAGGCGCGGCATAAACCAAAGTCAGAATCAGGGATCGCTTAGGGATGAGGGCAAGATATGACTGAGAGCATTGATCGTTTCCTGCGCCTCGACGAGGTGCTGCACATCACCGGTCTGGGCCGAAATACGGTTTATCGGCGGATCAGGGAGGGTACGTTCCCAAAACAGGTCAGGATAGGCCCCAACTCGGTGGCCTGGCGCCAGTCTGCAATCGCGCAATGGATGCTTGATGTCACCCTGGAGGATGAACACCACACGGAACACTCACCGCTCAATCCAACGAAAATTTCCAGATGACCATAAAAAAGCCCCGCATAGCGGGGCTTCTTGTTGATGAGCGCTCAAGCTCGCACTTCAGGGACCGGTTTACCCTGTCGCTTGCATTCCGCTCGCAGCTGCTCATCGGCTCGGATGTACTCGACAAGACGATTTGTCAGTTCGCTGCTTGGCTGCGATCGCTTGATCTTACTCAGATCGAGATTGCTGAGAGCTACGGTCGACATACAATTTCCCTTTAGAAGGTCAGGACACAGTCACGGTTTTGGTAATACGCACGTTTCAAGTGCACGAGGTGGTGCCAATAATCAGCGCCGTCGTGCTTCAGGCTCTCCTCCACTTCAGGTGTGTACCCTAGAGCCTGAAGAAGTTCCTCAAATAACTCATCAAACATCTGCTCGCTCATCAGCATGATGGCCTTGAGCGGATGTCCTTCCTCCAGCTCATCCCGAAACAGAAAATGAGAAGGGGATGCCAAATTCATCTGTCTCGGTCTGTGGTACATGACGACAGATGGCTGATCTGGATGGAGCGCTTTGACATTGTCTTGAGTTCTGATAGCAAACCAGATCCAGATGAACGCCGCGGCGCTCATGATGTGACGATCTATCAGAATCTCTACATTAGCCTTCGTTCCACGAATTGCAAGGACCAATGCGCATGCTGCCGGGACCTCACCACCCATGTTGGACTTTAGATGAACTCTGATCAGGTCGCCCTCGTCGGCACGCTTAATCGCATCAACAATTGGAGCGACCGTAGCCTGCGAGATCTCCTTGGACAGCTCAAAATCCATACGAACCACTTAACCAAAGCCTGCACGATAATTCGCGCCTGGGCGAAAAAGTCGTCGGATTCTATAGATCAAAGGCAAACGAGGAAAGTGAAAGCGCATCGTTATGCCATCATATTTCGTATCGGCCGACGAAATGCTTCCTTTAGTAGTCCCGCGCCGCTGATGAGCAAATCCCCAAAACTCGTAGGTCCAAAGCTGCTGGTTTGATGCCGTTCGTCGGAGTGGCCCTGCTTGCCAAATGATCAATTACGGACACTTTCTGGAGAAAAGAAAAACGGCCAAAATCCACCTAGCAGCAAGCGCCATGTATCCCCATTTGTATCCCCCGCACAAACGACAATAAAGATATCCAGCAAACACAGGCACTTGCCCACTCAGTTCAAGTGTCTGTGTACCACCAAGTACTAAAAACGGCTTACCGAAAGGTAGGCCGTTTTTTTATGCCTCAAGAAAATGGCCGCTCATTGGCGTATGAACATTGTAGGAGCGAGCATGCTCGCGATGGACTCAAGAGCACCGCGTTCAACCAGCAAACACGCGTAATCGTTGACGACCATCGCGAGCATGCTCGCTCCTACAAAAAGCCATGCCTCAGATACGAATCGCCGGCAGAGCCGCCAGTGCCCGCTCCCATATCTGCCAGGTCCGCAACCAGACCATGGCCTGCCAATCGCTATCCGTCGGATAGAACTGCTCAAGCAGATTCAGCTTTATCTCATGCCCTACCCCATCACTCGGATTGCCATGCAGGTGCAGCCAGTGATCATCGCGCAGGTAACGATGCACCTGCGGCCCCGGATACGTTCCGCACTCGATGACAAACGGCATCAACCGCACCTGCGGCAGTGCATTGAGCAACGCCTGCGAGGTGTAGCCGGTCGCCGTGGCTGCCACGCCGGTTTCGCTCAGCGTGTCGGCACCGGTATGCAAGGTGTAGAGCCACGGACCAAAAACCGCCTGGGCATCGGCCAGCGCCGGATAGGCTGATTCAGTGATCGTCAACAACATCGGATGGCCGTATTCGCCGGCGCCGGTGTGCAAGTCAAAGCACATGGCGACTTCGGCATGAGATACATGTTTGTGAACGATCTGCTGCAAGGTGCGATTCGACCAGCTCGGTGCCAGCCCGCCATAAAACAATCCGTCGGGATGTCGATGCTGGCCGCCTTCGACAATCGACATCACCGCCGGCCAGCCGTGACTGCGGATTTGTTCATCGAGTAGCGCATCGGCGCGATCACGCTCGGGGCCGTGCAGCTGCGGGCACGCATAAATTTCATGCAGTGCGTCATAGGCACGGTTATCCGGCAAAGGACCGTCGAAATTCAGGTGGTTCCGGTTCAGATCGATATTGTCTTCATTGACCCGGCGCAACCACGCCATACCCCACGGATTGATCGAATGGATCATCACCACGGCGACATCGGTCGGCAATGAGCGCTTGCCCAGCTCCTGCAGCCATTTGACCTGACAGCCCGAGCCATAAAAGCCTTCGACGCCATGGGTGCCACTGAGCGCAATCAGCAGGCGCTTGGCGCCAGGGTCACCCAGTACCGCCACGTCAGTGCTCAATTGTTCACCGAACGGCCCTGGGAGCGGGTGCGGATACTCGGTCAGCGTCGCCCCGGCCGCTCTGGCCGCCGCAAGGAATTGTTCACGCTGTGAGCGGTAGCTTGGCTGGGTCGGAAACTCGTTGTGCATAGTTGCCTCTTGTTGATTGTTCTGGCCTGGCTATTGGAAATGACCCTACAGAAATTCCATCCATTGATGAAGGACAAAAGCGACTTTGTCGCGGCCCCCGGTTTGCACCATCGGGTGGTGCCCGATAAAGTCCGTTGACCCCTTTTCCAACGGACGGAGTGCCCAACGTGTTTTCAGCCTTCCGCTTGAGCCGCTTTCGCCTGTCAGCGCTGTCGCTGATTGCCACCGCCTTAACGCTGGCCGCCTGCAACGCTCCGCCCTCCTCCCCTTCGGTTTCGACGTTGCCGCTTGCACCGGAAAACGCTTCCGGTTTTCGCACCGACCTGCAAACCCGATACGCCAATAAACATATGGCGGCAGCTGCTAACCCGCTGGCAGCCGAGGCCGGACGCGAAATGCTTCGTCGTGGCGGTTCCGCCATCGATGCGGCGATTGCGATGCAGGCCGTATTGACGCTAGTCGAGCCGCAATCGTCAGGCATCGGTGGTGGCGCGTTGATCGTGCTCTGGGATGGCAAAGCCGTGCGCACTTACGATGGCCGTGAAACGGCACCGGCCGGCGCCACCGAGAAATTATTCCTGCAGGCCGACGGGCAACCGATGCCTTTCACCCAGGCGCAGATTGGCGGGCGCTCGGTGGGCACACCTGGCGTCTTGCGCGCTCTCGAACTGGCCCATCAAAAACACGGGCGTTTGCCCTGGGCACAGCTGTTTGAACCGGCCATCGAGCTTGCAGAGCAAGGCTTTGCCATCTCGCCGCGCCTGCATCTGCTGATCGCCTCGGATTCACAGTTACGCAACTCACCCGACATGGCGGCGTATTTTCTGAATGCTGATGGCAGCCCGAAAGCCATCGGTACACGCCTGAAAAATCCGGCATTGGCCACGGTGTTTCAGCGCATCGCCAAAGAAGGGCCGGATGCCCTGTACAAAGGCGCCATCGCCCAGGAAATCGTGACCAAGGTTCAGGGCCACGCCAACCCGGGCAGCCTGTCGCTGAACGATCTCAAGGACTACCGCGCCAAGGAGCGCGAGCCCCTGTGCACCGACTACAAACGCTGGCAGGTCTGCGGCATGCCGCCACCGTCATCGGGCGGGATTGCCGTGGCGCAGATCCTCGGCACGCTGCAAGCCCTTGAGACCCGCGATAAGCGCTTTTCACTGGCGTCGATGACACCGGTCAAGACCAGCGCCCCCGCGGGCCTCGAGCCGCCCCCTGACGCCGTACATCTGATATCGGAAGCCGAGCGTCTGGCCTATGCCGATCGTGCCCAGTACGTAGCCGACACTGACTTTACGCCGGTGCCCGTTAAAGGATTGGTGGACCCAGCCTACCTGACCAGCCGCGCCGCGCTGATCGGCGAGCGCAGCATGGGAACGGCCAAACCGGGGACGCCACCGGGCATTCAGGTTGCTTATGCCATGGACCGTTCGCCACTGCGCATTTCCACCTCGCAAGTGGTGGCCGTCGATGACCGCGGTGGCGCCGTTTCCATGACCACTACCATCGAGTCGGCCTTCGGCTCGCACCTGATGGTTCAGGGCTTCCTGCTCAATAACGAGATGACCGACTTCTCGTTCATTCCTGAGGAGAACGGGCAAAAAGTGGCAAACCGCGTCGAACCGGGCAAGCGTCCACGCTCATCCATGGCCCCAACGCTGATCTTCGACCGCCACAGCGGTGAATTCCTCGCCAGCGTCGGCTCACCCGGCGGCTCGCAAATCATCGAATACGTCGCCAAAACCACTGTCGGCTTGCTCGACTGGAATCTCGATGCACAAGCGGCCATCAGCCTGCCCAACTTCGGCAGCCGCAACGGCCCGACCGAACTGGAGCGCGGCCAGTTCAGCCCGGCACTGATTCAGGCGTTGAAGGACAAGGGGCACAACGTGAGCGAAATCGACATGACCAGCGGGACCCAGGCGATTGTTCGGGTCAAGGATGCACAGGGCAAAGCATCACTGGCGGGAGGCGCCGACCCTCGGCGGGAAGGTGAAGCGTTGGGGGATTGAGTCGCAAGCGGGTACAAGAAAGGGCTTACCGATCGGTAAGCCCTTTCTCATGGAGAATCTGAACTCAGGCTGGCACACCCAGAATGATGTGCGAAGCCTTGATCACTGCCGTCGCGCTCACGCCCGGTGCCAGGCCCAGTTCTGCCACGGCCTCGCGGGTGACGATCGAGTAGACCTCGGTGCCACCGTCGAGCTTGATCACCACCTCCGCGTTCACCGCGCCATCGCTGACCTTGGTGACCTTGCCTTCCAGGCAATTACGCGCCGACAGGCGAATGTCGCTGGAGTCGGTCATCAGCATGACCCACGGTGCCTTGACCAACGCAACCGCTTCCTTGCCAACCGCCAAGCCGAGGTTCTTCACGCTTTCCATCGTGACCACGGCCACCAGTTCGTTGCCACCGGGCAACTTCAGGGAGATTTCGGCGTTGACGGCACCGGACTGCACCTGGCTGATGGTGCCTTTAAATACATTACGGGCGCTGACCTTCATGATTTTGTAGCCTCTGATGGTTATTTTTGTATACAAAATACCGCATCATCTTGTTTTAACACGCATGACGCAATGTCGCACCTCGCTTAACGACTGATTTTCAGCTTCCGTCGAGCCTGGTGTTTTTCCAGCGCCAGGTCGATCAGTCGTGTGACCAGTTCACTGTAGGTCATTCCAGTGGCTTGCCACAGTTTCGGGTACATGCTGATGCGGGTGAATCCCGGCAACGAGTTGATTTCGTTGATCAGCACTTCACCGCTATCGGTCAGAAACACATCGACCCGTGCCAGCCCGGAACATCCCAGCACCTGAAACGCCTCGACAGCCATGGCGCGAATGCGTTCGCTGGCCTCTACGCCGATTTTGGCTGGCACCACCACTTCAGCGGCCTTGTCGTCGATGTATTTGCTGTCATAGGAATAAAACCCGCTGTGTACCACGATCTCGCCACAACCGCTGGCGATGGCGTCTTCGTTGCCAAGCACCGCGCATTCGATCTCTCGACCGCTGACAGCAGACTCGACCAATACCTTTTCATCGAATCCCAACGCCAGCTCGACTGCCGCCGCATATTCGGTTTCGTTGGTAACCTTACTCACCCCGACGGAAGAACCCTGGTTCGCCGGTTTGACAAACAGCGGCAATCCCAACTTACCCACAACCTCGGCGAATGGATTGCGAGCCGCAGTAGTGCGGGTCAGGGTCACGAACGGCGTGACCGCAAGCCCGGCGTCCCGCAGCAGGCGCTTGCTGACGTCCTTGTCCATGCACACCGCCGACCCCAGCACATCGGAGCCGACAAACGGCAAGTCGGCCATGCGCAGCAGGCCTTGCAGACAACCGTCTTCACCGAGGGTGCCGTGAACGATCGGGAAAATGACATCAACGTGCCCCAGCATCTCCTGGCTGGCCGTTTCCACCAGTTGCTGGCTCGCCTTGCCCGGAACCACCGCCAATTCGCGGTTGGATTGATTGAGGGCAATCAGAGCCGGGTTTTCCTGATTCAGCAGGAAGTTCGAGGGGTCGTTGAGGTGCCAGTGACCCTGTTTGTCGATCCCGATCAGCACAGGCTCGAAACGCGAACGGTCCAATGCATCGACGATGTTTTTAGCCGACTGTAGCGACACTTCATGTTCCGCAGAGCGCCCCCCGAAGATAATGCCTACACGCAGTTTACTCATTCAAATCACCTCAACGATTGGCCACCAGATGCGCGCCGAACAGCAGGTAACAACTGCCTGCGAAGCGATCCAGCCATTTTCGGGAACGGTCATATCCGCGCATCATGCGACGGCTTGAAAACAGCAGTGCCACGCTGCAGTACCAGCAGAAAGACAAGGTCGCCATGGTCAGTACCGCCAGCAACAGCAACATCGGCGGCATGGAAGCAGGCATCGCGGTGGCAAAAATGGTCGCAACGAATAAAAGCCGATTTTGGGTTGGTCATGTTGCCCAGAAAACCCTGCCCATACACCGATAGCAAGGTGCGTTGCGAATTGCCATTTGAGCGATCACCCGCAGTCATCGCGGGCTTGCGCTTGAACTGCTTCAAGCCCAGATAAATCAGGTAACAACCACCGGCGATCTTGAAACCCAGATATAGCGCCGGTGCTGCGCTGAACAATGACTTGATGCCCATGCCACCTGCCAGCCCCCAAAGCACGGTGCCCGTCGCCACGCCCAGTGCGGCGACGACACCGTGATGCTTGGACTGACTCACGGCCAATTGAGCGATATTGAAAAAATTGGGTCCCGGCGTCACCACCGCGACCGCCCACAGCAACGACAGCGACAATAACGGAGCGGCGTAGCTCAAATTCGATTGATCCATTTCATTGATCACTGTGTGGTAGATGTGTCGGAAGCAGTGCCAGGTCAATCCCGAGCGCAACCTCTGCGTTTACTCGTCGTCAGGCAAGTGAATCAACAGGTCGCCGGGCTGGCAGTTCAGGTGTTTGCAAATCGCATCCAGGGTCCCCAGCCTCAATCCCTTGACCTTGCCCTGCTTCAACAGCGACAGATTCGCCTCAGTAATACCGATAGCGGCAGCAAGGTCCTTGGATTTGACTTTGCGCATTGCGAGCATCACATCCAGCTGAATGACAATTGACATAGAAATCTCAAACGAAGGAACGGTATTCGGAGTCCACTTCACTGGCCTGCCTGAGAATACGCGCGATGATTGATATACATGCAGCCAGAAACAAAGCCACGAAAGTAGAGGCCGTGAGGCTGATTGTTATCAGACGCTCACCAACAGGAGCGTTCATCGTGACCCACAGACTGAGCAGCGGCTCGCACAGAAAATCCAGCACCACCCAAAGCGCTACGGCCCTTCCAACCAAACCCAAGTGAGCAGCGGCTGCACTGGAAAAATAGTCACCACGCGAATAGCTTTGGAACAAGCGACGCAAGTGCGCCAACCCGTACGCCAGCGCCAACAACGGTACGCTCGACAATAATATGCAACCCAATCGCTGCCACCATGGGAACAACATAGCCTGGTCGGTGATATGTGAGAGTTGGCGATCGGTCAACGCAAAACCAAGCCCCCATCCGTCCTTCTCCGCCAGAAATGGAAAGAGCCACAGCACACTGTTGAGTACCAGCATTGCAACTATAAGAACAAATGTCACTGCAGCCATGCGTTGACTCAATTGAGCAAGACGATTGGAAGACATGCCCCACCTCACAAGAATGAAAGTGAGCAGAACTTAGACCTATAATTATCGCAAAACAATAATTTATTGCCGTAATACACACATAGAAACGTATCTATGTGCACTGCCTGCGACGCGGCACCGGACTCGGCTACGGAACCGTCTTGCTTATGGCAACAGGGTTTTGCCGTCCACCGGCTCTCCAATGGTCAAAAAGTGCCCGCCCGCAACATGATGCAAGGTGCGCAGCGCGTCATGGCCCTCGAAGTGCCAGCGTCCGTCGCTGAACACGCGCTCATCGGCCTGGGCGGCAATCACTTCGGCAACGAACAGGTCATATTGCTGATGGTTACCGGGCTCGGGCAGCAGTTTGCATTCGAGCCAGGCGACGCAGCCGTCGAGCATCGGCGCTTCGATCAACTCGGCCTGGAAGGTGGGCAATCCGTAGATCTGGAACTTGTCGCGCCCGTGTTCACGGGTCAGCTCCAGACCGGAGGTCGAGCCGACGGTTTGCGCGATATCGGCTTGGGCCGCGCAGGGGACGTTGAGTACGAAGGTGCCCGAAGCTTCCAGCAGCTGGCGGGTCCAGGTGGACTTATCCAGCACCACGGCGATTTTTGGCGGTTCGAAATCCAGCGGCATGGCCCAGGCCGCCGCCATGATATTGCGCTCGCCACCGTGGGCGGCGCTGACCAGCACGGTCGGCCCGTGATTGAGCAATCGATAGGCCTTGGGCAAAGGGACCGGGCGGCGGTGAGAGGCGCTCATAAATGTCTGCTCCTTGGGAAAGGAGCCGATTGTAGCGGGATAAGCCCCCCCAAAAACCTGTAGGAGCGAGCTTGCTCGCGAAGAACGTCAGGACAACGCGGGCATTCAGACAGCACGCGTTATCGTTGGCCTCCATCGCGAGCAGGCTCGCTCCTACAAGGTGACGCCTCAATTTGATAACTGGTTGGCGAATTGCCCCACGGCGTTCACTACCTTTTGCGCGCCGTCCTGGATCTCGACGATCACCGTGCCCGCTTCTGCCGCCAGCGCCAGCCCCTGCTCCGCCTGAAGCTTGCCGTCGGTCATCAGGGCCACGGCGTTGCGGGCCATGTCCTGGTTCTGCCGCACCACCAACACGATCTCATCGGTGGCCTGGCTGGTGCGCGAGGCCAATTGCCGAACCTCGTCCGCCACCACGGCAAAACCTCGACCCTGCTCACCGGCGCGGGCGGCTTCGATAGCCGCGTTGAGCGCCAGCAGGTTGGTCTGCTCGGCAATACCGCTAATGGTTTTGACGATGGTGCCAATCACCAGCGACTGCTCGTTCAAGGCCTCGATGCCATCGCCCGCGGTTTGCATGTGCTTGGCCAGGTCACGCATCACGTTGACCGCCTGCGTCACCACAGCGTTACCTCGTTGGGCACTTTGGTCGGTTTGCTGCGAGGTGCTGTAGGCAATGTTCGCGGCTTCGGCGACGGCCTGTTCCTGATTAACCTGATCGGTAATCACCGTGGCGAACTTCACCACTTTGTAGAGCTTGTTGTTGGCATCGACCACTGGGTTGTAGGACGCCTCCAGCCAAACCGTACGACCATGGCTGTCGATACGCTTGAACCGGCCTGCTACGTACTCACCCGCGTTCAGGCGGCGCCAGAAATGCTGGTAGTCGGCACTGTTGGCATCCTCTGGCAGGCAAAACATGCGGTGATGCTTACCCTTGATCTGCGCCAGGCTGTAACCCATGCCGGAGAGAAAGCGATCGTTGGCCGCCAGCACGTTGCCATTGAGATCGAATTCGATCACCGCCGTCGAACGCACCAGTGCGCCGATCAGGTTTTCGTGTTCCCGGGAGGCTTCGATGGTGCGGGTCAGGTCGCTGGAAAAAATCGAGAAATGCTTGATCCGGCCATCGGAGGACCGCACAGGCTGCACGATCGAACGCAACCAGGCTTCCTCGCCCGTACCACGCGACAAACGCACGGCACCGGCGAAGTGCTCGCCACGGGTCAGCGCGGTTTTGAATCGTTGGTGGAATTCATCGGTTTTCACATGATCGGGGACGATGTCTTCAATGGGCCGGTCGATCAGGTCGTGGCGTTTGTAGTGCATTTCGTCGAGGAAGTTCTGATTGACCGATTGCACCCGCCCATCAGAACCAACCGTCAGCACCAGCATCTCGCTTTCCAGACTTTCCTTAACTTGCTGAAGGCTGGAAAGTTCTTCACGAAGAGCCGACAGCTCCTGCTTCAAGCGTTTATTGAACATGGGGACGCACCGATGGACTGGGATAGAAAGCGATATGCAGCCTAACCATCGGCCTTGTGAGTCATTTCTGAAGAGTGCTTCAGCGTTGTCCTACAAAAAAAGTTGCACGACGTCAGACGCTCATTTCGATCACATTGCTCCTGCCGTCGAGCAACCAGCCACTTTAGGCATGCGCGTACCGAAATACGCCGCACTGCCCACGCCCACTGCCCCCATCACCGCACAGAAAATCACGCAGATCCATGGGCTCCACGGCATCAATCCGATCAACAGCAACGGTGTGATACTCGCCCATGCGGCGTAGGCAATGTTGTACGTGAAAGAAATACCCGAAACACGAATTCGCGCCGGGAACAGACTGACCATCACCGATGGCACCGCCCCAACCACTCCGCAAGCGAGGCCGGCCACCGCGTAGGCCAGACCGACCCATTGACCACCGCTGATCAGGCACGTATAGAGCACGCCGATGCCCAACGGCAGCAGCAGGCTGTAGAGCATGACGGTGCGCCAGGCGCCGATACGGTCGACCAGCAACCCGGCGAGCACGCAGCCAATGTTCAGGAAAACGATGCCCAGTGCGCTCAAGGCGAAGGTGTGGCTGGCGGTCATGCCGAAGGTTTTCTGCATCATGGTCGGGGTGATGACCACGAACACCACCACCGCCGAGGTCAGCACGCAGGTCAGAATCATCGCCGGCAACATCGCCAGTCGATGCTCACGCAGGACGGCCCGCAGCGGCAGTTCGACAGCATCTTCACGTCGCGCCTGCATGGCCATGAACACCGGGGTTTCGCTGAGCCAGCGACGCAACCAGACGCCGATCACACCAAACACACCGCCCAGCAGGAACGGCAAGCGCCAGGCGTAATCGAGAATTTCAGCCGGGGTGAAGGCTTGAGCCAGGAACGTTGCGGTCAAGGCCCCAAGCAGATAGCCAAAGGTCAGTCCCGCCTGCAAAAAACCCAGGGCGTAACCGCGATGGCCAACCGGCGCGTGCTCGGCAACGAATACCCAGGCGCTCGGCACTTCGCCGCCCACGGCCGCCCCCTGCAGGACACGCAGCAACAACAGCAACAGGGGTGCGAAATAGCCGATCTGTGCGTAGGTCGGCATGATCCCGATCAGCAGGCACGGCAGCGCCATCATCAGGATACTCAGGCTGAACACCCGTTTGCGCCCCAGACGATCCGCGAAATGCGCCATCAGGATGCCGCCCAGCGGTCGCGCCAGATAGCCGGTGACGAAGATCCCGAAGCTTTGCAGCAGCCGCAGCCACTCGGGCATTTCCGGCGGGAAAAACAGCTGGCTCAAGGTCAGCGCGAAAAATACGAAAATGATGAAGTCGTAGATTTCCAGCGCCCCGCCGAGGGCTGCAAGCCCCAGGGTCTTGTAGTCCGAGCGGCTGAACGGCGCCGGACGCGAATCGATGTTGGCAGTCATTGAAAGAACTCTGACACAGGCAAAAACCAAGGCGCTCATGGTCTACGCAAACGCGCCTGCGGACAACCCGTTAGACCAAAGTCCCATAACCGTAAATCAGCCCCACAAAAAACCTGCGCTTGATTTACTGTAAGCGCCTGTCTAGACGGGCCCGTACCGCCCCGAAGACCACAACAAACATAAAAATCCGAGGTATTCCCGTGGCCGCTGATATCGAAGATAGCCGCTCCGCCCGCTTTGCCCTGCGCTGCTCAAGTTTTGCCGAACGCTGGTTTCCCGACTCCTGGGTGTTTGCCGCCCTGGCGGTGATTATCGTCGCCGTGGCCACCCTGTTCATGGGTGCCAAACCCACTGACGCCGCGATGGCGTTCGGCGATGGTTTCTGGAGCCTGATCCCCTTCACCATGCAGATGGCGTTCGTGGTCATCGGCGGTTATGTGGTCGCCAGCTCGCCGCCGGCGGTGAAACTGATCGATCGTCTGGCGAAGCTGCCGAAAAACGGCCGCTCTGCCGTCGCTTGGGTTGCATTGATTTCCATGGTCGCCTCCCTGCTGAACTGGGGTTTGTCGCTGGTGTTCGGCGGTTTGCTGGTGCGTGCCCTCGCCCGCCGTACCGATCTGAAAATGGACTACCGAGCAGCCGGAGCTGCGGCTTACCTCGGGCTAGGTGCGGTGTGGGCCCTGGGCCTGTCATCGTCCGCGGCACAATTGCAGGCCAACCCGGCCAGCCTGCCGCCGTCGATTCTGTCGATCACCGGGGTGATTCCGTTCACTCAAACAATCTTTCTTTGGCAATCCGGTGTGATGCTGCTGGCACTGGTCGTCATTTCGATCATCATTGCCTACGCCACTGCCCCCGGCCCCGCTTCGGCGCGTGACGCCAAGGCCTGCGGCGTCGACCCAAGCTTCAACCTGCCACCCCTGCAACCGCGCACCCGTCCTGGCGAATGGCTGGAGCACAGCCCGCTGCTGACCATCCTGTTGGTGTTGCTGGCTGCCGGTTGGCTGTTCCATGAGTTTTCGACCAAACCGGCAATCAGTGCGATTTCCGGTCTGAACACCTACAACTTCCTGTTCATCATGCTCGGTGCCCTGCTGCACTGGCGCCCACGCAGCTTCCTCGACGCCGTGGCCCGTGCGGTGCCGACCACCACCGGCGTGCTGATCCAGTTCCCGCTGTATGGCTCGATCGCCGCGTTGATGACCACGGTCAAAGGCACCGACGCGCAGACACTGGCCCACCATATCTCGACCTTTTTCGTCAGCATCGCTTCCCACGACACTTATGCCGTGCTAATGGGCGTGTACTCGGCGATTCTCGGCTTCTTCATCCCGTCCGGCGGCGGCAAGTGGATCATCGAAGCGCCCTACGTGATGCAAGTAGCCAACGACTTGAACTACCACCTGGGCTGGGCCGTGCAGATCTACAACGCCGCCGAAGCACTGCCCAACCTGATCAACCCGTTCTACATGCTGCCGTTGTTGGGCGTACTGGGATTGAAAGCGCGGGACTTGATCGGGTTTTCGTTCGTGCAGTTGCTGGTGCACACACCGCTGGTGCTGGTGTTGCTGTGGGCACTGGGGACAACCCTGGCATACAGGGCGCCGGTAATGCCGTAACACTAAAAGGAGCCGATATTTCTATCGGCTCCACTCTTTGTCCGGCCATGTCTGCTTCAATAGGTGTTGGATCTATACGCTGAAAAGGACCTGTGCATGTTCAAACTTGCAGGACTCTCCCTTGCCGCCCTCGCCCTGAGTGCCACCGCCCACGCCGATATCAGCCTGAAGCTGGGCGACACCGAACGCGTCACCCGCCTGTTCGCTTATCCCAACAACTGCAACGTGATTTGCTTTCGTAACTGGACGCTGGAGCAAACCGTCGAGCATTACCTGACCCAAAGCGTACAGCGCGACGGTTACAGCGATGCGAAGGTTCTGGTCAAAACCGATAAGGGCCAGCTCTACGCCGACATCAGCGGAGTACCCAGAAGCTATGAAAAACCATTGGCAGCACTGCTCGACGCGGGCGATCTGGCCTATAACGGCGCGAGCAAACTGAATGCCGACGGTAAATGGGCTTATAGCTGGAACCTGTTCCTGCCACTGGGCCTGGCGCTGGAAAACCGCAGGACCGTCGAGTTGCTGCACTTTCCACCGGACTATTCACTGACCCAGGCCCAGGACTACCTGAAGTCCGCCACGACAGATCGCTGGGCTTCGCTACTGACCATCAATGGCATTCCGGCCGAACAGACTCCGGGCTTCCAGACCATCATCGATATCGCCCCGATTGCCGCACCGTCCAACGCCGGCAAGGATTTGGAAGGTGTTTACGACTACTTCAAGGACTACCAGACCTCCATGGTCAGGGACGTCACCCAACATGCCAGCGGCGAGCCATTACCGATGGTCGCCTTCGGCACGCCGGTGCGTAACTGGGTCAAGCAGCAATACGGACCGACCGTGAACGTTCTGGGTTTGGTCAGCATCAGCCCTCGCGAAGGGGTGAAGGTTCCAGTGCTTGGTGCCAACCACCCAAGCTATATCTGGTACGCCGCTGACCCGACAAGTTATACAGGCAAAGATGCCCAGGCCAAGGCCGACACGGCAGGCCTGAAAGTCATGAGCCAGGATTTGAGTGCCGCCTGCTGGCAGGCCGCCATGGGCCGCGACCCGGAGAGCAATCCCGACATCGAGCTCAAAAGCTGCACGCAAAACTGGCAAGTGGCCGAGAAGGAGAAAACCTGCCAGTTGTTCTACACCTCGATCCGCAACCTGACACCGGCGCAGGCCACAGGTAAATGCGCGTCAGCGACCATTGCGCCCCAGCTCAAACAGCTTAAGGCGCCAGCACCCGCCACCACAGTTCCGGCTCCGGGGCTATAAAACGATGAACGGCAGACCAATTATCATCAATGACAACTGGCCTGCCGTTTCGACTGACGCCGGCAGTAGGCGCACGCTCGGCTCCTACAGAGCTTACAGCGGCTCGAAAGGACGCAAACGATACTGCGGCGGCAATTGCTCGAATCCGCTGATGGTGGTGTTCAGGCTTTTCCAGCGACCGTCCTTGATACCGTAGATGCAGCCGTGGATCGACAGGTTCTGCCCTCGGTGCCAGGCGTTTTGCACGATGCTGGTGTGGCCGACGTTGGCCACCTGCTGGATCACATTGAGTTCACAGAGGCGGTCGACCCGCTCTTCTTCGGTGGACAACTGGGCGAGTTCTTCGCGCTTCTCATAATAAAGATCGCGAATCGAGCGCAGCCAGCCATCGATCAAGCCAAACTGGCGATCCTGCATCGAGGCGCGCACACCGCCACAGCCATAGTGGCCCGTGACGAGAATGTGTTTGACCTTGAGCACATCGACTGCGTACTGAATCACCGACAGGCAGTTGAGGTCGGTGTGCAACACCACGTTGGCCACATTGCGGTGTACGAACAGATCACCTGGCAGCATGCCGACGATCTCGTTGGCCGGCACTCGCGCGTCGGAGCAGCCGATCCACAGGTATTCAGGGGTTTGCTGGCGCGCCAGCTTGGCGAAGAAATCCGGATCTTCCTTGGTGATCGCGTCAGCCCAACGCTCGTTGTTATCAATCAGGTCTTGTAAGTCGTGCATGCTGGGAAGCCTCAAGAATGATTCGCTGCTTTGACAGACAACCGCCCGTCGGGGTCACGAAAGGATCGCCGGTGTTTTGTTGGAATTCTCATCTGCCCGGTGAGTCCACCGTAATAAGACTCAACGTATGAGGCTCTTTTTAGTACGAGGACTTGCCATGACTGATTCACGACGTCCATACGATGCAGTGCAACCGGAACCCATCGATGATAACGAAGACCGCATGGGTTCGGTGCATGAGCTGGATTTCGACGACGAACAGCCCAGTGCGAAGATTGGCGACGAGTTGTCGGAAAAGGAACGCGAGCAGTGGATGCCGCGCCGGCGCGTACGGGTAGGCGGCATGATCGACCATGAGCCCACTGACGACGACATGAGCCCGGAAACGCTAATCCGCGAAGATGGCGCCCGGGATGCCCATGAGATGGGTGGTGACAGCCAGGCCGATTGGGATTTGAGCATTGTCGATGAACGCGACATCGGAGGTGGCAAGGGGCTGGATGAAGCGGAATTGGCGCGGCGCGATCCACTGGACAGAAAGCGCTGATCTTCAGCGCCTGACAGATCGACTTCGCGAGCAGGCTCGCTCCCACAGTGATTGTGTTTCGTCCACGAAAACCGTGACCAACCCAGGCCCCTGTGGGAGCGAGCCTGCTCGCGAAGCCCTTAAACTCAATCCACCAAAGTGCAGGCCATGACCACCGCATCTTCGCGCCCGCCCACCGCCGGGTAGTAATCCCGACGCCGGCCAATCTCGTTGAAGCCATAACGTTCATACAACTTGAACGCTGCCGTATTGCTGTCGCGCACTTCCAGGAAACATTCCCGGGCATCGGCCTTATAGGCAATCGACATCAAATGCTCCAGCAGCGTCAAGCCCAGGCCACGGCCCTGGTTTTCCGGCTTGACGGTGATATTCAGCAGATGTGCTTCATCCAGAATGATCTGCACCACACCGTGTCCGACCTGTTGCTGGCCTTCGAACATCAGCCAGATCTGGTACTTGCCCAGGCCGTCGAGAAAAATGCCGCGGGTCCAGGGATGGCTGTAGGCGGCGTATTCGATTTTCAGTACAGCTTCCAGGTCCGCCTCGGTCATCGGGCGGAACGATACAGCATCACTCATTCGATTCGTTCCAGCGCGCCATCAGCCGACGCATGGCTTGCCAGACATCAGCCTTACGCTGTGGCTCTTCCATTAATGATTCCAGGCCCGGCAAGGCCCAGACCGAACCCAGGCCTTCGACCTGGAGTTCGCGGTTGTAGGATTCGGCGTCGGCCTCACCGGCAAAGCGCACCGCCGGCAGGCCGATCAGCCATACGCAAACGCAGGGTGCATCTTCCAGTCGGGCCGAAAGAAAACCCTGCACGAAGTCGCGAGCGGCTTCCGGGCCCTGATCCATGGAGCCGCGCACCAGCAGCGGCCAACGCACCGGCTCGCCAATGATTTGCGGGCTGTCCGGCAAACCGGCGGCGCGCAGCATGTCCTTGAGCAACAAATAGGCAGGATCGCGACTCTGGTAGGCTTCGCCTGTAGGTAACTCCACCAGCAGCAGGCAACGCCCGGCACGCAGCAATTGCAGGGCGAAACGTGGTGGCGGTACAGGTGCGACTTTAGCGACGACCGGTGCTTCTTCGGACGCCTCCACCGCTTTACCCGCCGGGCGCGCACTCGCCGACGATGGCCGGGGCACCTCGATTTTCACCCGTTCGGCCGGTTTGACCACAGGTTCCACGGGGGCATCGACCACAGGCGCGTGCGCTACGGGAGCAACGACCAACGGCTCGGGCGGCGCCAGCAATTCCGGCCGCGATGGCGCAGCAAAGGGCAATTCGGTGCGCGGCAGCCAGTTGACCACCTGCATGGCGCTCAGATAGGCGCGGCGACGGGACTCGATAAGCAAAGGTCAGCCACTTGTGGATAACTAAAGTGCGCAGATTCTACCGTTCTTCGCTCAAGATCGCCCGCTGTTGATCGATGCTCCTTACCGAAAAGAAGCCGACAGTCCGTCCCGAGAGTGAATCGACACGCCCTCGATGCAGTACAATCGCGGCTTTTATTCGCCAACCAGCCGGCCATTCCGATGATCGAACCCAAGCGCGTCTTGCGCGCCCTCGCTGAACACTGGGCACTTCTGGAGCCACTGTGCGAGCACTTCGACCAAGGCACCCTGAGCCTCAACGAATTGCGTTCACAGTTGGCCGCCCAGCAACTGGACAGTACGCCACAGGACATCACCAGCCTGCTGGACGTGTGGATTCGCCTCGATATTCTGGTTCCCGTGGCGAAAAGCCCGAACCGTTTCGAACTCAACGCGCAAATCCACGACTTCCTCGCTTACCTGCGTCGTGAACACCGCTTGGGTCTGTGCCTGGAAATCGAAGCCTATCTGCGCCATCTCGAACGACTGGCCGGTTATATCCAGGACGCCTTCGACATCCGCGACGGCAACGACCTGGCCCGCCAACTGCGCCTGCTCGACATGCGCGTGCGCGATGTGCTGAAAAAACTCGCTAACGATGAACAGGCTCTGGTGGCTGTCGCCGAGCGGGCCAAAACCAGCGACCGTCAGATCCCGTTGCGCCAGCGTTATGCCGAAGTACTGGCCACCTGGGACGAATACGTCGAACCGATGATCCAGTTGGTGAACGCCGACGGCGCCTTCGAGCAAGGCGTGCGCAAGGTCGAAAACGTCCTGTTGAAGATGCTCACCGAACAGCAGCGCCTCGGCCATCTGGTCGATGACGACATGCTGCTGCGCACCCACGCGCGCATCCTCGAAATGCAGACCAGTGCCCAGTTGACCCTGCGTCATGCGCGTGAACTGCTGCTGCCGCTGCGTGAAGAAGCGCGCCGGCACAACGCCGTAACCCGTGGTGCCGCGCTGGCCCTGTCGATGATCCGTCGCAAAGGCATCGACGCCGTGCCACAAGCGGCCATGCCGATGTTCACCCGACCGCAAAGCACCTTCCTTGGCAGCGCCAGTCAGGTCGAGGCCTACGTATATGCCCTGGCCCGTTTCGAACCGAAACCGGCACGCTTCCCCAAGGCACATAAGACCCACAAGGGCGGTGATGCACCGCGTGCGCCACGCACGGTCCGCGAGATGCTCGACCGTTGCGAAGACGCCCTGCCAATGCCGGACCTGATGACCTGGCTGTTGGAACAGGAGCCGGACGGCGCCACCGACGAGTTGCTGTACTGGTTCTCGCGCCTGTCCCGGGAAAAACGCTTCAAGCGTGAGCGCCTGGAACGCCGCGAATACTACACACACGAGCACCAGGTCAGCCTGCGCTCCTTCGCCCTGCTCTCGGCTGGCGATGACGTCACCGAGAATTCTGCGAGCACACCACATGCATCTTGATCTATCCGAACTGTCCCAACTGGCGCCCATTTTTCGCGAGTTGTTCAAGGGCTACCACGTCAGCCGCCGCGATCCGGAGCTGTACGCGCAACTGTCGAACTTCCAGGATCAGTACCGCACGCTGTTCAAGGCGCTGGGTTTTGAACTGGTGTGCGACACCCGTGGTTTCTACTATTTCGTGCCGGACCTCGCCGCGGCCGCTGTGAACAAGACGGCCCAGCGTCTGGCGTTGTTCACCTTCATCCTTGTCGAGCACCTGGCTGACCAAGGCCGCGACCCGATCTCCGTGCTCGACGGCGGCAGCCTGGGTCGCGAAGAGTTGCCGTCGTTGCTGGAAAAGTACCGCGACCTGTTCATCCAGGCCGAAGTGCAAACCGTTGAGGAACTCGAAGAAAAAATCATGCGCCGCATGACCCAACTCGGTTTCGCCAGCGAAGAAAACGGCGTGTACCGTTTCCTGCCGCCGATGCACCGTTTCCTCGACGTTTGCCTGTCGGTACAGCAAGACCGCGATCTGGCAGCCAGCGTGCACAGTGTTCTGCCGCTGCCGACACCCGTTCTGATCGACGAGGAAGCCGAAGCGAAATTCCTGAAGACCGACGATCCGCTCGATCTGTCCGAATTTGAAGAAGAAAGCGAAGAAGACGCACTGGCCCGCGCCATTGCCGAAGAACAGGAGCTCGACGCATGAGCAAGGAACGCTACGGCATTCGCCGCTTTGCCCTTTTGAATACCGCCGGCTACAGCCTTGGTCTGTTCCCGCTGGAGGAGCCGCTGTCGGTCTATGGGGCGAACAACCTCGGTAAATCCGCCTCGATCAACGCGCTGCAGTTCCCGATTTTGGCGCGCATGTCGGACATGAGCTTCGGCAAGTACAGCCTGGAACAATCCCGACGCTTCTATTTCGCCTCGGACACCAGTTACATCCTCGTGGAAGTCTCGCTGCCCCACGGCCCGCATGTGATCGGCGTGGTCGGTCGCGGTCCGGGCGGCGGTTTCGGCCACCAGTTCTTCGCCTACGCTGGCAAGCTGGAGCTGGCTCACTACCAGAAAAACGACACCTGCCTGCGCCAGAAGGAGCTGTTCACCAACCTTGAGCGCGAAGGCCTGAAAGCTTATGAACTCAAGCCGGACGAACTGCGCCGATTGCTGGTCGGCGGTCATACGTCGATTCCGCTGGACCTGACGCTGATCCCGTTGCGCTCCACCAGCGAACAGAGCCTGAAGACCTTCCGCGCACTGTTTATCAACCTGCTACACATGCGCGAAATCACCGCGGCCAAGCTCAAGCAACTGTTCCTCGATGCCTTCGAGCACAGCCTGCGCTCCGGCAGTGTGGATTACATCGCCGCGTGCGAAGAAGCCTTCCGCGACGTACGACGCATGGAGCAGGACTACAACTCGCTGGTTGCAGCCGGTCCTTTGGTCGAAGCGTTGGCCAACGGCGTGAAACAACGCGACGTGCTGCGCGGTAAGCTGCATCGCCTGTCGCCGCTGCTCGACTCGTTGCTCGGCACCTGGTCGGACTACGCCAGTGCGCGCAAGGAAGAGCTGACCATCCAGGCCGAGCACTACCGTCGAGAGCAGGACGAACTGCAAAACGATCAGCGTGGCGGCACCCAGGAACTGATGCGTCTGGAGCGGGAAATCACCGGCATCCAGCGTTGGCTTGGCGAGTTGTCGGTGCTCAAGCATCGCTTCGCCCTGGTCGACGACGTCAAGGTTCTGGAACAGCAACTGCTGGCCGCCAAGGACGCTCACGACGAACTGGCCGGCGCACTGGCGCAATCCCGTCAGTTCAGCGCCGAAGACCTGGAAGAGCGCCTGCGGGATCTGGAAAAACGCCTGAAGTCGGTGAAACAGCAACTCGATCACGCCGACAACAACAGCTACGCCCGCTTGCGTGAAGAGTTCTCCCAGCAGGATGTCGAGCGCCTGATGCGCCTGTTCAACAGTGCCTTGTTCAGCTTGCCACTGGGCGAGCACGGCATTGCGCTGGACGAGAACGGCGATTGGGTCAAATCCGTGGAGTTGATACTCGACGGGTTCAAGGGCGAGCGCTTCGAAGTGCCGGGCCTGTCCATCGACCTCTCGCACATCGAACCGCCAGCCCTGCAAGCCTTGGCTGATCGGGCGGCATTGCGCGACCAGAAAGAACGCCTGGAAAAAGAACTCAAGCAGCTGAAAACCCAGCAGGCCGTCGCCGCCGACCGCGCCGCGAGCAAGACCCAGACCGAGGCGCTGTACCAGCAGGTACTGGATGCGCAGAAAGCACTGGAAGATTTCCGTCGCACGCAGACCCTGAGCGCCGAGGAAGGCGACAAGCTAGAACAGCTCGCGCAGATGGAAGCCGCGCAGGACGAATTGAAGCGCTCAAGCGATGCCTTCACCGAACGCGTCCAGCAACTCTCCGCGAAGCTGCAACTGGTGGGCCGGCAGATCGCCGACATGGAAGCCAAGCAACGTACCCTCGACGACGCATTGCGCCGCCGTCAGTTGTTACCGGCGGACCTGCCGTTCGGTACGCCGTTCATGGACCCGGTCGACGACTCCATGGACAACCTGCTGCCGCTGCTCAACGACTATCAGGACAGCTGGCAAGGCCTGCTGCGCGCCGATGGACAAATCGAAGCGCTTTACGCTCAGGTACGCCTCAAGGGTGTGGCCAAGTTTGACAGCGAAGACGATATGGAGCGTCGCCTGCAATTGCTGATCAACGCCTATGCTCACCGCACCGATGAAGCCCTGACCCTGGGCAAGGCGCGTCGTGCAGCCGTCACCGACATCGCCCGAACCTTGCGTAACATCCGCAGCGATTACGACAGCCTCGAACACCAACTGGCGCTGTTCAACCGCGAGATCAACAAGCGTCAGGTGTCCAACCTGCAAAGTTTCCGAATCGTCCTCGCGCCGAACAAGGAAGCGCTCAAGCACATCGACCAGATCATCCACAGTGCCGGCCAATACGAAGAAGGCGAGACACTGTCGGTGTTCGACCTGAGCCAGAGCGCAGAGCAGGACAACAAGAACGAAGAAGCCAAGGAATACCTGGCACGGCTGGTGGCAGCCAACCACAACCAGCTCGGTCTCAAGGATTTGTTCGAACTGGCGTTCGAGATCACCAAGGTCAACGGTCAACCGGTGATCCACACCGACATCGACGGCGCCGCATCCAACGGCACCACCATGACCATCAAGGCGCTGACCAACATGTACTTGTTGCTGCACCTGATGGATCGAGATCTGGCCGGGCGTGTGCGCTTG
Organism: Pseudomonas baetica; assembly: GCF_051216495.1. GTDB lineage: Bacteria > Pseudomonadota > Gammaproteobacteria > Pseudomonadales > Pseudomonadaceae > Aquipseudomonas > Aquipseudomonas baetica_B. The sequence continues at coordinate 4,261 of NZ_JBPKAM010000006.1, read as the reverse complement.
CCGTACTACCTCGACGAGGCGGCGGACATCGACGAGAAGAACCAGGCAGCCTTGCTGGAAACCAGCCTGCAACTGGGCTTCGTGCCGATCCTGGCGAGTGTGAAACCACAAGTCTGCGCCAGTGTCGCCATTGACCTGGAAGGCGGCAGCAGCCCGGCCGGTATCTACATCGACGAGGCGGACTGGAAGTACATTCGTCGTCACGATCAGGTGAAGGCGACCCTCAATGTCGAAGCCGATGAGCCGGAGCTGGATGCGGTTTGATTGGATTTAATTGAGGACAACAAAAAGGCCGCGATCCAATGGATCGCGGCCTTTTTTGTAGGTGTTCATTTGGCTTTTCGGTGAGCTTAAAGGCCTATTCGCGAGCAGGCTCGCTCCCACTCTGGATCGGCGCTGGCCACAAATGTTGTGTTCACAGCATTTCCCTTGTGGGAGCGAGCCTGCTCGCGAAGGCGTCATCACTGACGCCCGGGTACAGCCTGCTATTTACCAAGGGAAATCTTCGGCGCCCAAGTCAGCCATTCCTCTTCGAACTTGTCGAACAATGGGAACGTCTGCTGCGGTCGTGCCACACTGCCCATGCGCTCACCGTCCGGCGTGGCAAACGCAACGCCTCCCTGAATCATGGTTTCCAGCGATTCGGTTCGCACTGTCGCCCCCTTGAACAGCCCGACATCAAAATCAAAACCACTGGTGTTCCAGAATCGGGTACCGCTGCGCACCAAAGGTGCGTACTTCGGCTCGATCAGGATGTGAATCAACACCCGGTCCGCCGTTTGGCCAAGTTCATAGCCTGTCACCTTGCCCACCGTGATTTCGCGATAGGTCACCGGCACCCCGGCTTTCAGCGAACCACGGCGGGCTGCACTCAAGACAAGGCTCAAGCCGGCTTCCTGTTTAGCGGATTCAGGCGGATTGGGCAGTGCGGCAAAGTTTTTCTGCGGACCAAGGTTCTTCGGTGCCGGCTGCACTTCGATGTATTGCCCGGTCACCAGCGTCTCAAGGTTTGACGTTTTGATCAGCCCCAACTCCGGCTTGACCACCCAGAACTCGCTGCCGACCCGGGCGATGCGCTCGGGCACTTCGGTGATGCGTGCCGTCAGCAGTACTGATTGCAAATCATCGCTGAGGTCAACATCTTCAATCTTTCCGACATCCAACCCTTTGTATCGAATCGGTGTGCCGGTACGCAAACCATCAGCGCGGTCGACCTTGATCGTGATCATCGCGCCCTTTTGCGTGGCGTCTTCATGGCTGGCAAACAACCGGAAACGAGGAATGCGCTTCTGCAACGGGGCCTTGGCTTCCGGCGTTTCGAAAGCAATGCCGCCGGCCATCAGACTTTGCAACGACTCGCTCTTGACCTGGATTCCGCCGGTCAGCCCTCCAGTCAGCGTAATGCCGCTGGCATTCCAGAATCGCGTCGAGGCATTAACCAGGTTTTCGTACTCCTTCTCGATGTGGACACCGATCACCAACTGGTTTTTCTTGCGCGAAAACTGATAGCTCTGCACCGAGCCCACCTTGACCTGTTTGTAGAGGACCGGGCTTCCGACCTCCAGCGAACCAAGGTTTTCGGTGAACAACACCAGGTGCAAGCCCGGTGAACGCAAGTCCAGCGGTGGTGCCTTGGGTCGGGCGACAAACTCCCGTTGCGGTGCTGCGCCTTTGTCCCCGGGACGCACGGCGATGTAGTTACCCTTGACCAACGCCTCAAGCCCCGTGATGCCGGCCAGGGAGATCGAAGGTTTGACCACCCAGAATTGGGTGCCGTCGACCAGGTAATCCTCAGCCAATGGGTCCAGCGTCAACTCGGCAGTGGCACCGGAAAGATCCGGATCGACCTTGAGCCCCTTGAGCGTGCCGACCTGAATCCCCTTGTACATCACCGGCGTGCGGCCGGCCTGCAAACCTTCAAAGTCACTGAGCTTAACCTTGACCTTGATTCCGGCCGCCGCGGCATCGAAGTCTTCGTAGAGACGGAACGGCAGACTCGGATCGGTCGGTGGGCTGTCCTTGCGGTTCTCCGGTGTGGCAAAGGCAATACCGCCAGCGACAATGCTGGCCAGGGATTCGCTGCGCACTTTCACGCCGGACAGATTGGCATCGATGCTGATCCCGCTGGCGTTCCAGAAACGCGTGTGCTTGCGCACCAATTTGGCGTAAGTCGGTTCGATGAACACCTTCAGTTCAACAGTGCTCTGGTCTTCGGACAGCAGGAAACTCTTGATCTGACCGACCTTGATTTGCTTGTAGAACACCGGACTGCCACGGTTCAGCGACCCCAGTCGATCGGCCTTGATCGTCAGGTGCAGACCGGGTTGCGCGTCGGACAGTGGCGGTTCTTCAGCCAACGCCTTGAATTTTCGGGTCGGCTCGCCCTCACCCGGGCTGATCGCCACGTAGTTGCCGGAGACGAGCGTCTCCAAACCCGTAATACCGGCCAGGCTCACGCTTGGTTTGACCAACCAGAAACGTGTGCTGGTACGCAGGTACTGCTCCACATCCTTGTTCATCTCGATGGTCGCGATCACGCCTTTGGAGGCGCCTTCGTCATCCAGCTTGAGCGCCTTGACCTTACCGACTGACATGCCTTTGTAGACCACTTCGGTCTTGTTGGCTTGAATGCCTTCGCCGCTCTCGAAGCGCACTTGGACCTCGATACCAGTCTCGGTGTAGGCACGCCAACCAAGCCAGCCACCAATAATCAGAGCGATCAGGGGTAACACCCAGATGGCGGACCAGTTCGAAGCCGGTCGGGTTTTCGCTACAGGCAAATCAGTCATGGTCGTCGTCCGACTCCGTGTTATCCCAAATCAGTCGGGGATCGAAAGTTACTGCGGCAAGCATTGTTAAAATCACCACACTGGCGAAGGCAATAGCGCCTAGATCGGCCTCGATACTGGCAAGCCGTCCAAAATTCACGACCGCCACCAGAATGGCAATCACAAAGATATCGAGCATCGACCAACGGCCAATGAACTCGATAAACCGATACATCCAGATACGTTGCCGGGCCGAGAGAGGCTGGCGACGCTGCACGGAATACAACAGCAGTGCGATACCTACCAATTTGAAGGTGGGCACCAGGATGCTGGCGATAAACACCACGGCTGCGATGGGAATCATGCCGTGTTGAACCAGAAGAATCACACCGGACATGATGGTGCTGGGATCTCCCTTGCCCAATGAGTTCACGGTCATGATCGGCAGGACATTGGCGGGGATATAGAGAATTGCCGCGGTGATCAGCAATGCCCAGGTCCTCACCAAACTGTTTGGGCTTCGGGCATGAACCAACGCCCCGCAGCGAGTGCAGACCTGCTCGTCGGTATCAGGCTCCTGCCTGTTCAATTCATGGCATTCAGCACAAATCAGAATGCCTGCATCAATCGCCCGCATGGGCATCCTCTCCTGATAATGCCTGCCAGATCTGGTGAGGCGACATCACAACCTCCAACCAGACCTGAACCAATAACAATCCGATGAAGCAAGCTAACCCGAGTCCTACGGTCATGGCTGCCATATCTGCCAGCTTTACGATCGCCACCAGCACGCCCATGAGGTAAACCTCAAGCATTCCCCAGTCGCGTAGATGGTGATAAATCCGGTAGAGCAACAAACCGTAACTGCGGCCGACATCGAATCGGATGCTCAACAGCACAATCAATTGGCACAGTAGCTTGAGCAGTGGTATCCCCATGCTGCACAGGAACACAATCACTGAAACGCTTTGCATACCAGTGTCAAAAAGGGCAATAACACCGCTCCAAACCGTGTCTTGCGAGGATTGCCCGAGCAGATTGAGTTGCATGATGGGTAAAAAGTTCGCCGGGATGTATAGCAAGAGTGCCGCGATCACCAAGGCGAGACTGCGTTGCACGACATTATGTCGATGGGCGTAAAGCTCGTAACCACAGCGCGGGCACAGGGCTTTTTCGCCATGGGCGAGTTCGGGCTTGCGCATCAGCAAGTCGCACTCATGACACGCCACCAAATCGTCGAGCGGTAATTCTGACAGCCCGGAGGCGTCAACCGGATCTGGCATAAAGGCTCTGGCTCCGAAAAAGTTGGGACTATTCTAGTGTTCTGAATCGAAAATAACTGTGCAATTTGTGCAGACATCGTGCTTTTTCTGCGGGCAAAACAAAACCCCAACTGCTTTCGCAATTGGGGTTTCGGAATTTAATCTTGACGATGACCTACTCTCACATGGGGAAACCCCACACTACCATCGGCGATGCATCGTTTCACTTCT
>NZ_JBPKAM010000069.1:0-34495 GCF_051216495.1 Pseudomonas baetica | reverse complement strand
TTCAACATCTGTGCAAGCAGGCAGACCGCTTTCGCGAGCAGGCTCGCTCCCACACAGTTGTCGCGGTTCGCCTACATTAAACAGACCACTTCCCCCCAACGAAGCCCTCGGCTAAGGTGCGCGGCTTCTCATCCTCACATCGCTGAAGGCCCGGCATGACCGAACAGAATCACGACCCGCTGCACGGCGTCACCCTGGAGCAAATCCTCAACGCCCTGGTTGAACATTACGAATGGTCAGGGCTGGCCGAGCGCATCGATATCCGCTGCTTCAAGAGTGATCCGAGCATCAAGTCGAGCCTGACGTTCCTGCGCAAAACGCCGTGGGCGCGGGAGAAGGTCGAACGCTTGTACGTGAAGCTGATGCGCACCAAGCGTCCGCTCTGAATATGGCCGAACAGTCAGTCGCGCGGCGTCGTTTTGTGGCGCTTGTCGCCATCCTCGGCTGGGCCGGATTGAGCATTCAGATGTACCTGATTTTCCATTCGCGCTGGACATTCCAAGCCAGCCTGTTGGGCGGGTTGGTGAGTTACTTCAGCTACTTCACCGTGCTCAGCAATACCTTGGTGGCAACGGTGTTGACCTGTGAACTGACGTCCCGAGAATCCGCGACGCGTCGCTGGTTCTTGCAGCCGTGGGTCAGCAGCGGCATTGCCGTGAGCATCGCCGTGGTCGGCCTGGCGTACAGCCTGTTGCTGCGCCATTTGTGGCACCCCGAAGGCTGGCAATGGCTGGCTGATGAACTGCTGCACGACGTCATGCCGCTGCTGTTTATGGTCTATTGGTGGTGCTGGGTGCCGAAGGGCACATTACGGCTGCGGCATATCGCGTTGTGGGTGATTTATCCGCTGGTGTATTTCGCCTATGCATTGCTGCGCGGACATTTGCTGGCGACTTATCCGTATCCGTTCATTGATGTGGACAAGCTGGGTTATCCACAGGTGTTTATCAATGCGGGTGGATTGTTGGTGGGGTTTGTGGGCATTTCACTTGTGTTGATCGGGCTGGATCGGTGGCTCGGTCGCCGTGGCAAAGGTGTGCATTTGCAGTGATGGCGGCATCGCCTTCGCGAGCAGGCTCGCTCCCACAATGGATCGGCGTACATCTGCCCCTGTGGGAGCGAGCCTGCTCGCGAAGTGGTCAGTGAAGAGGTTACTCCTCGTCACTATCCTCCAGGCGCCAGTAGCCCACCGCCTTGACGAATTGCTCGTCCAGCCCATGCTCATCCAGCAACACCCGGCGAATCTGCCGCGACACCTTGCTCTCGGTGGCGACCCAGGCATACAGGCTGCCGGTCGGGACTTTGACTTGCCGCACGGTGGTCAGCAAATGATCCTTGCCCCCTTCGCGTAATACCCAGATCACATTGACCTCGGCAGGACTCTGCAGCACTTGCTGCTCCTTGCCGTTTTCCACTTCGATGATCACCAGCGCACGGCGATTGGCTGCCAGGGCTTCGAGGCGTCGGGCGATGGCGGGCAGGGCGGTTTCGTCGCCTATCAGCAGGTAGCTGTCGAAGATGTCCGGCACGATCATCGAGCCTCGTGGCCCGCCGATGTGCAGGAACTGGCCGGGTTTGGCCTGCTCGGCCCAGGTCGACGCAGGGCCGTCGCCGTGGAGGACGAAGTCGATGTCCAGTTCCAACGTATTCAGGTCATACCGACGCGGTGTGTAATCGCGCATTTCCGGCATGACCCCGTCAATCTTGCCGGCGCCAAGCACCAGGTTATCCAGCGCGGCGGCCTGTTCGGCGTTCTGCGGGAATAACAGTTTGACGTGGTCGTCCGTGCCGAGGCTGACGAACCCTGCCAGCTCAGGTCCGCCCAAGGTAATCCGACGCATGCGCGGGGTCAGGTCGACCACACGCAGTACTTCCAGGCGCCGACGTTTGATTTCATGCATGACGCGGTGAATGGTTTGGGATGGGTCGATGACGTCAGTCATTTGGCAGGCTCCTGATCAGGTGTAACGGCAGGGCCGTCGACAATGGCTTTGGCGGTGTTGTTGAGCAGGTCGCGCACCCGCAGGATTTCTTCAGGGCTCCAGCGACCGTGATGCATTTGCAGGGCATGACGCAGGTTGTGCACCGCTTCGTGGATCTCCGGCGGGCGATCATGGCCGCGCAATGAGCGCTTGCTGACCTCGATGCGCATGCGTACGCCATCCAGCGCAATCGCCTGCTCGCTCAAGGAAAGACGTCCGGCGTCGGTCACGCTGTAGCGTTTTTTTCCGCCTTCGGCGTCGCCCAGAATCATTTCGCTTTCTTCAAGAAACGTCAGGGTCGGGTAGATCACGCCGGGGCTGGGGCTGTAGGCGCCATCGAACATGTCTTCGATCTGGCGGATCAGGTCATAGCCATGGCAGGGCTGCTCGGCGATCAGCGCCAGCAGCAGTAACTTCAGATCGCCGGGGGCAAATACCCGTGGTCCACGACCACCGCGTTCGCGGCCGTGGCGCTTTTCGAAGCCGTCGCGGCTGTCGCTGTGTTCGCGGTGGGGGGAATGATGGTCTCTCATTTTTGCTTTCTCTCGTCACGTTTAGATACAACGTAAGATATATCTTGTGACGAAATCAAGGCTTTTGTTGAGAATGACTTTCATTGGTCGACGAGCGGCGCCCGGCAATAGGCTCTGGGTTCCCCCTGGCATTTGTTTAAGGCGAAGCGCCTCATTCCATGGGGACGAGGCCTATTTGTTCGGAGGTTTAGCACTCGGTAGGGTTGGTTGCCCGTGATCAACGCCGCACCATTTCAATTGGCAGACACTGCGTATGGCTGCCCGGTTGCAGATAGGGGTTGAGAATCGGTGCCATGCCCTTGAGCACTTGCACGGGCAACGCCGAGGTGAAGGTGAAGTTCTCGGCACTGCGTCCCGGCACGAAAGCGGTGAGGGTGCCGAAATGGGTGTCGCCAATATAGAACACGAAGGTCGCGGTGCGGTTGAGGGCCTTGGAGCTCAGAATCCGTCCGCCGGAGCCGATGGCCTCGATGCGGTTATCGCCGGTACCGGTCTTGCCACCCATGGCCAGGGGTTTGCCGTCGGGGGTCACGAAACTGCCGGAGACACGCCTGGCCGTACCAGCGTCCACCACTTGTGACAGGGCTTCGCGCATGGCCGTGGCGACCTCGGATGGCATGACTCGTTTGCCGACATCCGGATCGTTGATCAGTTTGGTCTCATAGGGGGTGTTCGCTGCGAAGTGCAGGCTGTCGATGCGCAGTGTCGGCATGCGCACACCATCGTTGAGGATGGTGCCGATCAGCTCGGCAAGCGCCGCCGGGCGGTCGCCGGAGCTGCCTATGGCCGTGGCCAGCGACGGCACCAGGTGATCGAATGGATAGCCGAGTTTCTGCCAGCGCTGGTGAATGTCGAGGAACGCCTCGATCTCCAGCATGGTGCGGATGCGGTTGTCGCGGGCGCCCTTGTGCCGGCTCTTGAACAGCCAGCTATAGACTTCCTGACGCTCGAACTGGCTGGCCTTGACGATGTCCTTGAACGTGGCATCGGGATGGTTGAGCAGGTAGCCCATCATCCACAGGTCCAGCGGGTGCACCTTGGCGATGAAGCCTTGGTCCGGCAAGTCGTAGATGCCGGGGCCATAGGCTTCATAGAGACGTATAAGGCGATCGTCGGTCAGTTTTTCGGTGAGCTGGGTGCCGGCCAGGTGCGAACGCACGAAGATATTGAAGCTTTCCTGGCTGGCCCGGGGCAGCAGGTAACGGTGCACGGCGGCCAGGCGGATCGGCGTCGGGCGCATGCTGTCGAGGAAGGTTTCGAGCCGTTCCTGGGTGTCCTTGTTGCGGTACTTCTTCCAGAACTTGAGCAGGAACGAGGTGCCTTCGCGGTCGGCGAACTCAGCCAGGTATTCCTGACGCCGTGGGTCGCGGTCATCCTTGAGTAATTCGGCGCTGCTGTTGGGGCCGGAATAGGTGGTGTAGCGCACGATGTCACGCATCAGGCGAATGAATGGCAGGTTGATCGATTCCCGAATGGAATCGCGCAGGGTCGGCAGGCGGCCGTTGTCTTCCTTGCGGAAGTTATGGAACGTATGCAGGCCGCCACCGGTAAAGAACGCCTCGCCAGGGCTGGCCGAGTATTTGCGGTCCAGCGCGGCACTGAGCATCGGTGGCAGGCTGCGATCCTTGTTCTGGATCAGATATTCGATGACCCATTGGCTCAGGCGATCCAGTTCTGGCACTTCGACTTTCTTCAAGTCCGGGACACTCATGCCGGCATATTTGTCGTGCAGCTCGGCGATGATTTGCAGGTAGGTGGTGAGCACGCGCATTTTTGCCGTGGAGCCCAGTTCCAGTTTGCTGCCTTCGTTGATGTCGAACGGCTGATCGGTGCTGTCGGTCTGCACCCGCACCCGCGAACCGTCCGGGGTCAGCTCGAACAGGGTGAAGCTGTAACGCACCTGGGTGGTGCTGGTGGGGGTCAACAAACGCTCGCCCATCAGGCCGATTTCCTTGGCATATTCCGGGTCGGCCAGCCTTTTCAGGTAGGCGGTCGCCTGGGTCTGCAAGTCACCTTGCAGGGTGCTGGTGGCCGATAGGTCGAGGCGGTCAAGGTCGTACAGCGGACGATTGAGCAAACCGGCCAGCCGGCTGCGCGCCACGCTGATGCCCTTGTTGGTTTCGATCGGCTGGATGGTCGGCTGGGTCAACCAGTCGCGATAGGTGACCTTGCTGGCCAATGCTGCATCGGCGAAAGGTTTATCGATCACGCCGTTCTGTGCCAGCAGGCGAATATGGCTGTCGGTGAGGTCGGCCAGTTCGTCGCGGCCCTTGGTCAGGTAATGGGAAGGGCGGCGCTGGGCAATCATGAGTGACAGCATTTCGCGCAGGGCCAGGCCTTTGTCCGCGAGGCTTTTTGGATCCGTCGCGTCGCTGGCGAGGCGTTTATTGGCCTCGTTGAAATCGGCGCCGTACCACACGCGCAGACCTTCGGCCATGCCGTGCACTTCGCCATGGCCGGGGACCGCTGACAGCGGCACGCTGTTGAGGTAGTCGCGCACCACGTTCTGCCGGGCCTTGAGGGTTTCCGGCCCGTCCTGATAGGCGCGCACGCTGGCGGAGATCATTTGGCGGATTTTCTCCCCGCCCGACACCGTCAAGCCGTCGGGCGAGTGCCGGTACTTCTCCAGTTGCGTCGCCAGTGTACTGCCGCCCGCCGATTGACCGGGCAAATGCAGCATTTTGGCAACCTGGGTGTAAGCCGCCATGCCGAACCGCGGCCAGTCCACCGCCGGGTTGGCCAAAGGTTGGCGAGGGTCGAGCAGGAAACGGTTCTCGATAAACAGCAAGCTGCTAACCACTACTGGCGGGATCGATTCGAAGCTGGAATAGAGTTGTTGCGGGTAGTTGAACTGATAGAGCGGCGCCGCCTTGCAGTCGGTGATCGACAAACCGGCCTGGATTTTTTCCGAGTAAGGCACGAACAAGCCTTTATTGGTGTAATCCATCAGCGCCGGGGAAAAGCGGGTCTGGGCAGAAATCACGTAATCGCGCTTGATCAGCCGCGGCAGGAACTCACCCAGCGAGCTATAGCCCAAGCGCAAATCAAAGGGACCGGCGCCGGGGTAACGAATGGAATCGCTGGGCCCAGGTTTGAGCTCATAACTCAGGGTTTTGGCGAATTTACTGACTTCCCGGGCCTGAAACCTCGACGTGCGCATTTCCTTGGCGGCTGCCAGCCCCACGACGATCGCGATAATCAGCATCAGCACCCAGAACGCCTTCCAGCCGTGCCGGTTACGACGGGGTTTTTCAGGTAAAGGCGCTTCATCCACACGTTCAGTCGGGACCACGGTTTCACTCGAATCGGTTTGCCACAAAGCGCCCATAGTCGATTGATCCATTCACGCAGATTGATCGGACTTGTCTGAAGCTTAGACGGTGGTTGGCGATGGTGAAAAAATTGTGAAGCCCCAATCATCGCTTACCCACCGATCCCTGTGGCGAGGGAGCTTGCTCCCGCTCGGTTGCGTAGCAGCCGCAAAACCAGTCAACCCGTTCGTGCAGGCCATCCACAATAACTGGAATTGGGGCCGCTTCGCGGCCCAGCGGGAGCAAGCTCCCTCGCCACAGGAGGTGCATGAATCAATAGATCGGAGTTAGAGCCAACAGGCATCCCAGAGCGGGTAGTTGCCGATTTTATCTACCAGCCCAGCGCGCAACGGGTTAGCGACTATGTAGCGAGCGAACGGTAGAAGATCTTCGTCGTCACGGATGGCTCGGTCGTGAAAGCCGGTTTGCCAAAAAGCGCCTTCACGATTCAGCGTTCGATTGACGCTCAATGTGCTGCGAGACTTGGTGGCTTGCATGAGTTGCGCCAAGGTGCGCTGTTCCAGTTGCACCAGCCAATGCAGATGGTCAGGCATGATGACCCAGGCAATCGAATTGACCCAACCCTGGTCATGGGCGCGCCTGAGTTCTGCAACCAGCAAACGTCCGATCTTCCAGTCGCTGAATAAGGGTTGTCTTTGATGCACGACGGCAGTGATGAGATAGGCCCGGCCCGATTCCGAGTAACGCCCATGGCGCAGGAGATGTGAGTTTGGGTGTGGAGGCATTCCTTGCATCCTTTTGCGGTTGGTCCGCTTTGACCCTAGTCAATCGGCTTCCTACGCGTAACGGTAACGTCTGAATGAAAATTCGGAGATTCATGAAGGATCTTCAGATTTGGTGAAACCGAAGTTTTTGTGGCGAGGGAGCTTGCTCCCGCTGGGCCGCGAAGCGGCCCCAAAATCTGCAATTAAGTTAGTTAGGATAAACAGGTCGTCTGATTTTGCGACTGCTGCGCAGCCGAGCGGGAGCAAGCTCCCTCGCCACAAAAGCAATTATGTTGCGGGTGCGGTTTGTGGTGACTGATTCAACCGCTTATTGAACTCCAGCCAAGCCCCCAGCAACGCCATCAACCCGGCGCCGACCAGCGCCGTGAAAATCTGCATGGCGAAGGCGTCGTCGGTCATGGCGTTGATCATGTCCGCCAATGGCGCCAGCAACACGCCCAGGCAGAAAATTTCCAGCGAAAAGCGCCCCATTCGACAGTTTTGCCGGGCCAGCCAGTGTTGCGTCCAGCCGGTATCGGGCAGCAGTTTCGCCGTGACGTAGGCCAGCGCCAGGAAGTGCAGCAAGCGCACCGGCGACAGGTTGGTCTTGCTGATCGGGTACAGCAGATTGCTCAGGCTGGTAGGCATCAGCGCGTCGTGAATGTGCGGCCAGCGCCAGGCGATGGTCAGTACCCCGGCAGCGACCACGTACACGGCGGCGGTCATGAACAACGGCTGGCGCAGCAATGGACGGGGATTGGGCAGGCGTGGGCGCTGTGCATGAATCGCGGCGGCACCGCCCAGGACAAACAGCAGTTGCCAGGCGACGGGGTTGAAGTACCACACGCCATCCTTGATCGCAGCCAGGTTCCAGCCGGCCAGCGGCACCATCAGATACAACGCCAGTGACAGCGCCACCACTACCCAGGTCTTGCGCACCAGCATCGGCAGCACCAGCGGCAACCCCGCCAGCAGCACAATGTATAGCGGCAGCGGATCCATCAGGTTCGGTTTGAAGCGCAGCAGCAACTCATCGATCAAGGCTTGCTGAGGGTCGCTGATGAAGTGGTGCATGCCCATTTCTTCCACCAGGTCCCGGGTTTCCACGTGACTGTTGGCGAAGAACACGATGCCCATGAGCATGGCCAGCAGGAAAATGTGCACCACGTACAGCACCCAGGCGCGGCGCAGGATTTTCACGCAGGCGATCAGGAAACCTTCCCGCGCCAGCACTTTGCCGTAAGCCAGCACCGCCGCGTAACCGGCCAGGAACACGAAGACTTCGGCGGCATCGCTGAAGCCGAAATTGCGCAGGGTGATTTGGCCCAAAGGGTTGTGAGGCACGTGATCCCAGAAGATGAAGATCAGTGCCAGACCGCGAAAGAAATCGATCCGGTGATCGCGCGCTAGCGTCATGACGGCAGGCTCGTAAACAGATGTTGAACAAAGGAGTAGTCGACGGCGCGAATGGTTGCGCGCCGCACATCGGCGGCGCGCAGGGTGGCCCGATTTGTCGGCAATTGCAAAACCGGGGTATTTCGGAATGTTGATGCAGCGTTTAACCGCTGGTCTGAAAGCTGCCCTTGCCTGTGATTTCTGACAGTAGACAAGCTCAAATAAATAGGGTGATGCAACGTCGTCCAGCGCAGGATCGTCAGTATGAGACGGTTGTGGAAAGGGTTGTCCAGCTACACGGTGATCGGGGTCGCCAACACCCTTATCCACTGGCAGATCTTCTTCCTGCTGAGCGTGGCGGCGGGTCTGCGTCAGGCACTCAGCAATCTGGTGGCCTTCTGTGTGGCGGCCTCGTTTTCCTTCTACATGAACGCGCTCTACACCTTCGACAGCAAAATGTCGGTCGGCGGCTACCTGCTGTTCATGGCCGCGATGGGGGCACTAAGTTATGGCGTCGGGTATGCCGGTGACCTGTGGCGGTTGCATGGCTTGCTGACCGTGGCGCTGTTTTCGGCTTTGAGTCTGGTCCTGGGTTTCCTGTTTTCCAAGTACGTGGTGTTTCGCGAGCGTGGCGCATGAAAATTTCGCTCATCGTTCCGGTATTCAACGAAGAACAGGCGATTGAGCTGTTCTATCGCGCCGTGCGTCGCGAATTGAAGCTGGGCGATGCCGAAGTGGAAATCGTCTTCATCAACGACGGCAGCACCGATGGCACCGCCGACCAGGCGGCCACGCTGGCGCAGGCGGACAATCTGGTCATGCTGATCAATTTTTCCCGCAATTTCGGCAAGGAGCCGGCGCTGTTTGCCGGCCTGGAATATGCCAGCGGTGATGCCGTGATCCCGATGGACGTCGATCTGCAAGACCCGATCAGCGTCATCCCGCAACTGGTCGAGCAATGGCAAAAAGGTGCGGATGTGGTCCTGGCCAAGCGCCGTGACCGTCATACCGACAGCTACTTGAAACGCCACAGCGCGGCGTTGTTCTACCACCTGTTGAACCGCATTTCGTACACACGGATCGAAGAAAACGTCGGGGACTTCCGGCTCATGGATCGCAAGGTGGTCGACGTCATCCGAACCTTGCCCGAGCATCAACTGTTCATGAAGGGCGTATTGTCCTGGGCCGGCTTCAATACCGTGGTGGTGGAGTACGAACGGGCCCGGCGCGTGGCCGGGAGCAGCAAGTTCAACGTCTGGAAACTGTGGAACCTGGCGCTGGAAGGCGTGACGTCGTTCAGCACCGTACCGTTGCGGTTGTGGACCTATGTGGGCGGATTCGTGTCGATTTTCGCCGTGCTTTACGCGGTGTACATGGTGCTGGACAAGATTTTCAACGGTAACAGCGTGCCCGGTTATCCATCGTTGATGACCGCCATTCTGTTTCTCGGTGGCGTGCAACTGATCGGCATCGGCATCCTCGGCGAGTACATCGGTCGGATCTATATCGAAGCCAAGCACCGGCCGCGCTACGTGGTCAAGGACATCGTCGGCGGCAAACCGCAGCGCGGGCCCTAGCATGGGCAGGTTCAGCGACTTTTTCGTCAAAGAGCTGGGGCGCCGTCAGGTCTGGGTGTTTTTTCTGCTGGCGACGTTTGTGTATGTTGTGCCGCTGATCCTCGCGGACTATCCCTACATCGATGACAACTGGCGCTCGCTCTCGGCCGGCATGGCCTGGGCGGAGCAGGGAAGGTTGTTCACCCAGCTGTTCTACAACGCGCTCACCTTCACGGATGCAGCGCCGAACATCTTTCCATTGCCGTTGTTGATCGCCACGCTGGCGATGTCCTGGGCATTGACCCGCCTGACCTTTCATTACTTCCGGCAGCCCACCATCGCTTGCTGTCTGGTGCTGTTGCCGCTCTGGTACAACCCGTTTTTCCTGCAAAACCTGTCCTATCAATACGACGGCGCACCCATGGCCCTGAGCCTGGTGGCGGTGATCCATGCGATCACCTTTCGCCACCCCTCACGCAGTGTGCAATGGCTGGTGCCTTCGTTTCTGATTGCGCTGGCCCTGGGGTTGTATCAGATCAGTCTGAATGTGTTTCTGGGACTGTGTTGCCTGGAGTTGGTCAGAGTGGCCAGCGACCAAAAGGCTCCGGTGCAGTGGAGTGAGTTGATCGGCTGGAGATTTGCCCAGGTTGTGTTGGGCTGGTTGATTTACTGCGTCACGGCGTTTCCGTTCATGGGGCAGAATCGTACGTTGTTGCTCAATGGATCGGCGCAGCCCTTGCTGCAAATCGACGTCAACATTGGCCGGGTGCTGGAAAAAGTCGTGCTGCTGTTCCATGGCGGATTTGCCTGGGTATTCGCCGTGTTGTTGCTGTGCGCCATTGTCGGTGCGGTTTTCCTGGGATTGAGTATCGGCCGGCGCAAGGAGAGCGCACCGAAGCGGTTGTTGATTGGCCTGCTGTGTGTGCTGACAGTTCCGGCAGTGCTGCTGTTGGTTTCGGGTGTGGCGCTGTTCTTTCGCGACTTCAACGAAGGCGCCAGGACCCTGATGGGGTTTTCGGTGTGGCTGGTGCTGCTGTTTTATCTAAGCCATCTGGCACTGGCGACCGTGCATGAGCGACTGCCGCTGCTGTTGCTGGTGCCGCTGTTGGCGATGCTGTCACTGTCGTTTGCCTATGGCCGGGTGCTGACGGTGCAGAAAACCTTTGCCACCAGCGCGCTGTTCAGTCTCGAGCGCGATATCAGCAGCCATTCGGCCTTGCGCGAGGCCAAGCGCATTTACATGTCGGTGACTTACTCCGATCACTGGTTGCTGGGGGCCGCGGGCTCGTTCAAGCAATTGCCGGTGCTGCACTATCTGTTGAACACCGACTTTTACATGCTGGCGGAAAACCTGCCCAAGGTCGGCATCACCAACGTGGTTGCGGAGCGGGAGCGGCGAAATGCGACGCGGGTGGGGTATCAGCATTTTGCGCCGCTGGTGGAGAGCCCGTATTACCGGATCTACCTGATTGGTGATTACGGTTTCATCGTGATGAAGGAGCCGGCCCCGATCAAATCGCTGCGTTGGTGATGCGATCCGATCGGGACAGTGGGAATCAGGCAGCGGCTATTTCATTGGGCTCAAAACTGTCGGCCCGCGCCATCTGCCACATCCGCGAGTAGAACTCACCGTTCACTTCTCCCGTCAGCAATTCCCCCGGTTTCAAAAACACATGCAGCTGCGAAAACAGTTTGATCTCGGTGGCCGACATGCGTCGCACCAAGTGTTTGGCCGACAGCTGTGACGGGTGTTCAAGGCCGGCGGCGGCGAGCATTTCGGCCAGGCCCTTGAGGGTGTTGCGGTGGAAGTTGTAGACCCGCTGGGCCTTGTCCGGCACCACCAATGCGCGCTGGCGCAGGGTGTCCTGGGTGGCGACGCCGGTCGGGCATTTGTTGGTGTGGCAACTCTGTGACTGGATGCAGCCAATGGCGAACATGAAACCGCGCGCCGAGTTGGCCCAGTCGGCGCCGATGGCCAGGACGCTGGCAATGTCGAACGCGCTGACGATCTTGCCGCTGGCGCCGAGCTTGATTTTGTCCCGCAGGTTCAGGCCCACCAGGGTGTTGTGCACGAACAACAGGCCTTCGCGCATCGGCACGCCGATGTGGTCGGTGAACTCCAGTGGCGCGGCGCCGGTGCCGCCTTCCTTGCCGTCGATGACGATGAAGTCAGGGAGGATGCCGGTTTCCAGCATGGCCTTGGCAATGCCCATGAACTCCCACGGATGACCCAGGCAGAACTTGAAGCCCACCGGTTTACCACCGGACAGTTCACGCAGTTGCTGGATGAAATGCATCATCTCGATCGGCGTGGAAAACGCCGTGTGCCGCGACGGCGAGATGCAATCCTGGCCCATCGGAACGCCACGGGTGTCGGCGATTTCCTGGGTGACCTTGTGCTTGGGCAGGATCCCGCCGTGGCCGGGTTTGGCGCCCTGGCTCAACTTGATTTCGATCATCCGCACTTGCGGCGTTTGCGCCTGTGCGGCGAAGCGTTCCGGGTCGAAGCGACCGTCGGCGGTGCGGCAGCCGAAGTAACCGCTACCCAGCTCCCAGGTCAGGTCGCCGCCGTGTTCGCGGTGATAGGGGCTGATGCTGCCTTCGCCGGTGTCGTGGGCGAAGTTGCCGAGTTTCGCGCCCTGGTTCAAGGCACGGATGGCGTTGGCGCTGAGCGAGCCGAAGCTCATGGCCGAGATGTTGAACACCGACGCCGAATACGGCTGGGTGCATTGCGGGCCACCGACCGTGACCCGGAAACCGCTCGGGTCGCTCAACGGCGCCGGGCGCATGGAGTGGCCGATGAACTCGAAGCCCGACTGATACACGTCGATCAGGGTGCCAAAGGGTTTGTCGGCGCTTTCATTCTTGGCCCGGGAGTAGACCAGCGAGCGTTGAGCCCGGGAAAAGGGCAGGGCATCGCTGTCGGATTCGAGCAGGTACTGGCGGATTTCCGGGCGAATGCCTTCGACCAGATAGCGGATGTTGCCCAGGATCGGGTAATTGCGCCGTACCGCGTGAGGGCTTTGCAACAGATCGAACACGCCGAGCAGGCTCAGCACGCCGGTAACGGCGGTGATCGGCCAGAGCCAGTCGTGTTCGAGGAAGGGCAGGCTGGCGAGGGTGAAAATCACGCAGACGGCAAAGAAGGCGTAGCGGCTCAGGAGTGACAGGCTCATACGGTTTCCTTGGGTTCGGGCTCGGTTGTGCGTACACGGACTTCACTGTGGGGGGGGGGGGGGGGGGGGGGGGGGGGGGGGGGGGGGGGGGGGGGAGGGGGGGGGGGGGGGGGGGGGGGGGGGGGGTGTTCAAGACGCCCGAGGGTGGGGACACAACCCCCCCTCCCCCCCCCCCCCCGCTCCCACAGTAAAAAGCGTTCCACGGCAATCAGGCATTTTGTGCCTGGAGAAAAATCGAAAACAGCTCGGACTGGGACTTGATCCCCAGCTTGCTGTACATGTGCTTCTTATGGACTTTCACGGTTTCGATGGAGATTTCAAGTTTGCGGGCGATTTCCTTGCTGGAGCAACCACTGAGCATCAAGCGCCCGACATCCAGCTCCCGGGCGGTCAATTGCGCACCTTTGAGTTGCTGCACCGAGGCTTCCAACTGCACTCGCCAATCGGTGTTTGCCGGCGCGGGTGCCAGGGCCACCACTTCGTTGATTTCGTAGGGCAGGCGCTGACGCAGCAGACCCAGCACCCACGGAGAAATCAACGATAGCAGGGCAATCTGCCCAGCGCTGAAGCGCTGCTTGCTGCCCAGCGACAGACACAACGTGCGGTCGCCTTCGAGCTGACAATTAAACTGGATTTCGTCGGCCACGACATTCACACGAAAGTAGCGTTGATAGTACTCGGTGAGTTCGAAATGCTCCGGCGCCACTTCCGATAAGCGGTACAGGCCGGTGCGCGATTGCTCGCGGCAGGCGATGTAGAAGGGGTCGAGCAGGTACAGCCCGCGCAGGTAATCCTGGAACAGTTGGTCGGGGCTGCCGTCTTCGCCCGGGCATTCGGCGAACACTTGCGGGTGCTGGTCGGCGCTGAACAGCAACGCCACCCAGCTGTCGCAGGGCACGTATTGATCCAACAGGCGCACCAGCTGCGTCCAGAAATTGGGCTTGTCCAGGGCGTCGATCAGTTGCCCCACCGAGCGGTGCCAGGCGATGTCGTCCAACGAGAGTGTCATGCATCTACCCCTATCGTGTTACCCCAGCGGCGTAATTTCCCGGCCGCTCGCTTGCTGCGCATACTGGCGCACAGACAGCGACCGGGCAATCTTTCCGGCGCCCAGAACAAGGACCACCCATGAAAGTCGAACTCGCCCAATTGGCGGGCCGTGACAACGACACGGCTTACAACCTCGAACGCGCCCTGGCAGCGATCAACGCCTGTGCGGGCGACACGCAGCTGATCATGTTTCCGGAAAGCCACTTGATGGGCTTCCCGAGCGCCGAATCCGTGGCCGATGTTGCCGAGCCTCTGGATGGCCCGACTATCAGCGCAATTGTTGCCGCTGCCCGTGAGCGCGACATCGCCGTGGTGATTGGCACCGCCGAAAACGACAACGGCCGTTTCTACAACACCACGCTACTGATCACCCCTGAAGGCATTGCGCTGAAATACCGCAAGACGCACCTGTGGGCGTCGGATCGCGGCGTGTATGAACCGGGCGACCGTTACGCCACCTGCCTATGGAACGGTGTGCGCGTGGGCCTGTTGATTTGCTACGACATTGAGTTTCCCGAATCCGCCCGTGCCCTGGCGCAACTGGGTGCCGAACTGCTGCTGGTAACCAACGGCAACATGGACCCCTACGGCCCGACTCACCGCACCGCGATCATGGCTCGTGCCCAGGAAAACCAGGCCTTTGCGCTGATGGTCAACCGCGTGGAAGCGGGCGACGGCGGGTTGCTGTTTGCCGGCGGCAGTGCACTGGTCGATCCGCTGGGCACGCTGTTGTTCGAGGCCGGTCGCGAGGAGGGGCAGTTTGCGGTTGAGCTGGATCAGAACCGGCTGACGGCGGCGCGTCAGGATTATCGGTATCTGGATGATCAGCGGCTGAAGTTGCCGGGGGAATTCGTCGAGCATGCGAATGGATTGCGGGAGTTGCTGATTCCTGCGCGCTGATCCGGATTCTGTGTCGCCAGGGCCGACGCCATCGCTGGCAAGCCAGCTCCCACAGGGATATCAGGCGTTCACAAAACCATTGTGGGAGCTGGCTTGCCAGCGATGAGGCCCTGACAGGCGGCACACCTGTTTGATCTACCCAAGAACAACAAAGCTACATCCCCGAAAACCCCTGCGCCGAACTCGGCTCTGCCATAAATCCAATAACATCCGGAGTAGTCGCCCCATGGCTCATTTGCAACGCACCCTGTCATTAGGGTCGGTGGTGCTGTTCGGCATCGCCTACATGACGCCGATCATTGTGCTCGGCACCTTTGGCATCCTCGCTCAATCCACCGCCGGCATGGTGCCGGCCGCTTACCTGGCGGCGCTGGTGGCGATGTTCTTCACCGCCATGAGCTACGGGCGCATGGCCTCGGCTTTTCCGGTCGCCGGTTCCGCCTATAGCTATGTGCGCAAGGCCATCAGCCCGAAACTCGGTTTCATCGCCGGTTGGGCGGTACTGCTCGATTACCTGTTCTTGCCCATGGCGATCTGGCTGATCGGCGCGGCGTACCTTTACTCGGCGTTTCCGGCTGTGCCGCAATGGGTCTGGGTACTGGCCTTCATTGGCATCACCAGTGCCATCAACATCGTCGGCCTGAAACTGGCCAACGGCATCAACGCCTTGCTGATGCTGGTGCAGTTCCTGGTGCTGGTGGCCTTTGTGGCGCTGTGCGTGCACTACGTCGCCGGTGATGCGAGCGCGCCGTTGTGGTCAATCAAACCGTTCTTCAACGGCGACATGCAGATGCCCATGATCATGAGTGGCGCGGCCATCGCCTGTTACTCGTTCCTCGGTTTCGACGCGGTCAGCACCCTGACCGAAGAAACCCGTGACCCGCGCCGCACCATCCCGCGAGCGATCATGCTGATCACCCTGATCGGCGGGCTGATTTTCGTTGGTGTCTCATACTTCGTGCAGATCGCCCATCCGTCGTTCCAGTTCGACAGTGTCGATTCGGCGGCTTATGAAATTGCCCGCAACATCGGCGGGGACCTGTTCGTCTCGATCTTTCTGATCGGCCTGATCGTCGGTCAGTTCGCTTCGGGCCTGTCGGCCCAGGCCAGCGGTTCGCGCCTGTTGTACGCCATGGGCCGCGACGGCGTGTTGCCGAAGTCGTTTTTCGGCACCCTTCATGAGCGTTTCGGCACGCCGATCAACAGCATCCTGCTGTGTGCCGTGGTGGCCCTGCTGGCGCTAAAACTCGACGTCACCACCTCGACCTCGTTCATCAACTTTGGCGCGTTCCTGGCGTTCAGCCTGGTGAATCTGTCAGTGATCTTCCACTACTGGATCGGCGGCGAGAAGAAAGGGCTGCGTGAACTGGTGCTGTTCCTGATCTTCCCGTTCATCGGGCTGGTGGCGGACCTGTGGCTGATGGTCAGCCTCGATCACTTGGCGATCTACCTGGGGTTGAGCTGGCTGGTGATCGGTGTGGTGTACTTGGCGGCGTTGACCGGTGGCTTTCGGCGCCAACCGCCGGAAATGGATTTTCAGGAAGCCGCATAAACGAGTCTGAATGCGATCTACTTGTGGGAGCGAGCCTGCTCGCGAAAGCGGTGCATCAGGCAACATTGATGTCGTCTGACACGCCGTCTTCGCGAGCAGGCTCGCTCCCACAGGACGGACATGGGATCCTTGGCGTTTTTGAGTCAAAGGTTCTTGTTCATGTCGACGCCCATTCCTGCACTTATCCACATCGCCGCCGCCCTGCTGATAGGTCTAGACGGCCGAACCCTGCTCGTGCGCAAGCGCGGCACCCAGGCGTTCATGCAGCCTGGCGGCAAGATCGAGGCCCATGAACAACCGGTCAACGCCCTGGCCCGCGAGCTGGAAGAGGAGTTGGGGCTGGTCATCGATCCGGCGCAGGCCACTTTCCTTGGCCAGTTCTCGGCGCCCGCCGCCAATGAGCCGGGATTTGTGGTTAAGGCCGAGATTTTTCTGCTGAATATTGATGCGGTTGTCACCCCGGCAGCCGAAATCGAAGAAGTGATCTGGATCGACCCGGCCACCGACGGCGATCTCCTCTTGGCGCCATTGACACGAGACCTGATCCTGCCGTTTTATCGGGCTTCGCTGACCGCGACTGCCTGATCATTTACGAAGGACCCGCCATGATCCCGCTTCAAGACTTGCTGATTTTCGCTGCCGCCGCGTTGCTGATGGTACTGACGCCGGGGCCGAACATGATCTACCTGATCTCCCGTTCGATCTGCCAGGGTCGCAAGGCTGGCGTGACCTCGTTGCTGGGGGTGGTCGCCGGTTTCTTCGTGCACCTGTTCGCCGCCGCTGCCGGTTTGACCGCGGTGTTCCTGGCGGTGCCGATGGCCTACGAAGTGCTGAAGTGGGCCGGTGCGCTGTACCTGTTGTGGCTGGCGTGGCA
The DNA here is from genome assembly GCF_051216495.1 of Pseudomonas baetica. GTDB lineage: Bacteria > Pseudomonadota > Gammaproteobacteria > Pseudomonadales > Pseudomonadaceae > Aquipseudomonas > Aquipseudomonas baetica_B. The sequence goes on along the minus strand of NZ_JBPKAM010000069.1, from coordinate 17,441 downwards.
GGCGGTGAAACCGGGAGCGCGTTCGCCATTCGAAGCGCAGCAGTTGCCGCCGGACTCGTCGCGCAAACTGATCACCATGGGCTTTCTCACCAGCGCCTTGAACCCCAAGATCGCGGTGTTTTACCTGTCGGTGTTTCCGCAGTTCATCACGCCCGAGCACGGTTCGGTGTTCACTCAAAGCATCGTCCTGGGCCTGACCCAGATCAGCGTCAGCTTCAGCGTCAACTTGCTCATCGCGCTGTTTGCTGCGGGCATCGCCTCGTGGTTCGTCAATAACCCGACCTGGCTGGCGCTGCAGCGTTATTTCATGGGCTTCGTGCTGTCGGCGCTGGCGCTGCGGCTGATGCTTGAACAACGTCGGATGGCCTGAGCATGTGGGTCGAACGACTGGATGCCAGCCATGCCCTGGATTACCGGGCGCTGATGCTCGAAGCCTACGATCGGCATCCACAGGCGTTCACCTCCAGTGTGCGCGAGCGTGCGTCCATGCCGCTGAGTTGGTGGGAGTCGCGCCTGACCGGCAAGCTCGAGGTGGTGTTTGGCGCGTTCGAAGAGGGAAAGCTGGCGGGCATCGCCGGGCTTGCCTTCGAGCCCCGGGAAAAGGCCCGGCACAAGGCGACGCTGTTTGGCATGTATGTGTCTGCCGATGTGCGCCAGCGCGGTCTCGGCCATCAGTTGGTGCAGGCGGTTCTGGACGAGGCGCGGCGACATCGGGGACTACGGCTGATCAAACTGACCGTCACCGCCGGCAATGACGCCGCGTTCAACCTGTACCGGCGCTGCGGCTTCATCCAGTTCGGCCTGGAGCCGATGGCGGTGCGGGTGGGTGAGGAGTACTTCGACAAGATCCACATGTGGCGTGAGATCTAACCATCACCGGAATCCCCTGTAGGAGCGAGCCTGCTCGCGATGACGGAGTGTCAGTCGGCATCAATGTTGACTGGTCCGCCGCCATCGCGAGCAGGCTCGCTCCTACAGGGGATGTGTGGGGTTCTATCGAACGGCGCTGACACCATCGAGTGTCGAAAACGATGTGTCCTTGGCCGTCAGCAGAAAATCACGCATGTACGGGGCATCCAGCATGTCGGCTCGAATTGCTGCGTACAGCGTCGCAAACAAACCTTTCTCGCCCAGCCGCTTGGCCTTCACGTAACCCCGTGAGCTGTATTCATGCAGCGCCCAATGGGGCATGCCGCAGACGCCGCGTCCGCTGGCCACCAGCTGCATCATCATCACCGTCAATTCCGAGGTGCGCACCTGCGCCGGTTCGACATCGGCCGGTTCCAGGAAGCGGGTGAAGATGTCCAGTCGGTCGCGTTCCACCGGGTAAGTGATCAGGGTCTCGGTCAGCAAGTCTTCCGGCACGATGTAGGCCTTGCTCGCCAAGCGGTGCTGGTTGGCCACGGCGAGCATCGCTTCGTAGGTAAACAGCGGCACATAAGTGATGCCCACCAGATCCACCGGGTCGGACGTCACCACCAGATCCAGGTCGCCACGGGCCAGGGCCGGGAGGGGCGCGAAGGAAAAACCGGAAGCCAGGTCCAGTTCGACTTCAGGCCAGGCATCGCGGAATTGGTCGATGGTGGGCATCAGCCACTGGAAGCAACTGTGGCATTCGATGGCCATGTGCAGGCGCCCGGCAGTACCACCGGCCAATCGCGCGATATCACGCTCGGCAGCGCGCAAAAGCGGCAGGGTGGCGTCGGCCAGTTGCAGCAGGCGCAAACCGGCGCTGGTGAACCGCACCGGTTTGGTCTTGCGCACGAACAACGGCATCCCCAGCCGTTCCTCAAGCTCCTTGAACTGGTGGGACAGCGCCGACTGGGTCAGGTGCAGGCGGTCGGCGGCATCCACCAGGCTGTCGGCTTCGCGCAAGGCGTGCAGGGTCTTGAGGTGACGGAGTTCAAGCACCAGATGGCTCCATGAAGAAAACTTGTGATCAACACGAAAAGGTTGAGTTTGTCTCATGTTGGGTGAGTTGTCGACAATAGCCCCATATTTTGCACAGGAGCACATTCGAGATGGCCGTAGCACACACCCTGGGTTTCCCGCGCATCGGCGCCGACCGCGAATTGAAAAAAGCCCTCGAAGCCTATTGGAAGGGCGATCTCGACCAGCACTCGTTGAAAAGCGTTGGCCGCCAATTGCGCGCTACCCACTGGCAACTGCAGAAAGACGCCGGCATCGACCTGCTGCCGGTGGGCGACTTCGCCTGGTACGACCAGGTGCTGACCCATTCCCTGACCTTCGGTGTGATCCCCGAGCGTTTCGACAGCACCAAGGACGAACGCGGCCTGCCGACCCTCGACACCTTGTTTGCCATGGCCCGTGGCGCCACGGCGAGTTGCTGCGGCGGTGAACACGGCCAGGCTCAATATGCTCAGGAACTGACCAAGTGGTTCGACACCAACTACCACTACCTGGTCCCGGAGTTCACCGCTGACCAGCCGTTCAAGCTGAGCTGGGAACAGTTGTTCGATGAGGTGGAGGAAGCCAAGGCCCTGGGGCACACGATCAAACCGGTGATCATCGGCCCGCTGACGTACCTGTGGCTGGGCAAGGCGAAAGGCAACGGTTTCGACAAGCTCGACCTGCTGGAGCGCCTGCTACCGATCTATGGCGAAATCCTTGGTCGTCTCGCTGCCCAAGGCGTGGAGTGGGTGCAGATCGATGAACCGATCCTGACCCTCGACCTGCCTCAGGAATGGAAAAACGCCTTCGAGCGCGCTTACCACATCCTTCAATACTCGCCGCTGAAAAAACTCGTGGCGACTTACTTCAGCGGTCTGCAAGACAACCTTGGACTGGCGGTCGGCCTTCCGGTGCAAGGCCTGCACATCGACGCCGTGCGGGCGCCGGATCAACTGCTGCACGTGCTCGATCGCCTGCCGATCTACAAGATTCTCTCGGTGGGTCTGGTCAATGGCCGCAACGTCTGGCGCTGCGAGCTGGAGCCGGTGCTTGAACAACTGCAATTTGCCCAGGAGCGTTTTGGCGACAACCTGTGGGTCAGCAGTTCCTGCTCGCTGTTGCACAGTCCAGTGGACCTGGAGCGCGAAGACAAACTCGATCCCGAGCTAAAAAGCTGGTTGGCGTTCGCCGTGCAAAAATGCGGTGAAATCGCCGTGCTGCGTGATGCCTTGAACGATCCGCAAGCGCCGAAAGTGCAAGCAGCCCTGGCCGAGAGCCGTGCCATCGCCGACAGCCGTGCTGAATCGCCACGCATCCATAAAGCTGACGTACAGGCACGAATCGACGGCATCGGCGCAGCCGACAGCCAACGCCAATCGCCGTTCGCCCAACGCATCGAGCAGCAACGTGCGCGGCTGAAACTGCCAGCGTTTCCGACCACCACCATCGGTTCGTTCCCGCAGACCGGTTCGATTCGCCTCGCGCGTCAGGCCTACAAGCAAGGCAAGCTGTCGGCCAACGATTACAACGACGCCATGCGCCATGAAATCCGCCACGCGGTGCAGATTCAGGAACGCCTGGGGCTGGACGTACTGGTGCACGGTGAGGCCGAGCGCAACGACATGGTCGAGTACTTCGCCGAGCAGCTCGATGGCTATGCCTTCACCCGCTTCGGCTGGGTACAGAGCTACGGTTCGCGCTGCGTGAAACCGGCGATCATCTACGGCGACCTGAGCCGTCCGCAAGCCATGACGGTCGACTGGATCACCTATGCCCAAAACCAGACCGACAAGGTCATGAAAGGCATGCTTACCGGTCCCGTGACCATGTTGATGTGGTCGTTCCCCCGCGAAGACGTTTCGCGCAAGGTCCAGGCGCAACAACTGGCGCTGGCCCTGCGTGACGAAGTGCTGGACCTGGAAGCCGCCGGCATCAAGATCGTGCAGATCGACGAAGCCGCGTTCCGTGAGGGGCTGCCGTTGCGCCGGGAGCAATGGCGGGAGTATCTGGACTGGGCGGTGGAAGCGTTTCGCCTGAGCGCCAGTGGCGTGCGTGACGAAACCCAGATTCACACCCACATGTGCTACAGCGAGTTCAATGATGTGATCGAGGCCATTGCGGCGATGGATGCCGACGTGATCACCATTGAAACCTCGCGTTCGGCCATGGAATTGCTGGAGGCCTTCAAGGCCTTCGATTACCCGAACGACATCGGCCCGGGCGTCTACGACATCCACTCGCCGCGGGTGCCGGACACTGAAGAGATGGTCAAGTTGATGAGCAAAGCCGTGCAACGAGTCCCGGCCGAACGCCTGTGGGTCAACCCCGATTGCGGGTTGAAAACCCGAGCCTGGCCGGAAACCGAAGCGGCGTTGGTCAACATGGTGGCGGCGGCACGGCAGCTACGAAACCAGTTGGCTTGATACACAACCCTCCCTGTAGGAGCGAGCTTGCTCGCGATGGATTCCAGAGCACTGCGGTACTTCAATGAGCACGCGTTTTCGTTGACGACCATCGCGAGCAAGCTCGCTCCTACAGGTTTTTCAGAGGCTTTCGAAGTGCGGCAACGCCAGCGATCTCTTGCCGATATCGGCATAAGGCAGGTCGGCGTTGTCAGCATGGGTCAGGAAGCGGTGCTCCGGCAGTTTCAAATGGGCTTTCTCGAAGGCGCTGAAAGCAGTCTTACCCGTGCCGTAATGAAAGTGGGCGTACCACAGTACTCTCGGTGGCGTATGCGTCATGTCCCAGACTTCGTATTCCTGCATGAAATCGGTTCGTCCGTCCGCACGCTTGCCCAGGTTCTTGATCGGGCTGGTTTTGCGGATCTCTACCACCTTGTGTCGGACAAGGTCGTCGAGCATTCCGTCAGTGGGCTTTTTGGTGTTCAGCGATTGTCTGGTTCGCATTTCACGTCCAATGGTCCTGAGCTCGATGGCCTTGTCGCGCAGTGTCTGGACAAGCGGGTTACGCGTATCCAATTCCTCGATGCGCAATGCACGGCGGGTCAGTTCATCGGCTTCAGTGACCATCATGTGTTCCAAATCCACCGGGAGCATGTCGCGAGCGGCATAGGACTGGACTTTGGCCCGGTAAGTGTCGACGGATTGCAATCGATGGCGTGCTTCGACGAGCAACGAGTCGAGATTTCGGTGTTGGGCGTGCGATGCCTGCGGCCTTGGGTTGAGCAGGCGGAATTTGCCATTGCTGCCTTGTTCCCATAGCTCTTCGTATCCACCTTGGCCGGTCAGGGAGTACAAGCGTTTTTCAAGGGTGGATTTTGGGTGCTCCACGCCGATCAGCAAGTCATCGGTTTCAGTGGCGAAGACTTTTTTGTTGATTTGCCCGGCGGGTGCCGCGGGTGCAGGCAGATCGATGGCCTTGCGCGCTCTCTCGGCCATTTTTTCGATGCCGTCCATTAATGGCGGTACGGTTTCCAGATGAAAGTGTTGTGGGTAACTGGCGGTCCACACGTTCATCTGGCGACGAAACTCGCTGTAACTTTCAATGCATTCTTGAAGGATTTGGTTGCGCTGAGCCTTGGTTGCGTGGGCTTCCGGCAGACTGTATTGAGTGAACATGCCCCGGTCGATCCGGTCCCTGATGGATCGTGCCTGGCTTTGAAGAAAGAACCAGGATAAATCGTCGCTGGTGTCATAACGTGTGATCACCTCCAGCAGGTTGCCCGTTCTCAAGTAAAGGATGTTCGTCTCGGTGAGACGTCCATTGAGCGTGCGGATGTCCTGAGATATTTGGGCTTTATGCGTGCTGACAGTGATGCGTTGGTACCAGTGATTGAGGTCTCGTAAAAGCACCTCGATCGAATCGAATGATTTGATTATTTCGAGCCGCAGTTTCCGGATGTCATCCAGCACTCGCAACCTTTCGGTGAGTGCTGTTGTAGAGAGGGCATCCAGCTTTTGTGTGAGTGCATCGATGTTGTCAATCAAGACATGGATGCGATGGTTGTGCAGGAACACTCGCTGTTTGAACCGGTCGGCGTGCAGCAGGGCGACGTTACTTTGGAAATCCACCAGTACGCGTCTTTTGTTGCCGTGGGTGAGTGGAAGCAGCTCAACCAATGTCCGGTGATAGCGCCCGGCCAATTCAAGGTCGCCCAGGCAGGCTGTTTCAAGCTGTTGCCCCAGCGTGGATGCCCGCTCGGCTGCAGGCGCGGCGTTGTAGGTGGCCAGCAGCGAATTGGTGCTCTTTATGCGTGCATCGATTTGCAGCGCGAGGTCATCCGCTGCGTTGGTCAACGCATGATGGCGACGAAAACCTTCATCGACCCACCAGCGTGGCAAACGCTCGCGGATGGCCCGTGGCCAGACCGGGTCAAGCGTATTGGCCAGATTATCCAGGATGTTGCCGCCACCGAGTCCCCCACCTTCGAACGCCACGCCATGAACGCCAAAGTAAGTGTCCCATCGCCCGGCCTCATCGAGCGCAATGGGCTGTTTGTAGGTTCTTCGGGAGCTGCCGGACAAACGCCAGTTGCGAGAATCCGTGCTGAATTCCACCTTGAAAATACGACCCTGGCGTTCGATGAAATCACCGTCGACATGGCGATAAATACCTCGGTAGTGCCCGTGAGCGGCCGGCTGCAATCCGGACAGGGAAATCGGCTTTTCATACTCATAGCCTGCGAAGCGCTGCACCACGTGCCGAGCCTGGCGCTGTGAGACTTCATGCATGGCGGCAACATGGTTGGTCAGTCTCTGAAGCTGACGGGTACGCGTCAAAGAGCGGGCCGTTTCGGACAGCGATGACGCGACCGCTTCACCGGGAAGCAGATCCATGGCCGCGTCGATCAATGACATGAACACCGACTGGAGTTCCGCCAACCCGTCACCCACATCACCGCGCAAGAAAGCCTGGACTGCCCGGTTCGCAGCGGTCCAAGCGTCGTACAGGGCGATTGCGGTACCTATGAACGGCAGCATGCCAAAGGCCATTTTCATGTAATTGAAAGCGCGCGGCCCTGACAGTGCATAGCGTTCCAGATACAACGCCACGTTGGAGCGCGAGGCGCCGCGATGGGCTTCGATCAATCGACCCATGTGCGCGTTGAGCAAATGGGCGGCCAGTGAAGTGGTCGCCGGCCAGCGTGTCCCGACACCGATCATGGCATCGAAGTTATTGAGCATCGCCTGATTCATTCGGCTGATATGAGCCGAGACGTTGCCGTGCAAGGCGCGCCCCGCCAGATAAGTGACCATGGCATCGCGCAGGGTCAGATTGAACAGCGCCTTGCGCGCATCTTCCAGACTGCCGTATCGACGCAAGACCTGACCGTCCGGGCTGTCCGGCAGATAGAGCAGGGTCACGCCACTGATTTGTTCTTCGATGAAGGTGACGCCGCTGAGGGTGACAGGACCCTCGTTCGGCGTGTCCTTGCCGCCTGCGGTCAGCAGGGCCGGCAGCAGAACGATGCGCATGCCGTTGGCGCGCCAGGCTTCAGGGGTATCGGCATCGATGGCGATGTTGAGGATGTGCAGATCGGCCTGGCTGATCTGTTTTTGCAGGCGTGCGTACTCGCCTTGCAGCTTGAGCGTCAGGCGCCAGGGTTCGATCAGGCATTCACGACGATGCTCATTGGCGAACACAGTCTCAGCTGCTGTCCCCATGAACGCTTGTCGAATCAGGTTTTCATAGGCTTGGGACAGGTCGAGCTCAGGCAGGATCTTGCGCAGATAGGTCAGGTTGATGCCGTTGAGCAGTTTAATGCGCTCACGTGGGTCATCAGCCGTAACCTCCAGGGTCATGAAGACCAGTCGCTGCGACAGTGCGTCCTGCTGCACCGACTGAATGTTGTCGATATTGAGCTGGGCCAGGGCCTCCAATGACATTTTGCTGCGCGAGGCACTGGGCACCATGACCGACGTTTCCACCTTCCCCGACGGCGTGGCGGTGTACCGTTTTTCCCACGTGACGGAGTCGGGCAGGCTCAGCCGCACCTCGAACTGGCCCTTGAGGACGAAGTCTTTGCTCAGTCGGTCGTGCAAGTGCTTGCGGGTAAAATCGTCCCTGGGCTCCAGGGCGATGGTCATGAAGGCGTGGCTTTGGCGCATCGCCACAATGTAGGCCTCGATCAGGCTTTTGAGTTGGGCACGATCCGCCTCATTCAGTGTGCGCAACCAATCGGGCAGTTTGGTGGCGAGCGTGCCGCTGCGGTGCTGTTCGAGTAGTTGAGTGAACGCCAGGCTTCTGGCGGCGTGCACTGGCACCTGCAGGAGGGCAAGGGTGCGTTCTCGCAAAATATCCAGTTGCTCGGCATCCTGCGTGGCTTGTGTTTCAAATTCCTGGGTCAGCTGATTCAGGCTGTGCAGAAGCGCGTCGCCACTGATTTTTTTCAGCTGCAGCGTGACCTCATTGTCCCGATCGTCAAGCTTGAACACCTGGTGTTCCAGTTCGCGAAGGCTGGCGAAACGTTGCAGGCCACCACCATTGCCAAGCCAGTAGAGCAGCACGCTGTGTTCCAGGTTGGCGCCTGTCAGCACCGGCGCTCTTGTCACGATAAATGCGCCTTTGATTGCATCGGCGGTGATCGTGGTTTTGTCACCGTCCTGTTCAGTCTTCGATAGCGTCAGGCTGGCCGCGACTGGCTCGGAGCCTGGATCGTGGGGTGTATCCAGCAGCGTCTTGATCAGGCTGCCCTCTTCGTCACTCAGTTGCTTGAGGGCCAGCTGTAGAGCGATCTCGGCGAGCAGTCCTGCCTTGTGGGCACTGTGCAGGGCGGTGAGTTCTCGCTGGAAAGCGAGCGGCTCCAGGGTTCGCGACAGATTCAGCATCGAGGAGGCAGCCTTATCGGCGGACTTCTCGGCCGATTCCAATGCGTTGATCGAGTCCTTGACCGGCTTCAAGCCCTCGCCGTCGCCCTCTGCTTCGACCAGTGATTGGAGTGCATCACGCTGCTTTTTCAGCGCAGCCTGGCGCAACGACCAGGGGACATCGGTATGCAGGTTGCCAAACAATGACCCTTGATCTGCATCGGTCGCGTTATCCGCGTTTTCCAGACTGGGCGGCGAGGCGAAAAAAATCGCCTTTTTGTTCTGACGATCTACCTGGTCGGCCTGAACGAGGGCTTGCGCACCATGCGCCGCCAATCCGGGCTTGCCGCGTGTACCGTAACGCAAAGCGGTGATTTGGGATTGGTGGAAAGCCGCAAACAAATCACTCGCGCCCAGGGTCAGCGGGTCGGTTTGGGCGGTGTACTCGAATCGCATACCGGTGGTGGGCAAACCGATCGGCACGAGTGACTGTCGAGAGAGCCAGGCTTCCATATCGCTGCGCTGATCGAAGGACTGGATGGCGACGGGGCGGCTGGGTAAGTACAGCAATTGAGTGGCGCTGGCAGCCTCTGCTGTAGTGATGACCCATGCGCCAGTGAGTTTGATCCGGGATTGGTTGCTCAACACCAGGGTCACTTGCTCGGTGTTGACGGGTTGGTTGTTCAGCATCAGCGCGCCGACGGGTGGGTCAATCATCAATTGCAGGATTTTGAGTTGTTCCGCCGACAGTGATTTCCGCGCGGAGGCCAGTTGGGTGGCGGCCTCGAAATGTTGGCGGTAAAGCTGCATCGACCTTTGTTGTCGCGATATGGCCGTTCGGGGGGCACGTGACTCCCAAAAAAATCGCCACCGCTCGATATGAGACCGTTCCGGATTGAGCGTCTTGAGGCGTCCAAGTATTTGCAGTGGTGTCAGGGACTTGAGCGGATGGTCCTGTTTGATACCGGTAACCCGACATAGCTTATCCAGCATGGGATCCAGCTCTGGGTGTTGCAGTACGTAGGCGCAGGCATCGATGAAGCTGACAAAACGTATGGGTCGTAAATCTGTGGCGAAGAAATGCAAGCCCGCTAGTTGCCCATCCAGATCCAGCTCCTGTTTCAGCAGTTGATCGAGTGTGTCGCGTACACCGGGAATTGCAGTAACCAGTGCGTGCATGTCCCGACTGCTTTCGCGCCAGCATGCCGCGGCGCGCAAGAACAGGCTTACGTCGACGGAGGGCGGCAGTGGGGCTGGAGACTGCAGGGTGATCGGTGCGGGAGGGGGGAGTTCGAAGAGAGACTTATCGGTCATCGAGATAGGGCTCGGTGTGTGGAGCGGTGGATCCACTCCTGGGTGAGCCATTCAAGGGGAGTTTTGCGGGGCGGTGGCACTACATAGTTATCGCGTCAGCCGTTCAGCGAACTTCATCAAACTGTCATGGAACTGTGGCAGCGCGCTTGAACAAAGTTCATCAGACTCGCGCTCTACTGGGGTTCTGCGTTTTGGTGTTTTTCATGCGTGCTTTGTTTTTATCGGCGGCCATTTTCCTGGCCTCATTGTTCAGCCTGCCGTCGATGGCAGCGCCTCGTTGTGATGTGAATGTTCCGACCGAACGGGTCGATCTGGCGCAGGTGAGCCTGGCGTACCAGAGCATCGGCCGTGCGTCGGATCCGGCGTTGCTGCTGGTCATGGGGTTGGGCGGACAACTGATCCACTGGCCCGACGAAGTAGTGGTTGCGCTGTGTCAGCAAGGGTTCCGGGTGATTCGCTACGACAATCGCGACGTCGGCCTCTCGACCTGGCGGCAAGCACCGGTCGAGGCCAACCTGGCCTTCGAGGTATTGCGCTACAAACTCGGTTTGCCGGTATCGGCGCCGTATTCGCTGACCGACATGGCGGACGATGGCCTGGGTCTGATGGATGCGTTGCACATCGAACAGTTCCACGTACTGGGCGCGAGCATGGGCGGGATGATCGCCCAGCACATGGCGGCGATGGCGCCGCAACGGGTCGAGAGCCTGACCCTGATCATGACCACGTCCGGTGCCGAAGGCTTGCCGGCGCCTAGTGCCGCACTGGTGCAATTGCTCGCCCGCCGTGGTGCGCCGAATCGTGAGGTGGCGCTGGAACAGCAAGCCGATCTGCTCGCCGCATTGGGCAGCCCGACAGTGAGCGATGACCGCCAGGCGTTGCTGCATCAGGCGGCGCTGTCCTACGACCGGGCATTCAATCCCGAAGGCGTGAAACGGCAGATCATGGCGATTATGGCCGAACCGAGCCGGGTGGCGTTGCTCAATCAATTGCGGGTGCCGGCGCTGGTGGTGCATGGCACGGCCGATCCGCTGTTGCCGGTGATGCATGGCGTGCATCTGGCAGCGCATTTGCGCGGCAGTCAGTTGAAGTTGATTCCGGGGTTGGCCCATCGTTTTCAAGAGGCGTTCAAGGCGCCATTGCTGGCGGCGGTGTTGCCGTATTTGCGCGAGCATCGCGAGGACAGGTCGCATTGGGCGCAGATCGAGCCGGTGGCTGACCACAACCTCCTCTAACACCCGACAGTTCCCCTGTGGGTGTATCGTTTGAACTTTCCGGGCCAGCGAGGTGCGCGATGAGTTCCCCATTGAAAATCGATTTCGTCAGCGATGTGTCCTGCCCTTGGTGCGTCGTCGGTCTCTACGGTCTGACCCGGGCCCTGGAGATCCTGCGCGATGAAGTCCGCGCCGAGATCCATTTCCAGCCATTCGAGCTGAATCCGAAAATGGGGCCGCAAGGGCAGAACATCACCGAGCACATCACCGAAAAGTACGGCTCTACACCGGAGCAGTCGCAAAAGAATCGAGAGATGATCCGTGCCCGTGGCGTCGAACTCGGTTTTGCGTTTCGCACCGATGGCAATAGCCGCATCTACAACACTTTTGATGCTCACCGCCTGCTGCATTGGGCGGGTCTGGAAGGGTTGCAGTTGCCACTCAAGGAAGCCCTGTTCAAAGCGTACTTCACCGATGGCGGCAACCCGTCCGACCCTGGCCAACTGGCGCAGATCGCCGAGGGTGTCGGGCTGGACAGGCAACGGGTCGAGTCGATTCTGGCGTCGGATGAGTTCGCCAGCGAGGTTCGTCATGAAGAACAGCTGTGGCTGTCGCGGGGTGTCAGTTCGGTGCCGACCGTGGTTTTCAATGGCCAATACGCCGTGACGGGGGGGCAGCCGGTGGAGACTTTTGTCGGTGCGATTCGCCAGATCATGAGTGAAGCGAAGGGCGGAACGGTCATCTGACAATTCGTTGTCGCCAAATAAATATCAATGTGCCACTATTGTTTTGATCGTCGCTGCCGATGCAGGCAGTGATGCTTTTCAATCATAGGGACTTGATCCATGACCTTCCGCGCTCTACGCACCTGGGCGGTGCTGACTCTGCTTGCCTGCCTCACGCTCACCGGCTGCGCCAACGTTCAACCTCCTGTACCGCTAGACCACCAATTCTGGGATGCCAAGGAGCCGACCATCGGCGTGGCAATCACCGTCGTGCCACCACCGGTGTTGGCCCTGACCGGCAATCAGGGCATTCTCGATTACGCCATCAACAAGGGCGTCAACAGCAAGCTCAGTGATAACGTTGAACAATGGCAAGTGCGCGATCTCACTACTTTGCCAGACGTGATCGTCGCCAAATTGCAGGCCAAGGGCTACAAAGCCAAGCGCATCGACGAGCCGGTCGATCTGAAGGTCTATAAGGAAACCAAATTCCGGGAAGGCTACATGACCCGCGACCTCACGCCGATCAAGGTGACCCACGGCGTCGATCGTTTGTTGTTGGTGAACGTCTATGCCACCGGTGCCACTCGCAGCTACTACGGGTTCGTGCCGACCAGCGTGCCGATGGCGCAGGTGGGCGGGCAGGGCATGGTGGTTGATCTGGCGGACAACAAACTGCTGTGGTTCAAGCCTTTTGTCGTGACCCAAGCCGCTCAGGGCGAGTGGGACGAGCCGACCTACAGCAACCTGTCCAATGCGTTCTACCAGGCCGTGGATAACAGCCGTCAACAAATGATTACGCCGTTCGCGCAATGAAACGTCCAGCCGCAGCGGCCGCTGCGCTGTTGCTGCTGACGCTGGCTGGTTGCGCACAGAAACCGGCTCCCGAGGCCGGTTTCAAGGACCAGACTGCGTTGTCCTACGTCCAGGCTCATGGGCTCAAAGTGGATGTGCAATTGCCGCCAACCTTTGTCGGTGCCAGCACGGTGATCGACTCCGAGGCGGCCCTGAAGGCCGCTTCGTCCAGCCATAACCTGATAGCGAGCTCGGGCAACACTGCCGGGCTTGCCGGGATTTTGCTGGCCAGTTTGATCAATACCCAAATGGCCGGCAGCACCATGCAGCGCGATGCGGAAAAAGACGCGCTCAAAGAGTCGCGACCGATGGCCGATCTTCTGGCGGGTGTACCGCTGCAGGAGCGTCTGCAACAGCACTTTCAACAGGCGTCGAAAGCGGCCGGGCTCAAGCAGGGTGAGGGGCAGGTCACGGCACGTTTGCTGATCGAACCCAAACTGATGCTGACCCCCGATCGGGGCAGTTTTATCCTGGTCAATCGGGTGCAGGTGCAGGACATTGCCGGCTCGCCGCTGTATCGCATGCGCATCGAGGTGGCCAGCCAGCCGATTCGCCAATGCGGCAAGCAGTGCATCGATGATGGCCATCTTGATCTGGCGAAAGTCACCGCCGCGCTCGATGAATGCATCGACGAGTCCATGCGGTTACTGGCTGCCGACCTGACGCAGCCGACGCCTCTTCCTGCCGCTCAGGAAACTCTGCGTTACGTACTCGATGGCCAGCGGATGGTCGAGCGTGGTTATCAGTTGGCCAACAACGGTAACTACTGGCGTTATCGCAACCTCTATGGCGCGGTGAAGTCGGTGCCGGTGCCGTTTGAGGATGCGATGACCCAGGCGCAGTTGCAGCAGCTGTACGCGCACTGAAGCTAAAGAACCTGTGGGAGCGAGCCTGCTCGCGAAGAGGGTGTGCCAGTCGACATCAACGATAGCTGACACACCGCATTCGCGAGCAGGCTCGCTCCCACAGGGAATGGGTAGTGCTCAGGCGTGAATGCGGACCCAGATCGAAACCAGCACCGTCGCCGCCATCAACCAGGCCACCGCCGCCACGGCGAGTGAAGCCTCCAGCCGCATCCGGTCGACCATCACGTACAAAGTCGCCAGGTAGATGAAGTACGGAATGATCGACCACATGCCAAACACGATAGTGGTTTTCAGGTCGTCAATCGAACGCCCCTTGCCGACGATGTAATGGGCGATCAGTGCAAAGGTGGGAAACAGCGGCACCAGGCCGGCGATGTAGTAATTTTTGGTTTTGGCCAAGGCGGCGAGGATTACCACCACCGCCGCACCCAGTGTTGCCTTGAGCATCAGATCCATCAGTGGTTCAGCCCGTACTTCTTCACTTTGTCGAATAGCGTGGTTTTGGCCATGCCCAGTTCCTGGCTGGCCTGGGTGAGGTTGCCGCCGCTGCGTTGCAGGGCATCGCTCAATAGATTGCGCTCGAAGGCTTCCACCGCTTCGGCGAAGGCCAGGCCTTGGGCGCTGCCGCCAGCGCCGGGTTTCTTGAACGCCGGAAGGCCGAGGGCGAAACGTTCGGCGACGTTGCGCAATTCGCGCACGTTGCCCGGCCAGTCGTGGCTCATCAGGTTCGACAGGGTCTGGTTATCCAGTTCCGGTGCGGCGCGGTCGAAGCGCAGGGACGACTGCTGCAGGAAGTATTCGAACAGTTGCAGGATGTCTTCGCGGCGCTCGCGCAGCGGCGGCAGTTCCAGGGTCACCACGTTGAGGCGGTAATACAGGTCGCTGCGGAACTCGCCGGCCTTGCTCGACTCATCCAGGTCAGACTTGGTCGCGGCAATCACCCGGCAATCCACCGCCACGCTCTGGTTCGAACCCAGGCGTTCGAGGGTGCGTTCCTGCAACACCCGCAACAGTTTGATCTGCAACGGCAGGGGCATGCTTTCCACTTCGTCGAGGAACAGCGTGCCGCCGTCGGCATGCTCGATCTTGCCGATGCGCCGTTTGCCGGCGCCGGTGAAGGCATTGGCTTCATGGCCGAAGATTTCGCTCTCGAACAGGTTTTCCGGCAGGCCGCCGCAGTTCAATGCCACGAATGCTCGGGTGTGCCGGCGACTGAAGTCATGCAGGCAACGCGCGACCAATTCCTTGCCGGTACCGGTTTCGCCTTCGATCAGCACGTTGGCCGAGGTGTCGGCGACGTTGGCGATCAGTTCGCGCAAGTGCTGCATGGCTGGCGAGCGGCCGATGATCCGGCCTTCGAGGGAGTCCCGTTCCGCCAGTTGCCGGCGCAACGACACGACTTCCCGTGCCAGGCTGCGTTGCTCCAGCGCACGACGGGCGACATCCACCAGGCGTTCCGGAGAGAAGGGTTTCTCCATGAAGTCATAGGCGCCTTTTTGCATGGCGCCGACGGCCATGGAGATGTCGCCGTGACCGGTGATCAGCACCACCGGCAGGCTGCGGTCACGGGCCTTGAGCCGGGTCAGCAGTTCCAGGCCATCGATGCCCGGCAGGCGGATGTCGCTGATGACGATGCCGGCAAAGTTGTCGCCAACGCGCTCCAACGCTTCTTCGGCACTGCTGACGCCCATGCACGGAATGTCTTCCAGGGTCAGCGCCTGCTGGCAGCCGAGCAGCACATGGGGGTCGTCTTCGACGATCAATACACTAAGGTCGTTGTTCATACGGGCTCGGCGGGAGTGGGGCTTACCATCGGTAAACTGAGAACGAATGCGGTGCCACCGCTGGCGGGGTGCTCGACACCCAGGTGACCGCCGGTGGCGGCGGCCAGGCTCGCGGAAAGGGTCAGGCCCAGGCCCAGGCCCTGTTCGCCGGGTTTGGTGGTGAAGAACGGTTCGAACAGGTGCTTGCGTGCTTCGGCGTCGATGCCATGGCCGTTGTCCCGAACGCGCAGCCGGTACTTGCCATCGACGGTGTCGCCTTCGAGCCACAACTCCGGTTGTGGCTGCGCCTGCATGGCATCAAGGGCGTTACCGATGAGGTTGACCAGAATCTGCTCCAGACGGGTCTGGTCGATCTGCACTTGCACTGCCTCGAAATGGCGATGCAGGTGCAACCGGGCGTTTTCCACCCGGGCGCCGAGCAACTGCAAAGCGGCGTCCACGGCTTTGCCAAGGCAGGCCTGGCCCTTGTCGTCGCCGCGCCGGGCAAAGGAGCGCAGGCTGGCGGTGATCCGGCCCATGCGGTCGATCAATTCGTTGATGGTCTTGAGATTGGTACTGGCCACGTCCAGCTGACCGCGTTCGAGGAAGCGCACGGTATTACCGGACAGGGTGCGCAGCGCCGCCAGTGGCTGGTTCAATTCGTGGGCGATGCTGGTGGACATCTGACCGATGGCCGCCAGCTTTCCGGCTTGCACCAGTTCGTCCTGGGCGCGGCGCAAGGTCTCTTCGGCGTGCCGCCGTTCGCGGATCTGGCCCTTGAGCCGTTCGTTGCTGGCGCGCAGGTCGACGGTGCGTTCGGTAATCCGACGCTCCAGTTGATTGTTGGCTTCCTGCAAGGCTTCCCGGGCGGCGAGGCGCGTGGCGATCACCTTGCGTCGCTCGTTCCAGGCAATCAGCAGGAAGGCCACGAGGCCAAAGACCACCGCCACCAGAATCCCCTGATTGATCGCTTCACGACGCAAATCCTGCAGTGGGGTCAACAGGGTGAAGTTCCACGGCGTATCGCTCAGGGGCCGGGTTTGCGAGAGATAGCTGATGTTTTCATCATCGGACACCACCTCGCTGTTGGCCGGAAAGGTCAGTTTTTCCACGCCCTCGGACAAGGTTTCCCGGGCCAGCGGTTGCAGTTCATTGAGCGGGAACCAGTAGTACTGAAGACTGCGGGCCAGTTTTTCCTTGGTCTCGTCGCTCAGCGGGATCACTGATTTCAAGCGCCGGGCGGGATCGCTCGACAGAATGATGATGCCGTTTTCGTCGCTGACGAAGGCTTCCAGGCGTGCCCGCTGCCAGCGTTCTTCCATCGCTTCGAGGCGGACCTTGACCACCGCGACGCCAATGATTTTACCGTGCTCCTCCAGGCCATGGGCCAGGTAGTATCCGGGCTCGCCGTTGGTGCTGCCGATGCCATAGAAACGCCCCGGCTGGCCGCGCACGGCGTTCTGGAAATAGGCGCGAAAGGACAGGTCTTCGCCCAGGTAACTGTCGACGTCGCGCCAGTTGCTGGTGGCCATGACGCGACCGGTGGTGTCCATCACGTAGATGGCCCGGCTGCGACTGCGCCGGTTCAGGCCTTCAAGGTAATCGTTGACCGTTTGCCGGTGTTCCGGGGTCGGGTCGGCCAGCAGCTTGGAAACACTGGTTTCGAGTTCCAGCAGGCTGGGCAGGTAAGTGTATTTGCTGATTTCGCTCTCGACGGCGCGGGCGTGCAGTTCCAGCTGGCGCTGGCCGTTCTCGCCGAGGCTGCGGATCCCGTAGTGTTCACTGACCCAAAAGCCGATGTAACCCAGTCCGAACATCAGAGCGATGATCAGCGGCGGCAGAAGCAAATGGCGAATCAGACGGGGTTTCACGGCGAGTGATGGCGACGTGTCGCGATAGGGATTGGGGTCGCATTTCATCACAGATGCCTTGGGTCAACCAGCGTCCCCCTGTAGGAGCGAGCTTGCTCGCGATGGTCGTCAACGATAACGCGTCCATTCTGGATGTACGCGGTGTCTTGGAGTTC
>NZ_JBPKAM010000068.1:0-35401 GCF_051216495.1 Pseudomonas baetica | reverse complement strand
AGTAAAACAGTCGCTCCTGCCCACTCGATAACTGTCCCATCATGCTGTGTGATCCCCCACCGGCCAATGCAGAGATTTTGCAGCAGGCCAGACAGGGGAGCTACTTTTTCAACAGAATCGGCCGATTCCTGCCTGTCGCCACAGTCAGCTTTGGATCGAACCAAGTCATACAGCCGCTAAAAATCACGCCCCGTGAATGGTTTTTTTTAGCGCTGAAGCGTGCACGTGTCAGTAAGACACGTGCACGGGCTTTGCCTTGTGGTTCTAACATGACCTCACGGCGACCAGCGTCATATTCGTCGAGGATCAGCGCCATGGGCCGGCAGTACCCAGGACAGGATACCTTCCTGGAATTCACAAGGTATGTGCTGCAGGCAAGATGAGGGCTTAGTCAACCATCACCTCGTCCAGTGCCTGCTCGAGGGTGCTGACCGTGCGCTCGATATTGTGCAGCTTCTCGAGTCCAAACAGACCGATGCGGAAGGTCTGGAAGTCGGCCGGCTCGTCGCATTGCAGCGGCACTCCGGCGGCGATCTGCAGGCCGTGGTCGGCAAATTTCTTGCCGCTCTTGATGTCGGCATCATCGGTGTAGCTCACCACTACGCCAGGGGCCTGAAAGCCGGCGGCGGCCACGCTTTTGATGCCTTTGCCGGTCAACATGGCGCGCACCCGATCGCCCAGAGTCTGTTGTTCGCCGCGAACCTTGTCGAAACCGTAGGCTTGCATCTCTTTCATCACTTCGTTAAACCGCGCCAGGGAATCGCTGGGCATGGTCGCATGGTAGGCATGTCCGCCCTGTTCGTAGGCCTGCATGATCTGAAGCCACTTTTTCAGGTCGCAGGCGAAGCTGCTGCTCTGCGTCTGCTCGATGCGCTCGAGGGCCAATGCACTGAGCATCACCAGGGCGCAGCAAGGGGAGGCGCTCCAGCCTTTCTGAGGTGCGCTGATCAGCAGGTCGATTGCGCATTTGTGCATATCAACCCAAATCGTGCCTGAGGCGATGCAGTCCAGCACGAACAGGCCACCCACCGCATGCACGGCGTCGCCGATGGCCCGCAGGTACTCGTCGGGCAGGATGATCCCTGATGAGGTTTCAACGTGGGGGGCGAAGACAATCTGCGGCCTCGAAGCCGCAATGGCTGCCAGCACTTCGTCCAGAGGGGGTGGGGCGTAGGCTGCCTGGCGACCCGTGTCGACCGGTCGGGCTTTCAGCACCGTGGTGGCTGCCGGGATGTTGCCCATCTCAAGGATCTGGCTCCAGCGATAACTGAACCAGCCGTTGCGTATCACCAGGCATTGCTGGGCGGTGGCAAACTGTCGCGCCACCGCTTCCATACCGAATGTGCCGCTGCCCGGGACCACCGCGACAGCCTGGGCGTTGTAGACCTGTTTCAGGGTCGTGGAAATGTTCTTCATCACGCCTTGAAATGACTGCGACATGTGGTTGAGCGAGCGGTCGGTGTAGACCACCGAGTACTCGACCAGTCCCTCGGGATCGATACTGGGATAGAGCTTTGACATGGGTGACTCCTTTGGCAGGGATCTCAGTGGTATCGACCCTGCCCTAAGCCTTGGCAAATAACAAGATTGCTCGAGATTGATTGCGATTTTTGTCGAGCGGCCGACATCACCTGTGGGCGGCAACCGGTTCTGACTGCGCAGATTGCGCACAAGAAATACAACGGTAAAAAGCAGGCAATTACCGATGCACGAATAAAATGATGCAACTGCCCCGGTCCTGCTGGTCGACAGGCGAACGTCAATTTTTTACCAGCAGCTCCGGGCCGAGGTAGTCGTTGATCTGGTCGATATCGTCGTCGCCCAGGCTACCCACCGAGGAGGCCAGGCGCAGACGCGACATCAAGTAGCGCAACTTGGCTTCGAACAGGTCGTGGCGCGCCACGAAGAGCAGCTCTTCGGCATTGAGCACGTCCGAGTTGGTGCTGGTACCTCCTTCCTTGAAGCCCTTGCGGGTCGACATCAGTGAGCGTTCATTGGACTGCACGGCCTTCTCCAGCGCGTGGATGCGTTTGGCACCGCTCTGTACGCCGTGATACTCACGGGTGGTTCCGGAGATGACTTCCTGTCGCGTGGCGTCGAGTTCGTCCTGGGCCTTGTAGCTATTGGAAGTGGCCTGGCGTGCCAGCGCGCTGACGCCGCCGCCGTTGAATATCGGGACATTGACTTCCAGCCCGATCGAGCCGTAGCGGTTGCGTTGATTCAACTCGGAGATGGATTGGCTATCGCCCGCGGTGTAGCCGGCCACGAAATCCAGTGTGGGCCAGTGGCCGGCCTTGGCGCGCTTTACTTCTTCTTCGGCGAGGTCGCTGCTGTAACGGCGCGCATGGATCAATGGGCTGTCGGCCTGGGCCCTGACCAGCCAGTCCTGCAGGTTGTCCGGCAGCAGCGGTGGTGTATCGAAGCTCGGACGCAAGGTGGTCAGCGATTCGGGGGTTTCACCGATGTACTCCTCGAGCTTGCGGCGTGCATTGATCAAGTTGTCCTGCGCTTCGATCAGCTCGGCTTCGGCAAGGTCGCGGCGAGCGACCGACTCGTCGATGTCGGTGATGGTGCCGGCCCCCAGCTCCATGCGACGTTTCGCCGAGGCGAGTTGCTCTTCGAAGGCACTCAGCTTGGACTTGGCCAGGACGATGGTTTCGCTGGCCAGGAGCACGTCGAAATAACTTTCGGTCAGGCGCACCGCGGCATCCTGGGTCTTGGCATCGAACACCGCGACGCTGTAGTCCGCACGTTGCTTGCCCTGGCGGTACTCGGCCATTTTCTGTTTGTTGAACAGTGGCTGGCGCAAGCGCACGTTAGCGCCCTTGGAGTCGTAGTCCAGATCCCGTTCGAGACCGCTCTGGCGTTGGGTGCCATTGACCTTGTTGTCGTAGGCCGAGGCATTGACCTGCGGGAGCAGGCCGGCCAGACCGATGGCGCGGTTTTCCCCACCGGCCTCTTTTTCATGCACGGCAGCGCGGTAGACAGGGCCCTGGTACTGCAACAGATCCCAGGCTTGTTTGAGGTCCATGGCGCCAGCTGGCAGCGACAGTCCCAGCAGGCAGAAAATCAGGCAATGACGGTCCATTTCATTGTTCCTTGAAGGCGCTGTCCACACGTTCGAGCATCGGTTTAAGCAGATAGCTCATCAGGTTGCGCTCGCCGGTCTTGATGGTGACGCTGGCGGGCATGCCGGGGCGAATGTGGTTGCTGCCCAGCAGGCTCATGCCGTCGGGCGTGACTTCCACCTGCGCCAGATAGAACGGTTGCTTGCTTTCCTCGTCGAGCAGGCGGTCGGCGGAGATGGTCTTCACGCGGCCGGGGATGTTGGGTGTCTGGGCATGGTTGAAGGCCGGGAAGGATAGGTCCACGTCCAGCCCGGGAACCATCTTGTCGATGGCCTGCACGGGAATCATCGCGTCGACCTGCAGCGGTTCGTTGACCGGAACGATTTCCATGATCTTGAAGCCCGGCTGAATGATTCCGCCGATGGTGGCAATGCTCAGGGACTGGACCATGCCGTCGATGGGCGATCGAATCACCGTGTGGGTCACTTCATAGTCCAGCGCACGCAAGCGGTCGGCCAGGGTGGTGTTTTCCTTGGCGGTATCGGTCAGCTGCGATTCGACTTCCTTCAGGTAATCGTGCCGGCGTTGCAGGATGCGCAGCTTGATTTCGGTGATCTGGCTGCGCACGCGAGCGATGTTGTTGAGGTTCTCGGCCTGGCCGGCGGAGAGGTCGGCGTTACTGCGTTCCAGCTCAAGCAGGCGGTTGCGCGGCACATAGCCTTCGGCCGCCAGCACGCGGGTGCCTTGCAGTTCCTGGTTGAGGAAGTTGATCTGTGAGGCGCGGGAGCCATGGACCTGCTGCAGGCCCTTGAGCTGCACCTGCGACGCCGCCAGGTTTTCCTCCAGGATGCTGATTTCGCCCGCGAGACCGGCGCGGCGGGTGTCCAGCAGATGCTGTTGCAGGTCCATGGCGGCCACCAGGCGGTGGTCATCGCCGAAGCGCTTGAGCAACTCGGGGTCGAAGCTCACCGTGTCGCGGTCGTCACGTTCCGCTTCCAGGCGGTTTTCCACGGTCTTGCTGACGATGTACTGGGCGCTGACCGCACCCTGTTCGGCAACGGCACGCAACGAGTCGAGGCGGACCACTTCCTGGCCTTTTTTCACCACATCGCCCTCGCGAACGAGAATGGCCTCCACGGTGCCACCGCTCAGGTGCTGCACGGCTTTTCGATTGCTGGTGACCTTGACCGTGCCGGTCGCGACCACGCCTGCATCCAGCGGTGCCAGCCAGGACCACAGGAGGAAGCCGCCGAAGCCGGCGAGTACCAGCCATACGCCCCAGCGTGCGGGTTTACCGACGTCCAGATCGATCACGCTCTGGGGGGCGGCTTGAATCATCTCGGTGTGTGGGCTCATTTGCATGATCGATCACTCCCTTGCCTTGACGGAGGCCAGTGGTGTCGGCGCGCCGGCCGGCATCACGGCGGCCTTGCGCAGCGCTGCGAATACTTCATCACGCGGGCCGAGCATCTGCACGCCGCCATCACGCAGCATCAGCACCTTGTCGACAGCGCAAAGCACATTGGGGCGGTGGGAAACCAGAATGACGGTCGCGCCGCGGCCCTTGAGTTCGGCCAGCGCATCGACCAGGGCTTTTTCGCCAACGTCGTCGAGGTTGGCGTTCGGCTCATCCAGCACGATCAGGTTGGGTTCGCCATACAGGGCGCGGGCCAGGGCGATGCGTTGTTTCTGGCCACCGGACAGCGGGCTGCCATCGGTGCCCAGGCGGGTGTCGTAGCCCTGGGGGAAACGCAGGATCATCTCGTGCACGCCTGTGGTTTTGGCGGCGCGGATGACCGCGTCGCTGTCCACTTCGCCGAAGCGCGCAATGTTGTCGGCGATGCTGCCCTCGAACAGCTCCACGTCCTGTGGCAGGTAGCCGAGCCAGGGGCCGAGTTCGCCCTTGTTCCAGGTGAAGATGTCCGCGCCGTCCAGGCGTACCTTGCCGGCCTGTGCCGGCCAGACGCCCACCAGCAGGCGGGCGAGGGTGGATTTGCCCGAGGCGGATGGACCGATGACGCCAAGGCTTTCGCCCGGGACAAGGCTGACGCTGACCCCGCGCAGAATGGTGGTGTTGGTGCCGGGGGCGCCGGCAAACACATTCTCCACTGCGACCATGCCTTGCGGCCGCTGCAACGACATGCTCGGTGGCCGGCGCGGGTAGTCCTGCAGCATCTCGTTGAGCCGACCCCAGGCCGAACGGCAGCCGAGCAGTTGCTTCCATGACGCGATGACCTGTTCCACCGGACCCAGCGCGCGGCCGGTGAGGATCGAGCAGGCAATCATCATCCCCGGGGTGATCTTGCCTTCGATCGCCAGCAGCGCGCCGGCGCCAAGGATCAGCGACTGCAAGGTGATGCGCACGAAGCGTCCGGTGCTGCTGATCAGGGCGGCGCGGTCGGAGGCCAGGGTCTGCATTTCCAGAATGCGCAAATGGCTCTGGAACCAGCGCTTGCTGATCGACGGCAACATGCCCATGGCTTCGATGACTTCGGCATTGCGCAGGTTGTTGTTGGCGTAGAGGGAGGAGGAAAGGGCGGCCTGGTTAGCTTCGGCCAAGGGCTTCTGCGTCGCCTTTTCGGTGACATACGCCAGGCCCATCAGAATCAGCGAGCCGATCAACGTGACCAGTCCGAGCAGTGGGTGGATCAGGTAGGCCACCAGCAGGTAGATCGGCGTCCACGGCGCATCGAAGAAGGCGAACAGGGCGTTGCCGGTGAGGAACTGGCGTACCTGCGAGAGATCTTGCAGGGCCTGGGCAGGGTTACCGCCGGCGCGGTTCAGGTTGCGCTCGAACGCAGCGGTGAAGACGCGCCGGTTGAGGTCCATGTCGAGGCAGTTGCCGACCCGGATCAGCACGCGGGTGCGGATCATTTCCAGCATGGACATCAGCAGGAACAGCCCGATCACCAGCAAGGTCAGCATCGTCAAAGTTGTGACGTTGCGACTGACCAGGGCTCGATCGTAGACCTGCAGCATGTACACGGCAGGCGTCAACATCATGACGTTGATCACGCCACTGAACCCTGCCAGCGCGTAAAAACTACGGCGCAGGCGAAAAATCGCATCGGCAAGTTCTGAACGGGTGCTCGGATTCTTGTGCATTCTGATACTTCCCCCGACCGAAAAGCCGAACGCCTACACGGCGTAAACGTAGCTGGCTAACAATAGATGTAGTTGCGAATGCAGTGCGTTAACACAAGGTGTAGTTGTTTCGGCAAGTTCCGAAACTTCACGGCACTCCCATATGCTGGAGCGTAGGTGGCGTTTGTTTCTTAAGCGATACAGTTTGAAATAACATTTCGCTCTAATAATGCTAAGAAAATTCTATATGTCGTTAAATAACAGCTAGTTACGGATCCAATTGCCGGCTGTCAGGAATCGCGGCGAAATATTGACATCCCATTTTTCTGGAACTTTAGTCATGGTGAGGTGTCGCCCGCCGCAGCCAGCCATTGTTTTGGCCAAAGCACGACACGTTGACTCCTGAAGGAGCAAAACATGTCGATCGTTTCGTTTTTTTGCCGGGCGACGGAGCCGTTCAGAAAGTTCGCTTCGACTTCCAGATTCCATGACCCCCCAGGGGCTCCGGCTCGCTCTGCCTGACCGCTCAGCGAGCCATTCACCCTGCGAATTCCAGGCGCGTTTCCCGGGTAAGGCTTTGCCTTCCCCGCGCCTGCTCTCGCCAAAAAAATAACTATTAACACTGTGCCAGCCAGCAACTGACTGGGCGCGGGAGGACTTTTTCGTCCTGTGCCTTGCATGCGATAAATCGAGGGCAATCGAAAATGGCAAATTTCAGCAAGTCGGACCTTGAGTTCATCCTCAAGCAGATCTTCATCGCAGAAGCGCATGCCGACGGCGCCAGCCTCATTGAATTGTTACCCAACAGTCAGGTGCCATTCGGCCTGCGCACCGTCGATGGCAGTTACAACAACCTGGTTGCCGGACAAAGCGGGTTCGGTGCCGCGGACAATTCCTTCCTTCGCTTGCTCGATCCCGCATACCGAGCGTCCTACCAAGGGACGGGGAGTGTGGTCGATCCGCAGCCACGCATCATCAGCAACCTGATCGTCGACCAAACCGCCAACAACCCGGCCGCGGTGGCGGCGAACGGCGGGGCCGACCCGGTGATCAGTCCCGGTCTGGACGGGGTGTTCGGTACGGAAGATGACAAGGAAGTGTTCTTCATCCCTAACCAGTCGCCGGACGTCGGCCTGACGGCCAGCTTCAACTCGTGGATGACCTTCTTTGGCCAGTTCTTCGACCACGGCCTGGACCTGGTCACCAAGAGCGCCACGGATATTGTGTTTATTCCGCTGCAACCGGACGATCCGTTGTACGATCCGCAGAGCCCGACCAATTTCATGGTGCTGTCACGTGCCGTGCGCACCGCTGGCGCGGACGGCGTCGTCGGCACGGCTGACGATGGCCAGACCAACACCACCTCGCCGTTCGTGGATCAAAGCCAGACCTACAGCTCGCACCCGTCGCATCAAGTGTTCCTGCGCGAATACACCCTCAACGCGGCAGGCGACCCGATTGCAACGGGGCGTTTGATTACCAACCGCGATCTCGGTGGCGATGGCAAGTTCGGCACCGCCGATGACGGCAATGGCGAAAAAGGCGGCATGGCCACCTGGGCGGTAGTCAAGGCCCAGGCCCGCGACATTCTGGGTATCAACCTGACCGACGCCGATGTACACAGCGTGCCGCTGCTGGCAACCGATGCTTATGGCAACTTCATCCGTGGGCCTGGTGGCATGCCGCAAGTGGTGGTGCGTGTTAGCAACGGTGCCGACGGAATCGCCGGGACCGCCGATGACGTTACCCAATTGGTCGAAGGTAACCGGGACGCGCCGATCAGCCTGGCCAATGCCGTGAGCACCGGGCATGGCTTCCTCGACGACATTGCCCACAATGCCGCACCGGTGGTCGTCGGCGGGGTTCTGCAAGCCGATGGCGACACTGATGTTGGTAATGCGCAGCCCGTTGGCGCCGGCGGCAACAACCTGACCTACGACAACGAACTGCTCGATGCCCACTACATCGCCGGCGATGGCCGGGCGAACGAGAACATCGGCCTGACCACCGTGCACCATGTGTTCCACTCCGAGCACAACCGCCTGGTCCAGCAATCCAAGGACACCATCCTGGCCGCAGGCGATCTGGCGTTCCTCAATGAGTGGCTGGCGGACGATGTGGCTGCGTTCCCGGTGACACCCGCTGAAATCGCAGCCTTGGTGTGGGATGGCGAACGCCTGTTCCAGGCCGCCAAGTTCGGCACCGAGATGCAGTATCAGCACCTGGTGTTCGAGGAGTTTGCGCGGACCATTCAACCGCAGATCGATGAATTCCTGGCGCCCAACGGCTATGACACCTCGATCAACCCGGCCATCCTCGCCGAGTTCGCCCACGTGGTGTATCGCTTCGGTCACTCGATGCTGACCGAGACGGTCGATCGCTTCGATCCCGAGTTCAATCCGCTCCTCACCGACCCGAACAACCCGGACTCGCAACTTGGTTTGATTGCGGCCTTCCTCAACCCGCTGGCGTTCGCCGGCAGCGGGGCCACTTCGGACGAAGCGGCCGGGGCGATCATTCGCGGTGCGACCCGTCAGGTCGGCAACGAGATCGACGAATTCGTCACCGAAGCCTTGCGCAATAACCTGCTGGGTCTGCCACTCGATTTGCCAGCGCTGAACCTGGCGCGCGGTCGCGACACCGGCATCCCCACCTTGAATGAAGCGCGACGTGAATTCTATGCGGCGACGGGGGATAGCCAACTCAAGCCGTATATCAGCTGGGCTGACCTGGCGAACAACCTCAAGCACCCCGAATCCCTGGTCAACTTCATCGCCGCCTTCGGCACCCACGGGGCCTTGACGGCTGCCGATGTGGATACCCTGGTCGAGATGCGTGCGGTCGCAGCCGCCCTGGTGTTCGGCGGCAGCGCGGTGATCAACGCCGGCACGGCCGAGGAGCGTATCTTTACCGCCAATAACGCGGATCGCCTGGCATTCCTGAACAGTACGGGCATCTACGCCATGGTCGATGGCGTCACCACCACGGGCGTGGACGACATCGACTTCTGGGTCGGTGGCCTTGCCGAACAGAAAATGCCGTTTGGCGGGATGCTCGGTTCGACGTTCAACTTCGTGTTCGAAACCCAACTCGAAGCGTTGCAGAACGGCGACCGCTTCTACTACCTGTCGCGCACCGCGGGCATGAACTTCGGCACTGAGCTTGAGAACAACTCCTTCGCCAAGCTGATCATGCTCAACAGCGATGTCACCCACCTGTCGAACACCGTGTTCCTGACGCCGACTTACACCCTCGAAGTGGATCAGTCCAAGCAGTTCACCGGCCTGGGTGCCAACGGCAATGCCGACCCGACGGGCGGCCTCACGATCAACGGCGTGGAAATCGTCAAGCTGGTGGTCCGCGATAACCCCGACACCCCGGGTACCGACAGCAATTACCTGCGGTACAACGGTGAAGACCATGTGGTGCTGGGCGGCACCGACGGCAACGACATCATCATCTCCGGAGACGGCGATGACACCTTGTACGGCGACGGCGGTAACGACCGTTTGGAAGGCGGCGCCGGGAACGATGCGGTACTGGGTGGCGCGGGCGACGACATCATCACCGACTCGTTCGGCGACAACCGTCTGGAAGGCAACGCCGGTAACGACGTGATCATCGCCGGTAGCATGCTCGCGGGAGGCAACCTGATCCTGGGTGGCGACGGCCAGGACTTCATCATCACCACCGAAGACATCAGCACCACCTTCGGCGGTCAGGGCGATGACTTCATCCTCGGTGCCAAGACCAACCTGCCACCGACCGGCAACGAAGGTGACGACTGGATCGAGAAGGGCACCCAGGACGGTGCGCCCGGTGATAACGCCGCGCCGTTGCTCACTGACGATACGATCGGCAACGACATCTTTGTCGGTGGCGGTGGCTTCGACGAAATGATCGGCGAGGGTGGCGATGACATCTTTGTCGGCAGCGATGCCCAGGACAAGATGGACGGCATGTCCGGTTTCGACTGGGTGACCTACAAGAACGACAAGTTCGGTGTCACCGCTGATCTGTCCCTGGCCGCGCTGGCCCAGCCTCACGGCAACGCACCAAACCAGAACACCGGCGTGTTCAATCCGGTCGGTGCCTCGCCAGCCTCGATTCTTGACCGTTTTGCCGAGGTGGAAGGCTTGTCCGGTTCGAATTTCGCCGATGTGCTCAAAGGCGATGATGTCGATGCGGTCACCATCCTCAACCACGGCGGGGCCACGGGCAGTGCGCTGACCAATGTGGCGTTGATCCGCGGGCTGGCTCAGTTCCTGGCCGATGCCGGGCTGCCAACCACTGGCTTTGCCACGGGCAACATCATCCTCGGTGGCAATGGCAGCGACCTGATCGAGGGTCGCGGTGGCGATGACCTGATCGATGGCGATAAATGGATCAACGTCAGGATTGCGGTCTATGCCCCTGGTGATACCAACCACACCGGACCTGAGATCGCCTCGTTCGACAGCATGGTCGATATGATCCCGTTCATGATGGACGGCACCTACAACCCGGGCCAGCTCAAGGCCGTGCGGGAAATCCTGCCCGGTACTTCGACGGGCGGAGCGGCATTCGACACCGCGATTTTCTCCGGAAATCAGGCCGATTACGTGGTGACGCGTGACGATCGCGGCACGGCCAATACGGCGGACGACGTGTGGACCGTGGCGGATACTGTAGTGGCTCGCGACGGCACCGATACCCTGCTGCATATCGAACGCCTGCAGTTCGCCGATGGCCAGCGCGTGCTGGTGGAAGGGCTCAATGCCCAACCGGTTGGTCGGCCCACCATCACCGACGGTAACGGCGGTGCGATCACCGTGGGCGACCTGTTGACCGTCAGCGTGGCCGGGGTGACCGATGCCAACAACGTCGGTGGGACGCTCAACAATTCTTCGGTGTCCTACTACTGGCAATTCGAGGCGGATCCAGGCAGCGGTGTGTTCGAGGACATTATCCTGTTGCCGGCCGGCGACCTGGCGTTCCAGAGTGCCGACGGCACCGCGTTCAAGGTCTCTCCTGACCTTGCCGGGTTGTCGTTGCGGGTCAAGGCGATCTACCAGGACGGTCATGGCACCACTGAAGTGGTGTTCTCGCAACCGACCGCCGTGGTGGCGCCCGGCGCACCGGTTGTGCCTACGCCGCAGGTGCCGGTGGTCGACGCTACCGCAGGGGGCGAGGGCCTGCACATGGTCCGTTCCGACCTCAATTTCATTCTTGATCAGATCAAGATTGCCGAGGCTGACGCGGCCGGACAGGACATCCTCTCGCTGATCCCGAACATCCGTGCGCCGTTGGGCCTGCGGGCGGTCGACGGCTCGAACAACAACCTGCTGAACCTCAACGGCAACAACCACACCCAGTTTGGCGCCGCTGATAACACCTTCCCGCGTGTGAGCGATCCGGTGTTCAATCCGGCGGAAGGTGTGCCAGCCGGTTTCTTCGGCCCAGGCTCGCCGGCTTTTCCGGGATCGTCCTATGCGCAGAACAGCGGCCCGGTGTTTGACTCGCAGCCGCGCACCATCAGTAACCTGATCGTCGACCAAACCTCGAACAACCCGGCGGCCTATGCCACGGCTCACGACCCGGGCGCGAACGGTCATCTCGACTTCGGTGTCGTGGGTAGCGGTAACGACGACGTGCTCAAGGATGGCGTACGGATCGTCGCCAGCCCCGGCATGGATGGTCAGTTCGGTACGTCCGATGACCACGACGTCTACCTGTTCGAGAACACTGCGGCGGATGCGGGCTTGTCTGCGCCGTTCAACGCCTGGATGACCTTCTTCGGGCAGTTCTTCGACCATGGTCTGGACCTGGTGACCAAAGGCGGTTCGGGCACCATCTACATCCCGCTGCAACCGGATGATCCGTTGTATGTGCCTGGCGGCAACACCAACTTCATGGTGGTGACCCGCGCGACCAACCTGCCAGGGGCGGATGGCGTTCTTGGTACGGCCGACGACATCCATGAGCATACCAACACCACCACGCCGTTCGTGGACCAGAACCAGACCTACAGCTCGCACCCATCGCACCAGGTGTTCCTGCGCGGGTACGTGATGACGGGCGACGGCCCCGTAGCGACCGGCAACCTGATCACTAACCGTGACCTGGGGGGGGACGGCAAGTACGGTACCTCAGACGACACAGAAATCGGTGGCATGGCGACCTGGAAAGTGGTCAAGGCGCAGGCACGTGACGTGCTCGGTATCAATCTCACCGACGCCGATATCGACAGCGGTCCGCTGCTGGCGACTGACGCCTATGGCAACTTCATCAAGGGGCCGCATGGCTTCCCGCAGGTGGTCATTCGGGTCAATAACGGGCTGGACGGTATCGCCGGCAACGCCGACGACGTCACGACCCTGATCGAAGGCAATCCGGCCAATCCGATAAGCCTTGCGAACGCAGTACGCACTGGCCATGCCTTCCTCAACGACATCGCCCACAATGCCGTGCCGGTCATTTCCGGCGGGGTCCTGCAGGCGGATGGCGACACTGACGTTGGCAATGCGCAACCGGCTGGCCCTACCGGCAACAACCTGACCTACGACAACGAGTTGCTGGATGCGCACTACATCGCCGGCGACGGCCGGGTCAACGAGAACATCGGCCTGACCGCCGTGCACGCGATCTTCCACGCCGAGCACAATCGGCTGGTCGAGCAAACCAAGGACACCGTGCTCGATTCGGGTGACCTGGCTTTCCTCAACGAGTGGCTGCTCAATCCTTTGGCCGCGTTGCCCGCCAACCAGGCCGAGATCGATGCCCTGGTGTGGAATGGCGAGCGCCTGTTCCAGGCGGCCAAGTTCGGCACCGAGATGCAGTATCAACACCTGGTGTTCGAGGAATTTGCGCGGACCATCCAGCCTCGCGTTGACCTGTTCTTCGCACCGACCCAGGTCTATGACGTCGACCTCGATGCCTCGATCGTCGCCGAGTTCGCCCACACCGTGTACCGGTTTGGCCACTCGATGCTGACCGAGACCGTCGATCGCTTCGATGTCAATTTCGACGTGATTGGCGACCCGAGCAGTGCAGATCCCGATCAGCAACTGGGCCTGATCGCGGCGTTCCTCAACCCGTTGGCGTACGCCGCCAGTGGCGTGACGCCCGAGGATGCGACCAGTGCGATCGTGCGCGGGGTGACCCGGCAAGCCGGTAACGAAATCGACGAGTTCGTCACCGAGGCGCTGCGCAACAACCTGCTGGGCCTGCCACTGGACCTGCCGGCGATCAACATCGCCCGTGGCCGCGACGTGGGGATTCCCTCGCTCAACGCAATCCGCCGCGACATCTACAGCCAAACCGGTGACACCCAACTCAAGCCGTACACCAGTTGGGTCGACCTGGTGCAGCACCTCAAGCATCCGGAGTCGTTGATCAACTTCATCGCGGCCTACGGCACCCATGGCACGATCACGTCGGCAACCACGCTGGAAGGCAAGCGCGCCGCGGCGATGTTGCTGGTGTTTGGCGATGGTGGTGTTAACGAGCCAGCCGATCGGATGGACTTCCTCAATGGCACCGGTGCCTGGGCCAACGTAACGTTGGCCGGTAAGGATGGGATACTGGGGAATGCCGATGACCTGAAGGGTGTGACGATCACGGGTGTCGATGCCATCGATCTCTGGATCGGCGGCCTGGCCGAAGAGAAAACGCCGTTCGGCGGCATGCTCGGCTCGACCTTCAACTTCGTGTTCGAGAACCAGATGGAGAAACTCCAGGACGGCGACCGCTTCTACTACCTGGAGCGTACCTCTGGGCTGTCGATGAATGCCGAGCTGGAAAGCAACTCGTTCGCCAAGCTGATCATGGCCAACACCTCGGCCACGCACTTGCCGGGGCTGGTGTTCTCGGATGTGGCGTTCTATCTGGAAAGGGACCAGAGCAAGCAATACAACGAAGGACTGGGCAACGCCGATCCACTGAGCGAAAACAACCAACAGGTGGTGTTCCGCGACAACCCGCTGACCGCAGGACCGGACGCCAACTACATCAAGTACACCGGTGAAGAGCATATCGTGCTGGGCGGCACCAACAGTGCCGACATCCTCATCTCCGGTGGCGGCGATGACACGGTCTGGGGTGATGGCGGCAACGATCGCATCGAAGGTGGCAACGGCAACGACCAACTGCGTGGTGGCGCCGGCGACGACATCATCACCGACCTGGGCGGCGACGATAACATCCAGGGTGGCGACGGCAACGACGTGCTGCACGGAGGCAACGGCGTCAACCTGATCATCGGCGGGTTCGGCAATGACTTCATCATCACCGGTGAGGACGCCTCCGAAGCCATTGGTGGCCAGGGCAACGACTTTATCCTGGGCAGCAAGGCCAACGAGCAGGACATGGGTAACGAAGGCGACGACTGGATCGAGAAGGGCACGTCGGACGGTGCCCCTGGCGACAACTTCGATCCGCTCGGCAATGACCCGATCATCGGCAACGACGTGTTCGTCGGCGGTAACGAGAACGACAAGTTCAACGGCGAAGGCGGCGACGACATCATGGTCGGCAGTCTCGGCTTCGGTGACCGCTATATCGGCGGCTCCGGCTATGACTGGGCAACGTTCAAGGATCTCGCCCAGGGCGTGAGCATCGATATGAGCGACCGCTTTTTCGATGTACCGCTGGTACCGGGTTCAGGGGCCTCGGCGCTGGTGCGTTTCGACATCATGGAAGGTCTGTCCGGTTCCAAGCAGGGTGACTTCCTGCGCGGCGATAGCGAAGACTCGACATCGTTGCCCACCGCAGGTGCAACCGGCAGCGTGTTGACCAACATCAACCTGATCGACGGTCTGGCGGGTCTGTTGCCAGCCGGAGCGACGTTCTTCGACGGCGGCAACATCATCCTCGGTGGCAGCGGCAGCGACCTGATCGAAGGTCGCGGCGGTGACGACATCATCGACGGTGACAAGTGGCTGAACGTGCGCATCAGCGTACGGGCCAATTCGGATGGCACCGGCCCGGAAATCGCCTCGTTCGACAGTATGGAGCCCATGGTGCCGTTTATGTTGAACGGTACCTACAATCCGGGCCAACTGGTCATCGTGCGGGAGATTCTGACCGGCGATGACAAGTACGACACAGCACTGTTCACCGGTAATGCGTCGGAATACAGCATCGCGGTCGAAGGCAACACGGTGATTGTGACCGACTCGGTGGCGGGGCGTGATGGGGTCGATCGCCTGACGGGCATCGAGCGCCTGCAGTTTGCTGATAGTGCGCAGGCATCCGGCGTGGGCACCGCGCAAAACGCTGGCCCATCGGGGCATCTGGCGATCCTCGATGATGCCACCGGCGTGCGTGACGATTCGCCGGTCACCGGCCAGTTGTTGCGGGTCAGCAACCTGGGCGTGCACGATGCCGACAACGTCGGAGCGACCAATCCGAACGGAGCAGTGAACGGTCCGGTAGCTTACTACTGGCAGGTCGAAACCATCCCGGGTACGGGTGTTTTCGAAGACATCACCGTTGTCGCCGCTGGCGAGGCATCGCGGGCGACGGGTACCACCTACCGGGTGACGGACGATGTCGCGGGCCTGAACATCCGCGTCCGGGCGGTGTATCAGGATGCCAAGGGCACGCTGGAAATCGTCGATTCGACGCCGAACAGCTCGCCCACCACAGTGCCGACCGTAGCGGGGCTGGCGGTGCAGAACCAGGTGTTGACCGCCAATCCGGCGAGCATCATCGACGTTGATGGCCTGAGCAATCCGCAGTTCACCTTCCAGTGGCAGGTCAACAGCCCGGCGGGCTTCGTCAACATCGCCGGCGCGACCAACAGCACGCTCGCGCTCAGTCAGGCTCAGGTGGGTCAGACGGTGCGCGTGGTGGTCAATTACGTGGATGACTTCGGCGTGGCCGAAAGTGTTGCATCCGACGTCCTCGGGCCGGTGGCCAACGTCAACGATGCACCGACCGGTGCGTTGCTGATCAGCGACACCACACCGGATCAAGGGCAGGTGTTGACCGCGATCACCACCGGGATTGGCGATGTGGACGGGCTGGGCACCTTCAGCTTCCAATGGCAGCAAGGGGTGGGCACGTCCTTCACCAACATCAACGGTGCGACCGGTGCGACCTTCACTCCCGGCTCGGCGCAGGGCAACCTGCAACTGCGGGTGATCGTGAGCTACACCGATGGCTTCGGCACGCTGGAGTCGGTGACGTCGGCGGCGACGGCGGCGGTGACCATACCGACAGGGGTGGTGCTGACGGGTAACGCGTTGGCGAACGTCCTCACTGGCGGTGCGGGTGCCGATCTGCTGTTTGGCCTGGGCGGGAACGATACGCTCAATGGTCTGGCCGGTAGTGACCAGTTGTTCGGCGGCATTGGCAACGACATTCTCAACGGCGGAGACGACAACGATATCCTCAATGGCGAGGACGGCAACGACACCCTCAACGGCGGGCTCGGCGCGGATGCCATGAATGGCGGTGCCGGCAACGACACCTTTGTGGTCGATAACGTCGGTGACTCCGTCATCGAGGCCGCAGGTGGCGGTGTCGATCTGGTGCAAACCAGCCTGACGAGCTATGTGCTCGGTGGCAACGTCGAAAACCTGACCTTTACCGGCGCCGGCAACTTCACCGGTACCGGCAATGGGTTGGACAACATCATCAATGGCGGGGCCGGCAACGACCTCCTCAATGGCGGTGCAGGTGTCGACCGGTTGGTAGGGTTGGCCGGCGATGACACCTACATCGTCGATAACGGCGGGGACACGGTGGTCGAGGCGTTTGGCGGGGGGGTGGATACCGTACAGACTTCCCTGGCCAGCTACGTCCTGGCAGGCAATGTCGAGAACCTGACGTTCACCGGCGTTGGCGCCTTCACCGGCATCGGCAACGGGTTGAACAACGTCATCACCGCCGGAGCAGGCAGTGACACCCTCAATGGTGGCGGTGGCAACGACATCCTCACCGGCAATGGCGGTAACGACAGGCTCAATGGCGAAGGCGGAAACGACCAACTGTTGGGAGGCATTGGCGCCGATATCCTCAACGGTGGCAATGGCGATGACAGCCTTGACGGCGGTGACGGCGATGACTCACTGATCGGTGACACTGGCAACGACACACTGCTCGGCGGATTGGGCAATGACAACCTGGACGGCGGTAACGGCAACGATCTGCTGCAGGGTGGCGATGGCAATGACACGCTGCTCGGTGGCATCGGCGTCGACACCTTGCTGGGTGGCAACGGCAATGACTTTATCGATGGCGGCGATGGCAACGATACTGTCACGGGCGGTGCCGGCAACGACGTGATGGTTGCCAGCAGTGGCAACGATATCTTCATGTTCGCCGCAGGCTTCGGCACCGATCAGATCCTGGGCTTCGATGCCGTCCTGGCGGGAGGCCAGGACCGAATCGATATCACCGGGTTGAACATCACGGCGGCGACCTTTGCCGGCAACGTCACCATCACTGATGTCGGTGCGGATACCTTGGTCAGCATCGGAGGTGCTGATTCCATCCGCCTGGTCGGTGTGGCCGACGCAACGACCGTCACATCCGCAGACTTCATCCTCGCCACTTGAGGCCCTGATCAGTCTGTCGCAGGGAGCGTGAAAACGGAGGGAGGGCAATGGATGCCCTCCCTTTTTTCATGTGCCGTTGCTGGCGGCTAAGACAATGAGCGCCAGAAAACAAACCAACTGCACACAAAAAAAGCTGAACCGAACCGCGACGAATCTATCGGTTTGCACATGGGACACGTGAACCAGCGACTGGCACACGCGAGCGATCAGCACGAGCATGGACAAGTAGTCCACTGCCGGGCTGTCGATGCCCAGGGCCGAGATCACGAACACGATGGCGGCAAACACAGGCAGGTTTTCCACGCAGTTCGCATGCGCCCTTGTCCCGCGTTGGTACCAGTCCGCGCCTTCGAGCCGGTCACTTCGGAACGAGGCGATCGCAACCCTGGAGAACAGGATTGCGACCCAGCGATACACCCCGACGGTGGCGATCAGTAGCAGCAAGGTCCAGGTTGCGAACCCCAGCAACATCCACATGGGGATGGTCATGGCAGCGATCCGCCCATGATGGGGGCCAGTGCGGTCTGGATCCTGGACATCTGTTCCGGTGTCGTCATGCGCGTTAATAGCCGGCCGAAGTGTGGATGCTGCACGCCTGAAATAATGTACTGCCAGCGGTAGGCCCCCAGCACCGAGGCTTTGATCTGCGCGGCTTCATCGACACCGAAGGAGGGTGAAACGTTTCTGACGAAGTAGTCGGCATCGGCCGCGGCTTGTGCTTGCAGGATGTCGTCGACGGCGGCCACCAGCGCAATCAGATCGTTCACGCCCTGGTCGCGTTCGGCGGGGGAGCACTTGGCATGCTCCGCCTTCCACTCCAGTTCATCGAGCACGACGTGCCGACTTTCATCCTTCCAGTGAAACTTGAAGACGTCCTTGAACAGCGGGCACAACTCCTCGCGCGGGGCGATGCTTTGCGTGTAATGCGTCTGGACAAACAGCTCGATATGACAGGTCAGTGCCAGCACGGCCCAGGTACTGCTCGCCAGTACCACACGCGCCACATCGTTTGGATCGACCACTTGACGATAGCCGGTCGGCATCTGCGAACCGATCATCGTCTCCATGCGCCGGAACAGCTCCTGGTGCTTGATCTCGTCGCTGGAAAAACGCACCAGCGCTTCGAGTGCGAGCTGATCGTCGAAGGCATGGGCCCGGCCCTGATCGAGCATTTTGGCACTGATAAATCGCTCGACCAGGCCGAAGATGTAGGCATAGGTCCGGCCCTGAATCTGACTGAGCAGACGCGCCTCGCCCACGGTGAGGAAGGTCAGGCGGTCGATCTGTGAGAGTCCGTCGGGCAGGAATTTGCGCGAGAAGTCGAATTGCCGGTCCTGTAGCAAATCGCGGTCGATCTGCCATTCGGCTTTCTTCGATGATCTGACAAGTTGCGCATAACGGGCGGC
Organism: Pseudomonas baetica; assembly: GCF_051216495.1. Lineage (GTDB taxonomy): Bacteria > Pseudomonadota > Gammaproteobacteria > Pseudomonadales > Pseudomonadaceae > Aquipseudomonas > Aquipseudomonas baetica_B. Next base: position 16,300 of record NZ_JBPKAM010000068.1, on the reverse strand, counting down.
ACTGGCCGAGTCCGGAACGGGTAGGGTAACGGCGGTGTTCATAGCGATCTCCTGCTTGCCTGGTCGAGCTGAGAAGGGACGATGACGGAGCCAATGACCCTGGGTGAAGCCCAGGGGGCGTCTCAATCACTGGGTCCGCGTTGGTGCTAATCTAGGCCTCGCCGTTCAGGCGAAGAATGACCGATGCGCCTGATTACCTGCTCCGGACTCCGGAAAGGAGGGCTGGCCAATGCTGGATGCGCTTTCTGACGTCTTGCGCGTGATTCGGTTGTCTGGAGGGGTCTTCCTCGAGGCGGAGTTCACCGCGCCCTGGTGCATCAGCGGAAGAATCTCCGCGGAGGATTGCAAGCCCTACTTGGCGGCACCTCGACATATCATTGCCTCGCATTTCGTCGCCGCTGGAAGCATGCAAATCCGCATCGAGGAGGGCGCCGCCCTGGACGTGCGCGCCGGCGAACTCATACTGTTGCCGCGCAATGACCTTCATACCTTTGGCAGCGACCTGAGCACGGCGCCCTTGCCGGTCAAGGACGTCATCGAACCGCCGGACATTGGCGGCATTTCCCGTATCAAGTACGGTGGAGGCGGTGAGCCCACGCAGATCCTGTGCGGATTCCTCGGCTCTGAAACACCCTTCAGCCCATTGCTGTCGTCACTGCCGGCCTTATTGAAACTGGACCTGCGTGCGACGGCGTCGGGCGCCTGGATTGAAAGTTCGTTCCGTTTCGCTGTCAGTGAGATCGCGGCCGGGCGCGTCGGCTCGGCAACAGTCATCGCCAAGCTCTCCGAATTGCTCTTCGTCGAAGCCGTCAGCCAGTATGTCGCCAGCCTCCCCACCGAGCGGCGCGGCTGGCTGGCGGGGTTGCGCGATCCGCATATCGGGCGCGCCTTGGCGCTGCTGCATGCACGTCCGACCGAGGGCTGGACAGCGGAAGCCCTGGCGCTGGAAGTGGGTATGTCACGCTCGGTATTCGCCGAGCGCTTCACGGCATTGGTCGGACAGCCGCCGATGCAATACCTGACGCTCTGGCGCATGCACGTGGCTGCGCAACAGCTGCGCGAAGGGCGCGGCAACGTGGCGCAGATCGGCTTCGCGGTGGGCTACGAATCCGAAGCCGCGTTCAGTCGTGCCTTCAAGCGCCAGTTCGGCACGTCGCCGGGTACCTGGCGTAAACAATTGGCTTGAAAACCAAGAGCGTCTTAACAATTTCTGTGGCGAGCGAGCTTGCTCGCGTTGGGCTGCGCAGCGGCCCCAACAATCTGACAATCATCGCGATTTTTGTGAGTGCTGCGCACTCAAGCGGGAGCAAGCTCCCTCGCCACGGTTCAATATCAGCCTGCCTTGTCTTGCTGACTCACAAATCCCCCCCTCCCTGAGGGGGCGGTTCTGCAATACCTCCTCCTATGATCGATCCATAGCCCCTTCAAAGGTGGCAGAACGACGATTTTAGGAGAAAACCACCCCATGATTGCGCGCAGCCTGTTTGATCAAGAGCACGAGGAGTTTCGCCGCAGCGTGCGGCGCTTCCTGGCTCAGGAATGTGCTCCCTGTCTCGAACAGTGGGAAGCGGACCATCGGGTTCCCCGCTCCATCTGGGAACGGGCCGGCGCGCTGGGCATGCTCAATGCGACAACGCCTGAGGCCTATGGCGGGATGGGGCTGGATCGCCGGTTTTCGATGATCGCCACCGAGGAAATCTACCGCGCGGGCCAGGCCTCCGGCCTGATCGGTTTCGGCGTGCACGATATCGTTGCCGGTTACCTGGTGAATTTCGGCAGCGAGCTGCAAAAACAGACCTGGCTGCCAAAAATGGCCGCAGGCTCGGCCATCGGCGCGGTGGCGATGACCGAGCCCGATACCGGTTCGGACCTGCAAGCGGTCAAGACCCGCGCCGTGCTCGAGGGGGATGAGTACGTCATCAATGGCGCCAAAACCTTCATCTCCAACGGCAGCAACTGCGACGTCGTGGTGGTGGTTGCCAAAACCGGTAACACGGGCAAGGGCGCCCAGGACATCTCGCTGATCCTGGTCGAAGCCGATCGCGCCGGTTTCAGTCGCTCAAAACCCTTGCGCAAGGTCGGGCTGCACGCCCAGGACACCACCATGCTGTTCTTCGAAAACGTGCGGGTGCCGAAGGAAAACCTGCTGGGCGGCGTGGCCGGGCAGGGCTTCATCCAGTTGATGAAGGAGTTGGCCTGGGAACGGTTGTCCATCGCGATCAGCAGCGTCGCCGGTGCCGAGGCGGTGCTCGACAGCACGCTGGAGTACACGAAGGGACGCACCGTATTCGGCAAACCGATCTTCGCCTTCCAGAACACTCGCTTCAAATTGGCCGACCTGAAGATGCAGCTGGCGGTGTCGCAGAACTACGTCGACCGCTGCATGGAGCAGTGTCTGGGCGGAACCCTTAGCCCCGAAGCGGCGGCCGCCGCCAAACTCTGGTGTTCGGAGTTGTACACCAAGGTGGTGGACGAATGCGTCCAGCTGCACGGTGGCAACGGCTACATGCTCGAGTACCCGGTTGCCCGTCACTACCTCGACCACCGCGTGCTGCGCATTGCCGGCGGTGCCAACGACATCATGAAAGATCTGGTCGGGCGCACGCTCTGATCCCGGCTGCAGACTCAGGATAAAGAGAACTAACCAATGGAATACCTGATCCCCCGTACCCTGTTCAGCGCCGAGCACGAAGAATTTCGTCGTGCCTGCCGCCGTTTCATGGAACAGGAAGTCGCGCCTTTCCACGCCCAGTGGGAAAAGGACAAATGCGTACCCCGCGAGGTTTGGCGCAAGGCCGGCACCCTCGGAATGCTGCTGCCCTCCATGCCAGAGGAATTTGGTGGCCCGGGTGCCGACCGCCTGTTCGACATGGTCTTCGCCGAGGAATTCATGCGAGTCGGCGCCTCGGGCCTGATCGGCTTCGGCGTGCATGGCCTGGTGGCGTTCTACATCCTCAATTACGGCACCGAGGCCCAGAAACAGACCTGGTTGCCGCGCATGATCGCCGGTGAGGCCGTGGGCGCCATCGCCATGACCGAACCCAATACCGGCTCGGACCTGCAAGCGGTGCGCACCCGCGCCGTGCAGGACGCTGATCATCTTGTCCTCAACGGCTCCAAAACCTTTATTTCCAATGGTGCGTCCTGCGATCTGGCGCTGGTGGTGTGCAAGACCGGCGACAGTGGCAGTGCCAAGGACTTCTCGCTGGTCATCGTCGAGAAGGAGCGCGAAGGGTTCAGCCGTTCCCAGCCACTGGAAAAGATCGGCCTGCACGCCCAGGACACCAGCATGTTGTTCTTCGACGATTGCCGCGTACCGGCCGAAAACGTGCTCGGTGGCGTGCAAGGGCAGGGCTTCTATCAGCTCATGCACGACCTGGCGTGGGAGCGGATCATCGGTGCCGCCGGGTTCCAGGCCCAGGCCGAGGCGGCGCTGGATCACACCATTGAATACACCCGTACGCGCATCGTGTTCGGCAAGCCGGTGCTCGACTTTCAGAACTCGCGTTTCACCCTGGCGCAACTCAAGGCCGAAATCCAGATCGGCCGCTCCTGGGTCGACAGCTGCATGGCCTTGCTGCTGCGCGATGAGCTGACCGCCGAAGCGGCGGCGGTGGCCAAGTACTGGACCGCCGAGCTCAGCAGCCGGGTGGTCGATGCCTGCCTGCAACTGCATGGTGGCAACGGCTACATGACCGAATACCCGATCGCCCGGTTGTACCTGGACACCCGTGGCAACCGGATCTGGGGCGGCACCAATGAAATCATGAAAGAAATCATCGCTCGCACGTTGTGAGCGCGATCATAGGAGAGCAAACGTGTCTCAAGAAATTCGCTTTGACGGCAAAGTAGCCATCGTCACCGGCGCCGGCAACGGCCTGGGACGCGCCCACGCCTTGCTGCTGGGTTCCCGTGGCGCCAGGGTCGTGGTCAATGACCTGGGCGTCAGTACCGAAGGCCTGGGCAGTTCGAGTTCCGCCGCCGATGCCGTGGTCGCGGAAATCCGCGCCATGGGTGGCGAAGCCGTCGCCGATTATCACTCGGTGACCGAGGGCGAGAAAATCGTCGCCACCGCGCTTGAGGTGTTCGGCACGGTCGACATCCTGATCAACAACGCCGGCGTCTTGCGCGACAGTTCGTTCCACAAGATGACCGAAGAGCAGTGGGACCTGATCCAGGACGTTCACGTCAAGGGCGCTTTCCGCCTGACCCACGCCGTGTGGCCGATCATGCGCGAAAAGGGCTACGGCCGCATCGTGATGACCGCTTCGGGCGCCGGCATCTTCGGCAACTTCGGGCAGTGCAACTATTCCACGGCCAAGTCGGGCCTGATCGGTTTCGCCAACTCGCTGGCCATCGAAGGCGCGAGCAAGAACATCCGCGTCAACACCATCGCCCCGATTGCGGCTTCGCGGATGGTGATCGCCAGCGGCATTTTTCCCCAGGAGCTTCACGACAAGTTGAAAGTGGAAGACTGCGCGCCGCTGGTGGGTTGGCTGTGCAGCGAGGAGTGCGCGGACACGGGCGGCCTGTTCGAGGTCGGTGGTGGCTTCCATGCAAAATACCGTTGGGAACGTTCCCAGGGTCGTCACCTGCACACCCATACCTTGAGCCCGGAACTGGTGCGCGATAACTGGGAGCGCATCACCCGGTTCGACGAGCACAGCGTATATCACGCCGATGGCGCCGACAGCTTCAAGGAACTGTTTGCCCGCATGGGGTCGCCGGCCAAGGGCGGCAACGCCTTCGTCGATATGGAAGTGGCAGCCAACGCCGTGTCCCACCTGGAAACCGAATACGACCAGAACGATGCCGCGCTCTACGCCTTGGCCGTTGGTGCCGCCAAGGACCCGTTGGACCGTGATGAACTGAAGTACATCAACGAGTTCCTCGGCGACGGGTTCCGCGTGCTGCCGACCATGGCCGTATTGCCGGCCACCGAAGTGTTCTTGCGTGCCGCCAAGTCCGGCGAACCACAGCTGGAAGGTCTGAATGTGCCATTCGCCAAAGGCCTGCATGGCGAGCAGTACACCGTGATGTATCGCCCATTGCCGCCCAAGGCGAAGCTCAAGCACACCATGCGCTTGAAGTCGGCCATCGACAAAGGCAAGAGCACCGTGACCATCCTCGCCATCGAAACCACTGACGAGCACGGCACGCCGTTGTTCTATAACGAGGTGACGGGCTTCTATCCAGGCGTGCCGGGTGCAGGCTTGCAGCGTGTGGCCAGCGAAGAGATCAACGTGGCGCCGGATCGCCAGCCCGATGCGGTGCTGGCGGACAAGACCGAAGTCAACCAGGCCCTGCTGTATCGCCTGTGCGGTGACTGGAACCCGATGCACGTCGATCCGGACTACGCCGCCAAGGCCGGCTACGAGAAGCCATTCCTGCACGGTCTGTGCACCTTCGGCTACCTCGGCCGCCACGTGATCAAAGCGTTCTGCGGCAACGACTCGCGCTTGTTCAAAAGCGTACGCGCGCGCTTCGCTTCCATCGTGATGCCGGGCGACACCCTGGAAACCCGCATGTGGCGCGAGTCTCCTACGCGCATCGTGGTCGAGATGCGCGCTGTGGAGCGGGACGTCGTCGTGTTGAAAAATGGTGCGGTCGAACTGTTCGAATCCGTACCGGCCTGATCCTTGGTCACCTGCCGCTTCCCTGAGCGGGGAGCGGCAGCTTTTTTGTTTTCAGGAGAGCACGATGCAACGTTGCGTCAATGTGATTGGCGTAGGAATGTCGCCGTTCCGTACGAGCGGGCTGGGACCCGATCCGGCCGTTCTGGTCAGCGCTACGGTACGGCAGGCACTCACTGACGCCAGCGTGTCCGCGAGCCACATCGCGACTGTCCATGTCGTCTCGCGCATGATGGATGGCGCGACCTTGCAGCGTGCCTTGCAACGAGTCGGACTTGGGCGAACACCACTCTGCCACTTCCCGGAAGGAACGGGCGATGACAGTATTCTGTTTGCCCGTGCCTGCCAGGCCATCGCTTTGGGCCAGGCAGAAAGCATTCTGGTGCTGGGCGTGCAGAGTGCGGCGGCGACGTCCGCGCCTGACCCCATGTTCGAACGTCTCGGCGCCGCGGCGCGAGAATACATGGCACGTTACCGGGCTCGACGAGAGACCTTCGCCATGATCGCCGTCAAGGCCCGCCAGCATGCCGCGCTCAATCCCCTGGCCGCCTTCACTCGCGAGCTGACGCTGGAACAGGTGCTGGAGGCCGACACCATCGCCGAACCACTGACCCATCCTCAATTTGCCTGGACCAGCTCGGGCGTCGCTGCGGTGTTGCTGTGTTCCAGTGAGTTTGCCAAGCGTTATTCCAGCGGCCCGGTCGTGCGTATTGCCGCCCAGGCCTGCATTTCACCCAGGCAGGTGATCGGAGCGGAGCAGGGGGCGAGCTTTGCTGGCGTAGACTACGAGGCCAACGTTGCCGCCGCCCTTGAGTTGTACGAACAAGCGGGCAGGGGACCGCAGGAGGTTGGCGTCTGCGAATTGCACGACACCAGCACCGTCAGCGAATTGCTGCTCTATGAGGCGTTGGGGTTCTGCCCTGAAGGCAGCGGTGAGAAGATGGTCGAAGACGGCGACAATACCAACGGTGGCAACCTGGTCGTCAATCCTTCCGGTGGCCTGCTTTCGTTGGGGCAGGCGTCAGCGGCGAGCTCGCTGGCGCAATGCATTGAACTGGTGCATCACCTGCGTGGCAGTGCCGGCCGACGCCAGGTCGCCGATGCGCAACTGGCGCTTCAGCAACAGACCGGTGCCGATGGCACGGTGACGACCACTCTTTATCAGCGCGATTGAATCCGGTCGCGAGCGCGCGCCGCCAGAGGCCTGGAACAGAATCATTTCAATGGGTGGAGTGCCACCCTTCAGTTGCAGGAGCAGCCATGAATAACAACAAGAATTCAACACTGTTGCATCGCTTCCTTCACTGGGAGCTCAGCACACCTGATTCAATCTACCTGACTCAGCCATTGCCCGATGGCAGCGTTCAAGACTTTAGCTGGCGTGAAGTCGGCGACCAGGCGCGGCGCATGGCCGCTCACCTGCAAACCCTCGACTTGCCGGCGAAATCGTCCATCGGCATCTTCGGCAAGAACACGGCCCACTGGATCATCGCCGACCTGGCGATCTGGATGGCGGGGCACGTCAGTGTTCCGCTGTACACGACCGCCAACCGCGACACGGTGCGCTACGTACTGGAGCATGCCGGGATACGTTTGCTGTTCGTCGGTCGCCTGGAGGGTGAAGCGGCCGGCTGGAACGCCGTTTGCGAGGCGATTCCGACGGGGCTGCCATTGATCGATCTGCCGATGTCCAGTGGCGGCCAGGGCGAGTCCTGGCAGCACATCATCGCCCGTACCGCGCCGCTGCAAGCAGTGGTCGAACCGACACCGCAAGAGCTCGCCACCATCATCTATACCTCAGGCAGTACCGGCGATCCAAAAGGGGTAATGCACAGTTTCGGCGCCATGTACGCCGCGCCGGCGGTGACCGGTTGCATCTATGACAACGGTCAGGGTACCTGCAACAGTGACCGCCTGCTTTCGTATCTGCCGCTTGCCCACACCGCCGAGCGGGCGGTGGTGGAGGCGGTATCGCTTTACAGCGGCTGCCGGGTGTTCTTCAACCTGGGCCTGGAGACCTTCAGCGACGACCTGCGGCGCGCGCGTCCGACCATTTTCCTGTCGGTGCCGCGGTTGTGGATCAAGTTCTACCAGGGCATCAACGAACGGATTGACCCGGCCAAGCAGGCTGAAGTCTTCGCCGATCCGGTGGAAGGCAAGCTGATGAAGGCGCAGATCCTCTCGGCGCTGGGGCTTGATCAAGTGCATACCGGTCTGTCCGGCTCGGCACCTTTGCCCGTCAAGGTGATGGACTGGTACCGCGCGCTGGGGCTTGAGTTACTGGAAGGCTATGGCATGTCGGAGAACTTCGGCACTTCGCATTTCAGCCTGCCGGGGCAGGTGCGTACCGGTTACGTGGGCGCGGCGATCCCGGGGGTGGAATGCCGGATCGGTCACGACAACGAAATCCTGGTGAAAAGCCCGGCGCAGATGCTGGGCTATTACAAACGACCCGATTTGACCGCCGAGAGCTATACCGCCGATGGCCTGTTCTGCACCGGTGACCGTGGCGAACTCGACGAGCAGGGACGCCTGCGCATCACCGGCCGGGTCAAGGAGCTGTTCAAGACCGCCAAGGGCAAGTACGTCGCACCCGTGCCGATCGAGGCGAAGCTCGGCAATCATCCGCGTGTCGAGGCTTCCTGCGTCACCGGTGTTGGCCTGGCGCAGCCGCTGGCATTGATCAACGTGTCGCCCGATACCCGCGTCGCCCTGGCCACCGCGGAGGGGCGAGACAAGGTGGCCACTGAATTTGAGGTGTTCCTGGCGGAGGTCAATGCGCAGTTCGAGTCCCATGAACAACTGGGGTGCGTTGTGGTGGTGGCCGAGCCGTGGACCGTTGCCAATGCGCTGCTGACACCGACCTTGAAGATTCGTCGGAATTTGATCGAGGATCGGTATCAGGGGCAGATTGAAGAGTGGGGGGGAAGTGGGGGCAAGGTTGTTTTTGAATGACATCTCATACCGTCGCGCAGTGCTGGTCACTTCGATTTGGTGGTTCGGGCGTTGAAACGGCTTGGATTGAGTGAATATCCATTGTTGCGGTAACGGCTGCTTATGGTTCCGCCCTTACGGCGGGTTACTTGGAAAAGCCCCAAGTAACCAAGGGCTCTTGCCCCTTTCGTTCGGTGCCTCGCCTAGGCTCGGCATTCCCTCGCTCCGGTCCTGCTCCGTGGGCCCGCCGCCATCGGCCATCCATGGCCGGGGGCGGCTAAACCGGCATCCATGCCGGTTTGCCCACTACGCAGAACCTCCTCTCGGCCTCTCGAGGGGGCGTACACCGCAAAAGCCAAAGCCAAATCGAGGCGGCGTGATAGCTGGCCTCGATGCAGGGTCGGGCCAATCTCGCACAGTCGTAATTGTAAGAAACTTTGCCCGCAGCTAGACTCCTGTTCATGAAACGCTATCTGCGGTTTTGCCTCGTTTTCCTGATCAGTCTCGCGCTTCCCCTCAGCGGAATGGCGGGCGTTCAGGCACCTGCGGAACCTTGCCCGATGAAAACCATGGGCATGCAGATGATGGATGATATGGGCATGGACTGCTGCCAGGACATGAGTACGCCGTCCGAGCACGGCAAACCCTGCAAGCCCGGTCAGGAATGCAAGACCGGCGGCATGTTGCAAGTCTCCATCGTCAAGCCTCCTGTCACCTTGTTCAGCCCCGTCGTCACTGCATTCTTTGTCGATGTGTTGCCTGTCCCGACTCCGTCCGGAGTGTGGCGACCCCCTCGCGCCTGATTCCTGTTCCACATTGAGCCCCGTTCCGCCTGTGCGGAATGGCGTTGCTGTGCGCGTTTATCCGCGCGCAGTGGATCACTACAGGAAATCCACACATGTACTCCACGTGCTTTCGCACGGGGTGGCCGTTGGCGGCTGCCCTGGTGGCAGGCGCACTGGCCGTGCCGTGCGTTGCTGCCCCGTTGACCCTTGATGAAGCCTTGCGCCTGGCAGACAACAACGCACCGTCGTTGACTGCACAGGCTGAAAAACTCCAGGCGGCCAGAAGCGCTGCGATCCCCGCCGGTGAACTACCGGACCCGAAACTGTTGCTGGGCGTGCAGAACTTTCCGGTGGGCGGCCCGGATCGCGGAACGCTGGATCACGACTTCATGACCATGCAGATGGTCGGCGTGATGCAGGAGATGCCCAACGGCGATAAGCGTCGGGCGCGTACCGCAGTGGCCGATGCCGCTGTCGATGTGGCCGCCGCGCAAGGTCGCATCGAGCGCTTGAATGTGCGGCAATCCACGGCGATGGCCTGGATTGGCAGTTATGCGGTAGCGCTCAAACAGACGTTGTTCCAGGAGTTTTATCGTGAAAACAGATTGCTGGCCGAGACCGTTCGGGCGCAGATCGCCAGCGGTCGTGCCCAGCCAGCCGATGCGGTCACACCGAAACAGGAAGCGGCGCAGCTTGAAGAGCAACAGGACCAATTGATCCAACAGCGCACCCAGGCCCGTGCGGCACTCAAGCGCTGGATCGGTCCGGCCGCCAATGAACAACCCAGTGGAAACTGGCCGCAATGGTCCATCGATACGGCGGGTTACCTACACCAGGTTGAGCATCATCCGCAGCTGGCGGCGATTGCGCCAATGACCCTTGAAGCCCAGGCACGTATCCGTGAAGCCGAAGCCGAAAAAAAATCCGACTGGAGCTGGGAGCTCGATTACCAGAAACGCGGCCGTGAATTTGGCGACATGGTCAGCGTGCAATTCACCTTCGATTTGCCGTTGTTTCCCGAGACCCGGCAGAACCCGAAGATTGCCGCCAAGCGTGCCGAGTTGAATCAACTGGAGGCCGAGCGCGACGCACTGGTGCGTGAACACACCGAGCAACTGGAGGCGCAAGTGGCCGACTACCAGCGTCTGGAACGTGCCGTACGGCGCACTCAGGAGCACCTGCTACCGCTTGCCCGGGAAAAAGCCGAATTGACCCTAGCCAGTTACCGCGCGGGTAAAAGTGATTTGGCGGCGGTCGTGGCTGCCCGACGGGAATGGATCGAAGCTCGCCTGAAACAGATCGACCTCAACGAACAGAAAGCGCTGACCAGCGCCCGGCTGTATTTCGCTTATGGGGAGGCGGGCCAATGAACCTGATCCAACGTGTGCTATCGGTCGTCTGCCTGATCGGCGTGGGCGGCCTCGGTGGCTATTGGCTGGCTCGCAGCCCGGAACCTGTCGTCGAAGGTTCGCCGGGCAAGGACGAGCGCAAGGTCCTGTACTGGTACGACCCGATGGTCCCGCAGCAGAAGTTCGACAAACCCGGCAAGTCGCCTTTCATGGAGATGGAGCTGGTGCCGCGCTACGCCGAGAGCACTGCCGATACCAATTCCGATGCTGCTGCCGTTCAGATCGATCCGGGCATGGCGCAGAACATCGGACTGAGGGTGGCGACGGTCACCCGGGGGCCATTGTCATCAAGCCTTGATGCGTCGGGCGTGCTGGCCTGGAACGAACGGGATGTCGCGGTGATACAGGCGCGCACGGCGGGTTTCGTCGAGCGGGTGTATGCCCGGGCGCCGGACGATGTGCTCAAGGCTGGTGCGCCATTGGCAGACATTCTGGTGCCCGAATGGGCGGCTGCCCAGGAAGAGTTCCTCGCCCTCAAGCGCATGGGTGATCCCGGTTTGCTGGCGGCGGCGCGCCAACGTCTGCGATTGACGGGGATGCCGCAGGAATTGATCGATCAGGTCGAGCGCAGCGGCAAGGTCCGGCTCAACGAGGCCATCACCACACCGATTGCCGGTGCCTTGCAAACACTGAACGTGCGGGCGGGGATGACGCTGGCGGTTGGCGAAACCCTTGCCAGGGTCAATGGACTCGATAGCGTCTGGCTGGTGGTCGCGGTACCGGAATCGGCTGCCGGATCGATTCGCCTCGGTCAAACCGTCGAGGCCAGATTGGCGATGTCGCCGGAAGCAGTGCTTCAAGGCACGGTCAATGCGATTTTGCCGCAGACCAATGCCGACAGCCGAACCGTCAGTGTGCGGGTCGAATTGCCCAACCCCGAAGGTCGCTTGCGTCCTGGCCTGACGGCTCAGGTACGGTTGAATGGCAATACCGGACAGAGCGTGTTGCGGGTGCCCAGCGAGGCTCTGATTCGCACGGGCAAGCGTGTACTGGTGATGCTGGCCGAAGAGGGCGGGCGCTATCGTCCGGTCGAGGTGCAGGTCGGACTGGAAAGCTCAGGCCAGACCGCCATCCTCAAGGGGCTGGAGGAGGGGCAGCTGGTTGTTACGTCCGGGCAGTTCCTGCTCGATTCCGAAGCCAGCCTCAAAGGCATCGTCGCGCAACCGCTGGAAAGCTCCGGGGGCCAGCCATGATTGCCGCCTGGATTCGCTGGTCCGTGGGCAATCGCTTTCTGGTGCTGCTGGCAACGCTGTTCGTCACGGCCTGGGGCGTCTGGTCGGTTCAAGGTACATCGGTCGATGCGCTGCCGGATCTGTCCGATGTACAGGTGATCATCCGTACGCCTTATGCCGGGCAGGCGCCGCAGATTGTCGAGAACCAGGTGACTTATCCTCTGGCGACCACCTTGATGTCGGTACCCGGCGCGAAAACCGTGCGCGGCTATTCGTTCTTTGGCGATAGCTTCGTGTACGTGCTGTTCGAGGATGGTACCGATCAGTATTGGGCGCGTTCGCGGGTGCTGGAGTACCTGAGCCAGGTTCAGAGTCGCTTGCCGGCCAATGCCAAACCTGCATTGGGGCCCGACGCCACCGGCGTTGGTTGGATCTTTCAGTATGCGCTGGTGGATCGCAGCGGCCGGCATGACCTGGCGCAACTGCGCGCCTTGCAGGACTGGTTCCTCAAGTTCGAACTCAAGACCCTGCCCAACGTCGCGGAAGTGGCCACCGTTGGCGGCATGGTCAAGCAATATCAGGTTCAACCCGACCCGCTGAAACTGGCCGGTCTCGGCATTACCCAGGCGCAGGTCACTGACGCGATCGGCAAGGCCAATCAGGAAACCGGCGGTGCCGTGCTGGAAATGGCTGAAACCGAGTACATCGTGCGCGCTTCCGGTTATTTGAAAACCCTGGATGATTTCCGAGGCATTCCGCTCAAGCTGGGCGTCGGTGGTGTGCCGGTCACCCTCGGCGATGTGGCGACGATTCAGCAGGGGCCGGAAATGCGCCGTGGTCTGGCTGAGCTGGACGGCGAAGGCGAGACCGTGGGGGGCGTGGTGATTCTGCGCAGCGGCAAGAACGCCCGGGACACCATTGCCGCAGTGAAGTCTAGGCTCGATGAGCTCAAAAACAGCCTGCCGGACGGCGTTGAGATCGTCACCACCTATGACCGCAGCCAGTTGATCGATCGCGCGGTGGAGAATCTCGGCCACAAGTTGATCGAAGAGTTCATCGTCGTCGCGCTGGTCTGCGGGATCTTCCTTTGGCACCTGCGCTCGGCACTGGTGGCGATCATCTCGCTGCCGGTCGGGGTCTTGATTGCGTTCATTGTCATGCGCCATCAAGGGATCAACGCCAACATCATGTCTCTCGGCGGGATTGCGATTGCAATCGGCGCGATGGTCGATGCCGCCGTGGTGATGATCGAGAACGCGCACAAAAAAATGGAAGCCTGGCACGCGACGCACCCAGGGGAAGAGCTCAAGGGAGAAAAACACTGGCAAGTCGTGATGGACGCGGCGGTGGAGGTCGGTCCGGCGCTGTTTTTCTGTTTGTTGATCATCACACTGTCGTTCATCCCGGTGTTTACCCTGGAAGCGCAAGAGGGACGGTTGTTCGGTCCGCTGGCCTTCACCAAGACCTACGCCATGGCGGCGGCAGCGGGGTTGTCGGTGACGCTGGTGCCCGTTTTGATGGGGTACTGGATTCGCGGACGGATTCCGGATGAGCAACGCAATCCGCTGAACCGCGGGTTGATAAGACTCTATCGACCGGCGCTGGACGCGGTGTTGCGTCGGCCGAAAACCACCCTGTTGGTAGCGTTGCTGGTGTTTGCCAGTGCCGGGTGGCCGATGTCTCGCTTGGGCGGGGAATTCCTGCCGCCGCTGGACGAAGGAGACTTGCTCTACATGCCTTCGGCGCTGCCGGGGTTGTCGGTACAAAAAGCGGCGCAGCTGCTCCAGCAAACCGACCGGCTGATCAATACGCTGCCGGAGGTCGAGCACGTGTTCGGCAAGGCTGGCCGCGCCGAAACTGCAACCGATCCGGCGCCGCTGGAGATGTTCGAAACCACGATCAGGTTCAAACCCCACGACCAGTGGCGCCCGGGCATGACCCAGGAAAAGCTCGTGGAAGAACTGGATCGGGTGGTGCGCGTTCCCGGGCTGACCAACATCTGGATACCGCCGATCCGCAACCGCATCGACATGCTAGCCACGGGTATAAAAAGCCCCATCGGGGTGAAGGTGGCCGGAAGCGATCTGGCGCAGATCGATGCCGTCACCCAGGCTGTCGAACAGGCGGCCAAGGGGGTGCCCGGTGTCAGCTCGGCGCTGGCCGAACGCTTGACCGGTGGGCGTTATATCGATGTCGACATCGACCGCAAGGCCGCCGCCCGTTACGGGCTAAACATTGCCGATGTGCAATCGATTGTCGCGGGGGCCATCGGTGGCGAGACGGTAGGAGAAACCATCGAAGGCCGGGCGCGGTTCCCGATCAATGTGCGTTACCCGCGGGAATGGCGCGACTCTCTCGGTGGTCTGGAGCAGTTGCCGATCTACACGCCCCTGGGCAATCAGATCACCTTGGGCGCGGTGGCGAAGGTCAAGGTCACCGACGGTCCGCCGATGCTCAAGAGTGAAAACGCACGGCCGTCCGGTTGGGTGTACATCGACGTACGGGGCCGCGACATCGCCTCTGTGGTCGCTGACTTGCGCCGGATCGTCAACGAGAAGGTCGAGCTGCAGCCTGGCATGAGCCTGAGTTACTCCGGTCAGTTCGAGTTCCTGGAGCGGGCCAATGCGCGCCTCAAATGGGTGGTACCTGCCACGCTCTTAATCATCTTTGTCCTGCTTTACCTTACCTTCGCCCGTTTTGACGAAGCCTTGCTGATCATGGCGACACTGCCTTTCGCGCTCGCCGGTGGGGCATGGCTGCTCTTTTGGCTGGGGTTCAACCTGTCGGTGGCCACCGGGGTCGGATTCATCGCATTGGCCGGTGTATCTGCCGAGTTCGGAGTGATCATGCTGCTGTACCTGAAAAATGCCTGGGCCGAGCGGATCGACGCTGGTGATCGCAGCGAGTCCGGCCTGATGGCGGCCATCGGTGAAGGTGCCGTGCAACGTGTACGCCCCAAGGCCATGACCGTGGCAGTGATAATCGCCGGCCTGCTGCCCATTCTGCTGGGCGGCGGCACCGGCAGTGAAATCATGAGCCGCATTGCTGCACCCATGGTGGGCGGCATGATCACCGCGCCGCTGCTTTCGCTGTTTGTCATTCCGGCGGCGTATCGCTTGATGCGCCGTCGTCAGTTCTCCAACCCCATTCATTCCACACGAGGAAGCACCCGATGAACATGACTCAAATCGTGGTAACTGGCGCCCTGGTTGCACTGTCTTTTGTTGTTCGTGCCGAAGATATGCCTGGCATGAAGATGGACGCTGCCCAGATGGAGCAACCGGCAGCAGCGATAGCCGTCGCCACTGCTGCGGGAACGATCAAGGCGATCGACAGCGCCAGGCAGGTGGTGACCATTGCCCATGGCGCCGTGCCTGCGCTGCAGTGGCCGCCGATGACCATGGGGTTCAAGGCGACACCCGCGCAATTGGAGACGGTAAAGGTAGGGGACAAGGTGAACTTCAAGTTTCAGCAGGAGGGCGCAGCGTCAACGATCGTGTCGATTGATGTAGCGAAGTAAGAAAAACGGCGGTGCGAATTTGATTCGCACCGCCGTTGTCATGTCAGGTTGGCACTTCAGGCGTGCCTGCGACGCCAGAAGAAACGCGCCAGCAATGCATCGAGGCTGAACTTGCCGGGCCCCGAAAGCACCAGAGGCACCAGGGCCGCCAGGTAGATCAGCGGCAGTTTGAAGTTGCCGTAACCCTTGTTGGTGATGGAATAACCCTGGGCCAATTCGCTCAGGGTCGACCAGTCGGCGGGCCAGTGCACGGCGGCGGTGGCGACGAGGGTGACCACGATCAGGCTGATCGCCGAGAACCGCGTGGCCAGTCCCGCCAGCAGGGCGAGGGCGCAGATCAGCTCCACCCACATCGACAGTTCCCAGTTCAACGTGGCCGGCAGGTGGTTGAACGGAAACAGGAAGCGATCCTGAATGTCGGCAAACCAGTTTTCACCATTGAATTTTTCCAGGCCTGACTCGAAGAACTCCCAGGCGAGGAATATTCGCAGGGTCAGCGGCGCGATCCAGTTGCCGACACGGTCAAGGTTCAAGTGCAGGCCTTTGACGGCCGATGAAATCAAAGTGCTCATGGACAGGGCTCCTTCTAGTCAAGTATGTCGGGCAGCGGTCGGCCCGTTTAGCGCAAGGATCGGCTTGGCCAATCGACAGGTGAATTTCATCAGGCGGGTGTATCCGCGATGTGTCGCGGGGGTTGGGGTTTGCAGGTTTGTTGTGTCAGGGGCGGGGCTGTACACACTTTGATACGTAGCCTCAAGGCACTGCTGATCCCCTGTGGGAGCGAGCCTGCTCGCGAAGGCGGTGCTACATCCGACATCAATGTCGACTGGTCGGGCCTCTTCGCGAG
>NZ_JBPKAM010000067.1:0-35710 GCF_051216495.1 Pseudomonas baetica | reverse complement strand
GCCTTCACATCCAACATCCATGCTGACTGATCCACCGCTTTCGCGAGCAGGCTCGCTCCCACAGTAGTTTCGGGTTGACCACAATCGTGAGAACACCCAACTGTTGCCTTTCCCGCAACAGTCCTTTCATGAATCCGCTCTTTTTCCCATCGCCCGACATCCTTATCTTTGCCCGCACCAAACAGCACTTGCCAAGCAAGAAGGTTTTTAAGATGTCCAACAGTATGGGTATTGCCAGCGCTTTCGTTTTGTCCTCTTTGTTCGCCGCTCCGTTCGTCATGGCTGAAGAGTCGCAGTCTTTCGTCGCGCATAACACCGCACGCGCCGCCGCTTACGAAGAACACCAGATCGAGATGACCGCCAAAGCACTGGAAGCCACCCAGGCCCCGCAAGCATCAAGCACTCAAGCCCAGCCACGGGTTGAAAAAGACAGCTGATTGCTGCGCATCACTCCTGTTTCCCTCGACACTTTTCATCGGCTCTTCCCCTTGAAAAGTTGTCTTCCAAGCCGCTGCTATCAGCGGCTTTTTTTCGTTAAGACTTTAAGGACTTTTATTGCGCCGTTCCCGTTGAATAACCATTCAATCTTCAAAAACAGTGACGTTCAAAGTTGACCAAGGAGCTTTACCGCACGTGCGTTTCAAATTCCGCCCCACTTCGCTATTCATTGCATTGGCTGTAACGATGGCCTCTCAGGCGTGCGCCGCCGATGATTCGGCCCCCGCAGGATTTGTCGAAGGTTCGAGCCTCAAGCTCAATGCCCGCAACTACTACATGAACCGCAATCGCTTGCAGCAGGCCGACGACAACATTGAATGGGGCCAGGGCTTGCTGGGCGTCTTCCAGTCGGGTTTCACCGAAGGCACGGTGGGCTTTGGCGTTGATGCCCACGCCATGCTTGGGCTCAAGCTCGACGGCGGTGGTGGCACCGATAATTCAAGCATCCTGCCGGTCGGTGATGGCAACGGCAAAGCGCCGGGATCGTTCTCGACCGCCGGTGGCACCCTGAAAATGCGCGCCTTCGACACCGAGTTGAAGGCCGGTGATTTGTTTCTCGCCAACCCGGTGATTGCCGGCGGCGAAACCCGCATGTTGCCCCAGACCTTCCGTGGAGTCAGCCTGACCAACCACAGCTTCGACGATATGTTGATCGAGGGTGGACAGGCCAGCTTCACCAAGCCTTACAACCAGAGCGGCCATACCCGCATCGGCACGTCCTACGGCACCCTGCCCTTGGGTGAGGAGAGCCAGCACCTGAACTGGGCCGGCGTGGCCTGGAGCGGCCTGCCGGGCCTGACCAGCAGCCTGTATGCCGCCGAACTGAAGGACATCTGGAACCAGTACTACTACGACCTGGATTACACCTGGGCGCTCGATGATCTGATCAGCTTCAACCCCGGCCTGCACGTCTATCACACACAGGACACCGGTAATGCGCTGCTGGGCAACATCGACAACAACACTTACAGCCTGCATTTCACCGTGGGCGTGGGCAATCACAGCGTCACGGCGGCTTACCAACGGGTCAACGGCAATACGCCGTTCGATTACATCAGCCAGGGCGACAGCATTTTCCTCGACAACTCCCAACAGTACTCAGACTTCAACGGTCCGAACGAACGCTCGTGGAAACTCAAATATGCCTACGACTTTGTCGGACTTGGCTTGCCAGGCCTGACGTCGGCGGTGTCGTACTCCCGAGGCACGCTGGACCTCACCAAAGTCGATCCGGACAGTCCCGGTTACGCCACCTGGTACAACGCTGACGGCGAGAACGCCAAGCACTGGGAACGCGATTTCGACCTCAAGTACGTAGTCCAGAGCGGAAAAGCCAAGGACCTGGCGCTGCGCCTGCAATGGGCGACCAACCGTGGCGGCAACGGATATGGCGCACTGGATCAGGACACCGATGAGTACCGGGTGATCGTCGACTATCCGATCAATGTTTTCTGATCAACGCTGAAGGAAATCTGTAGGGGCGAGCTTGCTCGCGAAAAACCCAGGACCACCGCGGGGCATCTGGTTTCACGCGTTATCGTTCACGACTATCGCGAGCGAGCTCGCTCCTACAGTTATGCAACTACGCTTATCAAGTCATTCAAGCAGACTTGAGCCCCATGACCGTACGCCGCACCCCATCCCCTTCAGGCAGCGCCGGGCGGCCGGAGCTTCTGGCGATCCTTGGCAGTAGCCTGACGGTCATCGCGATCCTCGGCATCGTGACCTTTCTACTGATCCGCGAACACGCCAACGCCCAGCAAGCGGCCATACGCGGCGCAACCACCATCGCGCAATTGATCGATGCCGATGTGCTGCGCACGGTGGAGCTGTACGACCTGACCTTGCAAGGCCTGATCGCCGCCGCGCAACGGGATGACCTCAAGCAGGTGTCGGCGCAGATCCGCCATCTGGTGCTCTTCGACCGCTCCACCACCGCACGCTTCAAAAGCGACATCCTGTTGCTCGACAAACACGGCGAAGTACTCGCCGACTCGTCGTTGATCGAACCCAAACCGGGTAACTTCGCCGACCGCGATTACTTCCTCGCCCATGTCTTCAACCGCGACGCTGGCATGTTCATCAGCCGACCGTTCAAACCTCGCTGCGATTGCGATTACAGCGACGAATGGCAAATCAGCTTCAGCCGGCGAATATCCTCGACCTCCGGAGAATTTCTGGGTGTCGCGGTGGCCTCAATGCGCCTGGCGTACTTCGATCAGTTGTTCAACAGCCTCGATATCGGCACCGGCAGCACACTGGCCATCATCAACGACGACGGGGTTCTGCTGGCACAGAAGCCGTTTCTGCAGGGCAGCTCGATTGGTAAGAGCTATGCCGGTCGACCCAACGTCGTGCGCATGTTGCGCGAGGGCAGCGGCAGCTTTGACGGTGTTTCGAGCGCTGACCGGGAACCACGCCTGTACACCTTCAGCCGGGTTGGCAACCTGCCGCTAACGGTGATCGTCGCCCTGTCCAGTGACGAGGTATTCGCCACCTGGAGGCGCACGGCTATCGTGATCAGCGGCGCCACCGGGGTCCTGTGCGCCGCGTTGCTATGGCTGACCTGGCTGCTCTGCCGCGAGCTACGCCTGCGCCACAGCGCCGAGCAGGAGCTGGCGCAACTGGCCGCCACCGATGCCCTGACCGGCGTGGCCAACCGTAGAACCCTTGACCAGACCTTGCGCCATGAATGGTTTCGGGCTCAACGCTCGGGCCAGCCGATGTCGGTACTGATGATCGATGCCGATCGCTTCAAGGCGTTCAACGACCGCCACGGCCACCAGGCCGGCGACGAGGCCTTGCGTTCACTGGCCGAGGTCATTGGCGCGAATGTCCATCGCCCGACAGACCTGGTAGCCCGCTACGGCGGCGAGGAGTTTTCGGTGATCCTGGCTGAAACCGGCAACGAAGGCGCACAGCAGATCGCCGAGCGCATCCGAATGCAGGTGGAACAGTTGCCAGTGGTGGCAGGCGATGAACACCCGATGACGGTCAGTATCGGCATCAGCACCTGGACGACCGCCAGCGACATCAGCCTGGAGCAACTACTGTTTGCGGCAGACAAGGCGCTGTATCAGGCCAAGGAACGGGGGCGCAATCGGGTGGTTTCCGCCTGAGTTTTGCATCAAGGCAACTGGCCCTTTCGCGAGCAGGCTCGCTCCCACATTTAGACCGCGTCCTCTTGTGGGAGCGAGCCTGCTCGCGAAGGGGCCCAACCAGACACCACAAATATCAGGGCATAAAAAAAGGCCACCCGAAGGTGGCCTTTAAAAACTAGAGAGGTTTTTACTTACACGGCCGCAACAGGACGCATGTAAGAGATCGGTGCAGTGCTGGCGTCTTCGAACGTCACGACTTCCCACGCATCTTTCTGCTCAATCAACTTGCGCAGCAGCTGGTTGTTCAGTGCATGACCGGACTTGAAGCCCTTGAACTCACCAATCAGGCTATTGCCCAGCAAGTACAGGTCACCAATTGCATCGAGGATCTTGTGCTTCACGAATTCGTCTTCATAGCGAAGACCGTCTTCGTTAAGTACGCCATCCGCGTCGACCACGATGGCATTTTCAACGCTGCCGCCGAGTGCGAGGTTGTGCTTGCGCAGGTACTCGATGTCACTCATGAAACCAAAGGTACGGGCGCGGCTGACTTCTTTTACGAACGAAGTGCTGGAAAAATCCACGCTTGCACTTTGTGTACGGTCACGGAAAACCGGGTGATCGAAATCGATCTCGAAGCTCACCTTGAACCCGTCGAAAGGGACGAAAGTGGCGCGCTTGTCGCCGTCTTCCACTGTCACTTCCCGCAGGATGCGGATGAACTTCTTGGCGGCGTCCTGTTCTTCCAGGCCAGCCGACTGAATCAGAAATACGAAGGGTCCAGCGCTGCCATCCATGATCGGGACTTCGGACGCGGAGAGCTCGACGTAGGCGTTATCGATGCCCAGGCCAGCCATGGCCGAGAGCAAGTGCTCAACCGTATCCACCTTGACGTCACCGTTGACCAGCGTCGTCGACATGGTTGTCTCGCCGACGTTGGCCGCACGAGCCGGAATTTCGACCACAGGATCGAGGTCGGCACGGCGAAAGACGATGCCGGTGTCGATCGGCGCAGGCTTGAGGGTCAGGTAAACCTTCTCCCCGGAGTGCAGACCTACACCTGTGGCACGGATAATATTTTTCAGTGTGCGTTGTTTAATCATGGCTTGGGCCGCTTCAGCGCAAATTGCGAACTGGTATCAACAAAGGCTGGCGATGATAGCAGACCACGCCTTTGCTGAACACCAATCACCTTCATAGCCCTGATACATTTCATCAATCGGCCTGACGACGCAGGAAAGCCGGGATGTCCAGGTAATCCAGATCATCTTGCGGATTCATCTTCGCGGCAGTCGCAGCACCGGCCTGGGCCTGGTTGCGCATAACGGTCGGGCGATCCAGATCACGGTAATTCACCGCTGGAGCTTCCTGACGAACAGGGGCTTGTTGTTGCGGCTGCGAAGCGATCGACGTGTGAACGGTATTGTCGATGACCTTCACAGGTTTCTCGATTTTAGCGCCCAGGCCGGTTGCAACGACAGTCACGTGCAGCTCGTCGCGCATGTCCGGATCGATAACGGTACCGACCTTGACCATGGCGTGCTCGGAAGCGAAGGCTTCGATGATGCTACCCACGTCGGAGTACTCACCCAGGGACAGGTCAGGACCGGCGGTGATGTTCACCAGGATGCCGCGTGCGCCTTGCAGGTTCACGTCTTCGAGCAGCGGGTTGCGGATGGCCGCTTCAGTCGCTTCACGTGCACGGTTCGGACCGCTGGCGCAGCCAGTGCCCATCATCGCCATGCCCATTTCGCTCATCACGGTACGTACGTCGGCAAAGTCGACGTTGATCATGCCCGGACGCTTGATGATGTCGGAGATACCGCGAACGGCACCGGCCAGTACATCGTCAGCCTTGGCGAAAGCCGACAGCAGGCTGGCGTCTTTACCGAGGATGGTCAGCAGCTTCTCGTTGGGAATGGTGATCAACGAGTCGACGCTTTCCGACAGCAGGCGGATGCCTTCGTCGGCCAGCTGCATGCGCTTGCGACCTTCGAACGGGAACGGACGGGTCACCACCGCAACGGTGAGGATCCCCATTTCCTTGGCCACTTCGGCAATGATCGGCGCAGCACCGGTACCGGTACCACCGCCCATGCCAGTGGTGATGAACACCATGTTGGTGCCCTGCAGGACTTCGGCAATGCGCTCACGGTCTTCGAGAGCGGCCTGACGACCTACTTCAGGGTTGGCGCCGGCGCCCAGACCTTTGGTCACGCCAGTACCCAATTGCAGGATGGTCCGCGCACTGATGCTCTTCAGCGCCTGGGCATCAGTGTTGGCGCAGATGAATTCGACGCCTTCAATGTTGCTCTTGACCATGTGATTCACGGCGTTGCCGCCGCCACCGCCTACACCGATAACCTTAATAACCGGGCTTGCGGGGATGTTGTCTACGAGTTCGAACATTTTCCCTCTCCTTTACGTTCTCTAGTTTTTTCGCCTACTGCTTTTGCTGCCTGTCGCTTCTACTACTTTGCTCTGCTCTCGCCGCTTGAAGCTTGTGGCTTAAAGCTGCTTCTTAAAAATTGCCCTGGACCCAGCTCTTGATGCGATCGAGCAAGGCGCCCTTCGGTTCTTCGTTGCTGTAGCTGTCGCGGCTGCCGATACCCGAAAACGAAATGCCGTCGGATTGCTTCTGCAGGCCGTACATCAACAGGCCGACACCGGTGGAGTAAATCGGGTTGCGGACCACGTCATCCAGGCCTTTCACGCCGTGAGGCACGCCCAGGCGCACTGGCATGTGGAAGATTTCCTCGGCCAGCTCGGTGGCGCCTTCCATTTTCGCGGTACCACCGGTCAATACGATGCCGGCCGGGATCAGGTCTTCGTAGCCGCTGCGGCGCAGCTCGGCCTGGATCAGCGTGAACAGCTCGTCATAACGCGGCTCGACTACCTCGGCCAGGGCCTGGCGGGACAGCTCGCGTGGAGGACGGTCGCCAACGCTTGGCACCTTGATGGTTTCGCCGGCACCGGCCAGCTTGGCCAGGGCACAGGCGTAACGGATCTTGATCTCTTCGGCGTACTGGGTCGGGGTACGCAATGCCATGGCGATGTCGTTGGTCACCTGATCGCCCGCAATCGGGATCACGGCAGTGTGGCGGATCGCGCCTTCGGTGAAGATCGCGATGTCGGTGGTGCCGCCGCCGATGTCTACCAGGCACACGCCCAGCTCTTTCTCGTCATCGGTCAATACCGAGTACGCGGACGCCAGTTGTTCGAGAATGATGTCGTCGATTTCCAGGCCGCAGCGACGCACGCATTTTTCAATGTTCTGTGCGGCATTGACGGCGCAGGTGACCACGTGAACCTTGGCTTCCAGGCGTACGCCGGACATGCCCAGAGGCTCGCGCACGCCTTCCTGGTTATCGATCACGTAATCCTGCGGCAGGGTGTGCAGTACGCGCTGGTCGGCGGGGATGGCCACAGCCTGGGCGGCGTCGAGCACACGTTCGAGGTCGGCGGAGCTCACTTCGCGATCACGAATCGCCACGATGCCGTGGGAGTTCAGGCTGCGAATGTGATTGCCGGCCACGCCAACGAATGCCGAGTGGATTCGGCAACCCGCCATCAGTTGCGCTTCTTCGATGGCGCGCTGGATCGACTGCACGGTGGACTCGATGTTCACCACCACGCCTTTCTTCAGGCCGCGAGACGGATGTGTACCGATTCCGACGATATCGAGCGTGCCGTCGTCCGCGACCTCGCCTACCAGTGCCACCACCTTGGAGGTGCCGATATCGAGACCGACGATCATTTTGCCGCTTTGCACGTTTGCCATGGGTCCTGCCTCTCTTAATTCTTCGCGACAGCGGGTACGGCTGCCGTCGGCGCTACAGGTTCCCGCCAGCCAACAGCGAGGCCGTTGGCGTAGCGCAGATCGATGCGCGCAATGTTCGTAATCTGTTCTTTAAGCGTCTTGTCATAGATGGCAATGAAACGGCGCATCTTTTCCACCAGGTTGCCGCGTCCCAGCAGCAGCTCGATTCCAGGGCCCGCGCTGCCGGGGCCAGTGGTCAGAAACCAGCTGCCTCGTTCACGCAACTCCAAACGTGCGATGGAGAAGCCCAGTGGTCTGAGCATCTGGCTCAGTACCTGGTATTGCTGCATCACTTGCTGTTGAGCCCGCTGTGGACCGAACAACTGTGGCAAGTGTTCGTAATTCGCCAACTCACGGGGCGTGAACGCCTGCCCCTGGTTGTTCAACAGCGACTCGTCACCCCAACGGGCTACCGGCAGTTGTTCTTCCAGGCGAATCACCACCTGATCCGGCCATACCCGCCGCACTTCGGCGTGGGCAATCCATGGCATCTGTTCCAGCTCGGTGCGCATGCTCGCCAGGTCGATGGTGAAGAAGCTCGACGCCACATAGGGGGCGATCCGCTGCTGCACCGCTTGCTGGCTGATGTAACTCAAGTCGCCCTGCACGTTGATTTTGGTGATCGGTCGGTCGGCATAGGGCAGCAAACGCTGCGCGCCTTCATAAGTACCGAACCCCAACGCCACCAGCAGTACGGGCCAGAACAGACCTTTCAGAAAACCGAAATTGGCTTTCGGCAGGCGCGCGGACATCGGCTCTTTGGCCACCATTCGGCTGGCACCCCGCGGCACCGGCTTGCGGCCGGTTGGTGCGGAGGGCTGATGTCTCAAATGAGCGCCTTGCATGGTCTTAACCTCTTACCTCAACGCTTGCAGCCAGAATGGCCAGCACCAGCTGCTGGAAATCCAGGCCGGCAGCACGGGCCGCCATCGGCACCAGGCTGTGGTCTGTCATGCCCGGTGCGGTGTTGACCTCCAGGAACCAGAACTGTCCGTCGGCGTCCTGCATCACGTCCGCGCGCCCCCAACCGGAGATACCCAGCGCCTCACAGGCTTTTGCCGTGAGGTCCATGAGTTCCTTCTCCTTGGCGCTGTCCAGGCCGCACGGAATGCGGTACTGGGTATCGTTGGCGATGTACTTGGCGTCGTAGTCGTAGAAGCTGTGCGTCGTGCCCAGGGCAATCGGTGGCAACACCTGGTCACGCAGGGTGGCGATGGTGAACTCCGGACCTTGAATCCATTGCTCGACCAACACTTGCGAATCGTAGGTACTGGCCGCTTTCCATGCGTCGATCAATTCAGACGCGGAAGTCACTTTGGCCATCCCGATACTTGAACCTTCATGGGCCGGTTTGACGATCAAAGGGAAGCCCAGTTCCGCAGCCGCAGAAATACAATCGGCTTCGCTGCTCAATACCGCGTGACGTGGCGTCGGAATCCCCAGGCTGTGCCAGACCTGCTTGGTGCGCAACTTGTCCATGGCCAGCGCCGAGGCGAGGATGCCGCTGCCGGTATAAGGAATGCCCAGGCACTCGAGCAGGCCCTGCATGCTGCCGTCTTCACCGCCACGACCGTGGAGGATGATGAAGGCGCGGTCGATTTTCTCGCTCAGCAGACGCTGCAGCAGGTCATCGCCCACATCGAGCCCGAACGCATCCACACCCGCACTTTGCAGCGCATCGAGAACGGCGTTGCCCGATTTCAGGGACACTTCACGCTCGGCACTTTTGCCACCGAACAGCACGGCGACCCGGCCGAAATCTTTCGGCGCGACAGTGGAGACGAGGTTGGCGTAGGCAGCAGTCATTTCAACTTCCCCTCGACCGACGCAGCCACGGCGCCGGCGAACAACTCACTTTTCAACAGTTTCGGTGCGAGACCGCCGATATCACCGGCGCCCTGGCACAGCAGAATGTCGCCGGCGCGCAGCAGCGGCTTGACCACCGGTGCGAGGTCGACTCCCCGTTCGATATAAATAGGATCGAGCTGGCCGCGCTGGCGGATGCTGTTACACAGCTTGCGGCTGTCGGCACCCGGGATCGGCTCTTCGCCGGCCGGATAGACTTCCATCAACAGCAGCACGTTGGCATCGCCCAATACCTGGACGAAATCGTCATACAGGTCGCGCGTGCGACTGTAGCGGTGCGGCTGGTAGACCATCACCAACCGGCGCTCTGGCCAGCCACCGCGCACGGCCTTGATCACCGCCGCGACTTCGGTCGGATGGTGGCCGTAGTCGTCGACCAGCATCACGTTGCCGCCATCGACCGGCAGTTCGCCATAGACCTGGAAACGTCGGCCGACGCCCTGGAACCCGGACAGGCCCTGGACGATGGCTTCATCGCTGACTCCTTCGTCAGTGGCAATGCAGATGGTCGCCAGTGCGTTGAGTACGTTGTGGTTGCCCGGCATGTTCACCGAAACATCCAGCGGCTCGCGATCCGGGCGCAGCACGGTGAAGAAGGTTTGCATGCCCTGCTGGCGAACGTTGATGGCACGCACGTCGCAGTCGTCGCCGAAGCCATAGGTAACGGTCGGACGCTTGACCTGCGGCAGGATTTCACGCACCACCGGATCGTCCAGGCACAACACAGCCAGGCCGTAGAACGGCAGGTTGTGCAGGAACTCGACGAAGGTTTTCTTCAGCTTGTTGAAGTCACCGTCGTAGGTTGCCATGTGATCGGCGTCGATGTTGGTGACCACGGCCACCAGCGGCTGCAGGTGCAGGAAGCTGGCATCGCTTTCGTCGGCTTCGGCGATCAGGTACCGGCTGGTGCCAAGCTGGGCATTGGTGCCCGCAGCGTTCAGACGCCCACCGATGACAAACGTCGGGTCCAGGCCACCGGCGGCGAACACCGAAGCGATCAAACTGGTGGTGGTGGTCTTGCCATGGGTACCGGCGACGGCAATGCCATGGCGATAGCGCATCAACTCGGCAAGCATTTCTGCGCGCGGCACCACCGGAATACGGCGCTCCAGCGCGTTGGCGACTTCCGGGTTGGAGGTGTTCACGGCACTCGACACCACCAGCACGTCGGCAGCGGCGGCGTTTTCCGCGCGGTGGCCGATGAAGATCTGTGCGCCGAAAGACTCCAGGCGCTCGGTGACCGGCGAAGCCTTCAGGTCGGAACCGGACACTTCATAACCCAGGTTCAACAACACTTCGGCAATGCCGCACATGCCCACACCGCCGATCCCGACGAAGTGGATGCGACGGATGCGGCGCATTTCCGGTTGTGGCATGGCTTTCTGTTTCTCAACCATGGGCCACCTCCAGGCAGGTATCGACCACGTTACGGGTGGCATCGGGTTTGGCCAGGCGGCGGGCCGCAGTGGCCATTTCGTTGAGTCGTTGCGGTTGCATCAGGACCTCTGTCAGGCGAGCGGCAAGATCCGCTGCGCCAGTCGTTCTTTGCGGCATCAGGAAGGCAGCGCCTTCGCGGGCCAAATAATCGGCGTTGCGAGTCTGGTGATCGTCGATCGCGTGGGGCAAGGGCACCAGCATCGAGGGCAGACCGGCGGCAGCCAGTTCACTGATGGTCAGCGCGCCTGCGCGACACACCACCAGGTCAGCCCAGCCATAGGCTTGGGCCATGTCTTTGATGAAAGGCTGCACTTGCGCCTCGACGCCAGCCGCGCGGTAGCGCTCTGCAGTCACTTCATCGTGGTTTTTGCCGGCCTGATGGAACACGTCCGGACGCAAGTCGACGGCGACTTGCGACAAGGCTTCAGGCAGCAACTTGTTCAACGGTTCTGCGCCCAGGCTTCCGCCCAGGATCAGCAAACGCGCCTTGCGACCGGCCAGGGCTGGTCGCGGTGTTTCGAGGAATAGCTCGGTGCGCACCGGGTTACCGGTGGTACGACGGCTGTTCGACAGGGTAAAGGTGTCTGGGAAAGCTTCACAGACCCGGGCGGCCAACGGCACCAGCAACCGATTGGCGGTACCGGCCACGGCGTTCTGCTCATGAACGATCACCGGCACACCGGCCAGTTTGGCGGCAACGCCACCGGGACCGGTCACATAACCACCAAAGCCGACCACACAGGCCGGCCGCAACCGGCGAATGATCGCCCGCGCCTGCCAGATCGACTTGAGCAACATGAACGGCGCCTTGAGCAGGGACAATTTGCCCTTGCCACGCAAGCCGCTGGCGTGGATCCGATGCAGCTCGATACCGGCCGCTGGGACCAGATCGTTCTCGATGCCACGCGGCGTGCCGAGCCAGTGCACGGTGTAACCGCGGGACTGGAACTCGCGAGCGCAGGCCAGTGCCGGGAACACGTGGCCGCCAGTACCGCCGGCCATGATCAATACGTTAGCGCCCATGATTCGGCTCCTCGGCGAAGTCGCTCTCATGGAATTCCATCTCTTCACTTCCCAGGTGGGTTCGACTCTCCCACTCGATGCGTAACAGCAATCCGAGACAGGCGCAGCAAATCACCAACGAACTGCCACCGTAGCTGAGGAACGGCAAGGTCAGGCCCTTGGTCGGCAGCAGGCCGACGTTCACGCCGATGTTGATCAAGAACTGACCAATCCACAGGAACGACAGGCCGTACGCCACATAGGCGGCAAAAAACTGCTTGGCCTTCTCGGCCCACAGGCCGATGTACATGCCGCGAATACAGACGAAGACGAACAGCGCAACGGTGCACAAGGAACCCACGGCACCCAGTTCTTCGGCCAGTACCGAAAACACGAAGTCGGTGTGGGCTTCAGGCAGGTAGAACTGCTTCTGCACGCTGTTGCCCAGACCAACGCCCAGCCATTCGCCACGACCGAACGCGATCAATGCTTGAGACAACTGATAACCGGCACCGAACTGGTCGGCCCACGGATCGGCAAAGTTGGTCAGACGCGCCATTCGATACGGCTGCATCTGAATCAACAGCACCACTGCCCCGACCGCCAGGACCACCATCAGGGAAAACCGGAAAAGCCCGACCCCACCGAGGAACAGCATCGCCGCAGCGGCGCCCATCATCACGACGGTGGCACCGAAGTCCGGCTCCATCAGCAGCAAGCCCGCCATTGGCAGCAAAACGATGAACGGCTTGAAGAAACCCATCCAGCTTTCACGCACTTCTTTCTGACGACGCACCAGGTACCCGGCGAGGTAGATAACGACGAACACCTTGGCGATTTCGGAAGGCTGCACGTTGAAGAAACTGAAGCCGATCCAGCGCATCGAACCGTTCACCTCACGGCCGATCCCGGGGATGATCACCATCACCAGCAAACCGAAGGCACCAATCAGCATCAGCCAGCCAAGGCGTTGCCAGGTGGCGATCGGAATCATCATGGTGACGATGCAGGCGCCCAGGCCCAGCACCACGTAAATCAAGTGGCGAATCATGTAATACAGCGGACTGCCCGACTGTACTGCCGCCACTTCGGTCGAAGCCGACGCGATCATGATCAACCCGAGGCCAAGCAACGCCAGGCAACCGGCGAGCATCGGGAAGTCGAGATCGATACCGCGCCCGGTGATAAGCGGCGATGGATACGGCTTGATGATGCCTTTCAGGCTCATGCCAGATCCTCCACGGCGCGGACGAACTGGTGACCACGGTCTTCGTAATTCTTGAACATGTCGAAGCTGGCACAGGCCGGCGACAGCAGTACTACGTCTCCCGCCAGAGCAGAGGCGCGGCACTGCTCCACGGCTTCAACCAGCGAGCCGACACGGATCAATGGAACGGCATCGCCAATGGCCTCACCGATCTTGTCGGAATCACGCCCCATCAAAATGACGGCGCGGCAGTTGGCCGCCACCGGATCACGCAGATCCTTGAACTCGG
Source organism: Pseudomonas baetica (assembly GCF_051216495.1). Classification (GTDB taxonomy): domain Bacteria; phylum Pseudomonadota; class Gammaproteobacteria; order Pseudomonadales; family Pseudomonadaceae; genus Aquipseudomonas; species Aquipseudomonas baetica_B. The sequence continues at coordinate 22,490 of NZ_JBPKAM010000067.1, read as the reverse complement.
CCCCCTTGCCGTCGCCACCGGCGATCAGCACGATCTTGCCGTCGATGTCCGCGCCCAGGCCCTCGATGGCCGCCAGCGCGGCACCAACGTTGGTGGCCTTGGAATCGTTGTAATAGCCCACGCCATCCAGATCACGGACCCACTGGCAGCGATGCTCGAGCCCGGCGAAAGTGCGCAGAGCCGACAGCATGGCGTCGAACGGCAGGCCGACAGCGTGACCCAACGCCAAAGCGGCCAGTGCGTTGGACTGGTTATGGGCACCGCGAACTTTCAATTCACGCACCGGCATCAGGTTCTGGAATTCGAAGGCCAGGTACTTCTCGCCGCCTTCTTCGCGGATACCAAATGCCTTGAAATCAGGTTTGGTCAGGCCGAAGGTCCAGCACGGCTGTCCCTCGCCCATCAGTGGACGGGTCAGGGCATCCTGACGGTTGACCACGAACTGCTTCGCGCCGCGGAAAATCCGGTGTTTGGCCAGGTGGTAAGCCGGCAGACCGCTGTAGCGGTCCATGTGGTCTTCGCTGATATTCAGCACGGTGGCCACTTCGGCGTTGAGTTGATCAGTGGTTTCGAGTTGGAAGCTCGACAACTCCATCACATACAACTCGACGTCGTCGCTGAGCAGATCCAGCGCCGGCGTGCCAAGGTTACCGCCGACGGCAACACGCTTGCCGGCAGCCTCCGCCATCTCGCCGACCAGGGTGGTCACGGTGCTTTTCGCGTTGGAGCCGCTGATGGCCACGATCGGCGCCTTCGCGTTACGCGCGAACAGCTCGATGTCGCCGGACAGTTTCACGCCACGGGCGGCGGCGGCCTGCAGGGCCGGGGTCGCCAGCGCCAGGCCTGGGCTCACGTAGAGCTCGTCGGCGCGGCACAGGAATTCGACGTCCAGCTCGCCACAACGCACTTCCACGTGCGGATAGTCACGCTTGAGCGTGGCCAGTTCCGGTGGATTTTCCCGCGTATCGGCGACAGCAAACGACTTGCCCCGGTTCGCCAGGAAGCGAACCAGGGACATGCCGCTCTTGCCGAGGCCGACAACGATGCGGAAGTGGTCAGAAGCGATCAGCGACACGTGTTCTACCTCAGCTTCAGGGTGGCAAGGCCAATCAGCACGAGAATCACGGTGATGATCCAGAAACGGACGATCACACGCGGCTCGGGCCAGCCCTTGAGTTCAAAGTGGTGGTGAATCGGCGCCATGCGGAAAACGCGGCGACCGGTCAGTTTGAAGGAAGCAACCTGAATGACGACTGAAAGGGTTTCCATCACGAACACGCCGCCCATGATGAACAGGACGATTTCCTGACGGACGATCACGGCGATGGTGCCCAGGGCCGCGCCCAGTGCCAGCGCACCGACGTCACCCATGAAGACCTGCGCCGGATAGGTGTTGAACCACAGGAAGCCCAGGCCCGCACCAATCAGCGCCCCGCAGAACACGATCAGCTCGCCCGCACCTGGCACGTAAGGAATCAGCAAATACTCTGCAAACTTCACGTTACCCGACAGGTAGCAGAAGATCCCCAGGCCACCGCCAACCATCACCGTCGGCATGATCGCCAGGCCGTCGAGGCCATCGGTCAGGTTGACCGCGTTGCTCGAACCAACGATCACGAAATAGGTCAGGACAATGAAACCTGCACCCAGCGCAATGCTGTGGTCCTTGAGCATCGGCAGGATCAGCGTGGTTTCCACCGGTGTAGCGGCGGTCATATAAAGGAAGATCGCCGCGCCCAGACCGAACACCGACTGCCAGAAATATTTCCAGCGGCTCGGCAAGCCACGGGAGTTCTTCTCGATCACCTTGCGGTAGTCGTCGACCCAGCCGATGGCGCCGAACAGCAGCGTGACCAACAAGACAACCCAGACATAACGGTTGGTCAGGTCAGCCCACAGCAGGGTACTGACGCCAATCGAAGACAAAATCAGTGCGCCGCCCATGGTCGGGGTGCCCGACTTGGACAGGTGCGATTGCGGACCGTCGTTACGAACGGATTGACCGATCTGACGATTCTGCAGGGTGCGGATCATCCACGGGCCATAGCACAGCGACAAAACCAGCGCGGTCAGTACACCGAGAATCCCGCGCAGGGTCAGGTACTGGAAGACCGCGAAGCCTTTGTAGAACTGTTGCAGATACTCCGCTAGCAGCAGCAGCATTAATGTTTCTCCAGACTGGTCCCGCACAAAGCGGCAACGATGTTTTCCATCGCAGCGCTGCGCGAACCCTTGATCAAAATGGTGGTGTTTGTATCTTGCTCGGCGCCCAGGGCCTTGATCAGCTCAGCCTGCGTGCTGAAGTGAAAGGCTTGTGGACCGAAGGCATTGACGGCGTGAAGCATGTTGGGCCCAACGGCGTACAGCGCAGAAACCTTGCCACGGGCGTACTCGCCCACGTCGCGGTGCCCCTGCTCCGCCCAATCGCCCAACTCGCCGATATCTCCGAGTACCAGAACGGTGCGACCGGAAAAGCCGGCCAGTATATCAACGGCGGCGCACATGGAGGTGGGGTTCGCGTTGTAAGTGTCATCGATCACGCGCATGCCATTGCTGGCCAGTTGCGCAACGGTGCGTCCCTTGACCGGCTGCACCGCGCCAAGGCCGGTGGCAATGCCAAACAGCGACACACCCAGGGCATGGGCGGCAGCGGCGGCGGCCATGGCGTTGGCGACGTTGTGGGTACCGAGCAGGTTCAATTGAACGCGCTCCACACCTTCGGGGCTGTGCAGGCTGAACGCCGGGCAACCGCGAGCATCGGTGGCCAGGTCACTGGCATGGAAGTCCGCCTGGCTGTTGCTCAGGGCAAACGTCAGTACCTTGCGGCCGGCTGCGCGTTTTTTCCAGATCTCGAACGCTTTGTCATCCAGATTGAGAACGGCGACGCCATCGGCATCAAGCCCTTCAATGATCTCGCCCTTGGCCTCGACAATTTTTTCCGGCCCGCCGAACTCGCCCACATGGGCAGTCCCGGCATTGTTGAGAATGGCAACGTGGGGCTTGGTCAGGCCGACGGTGTAGGCAATTTCACCCAGGCGCGAAGCACCCAGCTCGATGACGGCGGCGTTGTGTTCCGGTGCCAGCTCGAGCAGGGTCAGCGGAACGCCGAGGTCGTTGTTCAGGTTGCCACGGGTCGCCAGTACCGGACCACGGGTGCGCAGGATGCTTGCCAGCATTTCCTTGACCGTGGTCTTGCCGCTGGAACCGGTGATGGCGGCGACCGGTTGAGTGAACGCCAAACGATTCAGTGCACCCAGTTGCCCCAGGGCCTGACGGGTATCGTTGACCAGCAATTGCGGCAGCGTAGTGTCGGCGATTTCCCGCTCGACCAGTGCCGCGACGGCGCCTTTGGCTGCCACGTCATTGAGATAGTCATGGCCATCGAAACGCGGGCCCGCCAAGGCAATGAACAGTTGACCAGGCTTGATCGCGCGGCTGTCGATGCTGACGCCGTCGAAGCTGGCATCGACACCGATCAGGCGGCCATTCAATACGCCGGTCAGTTCGCTGAGTTTCAGTGCTTTAAGCATGGGCAACCTCCCAGGCGGTCAAGGCATGATCGGCCTCGACCAGATCAGAGAAGGCATGACGCTCGCCGTTGATTTCCTGATAGTCCTCGTGACCTTTGCCTGCCAGCACGATCACGTCATCTGCCGATGCGCCGGCGATCAACTGGGCAATGGCCTGGCCACGGCCAGCAACGAAGGTGACCTTATCCACAGCCATGAAACCGGTGCGGATGTCATCGAAAATAATCGCAGGGTCTTCGGTACGTGGGTTGTCATCGGTCACCAGCACGCCATCGGCCAGCCGCTCGACCACTTCCGCCATCAGCGGGCGCTTGCCGCGATCGCGGTCGCCGCCACAGCCGAACAGGCACAGTAAACGGCCTTTGACATGCGGGCGCAGCGCAGTGAGGACCTTTTCCAGGGCATCCGGGGTGTGGGCATAATCGACCACCACCAGCGGCTGAGTGCCACCGCCGAGGCGCTGCATGCGACCGGCCGGGCCTTCGAGTTTCGGCAGCACCTTGAGGATTTCATCAAGGGCGTAGTCCAGGCCGAGCAAGGCGCCGACAGCGGCCAGCACGTTGCTCAGGTTGAATCGGCCGAGCAAAGTGCTGCGCAAATGGTGCTCGCCCTGCGGCGTGACCAACGTGGCGCGCACGCCTTCGTCGTCGAAATGTGCTTCCCGGCAATACAGGTAGGCGCTCTTGTCGAGCAGGCTGTAAGTGAGCAGCCGCGACTCACGCTTGTCGGCGGCCAACTGCCGGCCGAAATCGTCATCGAGGTTAACCACCCGGCACTTCAGATCGTTCCAGGCGAACAGCTTGGCCTTGGCTTCGCCATAGGCCTGCATGGTGCCGTGGTAATCCAGGTGATCGCGAGACAGGTTGGTCATCACCGCCACATCGAATGCCAGCGCGGTGACCCGGCCCTGATCCAGGCCATGGGACGAGACTTCCATGGCCACAGCTTTGGCGCCGGCCTTTTTCAGGTCGCCAAGGGTCGCTTGCACGGCAATCGGATTCGGCGTGGTGTGCAGGCCGCTTTCCAGTGCGCCGTAGAAACCGGAGCCCAGCGTACCAACGATGCCGCAATGCTGGCCAAGCAGATCCAGCGCCTGGGCCACCAGTTGGGTCACGCTGGTTTTGCCATTGGTGCCGGTCACGCCGATCAGGTTCAGGTGGTGGCTCGGCTCGCCATAAAAACGCCCGGCGATATCCGACAACTGCGCCGCCAACCCCTTGACCGGAATCAATGGCACTTCAGTGATCGGAAGAACGGTGGCGCCTTCCACCTCATAAGCCACGGCGGCAGCACCGCGTTGCAATGCATCGCCGATATGCGAACGGCCGTCGAACTTGGCGCCCGGCACCGCGAGGAATAGGTCACCCGCGCGCACATTGCGGCTGTCGAGCGCCAGTTCACGAATCAACAGATCGTGGCCGGCGTGGGGGAAAATTTTGTTCAGACTTAATGACATCAGCCGCGCCCTCCATTGGCTTTCAGCGGAACGACCGGGGTGGCGTTGGCTTGTTGGACAGGTGGCAGGTTATCCGGGGAAACGTTCATCAGGCGCAGGGTGCCGGACATCACGCGGCTGAACACCGGCGCCGAAACCAGACCACCGAAGTAGCCGGCCTTGGTCGGTTCATCGATCACCACCACGATGGCATAACGCGGATCGCTCATCGGACCGAAACCGGCGAACAACGAGCGGTAGGAGTTCTCGGCGTAACCTTTGGTACCCACCGAGGTTTTACGTGCGGTACCGGACTTGCCACCGACGTGATACGCCGGCACTTGCGCGCGGAACACACCGCGAGGCGCCTCGATCACTTGCTGCAGCATGCCGTGCATGGTTTTCGCGACCGCTTCCGGCAAGACCTGGGTGGTTTGCGGCATTTTGTCGGTTTTGATCAGTGTCAACGGGGCCAGGCGACCGTTGTTGGCCAGCGCCGAGAAGGCGTGAACCAGCTGGATCGCCGTCACCGAAACACCGTAGCCATAAGACAACGTGGCTGTTTCGGCCTTGCGCCACTCGCGGTAGTTCGGCAGGTTGCCGACACGTTCGCCCGGGAAACCGAGCCCAGTGTCCTGACCGAGGCCAAGTTTCTGCGCCAGGCGAAAAATGGTTTCACCACCGATATCGAACGCGACCTTACTCATGCCGACGTTACTGGAATTGATCAGGATGCCGGTCATGTCCAGCACCGGACCTTCGGTCTTGGATACGTCCTTGATGGTGTATTTACCGATCTGCAAGGAACCCGGATACACCTCGACGGTATCGGTTGGCTTCCAGCGTCCGGTTTCGATGGCCGCGCTCATGGAGATCGCCTTCATGGTCGAACCCGGCTCGAACACGTCGATCATCGCGCGGTTACGCATCATCGCCGGCTGCAGGTTGCGGCGGTTATTCGGGTTGTAGGTCGGCTGATTGACCATCGCGAGGATTTCGCCGGTCTTCACATCCATGATCACCAGACTGCCGGCCTTGGCGCCGTTCTCGATGATCGCGTTGCGCAACTCGCGGTTGGCCAGGTATTGCAGGCGCAGGTCAATGGACAACGCCAAGGGCTTTCCGGCCTTGGCGTTTTTGGTGACCTGGACATCCTTGATCAATCGGCCACGCCGATCCTTGATGACCTGTCGCTTGCCGGGGACCCCGGCCAGCCATTCGTCATAAGCCAGCTCGACACCTTCTCGACCATGATCATCAATGTCGGTAAAACCGACCATATGGGCGGTGACTTCACCGGCCGGATAGAAACGGCGGAACTCTTCGATGCCGTAAACGCCCGGGACCTTAAGATCGAGCACAGCCTGACCCTGTTCAGGCGTCAGCCCGCGTACCAGGTAAATGAATTCTTTATTGGCCTGGGCTTCGAGACGCTCGGCCAACGCTTTAGGGTCTTGCCCGAGCGCAGCGGCCAGTGCCGGCCACTTCTCTTTGGCCAGCTGCATTTCCTTGGCGTTGGCCCACAGGGTCGTTACCGGTGTGCTGACGGCCAACGGCTCGCCATTACGGTCGGTGATCAGGCCACGGTGAGCCGGAATCGGAATATGACGAACGCTGCGCGCGTCGCCTTGCCCCTTGAGGAAGTCACGGTCAACCACCTGCAGGTCGATGATGCGCCAGCAGATCGCTGCCACCATCACGCCGAGCAGCCCCACCACCAGACGGAAACGCCAGGGAAAGAGTGCGCCTTCGAGCTTCATCATGGCGCCACCATCTGTACTTCAGCGGCACCGGGAATACGCATTTTCAGTTGCTCGGTGGCCAGCACTTCGATACGGCTGTGGGCAGTCCAGGTGCTCTGCTCAAGAATCAGCCGTCCCCACTCGGCCTGCGCCTTGTCACGTACGCTCAACTCGTTGTACAGCGAGTTGAGCAGCTGACGATTCCAGTGCGCGCTGTAGGACACACCAATGGCGGACACGAGCACGGCCACGAACAGCAGCAGCATGAAAAAGCTTCCGCCGGGCAGTGGCTTGGCAAAGAGCTTGCTCACCGCAGCTTCTCCGCCACACGCATGACAGCGCTACGGGAACGTGGGTTGGCCTTGAGTTCGGCGTCGGAGGCCGTCTGCGCTTTGCCATGGACTTTGATTTTCGGCTCGAAGGCGACATGCCGAACCGGCAGGTTGCGCGGCAGGTTGTCGGCTTCGCCTTTCACCAGTTTGCGCATGAACAGCTTGACGATGCGATCTTCGAGCGAGTGAAAGCTGATCACGACCAGACGACCGCCCACTTCCAGGCATTCCAGAGCGGCTTCGAGGCCGGTTTCCAGATCGCCCAGTTCGTTGTTGACGTGAATACGCAAACCCTGGAATGCACGGGTTGCAGGGTTCTTGCCCTTTTCCCATGCCGGGTTGGCGACTTTCAAAACTTCAGCCAGATCGGCGGTGCGCTCAAATGGCTTGATATCGCGGCGCTCGACCACGGCACGGGCCATGCGTCCGGAGAAACGCTCCTCGCCGTATTCCTTGAACACGCGGGCAATTTCTTCCACCGGCGCGGTGTTGACGAACTCGGCGGCGCTGATTCCGCGGGACGGGTCCATGCGCATATCCAGTGGGCCGTCATTGAGGAAACTGAAGCCACGCTCCGGATCGTCGAGCTGCGGAGAAGACACGCCGAGGTCGAGCAAAATACCGCTGACCTTGCCATGCAGACCGCGCTCGGCAACTTCGGATCCGAGTTCGGCAAAGCTGCGCTGCACAACGACAAAGCGGCCGTCTTCGGCCGCTAGCGTCTGCCCGGTGGCAATCGCTTGTGGATCTTTGTCAAATCCGAGTAGCCGGCCATCCGGACCAAGCCGGCTGAGGATCAAGCGGCTATGCCCGCCGCGCCCGAACGTGCCATCCAGATAGCAGCCATCAGGACGTACGGCGAGAGCCTCGACGGCTTCGTCAAGCAGTACGGTGATGTGGTTAAAGCCGCTATCAATAGTCACAGGATCAAATCACGCAGTTCATCAGGCATGGCGCCCGGTTGTTGAATAGCAGCAAGGTCAGCGGCAGAAACCGCATTCCAGGCATCCTCGTCCCACAATTGGAACTTGTTCAGTTGGCCTACCAACATCGCGCGCTTATCCAACTTGGCATATTCACGAAGACGCGGTGGAACCAGAAAACGACCACTGCCATCGAGCTCGAGGTCGACGGCATTACCAATCAGTAAACGTTGCAGACGGCGGTTCTCTTCGCGAAGCGAAGGCAGTGCGCGCAGTTTGGTTTCAATAATTTCCCACTCATCGAGCGGGTAAACACACAAACACGGATCAACGGCATCAATTGTGACGATCAACTGACCGGAACTACGCGAAACGAGCTCGTCACGGTACCGGCTCGGCATGGCGAGACGGCCCTTTGCATCGAGACTGATAGCGTTGGCTCCGCGAAACACGTCAGCGTTTCTCCAAATATTAGCGTTCTGCGCTCAAAAAACCCACTTCATGCCACTTTCCGCCACTTGCGCACACTATAGGAATGCGCCCACCACACCGTCAAGGCGCGCATTGAAGGAAAACCCTTACAGAACTGAGATTTAGGAGCGTAAAAGGAGGGGTAACGAGAATCCGGCAGATGAAACTGTCCGATAACTTGAACCAGCTCAGAAGGCTACGTCCGGAAGTTAAAGTAATTTATTAAGAGTAAGATTTTTTTGGTATTACGAAAGTGGTTCTGCCGACATTCTGAAAGGAGGTAAATCGGGGTCGCATTGCGTATGTGAAATCGTTACCAGAGCGGGCAAAACGACACCACCAGCGCCCTGCCTAATGATTTAAGCAGAGGTAAGAAAAAAGGTGGAGAGTCGATCTGTAAGCCGGGTTCTGTCTTGAACAGTCATTCGTCTACGATGGCCATCACTGGACACCTTTAGCAACCTACCCGGTCCCAGCGCGGGCCACGCCTTGGGACCCTATTTGGTCTTGCTCCAAGTGGGGTTTACCTAGCCACGAACTGTTGCCAGACGTGCGGTGCGCTCTTACCGCACCTTTTCACCCTTACCGGCGCCGAAGCGCTTAGGCGGTTATTTTCTGTGGCACTTTCCGTAGGCTCACGCCTCCCAGGCATTACCTGGCACTTCGCCCTATGGAGCCCGGACTTTCCTCCCCCCCCTAATTTTCATAGAGGGCAGCGACTGTCCGATCGACTCTCCGCCGCGAAGGTTAACGGCACAGCGGCTGAAGAACAAGCGCTAAAAGCCTTTGGCCATGCCTGCGCGTCGGGTTTTACTCGCCCTTCTGTTTATCCAGCGCAATTTGATAGAGAACATTTTTGCGCTCACCGGTAATTTGCGCCGCCAATGCCGCGGCACGCTTGAGGGGCATCTCTTCGAGCAACAGGTTGAGGATGCGCATGGCCTCACTGCTGACAGCGCCCTCGTTTTCGGGCGCCGACCAACCCGCCACAAGCACCACACACTCGCCGCGCTGCTGATTACTGTCCGACTCGACGAACTGGCGCAGCTCGGCAAGAGGCAGGCCCTTGAGTGTTTCGAAGGTTTTGGTCAGTTCTCGCGCCAGCAATGCAGGACGGTCGGCGCCGAATACCAGCTCCATATCTTGCAAGCACTCAAGGATGCGGTGCGGGGCCTCGTAAAAAATCAACGTGCGAGGCTCTTCTTTTATCGCCTCAAGACGAGCGCGCCGTCCCACAGCCTTCGCCGGCAGAAAACCTTCAAAGATGAAACGATCCGACGGCAGCCCGGCCGCCGACAATGCCGCAATCAATGCACAGGCGCCCGGAACCGGCACCACATTGATCCCGGCAGCGCGAGCCTGACGCACCAGGTGATACCCCGGATCGGAAATCAGCGGCGTACCGGCATCGGAGATCAGCGCCACATCGTCACCCGCAAGCAGGCGGGTAATGAAACGGCTGCCTTCATCGCGCTCGTTGTGCTCATGGCAAGCGGCCAGCGGTGTCGGAATACCGAAGTGCTGCATCAAACGCTGGGAGTGGCGGGTGTCCTCGGCGGCGATCAAGGCGACCTCGCGCAGGATCTTCAGTGCACGCGCACTGATGTCGTCCAGGTTGCCGATGGGCGTCGCCACCACATAAAGCGAGCCAGCAGCGGAATTCAAAGCACCTGGAACAGTCAAAGCGCACACCTCATGATCGATAAAGCCGCCATTGTAGCGCGTAGCGACGCTCGGTTTTTCGAGCTTTTGTGCCGCACTGCAACATTTGCACGAGCTAAATTGATCGATTCACGCCAGCAACATCGCGCCCCGGCCAGCGCTTGGGTACAATTCGACGCTAATTTGATCGAGTATCAGGAACACTTACATGATCGCTTGCCTGCGGCTGCTCTCTGCCCTCTGCCTCGCTGCCTTGCTGGCGGCTTGCGCCAGCTCGCCCTCCTCCAGCCTTGGCGAACTTCCACGGACCCCGGATGCCAGTATCGAGCAACTGCTCGAGAAAGCTGCCCAAAGCAAATCGCCGGAAGATGCCGCCCTGTTGCGCTTGAGCGCAGCGGACCTCGCCTACCGCCAGGGCAATGCCGCCCAATCCGCGCAAATTCTGCAACAAGTGCCGGTGGAGCAACTCAAGCCTGGCCAGCAGGTGTTCGCCAACACGCTCGCCGCCGAATTGGCGATGACCCGCAATCAACCGAAAGCCGCGCTGACCGCCCTGAGTCACCCGAGCATGCAGCGCCTCGCGGAATTGCCGGAGGAGCAGCAGGTCCGCACCGGCACCGTTCGCGCTCGCGCCCTTGAAGCCGATGGACAGACCCTGGCCGCCGCAAAGGAGCGCATTTTTATTGCACCGATGCTCAGCGGCGAAGCAGCCAGCAAAAACCACGAAGCGATCTGGGCATTGATCGCCTCGCTGCCGACCGAACAATTGCAGCCAAACACCACCGACGACCTCGGTGGCTGGATGGCCCTGGCATTGGCGGTAAAAACGGCCGGCACGCTGGAACAGCAGCAGGCCGCCATCGACAACTGGCGCAAGCAGAACCCTAAACACCCAGCCGCCATTCAACTGCCGCTGCCACTGACCAAGCTCAATGAACTGGCCAGCCAACCTTTGAGCAAAATCGCCCTGCTGCTGCCGCAGGACGGCCCGCTGGCTTCGGTCGGTAAAGCACTGCGCGAAGGTTTCATGGCCGCTCACTACCAGGCACAACAAGCCGGGCAGAAGCCGCCAGCCATCGAGTTTTATGACAGCTCGCGCCTGACCTCTCTCGACGATTTCTATCGCAAAGCTCAGGCTGACGGCGTGCAACTGGTCGTTGGCCCACTGGAAAAGCCACTGGTCAAACAGTTGAGCACTCGCCCGCAACTGCCGATTACCACCCTGGCGCTGAACTACAGCGAAGGCGATCAAGGCCCGGCCCAACTGTTCCAGTTTGGTCTTGCCGCTGAAGACGAGGCCCGCGAAGTGTCCCGTCGCGCCCGCGCCGACGGCCTGCATCGCGCCGCCATCATGGTGCCAAAAGGCGAATGGGGCGACCGGGTCCTTCGGGCATTCAGCCAGGACTGGCAAGCCAATGGCGGCAGCATCGTTGCCACCGAGCGTGTCGACCAGCCGGTTCAATTGGCCCAGCAGATTGCCGACATGTTCCAGCTGCGCCAGAGCGAAGGTCGCGCCAAGAGCCTGCAAAGCACGGTAGGTTCTCAAGTTGCCGCCCAACCTTCCCGCCGCCAGGACATCGAGTTCATCTTCCTGGCTGCCACGCCGCAACAGGCACAACAGATCAAACCGACCCTGAATTTCCAGTACGCAGGCGACGTTCCGGTTTACGCCACGTCCCACGTATTCAGTGCCAGCGGCGATGTGAACCAGTACAACGACATGAACGGCATTCGCTTCTGCGAAACCCCATGGTTGCTGGACGCCAATGATCCGTTGCGCAAGCAAGTCACCGCTCAATGGCCACAAGCGGCCGGCAGCCTGGGTCGCCTGTACGCAATGGGCGTCGACGCCTATCGCCTGGCGCCACGCCTGGGGCAACTCAAGGCCCTGCCGGACAGCCGCATTGAAGGCCAATCGGGCAGCCTGGGCATGACGCAGCACCAGCGCGTCGTACGACAGCTGCCATGGGCGGAGTTCGTCAACGGCCAGGTTCAGCGCCTGCCGGACACCTACCGCTGATGCCTGACAGGTCACGCCAGCAAAGCGGTAAAGATGCCGAGCGCCAGGCGCTCGGACATCTTCAACAACAAGGTCTGCGCCTGTTGGCGCAGAACTGGTTGTGCAAACGCGGTGAGCTTGATCTGGTCATGCTAGATGGCGATACAGTAGTATTCGTTGAAGTTCGCTACAGAAAAAACACTCAATGGGGTGGAGCGCTCGATAGCATCGATGAGCGCAAACGGCAGAAACTGGTTTTTGCCGCGCAATATTTTCTTCAGCGCGAGTCGCGCTGGGCCAACTCCCCTTGCCGCTTCGACGTGGTCGCCATTGATAGCGACCTCAATCAGCTGAACTGGTTACAGAATGCCTTCGACAGCTGATCGTTCGCGCCCTGAAACGGACAACACCCAACACTTTTGCTCTTTGCATTGCGGGCTGCACATTCACGTGCCGGACAGCCGCGCTCATTAAGGTCACACAGATGGACATGCAATCCCGAATTCGCCAGCTTTTTCAGGCCAGTATCGATACCAAGCAACAGGCGATGGAAGTACTTGCACCGCACATCGAGCAAGCCAGCCAGGTCATGGTCAACGCCCTGCTCAACGAAGGAAAAATGCTTTCCTGCGGCAATGGCGGCTCTGCTGGTGACGCCCAGCACTTTTCATCCGAACTGCTCAATCGCTTCGAGCGAGAGCGTCCGAGCCTGCCCGCCATTGCGCTGACCACCGATAGCTCGACGATCACCTCGATCGCCAACGACTACAGCTACAACGAAGTCTTCTCCAAGCAGATCCGCGCCCTCGGCCAGCCAGGCGACGTATTGCTGGCAATTTCCACCAGCGGCAACTCGGCAAACATTATTCAAGCGATCCAGGCCGCACATGATCGCGAAATGATTGTCGTAGCATTGACCGGTCGCGATGGTGGCGGCATGGCGTCACTGCTATTGCCCGAGGATGTGGAGATTCGCGTACCGGCCAACGTCACCGCACGTATTCAGGAAGTCCACCTGCTGGCGATCCACTGTCTTTGCGACTTGATCGACAGCCAACTGTTCGGGAGTGAAGAATGACCCCTAATCGCCTCGGCCTTCTGGCCCTGACCCTGTGCCTCGGCATCAGCGGCTGCACCTCGGTGGTTAATGCCAGCCGTGAAGCCCCCATTGAAGATGATCGCGGCACGCGCACATTCGGCAGCAAAATCGACGACTCCCTGATCGACACCAAGGTCGGCGTGAACATCGCCAAGGCTGACCCGGCGTTGGATAACGACTCGCATATCGTCGTCACCAGTTTCAACGGCGTCGTGCTCCTCGCCGGGCAAACCCCGCGTGCCGATCTCAAAGCGAAGGCTGAACAGGCCGCTGCCGCTGTTCAACGCGTAAAGACTGTGCATAACGAAATACAGATCCTGCCACCGTCCAGCTTTCTTGCCCGCCAGAACGACACCTGGCTGACCTCCAAGATCAAGACTCAGATGCTCACTGACCCGAACATCCCGGGCTCGCGCATCAAGGTTGTCACCGAGAACGGCATCGTCTACTTGCTGGGCCTGCTGACCAAGCAGGAAGCCGCCCAGGCAACCAACCTGGTGCAAGGGGTTTCCGGGGTTCAGAAGATCGTGAAGCTGTTCGAGTACATCGACTAATCTCTTCGGTGCTGGCGACTCTGAAATCGCCATCGCCAGCAAGCCGGCTCCTACAGGTAACAAAAAAGGCGATCCTTGCGGATCGCCTTTTTTATTACTTCACCACCTTCAAACTGGGCCGACCGCTGGGGCGCGGCGGCTCGCTGTCAGGTGGTGGAATATCATCATCCGGCTCGATCTCTTCCTCGTCGTCCATAGGCGGCTCCAGATCGAACACCATGCCCTGACCGTTCTCCCGGGCATAGATACCCAGGATCGAGGCGATAGGCACATACAAGGTGTGCGGTACACCACCGAAGCGGCCTTCGAAGCTGACCGCCTCGTTGTCCATATGAAGATGACGCACCGCTTGTGGCGATACGTTCAGGACAATCTGCCCATCACTGGCAAAGCCCTGCGGCACCTGCACGGACGGATACTCTGAGTTGACGAGCATGTGTGGGGTGCAGTCGTTGTCCACAATCCACTCGTAGAGCGCGCGGACCAGATAAGGTCGACTGGAGTTCATAGCGGCTCCTTAAGCCTTAGCGCATGTCGCGTTCGACACCAGACAGACTCGCCTGGAAAGCCTCACGCGCAAACTGGCGCTCCATGTAATCAAGCAGCGGCTTGGCAGGCCGCGGCAGTTCTATACCCAGAATCGGCAATCGCCAGAGTATTGGCAATAGGCAGCAATCCACCAGGCTTTGTTCCTCACTGAGGAAAAACGGTTTGTCGGCGAACAACGGCGACACGCCTGTCAGGCTTTCGCGCAGCTCTTTACGCGCTACGGCTCGAGCAGCTTCCTTGGTCCGAGAATCCAGAATCAGGTCCACCAGACCACACCAGTCCCGCTGAATGCGATGCATCAACAGACGACTGTTGGCACGCGCCACCGGATAAACCGGCAGTAGTGGCGGGTGCGGATAACGCTCATCCAGGTATTCCATCACCACCGTAGATTCCCACAGCGCCAGGTCACGATCGACCAAGGTGGGCAAACTGCCGTAAGGGTTCACTTCGATCAGTTTAGGCGGCTGGCGGCCAGCTTCCACATAGATGATCTCGGCGCTCACACCCTTCTCTGCCAGTACGATTCGCACCCGGTGGGAATAGTGGTCGGCGGGGTCGGAGTAACAGGCCAACCGATTGGTCACGCCCATGGCGATCCTCCTCGCTTGTAGAAATAGTTGGAAGCGGAAAAACGAGCGCGCCCAGAGGGCGCCTCCCGTAACGGGCTAGCCAGCCTCGTTACACCTTCAGAGACGCCCTTGGGCGCGCGCGATTAACAGCAATTGCTTAAAGCTTTATCAGTGCACGTCTTTCCAGTATTCACGCTTGAGCAGATAAGCGAATACGAAGAAGAACGCCAGGTACAGCAATACATACGTACCGATGCGCTGATGTTGCAGCTTAACCGGGTTAGCCGAGTAAGCCAGGAAGGTTACCAGATTCTTGACCTTCTCATCGAACTGCTCTTCGGTCAAAGACCCACTCTTCGGCACGATGGTCAACTGATCGCACGCTTCATGAGTCAGCGCCGTACCGGTCAACGGATCATATTGCTTCTTGCCGTCTTCGACGATCTGAACCTGTTTGCAACCGACGACCTGACGACCTTGCAGGCCAACCAGAACGTTAGGCATACCAACGTTCGGGAAGACCTTGTTGTTCACACCCCAAGGGCGCGACGGATCTTCGTAGAACGACTTCAGGTAACCATAGAGCCAGTCAGTACCGCGAACGCGAGCAACCAGAGTCAGATCGGGCGGTGCCGCGCCAAACCAGGTCTTGGCATCAACCGGCTGCATGCCGGTGCTCATGTGGTCGCCAATCTTGGCCCCCGTGAACACCAGCTTCTCCAGCATCAACTCATGGGGAATGCCCAAGTCATCGGCTACACGCTCGTAGCGCTGGAACTTGGCGCTATGGCAACCCATGCAATAGTTGGCAAATGTACGCGCGCCATCCTGCATGGCGGCCTTGTCGGAAACGTCGATGTCGACTTTTTCCAGCTCCGGACCACCGTGTTCAGCAGCGAACGCGAACACTGGCAGCGCAGCAAGCATCAATACAGCAAATAGCTTTTTCATCAGCCAGTCACCCTTTCCGGAACCGGTTTGGTCTTCTCGAGCCTGGTGTAGAACGGCATCAAAATGAAGTAGGCGAAGTACAGGAAGGTACATACCTGCGACAGCAACGTACGACCTGGAGTCGGCGCCAATACACCCAGAATCCCCAGGATGACGAACGAGATGCAGAACACCACGAGCCAGATCTTGCTCAGCCAGCCTTTATAGCGCATCGACTTGACCGGGCTGCGATCCAGCCACGGCAGGACGAACAGAACGGCAATGGCCGCGCCCATGGCAATCACACCCAGCAGCTTGTCTGGAACAGCCCGCAGAATCGCGTAGAACGGGGTGAAGTACCAGACCGGAGCAATATGCTCAGGTGTCTTGAACGGGTTGGCCTGCTCGAAGTTCGGCTTCTCGAGGAAGTAACCGCCCATTTCCGGGAAGAAGAACACGATCGAACAGAAGATGAACAGGAACACCACCACGCCGACGATATCTTTCACGGTGTAGTAAGGGTGGAACGCGATGCCGTCGAGCGGAACGCCGTTTTCATCCTTGTGCTTCTTGATGTCCACGCCGTCCGGGTTGTTCGAACCGACTTCGTGCAGCGCAAGAATATGCAGCACCACCAGACCGAGGATCACGATCGGCAAGGCAACGACGTGCAAGGCGAAGAAGCGGTTCAGGGTAATACCGGAAATCAGGTAGTCACCACGAATCCACTGGGTCAGGTCGTTACCGATGACCGGAATCGCACCGAACAGCGAGATGATCACCTGGGCACCCCAGTAGGACATCTGACCCCACGGCAGCAGATAGCCCATGAAGGCCTCAGCCATCAGCGCCAGGTAAATCAGCATGCCGAAGACCCACACCAGTTCACGTGGTTTCTGGTACGACCCGTAGAGCAAGCCACGGAACATGTGCAGATAGACCACGATGAAGAATGCCGAAGCACCGGTGGAGTGCAGCAGACGCAGGATCGAGCCGTACTCGACGTCGCGCATGATGTATTCGACGGAAGCAAAGGCCTCTTCCGCCGACGGGGTGTAGCTCATGGTCAGCCAGACACCCGTGACGATCTGGTTAACCAGAACGAGCAGCGCCAGGGAACCAAAGAAGTAGAAGAAGTTGAAGTTCTTCGGGGCGTAGTACTTGCTGAGATGGTCTTCCCACATCTTGGTCGCGGGAAAGCGCGCATCAACCCAATCCATGAACTTGCTCATCACGCTTTCTCCGTATCGACGCCAATGATAATGATCTCATCGGTCTCATAGGAATGCGGGGGAACTGGCAGGTTCAAAGGCGCGGGTTGCGACTTGTAGACGCGGCCAGCCAGGTCGTAGTGGGAACCGTGGCAAGGGCAGAAATAACCACCTACCCAGTCCTTGCCCAGGTCAGCGGGAGCTACTTCGGGACGGAATGTCGGCGAACAACCCAGGTGCGTGCAGATACCGATCAGCAGCAGAACCTCAGGTTTGATCGAACGGGTTTCCGGATCGACATACGTCGGTTGTGTCGAGTTCTTGGAGGTCGGGTCAGACAGCTGGCCCTCGATCTTCTTCAGATTCCCCAGGATTTCCTCGGTACGGCGGACAATGAAGACCGGCTGGCCGCGCCACTCAGCAATCATTTGCTGGCCTGGCTCGACTTTGCTGACATTCACTTTCACCGGTGCACCTGCGGCTTTCGCCTTGGCACTGGGAAACCATGACCCCACGAACGGGACCGCAGCCCCCACCGCTCCTGCAGCACCCACCACGGATGTGGCTGCTACCAAGAAGCGACGCCGGCCTGCATTCACGCCGTCATTGCTCATTCAGTCCTCTCCCATCAGCTTTGTGGCCTGTTAAATCAGGCATCTACTAAGTAAAACTATGTACTTATAAAAATTTTGCCGAATGGTAATGAAAAGCCCCAATTCTGACAAGGTAATTACCCTGGGGCACTCCTCCCAAGCCTTGTAGTATAGGGCCTCTACGGATGTGGCAAGTTGTCACAGCGCAATTCTTTGATAAATCGCACACACAAAAAAACGCCCAGCTCCGTGAGGATACTGGGCGTTCTTTTTTGAACGTGGAAGCGAATTAACGCTTCGAGTACTGCGGACGCTTACGCGCTTTACGCAGACCAACTTTCTTACGTTCAACTTCACGTGCATCGCGGGTTACGAAGCCGGCTTTACGCAGAGCGCTGCGCAGAGTTTCGTCGTAGTCCATCAGAGCGCGGGTGATACCGTGGCGGATTGCGCCAGCTTGACCACTTACACCACCGCCGATCACGGTGACGTAGATGTCGAACTTCTCGACAGTCTCGGTCAGTTCCAGCGGCTGACGAACTACCATGCGGGCAGTTTCGCGGCCGAAGAAGCTATCCAGCGAACGGTTGTTGATGGAGATATTACCAGTACCCGGACGCAGGAAAACGCGTGCGGTTGCGGTCTTGCGACGGCCAGTGCCGTAATTTTGAGTCGCCGACATAATGAACTATTCCGTTAAATCTTCAGTTCTTGGGGCTGCTGAGCAGTATGAGGGTGTGCAGCGCCCGCATAGACTTTCAGCTTACGGTACATGTCGCGACCCAGCGGGTTCTTAGGCAGCATGCCTTTGACCGCGGTCTCGATCACGCGCTCAGGGGCCTTGGCGATCAGCTTTTCAAAGTTGATCGACTTGATGCCGCCCGGGAAACCGGAGTGGGAGTAGTACATTTTGTCGCTGGTTTTAGCGCCAGTAACACGGATCTGCTCAGCATTGATAACGACGATGTAGTCGCCGGTGTCAACGTGAGGAGTGTACTCAGGCTTGTGCTTGCCACGCAGACGGCTCGCGATTTCGGTGGCCAGACGACCCAGGGTCTGACCAGCAGCGTCGACGACAAACCAGTCGCGCTTTACTGTTTCCGGTTTAGCAGTAAAAGTTTTCATTCTTTATAGCCTCAGGGGCCGCCTGTAAATAAGACGGCGGATCTTACTGAATAGTGCGTACTTTGACAAGTCAAAGGCAGCCGGATACAGACGCTTTCGGGGGCTCGGGTCGGCGCGTCCGTTCAACGGCAAGATTCTTCGGCGGCGGCGCATCACTTCCACTGCAGAAAGAGGTGCGCAATTATGCAGATTGCGGAAAATATTTCAACCTGCTTTTATGATTGTTTTGCCCAAGGAGCACCCCGATGGAGTATCGCCAGCTAGGCCGCACCAATCTGAACGTGAGCGCACTCTGCCTAGGCACCATGACCTGGGGCGAGCAAAACACCCAAGCCGAAGCCTTCGCCCAGATTGAGCGTGCCAAGGGCGCCGGGATCAACTTCATCGATACCGCCGAAATGTATCCGGTGCCGCCCAAGGCCGAAACCTATGCCACGACCGAACGCTACATCGGCAATTATTTCAAAAGCCGCGGCGATCGTGCCGACTGGATCCTGGCCAGCAAGATCGCCGGCCCCGGCAATACCATCGACTATATCCGTGATAAAAACCTGCGGCACAACCGTCAGCACATTACCGAGGCCGTGGATGGCAGCCTCCAGCGCTTGCAGACCGATTACATCGACCTGTACCAATTGCACTGGCCGGAGCGCAGCACCAATTTCTTCGGCCAGCTGGGCTACAAGCATAAGATCGAAGCCAACCTGACACCGCTGGAGGACACCCTCGAAGCCCTCGACGAACAGGTCAAGGCCGGCAAGATCCGCCACATCGGCCTGTCCAATGAAACCCCGTGGGGCACCATGCGCTTTCTCGCCCTGGCCGAAGCCCGCGGCTGGCCACGCGCGGTATCGATCCAGAACCCGTACAACCTGCTCAACCGCAGTTTCGAAGTCGGCCTGGCGGAAATCGCCATTCGCGAACAGTGCGGCCTGCTGGCTTATTCGCCGCTGGCGTTCGGTTTCCTGTCAGGTAAATACGAAGGTGGCGCACGCCCGCCAAAAGGCCGCCTGAGCCTCTATAGCCGCTTCAGCCGCTACTTCAACCCACAGTCGGAAGCGGCGTGCAGCCGCTATGTTGCACTGGCACGCAAGCACGGCCTGGATCCGGCGCAAATGGCACTGGCATTCGTGACGCAACAGCCGTTCGTGACCAGCAATATCATTGGGGCGACAACGCTTGAACAACTGGACAGCAACATTGCCAGTTTTGATCTGAAACTGTCGGATGAAGTGCTGGAAGGGATCGAGGCAATTCACAAGGATCACCCGAACCCGGCCCCTTGATTGATTCATAGACCCATTCGCGAGCAGGCTCGCTCCCACAAGGATTGCACTGTACCTGTGGAAGCGTGCCTGCTCGCGAAGGCTTCAGACCAGTCTCCCCGGTTAAAGCGACCGCGCAATGATCTCTTTCATGATTTCATTGGTCCCGGCATAAATCCGCTGTACCCGCGCATCGGCCCACGCCCGGGCGACCGGATATTCCCACATGAACCCGTAGCCGCCATGCAACTGCACGCACTCGTCGAGGACCTTGCATTGCAGGTCGGTTCCCCAGTATTTGGCCATCGCCGCCGTCGGCACGTCGAGTTTGCCTTGCAGGTGCAGCTCCAGGCAGCGGTCGACAAAGACCCGGCCGATCTGAATTTCAGTCGCCATTTCCGCCAATTTGAAACGGGTGTTCTGGAAGTCGGCAATCGATTTGCCGAATGCCTTGCGCTCGCGGGTGTAATCCAGCGTCCACTGCAACGCTGCTTCGGCTGAAGCCAAGCCACCAATGGCGACAGTAAGGCGCTCCTGAGGCAACTCCTGCATGAGGTAGGCAAACCCCATCCCGGCCTGACCCAACAGGTTTTCCTTGGGCACCCGAACGTCCTGGAAGAACAGCTCTGATGTGTCCTGGGCCTTCATGCCGACCTTCTCCAGGCGCTTGCCCTTGTCGAAGCCCGGCGTATCGGCCTCTACCAGAAACAGGCTGGTGCCTTTCGCGCCAGCCTTTGGATCGGTCTTGGCGACGACAATCACCAGATCAGCGAGAAAACCGTTGGTAATGAAGGTTTTCGAGCCGTTGATCACATACTCGTCGCCATCCAGCACAGCGGTAGTCTTCACACCTTGCAAATCGGAGCCGGCCCCTGGTTCCGTCATGGCAATGGCACTGACCATCTCCCCGGAGACCAGCTTCGGCAGGTATTTGTGTTTCAGCGTTTCGCTACCGTAATGCAGGATGTAGGGTGCAACGATGTCCGAATGCAGGGAGAAACCGATGCCGGTCAGCCCCAGGCGCCCCACTTCTTCGATCACCACCGCGCTGTAGAGAAAGTCCGCCCCCAGCCCGCCGTACGCTTCCGGCAGATGCGAGCACAACATCCCCGCTTCCCCTGCCTTGTTCCAGAGTTTACGGTCGATAAAACCTTGCTTTTCCCATTGTCCATGGAACGGCACTGCCTCTTTTTCGAGAAAGGTTCGAACGCTGTCACGGAAGAGTTCGTGCTCGGAACTGAACAAGGTTCTAGGGATCATGCGGCACCTGTCATTAGTTTTTAGAAGAGGTTGACCTTCAGAGACTAAGCCCCGGGTCCGATACAGGACACTGGACACATCAGACAAAAAATAAGACGATCCAGCCGTCTGGTGACCACTTTCCCCTATAAGAATAAAGTTGAATTATGTCTAACCAAGCCTCCACGCCTTTACGGCGCGTCAGCATCCTGGCTATCGACCGGGTTTTCGCTTCCACCCTCATGCAAGCCAAGGATTTCTTCCACCTCGCCAGCCTGCGCTACGGCAAACAACTGGGTCGCGGCCTGGTTCCGGCCTTCGAAACCAGACTGGTCAGCCCTGACGGCAAACCGGTCAACAGCTTCAGCGATGTGATCATGCCGGTGGATGGCGGGCTGGAAAATACTGACATCATCGTCATTCCCGCGTTTTGGGATGACTTCGAAACCCTCTGCCAACGCTACCCACAAGTCCTGCCCTGGTTACGCCAGCAACATGCGCGTGGCGCGGTACTCTGTGGCGAGGCCACTGGCGTGTTCTGGCTGGCCGAGGCCGGGCTGCTCGACGGCAAGGAAGCGACCACCTACTGGCGCTTCTTCAATGCCTTTGCCGAACGCTTCCCACGGGTCCACCTCAATCAGGACAAGCACCTGACGGACGCTGACAACCTGTACTGTGCGGGAGGCACCACCTCGGCGTGCGACCTGTATATCTACCTCATCGAGCGCTTCTGTGGCGCCAATGTGTCCCAGGCAGTGGCTCGGGATATTCTTTATGAAGTACAGCGCAGCTACTCGCCAGGACGCATTGGCTTCGGCGGGCAAAAGCTGCACCAGGACGGAATCATCCTGCAAATCCAGCATTGGCTCGAAGAGCACTTCGCCGACAAATTCCGTTTCGAGGATGTCGCCCGCGAACACGGCATGAGCATCCGTAACTTCATGCGTCGCTTCCAGACCGCCACCGGCGACAAGCCACTGCATTACCTGCAACGCCTGCGCATCGAAACTGCCAAGGGCTTACTGTCAGGCAGCCGTAAGAGCATCAAGACCATCAGCTATGAGGTCGGATATGACGATGCAAGCTTCTTTGCCCGGCTGTTCCGTCAACACACTGAGTTGTCGCCGAACCAGTATCGGCAGCAGTTTCAGCAGGCTGCGTAGGGATTAAGGATCAACACCAATCACCTGTGGGAGCGAGCCTGCTCGCGAAAGCGGTGTGCCAGTCACTGCAATGCCGGACTTGCCACCGTCTTCGCG
>NZ_JBPKAM010000066.1:0-35943 GCF_051216495.1 Pseudomonas baetica | reverse complement strand
CCCGGCGTGCGCTTCGCCGTGGACGCCTACGTCAACTTCGCCCGCCGCGCCAGTTGGCAGGAAGCCGCCAGCAGCTCGTTGACCGAACTGTTCGCACCGCAGATCCACCAGTCGCGCCTGGACAGTTGGCCGCAGCATTACCCGTGGATCGACCCGGCCGGTTACGAGTATTTCCGCACGCGCCTCGGCCAGGCGCGGCGTGATGTCGAGCATGGCCTGGCAATCACCCTGCAGCACTACACGACACGGGCCGGCCAAGAGCGCATGCTGGAAATTCTCCAGTTCAAACTGGACATTCTTTGGAGCATGCTCGATGCCATGAGCATGGCCTACGAACTCAATCGCCCGCCGTATCACAGCGTGACCGACCAACGGGTTTGGCATAAAGGAATTACGTTATGAGTTTCGATCGCAGCAAGACGCCGGCCTGGCGTCCCGGCTACCGTTTCCAGTACGAACCGGCACAGAAAGGCCACGTCCTGCTGTACCCGGAAGGCATGATCAAGCTCAACGAAAGCGCCGCGCTGATCGGTGGTCTGATCGATGGACAGCGTGATGTCGCGGCGATCATCGCCGAGCTCGACAAGCAGTTCCCCGGCGTACCCGAGCTCGGTGAAGACATCGAGCAATTCATGGAGGTCGCCCGTGCTCAGCACTGGATCGAACTTGCCTGATAACGCGTCAGACAAGTTACCGCCCAAACCTGAAACCGGCCTGCCGCTGTGGCTGCTGGCCGAGCTGACGTATCGCTGCCCGCTGCAATGCCCGTACTGCTCCAATCCGCTGGATTTCGCCGAGCAAGGCAAGGAGCTGAGCACCGAGCAGTGGATCAAGGTGTTTCGCGAAGCCCGGGAAATGGGCGCGGCACAACTGGGTTTTTCCGGTGGTGAACCACTGGTGCGCCAGGACCTCGCCGAGCTGATTGCCGAGGCGCGCCAGCTCGGTTTCTACACCAACCTGATCACCTCCGGCATTGGCCTGACCGAACAGAAAATCAGCGATTTCAGAAAGGCTGGCCTCGATCACATCCAGATCAGTTTCCAGGCCAGCGATGAGCAGGTAAACAACCTGCTCGCCGGGTCGAAAAAGGCTTTCGCGCAAAAGCTGGAGATGGCCCGCGCAGTGAAGGCCCACGGCTACCCGATGGTGCTGAATTTCGTCACCCATCGGCACAACATCGACAAGATCGACCAGATCATCGAGCTGTGCATTGCTCTTGAAGCGGACTTCGTCGAACTCGCCACTTGCCAGTTCTACGGCTGGGCGCAACTCAATCGGGTCGGGCTGTTACCGACCAAGGAACAACTGGTACGCGCCGAACGCATCACCCATGAATACCGCGCCAGGCTCGAAGCCCAAGGGCATCCGTGCAAGCTGATTTTCGTCACACCGGACTATTATGAAGAACGCCCCAAGGCCTGCATGAATGGCTGGGGCAGTATTTTTCTGACCGTCACGCCGGACGGAACCGCGCTGCCCTGTCATGGCGCCCGACAGATGCCGGTGCAGTTTCCCAACGTGCGCGACCACAGCATGCAGCACATCTGGTACGACTCGTTCGGCTTCAACCGTTTTCGCGGTTACGACTGGATGCCCGAACCCTGCCGTTCCTGCGACGAGAAAGAAAAAGACTTCGGCGGCTGCCGCTGCCAGGCGTTCATGCTCACGGGTGATGCGAGCAACGCCGATCCGGTATGCAGCAAATCGCCGCATCACGGCGTGATCCTCCAGGCCCGCGAAGAGGCCGAGCACGCGACCCAGACCATTGAACAACTGGCCTTTCGCAATGAACGAAACTCACGCCTCATCGCCAAAAGCTGAACCCTTCAGCGCCGCCAAAGCCGTTGCCGCCGGCATTGATTTCGCCGAATTGCAGGTTGGCTCGCAAGGCCTGTTCTGGAACGAATATCGCCCGGAAGATGCTGCCTGCCGTATCTGGCATTGGCGCGAAGGCATCGCAAACTGCCTGACGCCGCCGGGTTTCAGCGTGCGCAGCCGGGTGTACGAATATGGCGGTGGTGCGTTCTGTCTGACAGACGACGGGGTTGTTTTCGTCAACGAGGCGGATCAGCAGCTGTATCGCCAATCGCTGCGGGGCGAACCTGTGGTGCTCACATCCGGTATTTGCCGCTACGGCGACGTGCAATTCGCCAACGGTCAGGTACTGGCCGTTGAAGAAAACCGCGATCGGCATCGCCTGGTGGCAATCGATCTGGTGGATGGCAAAAGGCATTTGCTGGCAGAGGGCGCCGACTTCTACGCCGCGCCGACGCTCAGCCTTGATGCGCAACGCCTGGCCTGGATCGAGTGGAGCCGCCCGCATCAGCCATGGACCGCAACTCGATTGATGGTTGCCGAACGCATGACCGACGGTGGCTTTGCTCTGGCCCGTTGCGTGGCTGGTGATGAGGCTCAAGAGTCTCTGCAACAACCACGGTTTGATGGCCGCGGTCGGTTGTTTTGCCTGACGGATCGTGGGGGTTACTGGCAACCCTGGGTGGAATCGGCCAATAGTCTGGCGCCATTGCCGAGCGCGGCGGCCGATCATGGCCCTGCCCCTTGGCAACTCGGTGGATGCACCTGGTTACCTCTGAGCGAAGACCGCTATCTGGCGAGCTGGACCGAAGGCGGTTTTGGCCGATTGGGTATTTGCGGAAAAACCTGCGAAGCGTTCACCGGAGACTACAGCCGCTTCCGCAGCCTGGCTCTGGATGAGCAGTTCATTTACTGCATTGCCGCTTCACCGGTCAATTCCCCGGCGGTGATCGCCATCGATCGCCAGACCCGACAGGTCAAGGTCTTGGCCGGTGGCGTTGCCCCCTTGCCCGCCGAACAAATCAGTCGTCCGCAAACCCTGCGCTATCCAAGCGGCTCGGGCGAGTCCCATGGTTTCTTCTACCCGGCGATGACTGCTGATGCAAAACCGCCATTGGTGGTGTTTATCCACGGCGGCCCGACCTCAGCGTGCTACCCCATGCTCGACCCACGTATCCAGTACTGGACACAACGCGGATTTGCCGTGGCCGATCTCAACTACCGCGGCAGCAGCGGCTACGGCCGGACTTATCGCCAGGCCCTGCATTTGAGCTGGGGTGATGTCGATGTGGAAGACGCTTGCGCGGTGGTCAGCCATCTTGCCGAACGCGGATTGATCGACGGCGGCAAGGCGTTCATTCGCGGCGGCAGTGCCGGAGGTTACACCACGCTCTGCGCGCTGGCCTTCCACAATGTGTTCCGGGCCGGCGCCAGCCTGTACGGGGTCAGCGACCCCGTCGCATTGGGCCGGGCCACCCACAAGTTCGAGGGCGACTACCTTGACTGGCTGATCGGTGATCCCGAGCAGGACGCCGCGCGTTACGCAGCACGAACGCCGCTGCTGCATGGGGACAACATCCGCGTGCCGGTGATTTTCTTTCAAGGGGAACTGGACGCCGTGGTCGTGCCGCAGCAAACCCGCGACATGGTCGAGGCACTCCAAAACAAAGGCATTCTGGTCGAGGCCCACTACTACGCGGACGAACGCCATGGCTTTCGCAAGGCCGGCAATCAAGCCCATGCGCTGGAGCAGGAGTGGTTGTTTTATCGGCGGGTGATGGATCAGACGGACTGAAGTCTTCTTTCAGCGCAAATTTTGTGTTGCCTCATTCGCGAGCAAGCCCGCTCCCACATTTGATCGAGTTCTCCCAGAGGAATGCGATCAAATGTGGGAGCGGGCTTGCTCGCGAAAGCAATCTATCTAAAGCTGACGAACTCAACGCTTGGCGATGATGTACACCGCATGCACGATCCCCGGAATGTAACCGCACAACGTCAACAGAATATTCAGCCAGAATGCCCCGCCGAAGCCCACTTGCAGAAACACACCCAGTGGCGGCAACAGAATGGCAATGATGATGCGAATAAAATCCATGGGGTCAGCTCCTGATTGAAGTCGGCTCACGCGAGCCCTACAGGCAATCGACCTGTGCGGCGGGCCAGGGTTCAGCGAAATCAGTCAGGCCAGGATTTCCAGGCCATGTTTTTGAACAATGCTCAACAGCTTCAGTGCCATGCCGCTGGGGTGCTTATCTCCAGCCTCCCACTGTTTGACGGTGGAAGGACTGGTGTTCAAGTAGCGGGCGAAGACCGGCTGGCTGACATTATTACGCTCACGCAGTGCCTTGATCTGATCTGCCGGGATTGCGGCCGGTACCGTGGCTAGGCACGACTCGTCGAATTCACGCATGGTCGCCTTGCTGATTGCACCAATGGCATACAAGGCACTAGCCGACTCGTGGATCGACTCCGCTATTTCACTTTTGTATTTTTTACTCATGGGGTATCTCCAAAAACTCCTTGATATCCAGCAAACGCTGGATTTCGATTTCGGTCAGCCCTCCGTAGGTCTTGGCTAAGAGGCGTAAGTCGGCCAAATGCTTCGGAGTGATATTTCTCTGATCCTGCTTGGCAAAGAGAAACTGATAAACCCAGTAACGATCACTCTTAGCCAAAAGAATCGAGCGATGGCGATTGGCATTCAAACGCTTTTTCCAGACCCCGCCACCGAGATTAACCGCCTGCCCTTTAAGCATTTCGGCGAATGCCCCTCGAAGCTCGTCATCACCGATCCATGCCTTCGCAGCCTGCATGGCAAAGCGTTTTGTCTTGAACAGCCTTGGTGACATTGGCATCCCTTCCTAAAAACATACCACCTGGTGGTATAGAATTCAAAGGCATCGCCACAGCTATGTTGTTGCGATGGCAGCGGCATTCCTTGCCGACGCGCCTCTAAAAAGACATTGATCCGGCAACCACTCAAGCTGAAATCGCTGCTAGCAAACTCCGGCCACAAAAAAACGCCCCACGCCAAAAAAATCAGGCGTAGGGCGCGCGTTATACCGCGAGACGGTTCGGGAATTTTGTGCAGGGCGCGTCCGGTCAGACGGCGATCCCTTTGCGGCACTGCAGTTGCGCGGTGCGAACTCTGGAGAAAGCGCGGGCCAGGCGCAGCAGCATTTCGTCGATGTTGGCCTTGCTGACGGTCAGTGCCGGGGTAAAGCGCAGGCAGTCGGGTTGCGGGGCATTGAGCAGCAAGCCTTCGTACAGCGCCGCCTTGACCACGGCATCGGCGCAATCGTCGGACAGGGTCAGCCCCCACAGCAGCCCTTGGCCGCGCAACTCGCCATGACCATACCGATGGGATAAGCGCTGCAGACCTTCACACAGGTGCTGGGCGGTTTCCCCGACATGCTCCAGAAATCCCTTTTCCTGCACGCTGTCGAGTAAAGCCAAACCCGCTGCGGTCATCAGTGCATTGCCATGGTGGGTGCCGCTCATTTCGCCGGTGTCGAAACAGCAGGCCTTGCCCCGTGCCAGCAACGCCGCCAGTGGCACGCCACCGCCCAGCCCTTTGCCGAGCACAACGATATCGGCACGAACGCCGTAGGACTGTTCGGCGAGCAAGGTGCCACAGCGGCCGATGCCGGTTTGCACTTCATCGAGGATTAGCAGGATGCCGAGCTCTCGACACAGGCGCTCGACACCTTTGAGGTAAAGAGCCGAAGCCGGAATGACCCCGGCCTCGCTCTGGATCGGTTCGAGCATGATCGCCACGGTCCGCTCATCCACCGCCGCGTGAAGCGCCGGAAGATCATTGAACGGCACATGGCTGAAGCCTGGCAGCTGCGGCTCGAATCGGTTGATCAGCGTCGAACTGTCCGACGCCGAAATCGTCGCCAGACTACGGCCATGACAACCGTTGCTCGCAACGATGATCCGCGAAGCGCCACCACGATGCTGTTGACCCCATTTGCGTGCCAGCTTGATCGCTGTTTCACAGGCTTCACTACCGGTGTTGAGCAAGTAGGCCTGCTCGCTACCGGTGCTCACGCACAAGCGCTCGGCGAGGCCAAGCATGCCGCGGTTGTGCAGGTTGAAGCCAGGATTGATCAGCGACTGAGCCTGCGCCGTTATCGCATTGACCAACGCCTTGGGGCTGTGGCCGAGGCTGTTGGCCCCGCCGCCCTGTGAAAAATCCAGGTAGGCACGGTCATCACCATCCCATAACCATGAACCCTGGCCGCGCACAAAAACCTGTTGCGGCCGCTCGACACTGGGCATCAGACACTCGCTGGAAAGGTGGTCGTCCCTGGAGGGAAAAGAGGCATCCGCCACCAGATCATCAAGACTCGGTGAATGACGACGCAGGTTGAACAGATTCATGCCTTCAACCCTCGATTGAGGTTTTTTGCCTTACCTATGTAAACACCATGGAAACAAACGGTATTCATCGCGCTCTGCGGCCCTGTAAGCCTTGTGAATGCGGTTAGACTAGGCACAGACACGGCGTTGAGCCATTTCGATTTCCGAGCATTTTCGATAAGTATTACTTATGGATTTCAAACAACTGCGTTATTTCGTCGCGGTGTATGAAGAAGGCCATGTCGGTCGAGCCGCCGAGCGACTGTCCATCTCCCAACCCGCGCTGTCCCAACAGATCCGTCATCTTGAGCAAATGCTCGATGTCAGCCTGTTCGAACGCAGCAGCAAACGCCTGCTGCCCACGTTGGCGGCCCACACGCTGTACAACCATGCCTTGCCTTTGCTCGACGGCCTGCAACGGGCGCGGGAAGCACTGGGTAATTTCAAGGGGCAGGCGCTGCGCACGCTGGCCATCGGTGTCTTGCAGACCGTGCATACCAGCCTGGTGCCACAGATGCTTGAACGGGTACGCAAGGCGCAACCGCATTTGGTGGTACAGATCTATGAACTGACGGGCCTGGAGATCGAGCGACGACTGCTCAACGGCTCGCTGGATATTGGCATCAGCTACTTGCCGCCCCGACAACCGGGACTGCATGGCGTGATGCTGTACGAAGATGAACTGACCCTTGTCGTCCCGGCAGATCACCCGCTGCGCGAATTCAAGAAAGTGTCCATGAGCCAGGCCGCCGAGTTGCCCATGCTTTTATTGGGCGAAGAGTTTCAAGTACGGCAAATCTGGCAGGCGCAACTGGCAAACCTGGGACGACGGCCGCAGGTTCAAGCCGAACTGAACAACATGGTGGGGATTCTCGACAGCCTGCCGCACACGCGCCTGGCAACCGTGCTGCCGGGGCGCTCACAAAAGGCTTACGACAATGAAGATTTGTTGTGGAAACCCCTGAGCGAACCTCGGGTGCCACTGAAAGTCGGGTTGGTTTGTCGGGATGTGCAGCGACAACAAGCCTCGCTGGCGTTGTTGCGTACATTGCTGGAAGAGGTAATGAATCGGCCGGATGAACGCTTGGACAGCTCGCCTGAGCTTTGAGTACTTTTTCGCAGGCATAAGAAAACCCCGCCGAAGCGGGGCTTTGCAGACTGTTTCCCTGACATCCATTTCACTCCGCCATCCTGGCAGAATCCTACGTGTCCGTGTTGTTGCTTTGCGCTTCCTGCGCGACGTCCATGGGAAGTAGATTAGCCGTGGATCCAATCTGCTTCTATGGGAGAAAAGCAGCACGTCATGTAAGAGAATGCTTACATGACGTTACATTGTCAGAACTGTGCGGCGTCCAGCAAAAACAGCGACTCGCTACCGGCTTTCACCGAAGCGCTCAACGAGTGAATACGCGGCAGCAGGCGAGCGAAGTAGAAGCGCGCCGTGCCCAGTTTGCTCGCGTAGAAATCGTCCTGCGCTTCTTTGCCCACCGCGGCCTTGGCCATCAGCGCCCACATGTAAGCATAGGCGACATAGCCGAATACTTGCAGATACTCCACCGACGCCGCGCCAATTTCGTTCGGGTTGGCTTTCGCCCGGTCCAGTAACCACGCCGTCAGCTCGTCGAGGGTTGTCACGGCATCGTTCAACGGCTTGGTGAACTCCGCCAGATCGGCACTGGCGGTCGCCGTGAAGTGACGAATTTCGTCGGCAAACAGCTTGTAGAACGCCCCGCCGCTGCCGACGATCTTGCGCCCCACCAAGTCCAGCGCTTGAATACCGTTGGTGCCTTCGTAGATCTGGGTGATGCGCACGTCGCGCACCAGTTGTTCCTGGCCCCATTCGCGGATGTAACCGTGACCACCGAACACCTGCTGACCGTGAACCGTGGTTTCCAGGCCCAGGTCAGTCAGGAACGCCTTGGCCACCGGGGTCAGCAGCGCGACCAGATCTTCCGCACGTTTGCGGGTGGCGGCGTCTTCGCTGAACTTGGCGGTGTCCAGTTGCATGGCCACGTAAGTGGAGAAGGCACGGCCGCCTTCATTGGACGCTTTCATGGTCAGCAACATGCGACGCACGTCCGGGTGAACGATGATCGGGTCGGCCACCTTGTCCTTGTTCTGCGCGCCGGTTGGCGAACGGCTTTGCAGACGGTCACGGGCGTATTCGATGGCGTTCTGGTAGGAGCGCTCGCCGCTCGCCAGGCCCTGGATGCCGACGCCCAGACGCTCATAGTTCATCATGGTGAACATCGCTGCCAGGCCCTTGTTCGGCTCTCCCACCAGATAACCCACGGCTTCGTCGAAGTTCATCACGCAAGTCGCCGAGGCCTGGATACCCATCTTGTGCTCGATCGAACCGCAGTTGGCCGGATTACGCGCGCCCAGGCTGCCGTCGGCATTGACCAGGAACTTCGGCACCAGGAACAGCGAGATACCTTTCGGACCCGCCGGAGCGTCCGGCAGTTTGGCCAGCACCAGGTGAATGATGTTTTCGGTCAGGTCGTGCTCGCCACCCGTGATGAAGATCTTGGTGCCGCTGACCTTGTAGGAACCGTCGGCCTGAGGTTCGGCCTTGGTGCGGATGATCCCAAGGTCAGTGCCGGCGTGCGGTTCGGTCAGGCACATGGAACCGGCCCAGATACCCGCGTACATGTTCGGCAGGTAGGTGGCTTTCAGCTCTTCACTGGCGTGGGCGTTGATCGACAGGCAGGCGCCGGCGGTCAGCATCGGGTACAGGCCGAACGACAGGCTCGCAGAGTTGACCATTTCTTCGACCTGGGCCGAAACCGCCTTGGGCATGCCCATGCCGCCGTAAGCCGGATCACCGCCCACACCGACCCAGCCGCCTTCGGCGTAGGTCTGATAAGCCTGTGGGAAACCGGCCGGCGTGGTGACGGCGCCGTCCACCCAGTGACAACCTTCTTCGTCCGCTGCGCGGCTCAGGGGCGCGATGCTTTTGCTGGTGACCTTGCCGGCCTCTTCGAGAATGGCTTCAACGGTTTCAGCATCGACGGTTTCGGCCAACGCCGGCAACTCGGCCCAGAGTTTGGCGACCTCGAAAACTTCGTTGAGGACGAAGCGCATATCGCGCAGGGGCGCTTTGTAGTCAGCCATGGCAAACCTCGCAAGATCTAATACAGGTGATTCACAGGAAGGGTGCTTTCAATGATTCCGAGTGTAACCCAACAACTTTTGCGACACATAGGGTCGACACGTGACTGTTTTGTTATTTTTAGTCATCGCATATGTAGGAGCGAGCTTGCTCGCGAAAAAACCTGAAGGCACCGCATGGCATCTGGTTCTACGCGTAATCGGTCACGACCATCGCGAGCAAGCTCGCTCCTACAAAGGGAGGGGTGTTAAAGCGCAAACAACTCCGCAGGCAATTGCATCAGGCAATCACTCCCCGCCTCGATCGCCGCTCGATGCGCGGCAGTACGCGGTAACAACCGCTTGAAGTAAAACTCGTTGGTCGCCAGTTTGCCCCGGCAGAAATCGGCATCACCTTCACCCGCTTCAAGCTGCGCCTGCGCCACCAACGCCATACGCAGCCACAAGTAGCCGAGGACGATGTAGCCGCTGTACATCAGGTAATCCACCGAAGCGGCTCCAACTTCATCCGGATTTTTCATCGCGGCCATGCCGATCCGGGTAGTCAACTCACCCCATTGCTGATTCAACCCGTTGAGCTGAGCCACATAGCCGGCCAATTGCGGATGCTCCGCGTTCGCCGCACAAAACTTGTGAACGATTTTGGTGAAGCCCCGCAGCAGTTTGCCCTGGCTGCCAAGGACTTTACGCCCAAGCAGATCCAGCGCCTGAATACCGTTGGTGCCTTCATAAATCGGCGCAATACGGCAATCGCGAACCAATTGCTCCATGCCCCACTCACGAATGAAGCCATGGCCGCCGAACACTTGCATGCCGTGGTTGGTCACTTCCAGGCCGGTTTCGGTCATGAAGGCTTTGCAGATCGGCGTCAGGAACGCCAGCAGGTCTTCTGCCTCCTGACGCGCCGCTTCATCCGTTCCCAGATGCGCGGCATCGAGCAACTGCGCGGTAAAGTAGGTCAGTGCCCGGTTACCTTCGTTGAAGGCCTTCATCGTCAGCAACATCCGGCGTACGTCAGGATGAACGATGATCGGGTCGGCGGCTTTTTCCGGGGCTTTCGGCCCCGTCAGCGCACGCATCTGCAGACGCTCATTGGCGTACTTGATCGCTCCCTGGAAACTCGCCTCGCCCAGACACAACCCTTGCATGCCGGTGCCCAGCCGCGCGTGGTTCATCATGGTGAACATGCAGTTCAGGCCCTTGTTCGCTTCACCGATCAAAAAGCCCTTCGCTGCGTCGAAGTTCATCACGCAGGTGGCCGAAGCCTTGATGCCCATCTTGTGTTCGATGGAACCGCAGGACACGCCATTGCGCTCCCCTGCTGCGCCCGTCGCATCGGGCAGGAACTTGGGCACGATAAACAGCGAAATGCCTTTGGTCCCGGCCGGCGCATCCGGCAGTTTCGCCAGCACCAGGTGAATGATGTTTTCGCTCATGTCGTGCTCGCCGGCAGAAATGAAAATCTTGCTGCCGGAGATCGCATGGCTGCCATCCGCCTGGGGGATGGCGCGGGTTTTGATGAGGCCCAAATCGGTGCCGCAGTGGGCTTCGGTCAGGCACATGGTGCCGGTCCACTGGCCGGCGGTGAGTTTGCTCAGGTAGGTCTCTTTCTGCTCTTCGGTGCCATGGGCGTGGATAGCCGACATCGCACCATGGGTCAGGCCGGGGTACATGCCCCACGACGTGTTGCTGGAAGCCACCATCTCGCTGATAACCAGCCCCAGGGAGCTGGGCAGGCCCTGGCCACCGTACGCCGGATCCGCCGCCAGGCCATGCCAGCCACCTTCCACATACTGGGCGAAGGCCTGCTTGAAACCGACTGGCGTCGTCACCACGCCATGGTCGAAATGGCAGCCCTCTTCGTCGCCACTGCGGTTGAGGGGCGCCAATACGTTCTCACAGAATTTCGCGCCCTCTTCGAGGATCGCATTGATCATGTCCGGGCTGGCATCAGAGGCCCCCAGCGCCGCGTAGTTTCCATGAAAGTCGAAGACGTGGTCGATCAGAAAGCGCATGTCGCGCAGGGGAGCTTTGTACTCGGGCATGGTCATTTCTCCGTCAGCAGATTTCTTCAACCTACTGCCGCCGACCACGCCCCACAATCACTGTCCAGACGCTGAATGCGCCATCATCACTCAGCCGTAGCACCGTCCATGCGCACGGCGCCGCGACGGTTTTGCCCGAACGCCATGACACAGTTACGCCCTGCGCCCTTGGCGCTGTAAAGCGCTTGGTCAGCGGACTTGAGCACCTCTTCAGGTGTGCGTTGCTCCACCCGTTCGGCGACACCGATGCTGACGGTCACCGACACGCTCGACGCGCTGGAACCGGAGCGACGCTGACGCCCCTGACTATCGTCTTGCGGACGGCTGTCCTGATTGCGCAGATGAATGTTGTAGCTGGCGATGGATTCGCGGATGACTTCCAGATGTGGCAGGCACTCTTCGACGGTTTTACCTGCAAACACCAGGGCGAACTCCTCACCGCCATAGCGATACGCCTTACCGCCGCCACTGATTTTCGCCAGTTTGCTGGCCACCAGTCGCAACACCTGGTCACCGACATCGTGACCATGGGTGTCGTTGAATTTCTTGAAGTGGTCGACGTCGCTCATGGCCAACACATAGTTGCGCCCCAGACGCTGCATGCGCTCGTTCAGCGCACGACGGCCCGGCAGCCCGGTCAGCTCGTCGCGGAAGGCCATTTGGTAGGCCTCATGGGCGACGGCGGCGGCGATCATCAACATCACTTGGCTGCACATGATATTCAGGGTGAACGGCAGGATGAAGGTTTTCGGCAACATCCAGAACAGCCCGAGCAAGCCCACCAGTTGCGCGGCATGCAGCGGCCTCGGGTTGCGCCAATACTGCCAGGACAGCAGCAGGAATGAGGCGATGAATACCGGGTACGACAACTGGATCAGGCTCATCCAGGCACCGTGCAGGGCTGGCCAGCGGATCTCCGATAGCCACATCAGCAACGCCTGTGGGTAACTTTGCTCCAGTCCCAATGCCACGCTGCCCACCGCCAGCAATACGGCGAAACGCGCCACCATGTCCTGGAACAGATGGGTTCGCTCCTGCCATGCGGCGAACACGCCAAACAACAATGGCAGCAGCAGGCAACACAAATGGAAGACCACCGCGGCGTCTTCCCGCACCTTGCCGTTGTCGCGGTAATAGTCGGTCTGGGTGTCGAGCAGAAAGTAAGCGGTGTACACCGTGACCATCAGGAACAGTTCACGCTGACGCCGGTAAACCGCGCAGTAGGCACCGCCGAGCAGCAGGACCAGGGTCGGCAGTACGTTGAACAGCGAGGTGAAGAAAACGTTCAGATCCTTGACATACGCGGCGGCAAGCCCTGCCAGCAACAACAGCAAAGACGGTAGGAAATGACTGAAACGTACAGCGGAAGAACGCGGCAAGGGTAAAGCTCCGGCCCGTCAGATCAATAGATGGCAATGTGCCAACCACTGTAACGGCAGCAACCTGAAATTGCTGAGTGAATTAGTGAGGCATTTGTGAAAAAAAAGCGTTACTGACGGCCATCGACCGCCAGTAACGCAAGGGGAGTTACTGTGGCAGATCGTTATTGAACGGTTGCAGCGGCCCCTCCAGCGCAGGGCGACCTTCGGCACCGATGGGCTTGAGCTGAAACTCGGCGTCCTGCGCCTGCCGGGTCGTGATCTTCGGACTGGCGGGCTTTTGCCCGACGGAATTTTCATCGCCCTTTGCACCTTGGGCGAGCACCAGCGACGGATGATCGAACGGTGCCCGTTCCCACGCGACTCGCGGATCGGTCAGGCCGACCTCCATGAATTTGACCAGGGCATCCATTTCATCCTGGGTCAGGTTCAGCGCAGTCATGTCCGGATCAAGATTGGAGCCGTTGTGCTGATTGACCGCCGGGTGCTCGAAGCCACTGGTGTTGCTGGCATCTTCGCCACGCCGGTCGCCGCCGCGGTTGTAGAACTCCATGACTTGTTGCAGCGTGGCGCGGCTGCCGTTGTGGAAGTACGGGCCGGTCAGGGCGATGTTGCGCAGTGTCGGTGTCTTGAACGCACCATCGACCGAGTCCCGGAAGTTGACGTTGGGCTTGAGCGTCGCATCGCAGGGGATCGCTGCGCTTAACGGTGCTTCGAAGGTGCAGACATCGATATCCAGCGAATCAGGAATGTTCCCGCCTTGCAGTTGGGTGTTGTACTCACGGGTGAAGGACAGCGGGTTACCCCAGGCATCCGAACCACCGACCGCGAGGTCTTCCGAGGTCGGGCGCACGCCGGTATTGTAGAAACCGTTGTCATACAGCGTGGTCAGGCCATCCGCCATGACCATGCGCTCAATGCGCTCGCGAGGGTGGAACTGCAAGCGACTGGCAGCGTTGGTCAGCTCCGCACCGCCGTGGCAATTGACACATTTGCCCTTGCCCAGGAACAGATTCATCCCCTGCACCTGCTGAGCGTTCATGGCCGACTTGTCGCCATTCAAATAGGCATCCAGCGGCGCCTGATCGGACACCAGCGTGGCTTCATACATCTGGATCGCCAGGCCGAAGAACAGCGGGAAATTAGCCTCCATCTGCGTGTAGGGCGCGCCGCCCACCAGTACCTGCTGCGTGGCGTTCCACAGCCGTGGCTGGAAGGCATTCTTGACCAGTTCGCGATAGGTGGGACGACGCGCACCGGAGACCGGGCCCAGCACCGAGTCGGTGGACGAGATCCGCTGCTGCTTGAGCATCAGCGTGTCGAGCATGCGCCGGCCGATGTCGGCAAAGGTGCGCCCGCCGCAGGACATTTCCACGGCGCTGCCGGGAGGTCCGACCGCCTGCGACGCTGCTGATGCGTCGTTCAGCGCCAGGCGCACTTTGGTCGCCACGCCGCTGTTGTCCTTGGTCACATAGATCCCGGCATCCGGGTCGCGATTACCGAAGGGCGAGAAGCCGTTGAACACGTTGTTGGCCCGACCATCCCAGAAGTTGCGCACGTTGAAGGCAGCGTTGATCACCGACGGCGCATTGCGCCCGGTGCTGCGCCGCACATTGATACCGCCGACCTGGAAGATCCCGTCCGGTTGCTGGGTGCACTTGTCGAAGCGCGCCTGGTTGGGCTTGACGAAGTTGGCGTCGAACACGCCTTGAGAGCCGATCACGTCATCGGTCGAATAGACAATCGGCGAATTGCGATCCAGCGGGTTGGACAGCACGTGGGTCGGGAAGTCGGCTTTTTTCAGCAGATAGTTCGGGCCGCCTTTGCCCCCGGACTTTGTGCTGTAGGACGGCACGTCACCTGGAATGTCGGAGGCTGTGAAGGGTTTATTGAAAATAGAGGCAACGTTCGCGTTGGTGTTGGCCTGGCCTGGGTTGATCTGGTTGGTGGTGCGGTGATCGACCCCGGCGTGATAGTGGCAGGACGCACAAGCGGTGGAGCCGTCACTGCCGACTTCCATATCCCAGAACAGCGCTTTGCCCAGCAGGATCGCCGCCGAGCGATTGAGCACGTAATCGGTCATCAGATCGACCTTGCGGCCGCCTTCGGTACCCGATGGGTCTGGTGGCGCCATACCGCGCAACGACTGCAGGCTGGGCACCTCGGGTACGGGGGGATCAACCTCCGCGGGGTCGGCGGCGAAAGCGAAGTTCAGTGACAGGTAACTCATGAGGGCGCAAGCCAGAGG
Organism: Pseudomonas baetica; assembly: GCF_051216495.1. Lineage (GTDB taxonomy): Bacteria > Pseudomonadota > Gammaproteobacteria > Pseudomonadales > Pseudomonadaceae > Aquipseudomonas > Aquipseudomonas baetica_B. Next base: position 20,980 of record NZ_JBPKAM010000066.1, on the reverse strand, counting down.
GACGACACGCAAATGTTTGACCATGATGAAACTCCCGTTTCAGAACGGAGTTGCCAGGCTCCGGTTAACCCGTTGCGAGATGGACTCATGGCCAGACTTCTTGCTGCCCGCACGCACGACAACATTTAACCAAAGTTATCGGAAACAGGGCACGACTGGACTGGCGAAGTGCTCGCTAATCGATGGCTAATAAGTATTGGCTCGTCGCTCTGCGGCGACGCTTGATTGCACTGTAGTCGTTACAAAATATTTCGGCAGCATATTTTTACAAATTTTTATTTGCTGACTTTAGTTCTCATTCATTGCCGCAACTTCGGGGATTAGACAGCCCCAACATTGGGGAAGAACCCCCACAAGCTCGGAAAACAAAGGGACCTTCACCCGGCACAGACTCACGCTCCCGTGTTGGCAAAATAATTGCTAAGTCAAGAAAACAGACTCGCCGGAGTACTTGACTAGTTCCGATAAAACTTCACGACCATCAACTAGCACTGAAGTATTTAATCGCACTTCAGCAACTAACCCTGCGCGCTATATTTATTCAACCTTGTGGGAGCGAGCCTGCTCGCGAAGGGTGTTAACGATAACGCGAGCTTCCTTGTTAAACGCGTGGTTCTCAAGTTCATCGCGAGCGGGCTCGCTCCCACAGAAGCTCCGCGGCAGAAAACAGGCAAAAAAAAACGCCGCTCCCGAAGGAGCGGCGGTTTTTTTGAAGAACTGCGTTAAGCCTTAATAGCCCAGCGCGAAGTCCTCTTCTTTCATGTCCATCAGGTTGTTGGCGCCCGACAGCATGGTTGCAACGTGAGTGCGGGTACGCGGCAGGATGCGCTGGAAGTAGAAGCGCGCGGTCTGCAGCTTGGCGGTGTAGAAGGCCTCGTCGGAGGTGCCGGCAGCCAGTTTCTCGGCAGCCAGGCGCGCCATATCAGCCCAGAAGTAGGCCAGGCAGGCATAACCGGAGTACATCAGGTAGTCCACGGAAGCGGCGCCAACTTCTTCGCGATCCTTCATGGCAGCCATGCCCACCTTCATGGTCAGCTCGCCCCATTCCTTGTTCAGTGCAGCCAGCGGTGCGACAAACTCTTTGACCGCTTCGTTGCCTTCGTTGGTCTGGCAGAACTTGTGCACGATCTTGGTGAAACCTTTGAGGGCTTCGCCTTGGGTCATCAGCACTTTACGGCCCAGCAGATCCAGTGCCTGAATGCCGGTGGTGCCTTCGTACAGCATGGAAATGCGGCTGTCGCGAACGTTCTGCTCCATGCCCCACTCGGCAATGAAGCCGTGGCCGCCGTAGATCTGCACGCCGTGGTTAGCCGATTCGAAACCGACTTCGGTCATGAAGGCCTTGGCGATTGGCGTCATGAACGCCAGCAGTGCGTCGGCTTTTTTCTTCTCTTCTTCGTCCACGCCGTACTTGACGATGTCGACCTGTTTGGCGGTGAAGTACACCATCGCGCGGTTGCCTTCGGCGAATGCCTTCATGGTCAACAGCATGCGGCGAACGTCTGGGTGAACGATGATCGGGTCAGCCGCTTTGTCCGGCGCTTTCGGCCCAGTCAACGAACGCATTTGCAGGCGATCACGAGCGTATTTCAGGCCGCCCTGGAAGCCGATTTCAGCGTGGGCCAGGCCTTGCAGCGCCGTGCCCAGGCGTGCGGTGTTCATGAAGGTGAACATGCAGTTCAGGCCTTTGTTCGCCGGGCCGATCAGGAAACCGGTCGCGCCGTCGAAGTTCATCACGCAGGTGGCGTTGCCGTGGATGCCCATCTTGTGTTCCAGGGAACCACAGGCCACCGCGTTACGTGCACCGACCGAACCGTCTGCGTTTGGCAGGAACTTCGGCACGATGAACAGGGAAATGCCTTTGGTGCCAGCCGGTGCATCCGGCAGGCGAGCCAGCACGATGTGGACGATGTTATCGGCCATGTCGTGTTCACCGGCCGAGATGAAGATCTTGGTGCCGGACACTTTGTAGGAGCCGTCGGCCTGAGGTTCGGCCTTGGTGCGCAGCATGCCCAGGTCGGTACCGCAGTGAGGTTCGGTCAGGCACATGGTGCCGGTCCACTCGCCGGACACCAGCTTGGTCAGGTAAGCCTCTTGTTGCTCAGGCGTGCCGTGCTCGGAGATGGTGTTCATCGCGCCGTGCGACAGGCCTGGGTACATGCCCCACGACCAATTGGACTCGCCCACCATTTCGCTGATGGCCAGACCCAGGGACTCCGGCAGGCCTTGACCGCCGTGCTCGACGTCGTGGGCCAGGCTTGGCCAGCCACCTTCGACGAATTGCTTGTAGGCCTCTTTGAAGCCAGTCGGGGTCTTAACGCCGGACTCGCTCCAGGTGCAGCCTTCGAGGTCGCCCACGCGGTTCAGCGGAGCCAGTACCTGCTCACAAAACTTGGCGCCTTCTTCGAGAATGGCGTCAACCATGTCCGGAGTTGCGTCTGCGCAAGCCGGAAGGCTCTGATAGTGCGCTTCGTAGCCGAGCAATTCGTCACGAACGAAGCGAATATCACGCAAGGGGGCCTTGTAGTCAGGCATAGCGATAAACCTCTGCTGATGTAACCGGGAATGAACGACCGCGTTGATTTGTTGTGACGGTCAAACAGTTGTTTGAAACATACGTTTACGCCAAAAGCTTGTCAAGCGTCGATCTGTGGCCGCCTGTCATCGCTTGCTTTCCACGCAAAGCGCACAGCGACGCAACGTCGTTGCTCAAGCAACACGCCATTTAAGGAAAGAGTAGTTTGCAAATAAGGACTTACGATGAAAAACGCCGCGAATAAACGCGGCGTCGGCGATGCGGGTTCAGCGAAGAATCAGGCGAAGGTATCGATCAGCGTGCCGAGCACTTCATCGGAGGCCTTGGCGACTTTGACGCCCAGCTCCACCTGGAATTTACCCTGGGCCATTTCCACCATGTCGCTGGTCACATCCGATTGCTGGCTGCGATCGACCGAACGCAGGCGATCGGCTTGAATCTCGGAGGACTGGCTGGTGACCGAGCGCTCGATCGTAGTGTTGGCGATCTGCCCGGCGGCTTGATCAACGCGGTTCTGCCCTGTCTGAATGGTGCTCAGACCGGCATAAAAAGCGGTGCTTCCTGAGATTTCCATGGGGGAACTCGTCCATGTAAAGGATCAACAGCGGCCATTGGAACAGACACGCAGAAAAAACGCCCGTCAAAAACACTAATGGCACAGTGCCTTGTCATAGCCAAAATCTAGTCCAGCAGGTCCAACTGAAGATGGTCCGCCACCGCTTCGGCCGTCACCCCCTTGAGTTTCGGCACCCGCCCCAGGCACGGCGCCGGAATGCGTTCGGCGAGTGTTGCGAGGTTTTCTTCCAGGCGCGACGTCTTCGGATCGATGATGTTCGCCACCCACCCTGCCAACTGCAAGCCGTCCCGGGCAATCGCCTCGGCCGTCAGCAGCGCATGGCTGATACAGCCCAAACGCACGCCGACCACCAGAATGACCGGCAGATCGAGCGCTATCGCCAGGTCCGACAGATTGTCCTGATCCGCCAAGGGCACGCGCCAGCCACCAGCCCCTTCGATCAAGGTGAAATCGGCCTGCAGGTCGAGGATCTGCCGCATGGGTGCCAACAGCGATTGCACCGTCAGCGCCACGCCCGCCTCACGTGCCGCCAGGTGCGGTGCAATGGCGGGCTCGAACGCCACCGGATTGACCTGTGCATAGGTCAACGGTAGCGAGCATTCGGCCAGCAGCGCCAGCGCATCGGCGTTGCGCAAGCCCTTGGGCGTTACGTCACAACCGGAGGCCACCGGTTTACCCGCCGCCGTGCTCAGACCTGCCGACCGTGCGGCGTGCAGCAACCCGGCGGCCACCGTGGTTTTGCCGACATCGGTGTCCGTGCCGGTGATGAAATACGCTGCGCTCATAAGGGTTTCTCCATAACGGCATACACCACTTGATAAGTCGCCGGCAGGCCTTGGGCCTGACGAAACTGCTCATACGCTTCAATCAGCCCCAGAATACGCGCCCGACCGGTCAATCCGCCGGGGCGCCCGGGATTGAGGTTGTGTGCGCCCAGTGCCTTGAGTTCATGGGTCAGGCTGCGCACATCCGGGTAATACAGCACGTGGGGAACGGCTTGCAGACTGATCGCCTTCAAACCGCTGGCCGCGCATAATTGTTGATAAACCGCGAACTCACGAAAGCGGTTGACGTGCACCATGCCATCCACTTGCCGCCAACTGTCACGCAATTCAAACAACGTCCCTACACACAGGCTAGCAAACGCGAACTTTCCGCCAGGCTTCAGCACACGATGGGCTTCGCTGAGCACCGAAGCGAAGTCGGCACACCACTGCACCGCCAGGCTTGAAAAGATCAGGTCGCAGGTCGAATCTCGCAACGGCAAACGCTCGGCATCGCCGGCAACGAAGTGCGCGGCACCGCCCAATGGCCGGGCGTGATTGAGCATGCCTTCGGCAATGTCCAGCGCCAGCCCGTGACTGGCCGGGAATCGCTCATCCAGCGCACGACTGAAATGCCCGGTTCCGCAGCCCAGGTCGAGCCAGCGTTGCGGCACGAAATCCTGCGGCAAACGACTCAACAACTGACTGCCCACATCACGCTGCAATTCGGCCACGCTGTCGTAGCTCGCAGCCGCACGGGAAAAGGAGGCCGCTACCTGGCGTTTGTCGGGCAACCCGTCTGGCTGCTTTGTAATGGGAAGCACAAGAGATAAATCATTCATCGCCGGACTCATGCAAAAAGGCGTGGATCGCCCCCGCCACACCGTGGGGGTCCTCCAGAAGGAACGCGTGGCTGGCCTGTTCAATCAGACCGATCTCTACATCAGGCAGCAACGTAAACAAGTCTCCCGCCGCTTCAGCAGGAACCAAGCCGTCGAGGCCTGCGAACAGATGCAGTTGCGGACCGCGAAACGCTTGCAGGGCCTGCCGCGCATCCAGTTGCGCGAGCAATTCCAGGCCGCCCATCAATACGGGTGCCGCCGAATGCGGCGCACCACCGAGCAGCAACCGCGACAAACCGCGCGGGTCGGCCGCGCCTTGAGCGCAGAGCAACGAAAAGCGTTTCAAGGTCATGCGCGGGTCGGCCGCGCAGCCCGCCAGAAAGGCATCGAAGGTTTCACCCGGCATCGCGCTCGGCCATTGCTCATGGCTGACAAAAGAAGGGTTGCTCGCCAACGTCAACAAACCGCAGCAACGATCACCCCGACGCGCCGCCAACTCGGACGCCAACATCCCACCCAAAGACCAACCGCCGAGCCAGACGTCCTGGGGTATCCTCGAGTCGAGTTCAACGAGCCATTCTTCAGGATCGCTCGACTCCAGCTCCGGCAAGGGCTCGATTTCCACGCGCAGGTGTTCGTCCAGGCCCTGCAAGGCCGCCGCCAGCGGTTCCAGCGGCGAAATGCCGAGACCCCAGCCAGGCAGCAGGATCAATCGGTCACGCATGACTTGGCTCCGGTCCCAGTTGTCCGTAACAATCGGCCAATCCCTCTAACAATAGCTGTACCTGCGCCTCGCTGTGGGCGGCGGTCAGAGTCACGCGCAGACGGGCACTGCCGGCGGGCACGGTTGGCGGACGGATCGCCGTCACCATCAAGCCGCGCTCGCGCAGCATCTGCGACAAACGTACCGCACGCCCGGCGTCGCCAATCATGATCGGCTGGATCGGCGTGAAGCTGTCCATCAGTTCCAGACCGATCTGTTCGGCCCCCTGGCGGAACTGGCGGATCAGCGTCTGCAGATGTTCACGACGCCAATGCTCGCTGCGCAGCAGCTCCAGGCTTTTCAGCGTGGCGCAGGCCAGCGCCGGAGGCTGGCTGGTGGTGTAGATGTATGGACGGGCGAACTGGATCAGGCTCTCGATCAGCTCTTCGCTGCCAGCGACAAAAGCGCCCGCCGTGCCGAACGCCTTGCCAAGGGTGCCGACCAATACCGGCACGTCTTCCATGCTCATGCCGAAATGCTCGACGATGCCGCCTCCGTTGGCGCCCAGCGGACCAAAGCCGTGGGCATCGTCGACCATCAGCCAGGCCCCTTTGGCCTTGGCTTCCCGGGCCAGTGCAGGCAGATCGGCAATATCGCCGTCCATGCTGAACACGCCGTCGGTGACCACCAGGGTATTGCCGATGGCCTTCTCAAGACGTGTGGCCAGGCTGGTCGCGTCGTTGTGCAAGTAGCGGTTGAAGCGTGCGCCGGACAACAGCCCCGCATCCAGCAACGATGCGTGATTGAGCCGGTCTTCAAGCACCGTATCGCCCTGTCCCACCAGCGCCGTGACCGCGCCGAGGTTGGCCATGTAACCGGTAGTGAACAGCAAGGCGCGCGGGCGGCCGGTCAAGTCGGCCAGGGCTTCTTCCAGAGCGTGATGCGGACCACTGTGGCCGATCACCAGATGCGAGGCACCGCCACCGACACCCCATTTCGAAGCACCGGCACGCCAGGCTTCGATCACTTTCGGGTGATTGGCCAGGCCGAGGTAGTCGTTGTTGCAGAACGCCAGCAACGGCTGACCATCGACCACCACTTCCGGGCCTTGCGGGCTTTCGAGCAGTGGGCGTTGGCGATAGAGGTTTTCGGCACGACGGGCAGCCAGGCGTGCGGCGAGATCGAAAGACATGCAGGCCTCGTCTATCCAGTGACACAAGTCCACTGTGGGAGCGAGCCTGCTCGCGAAGGGGGCTTCACATTCAACCTATATGTCGACTGTCAGACCGCTTTCACGAGCAGGCTCGCTCCCACAAGGTTTTGTATTGCAATCAGAGCAATCGGGGAGCGATCAAACGGCGGCGTTATAAAACTGCTCGCTGCTCTTCTGCTCAACCAGCGCTTGCTCGATAGCGGCCTGATGCACCTCATCAGCATGCTCTTCGCGAGCTTCCGGCTGGATGCCCAGACGCGAGAACAGTTGCATGTCCTTGTCGGCCTGCGGGTTGGCGGTGGTCAGCAGCTTTTCGCCGTAGAAAATCGAGTTGGCGCCGGCGAAGAACGCCAGGGCCTGCATCTGCTCGTTCATGGCTTCGCGGCCGGCGGACAGACGTACATGGGACTTGGGCATCAGGATCCGGGCAACGGCGAGCATGCGGATGAAGTCGAACGGATCGACGTCTTCGGCGTTTTCCAGCGGCGTGCCGGCCACTTTCACCAGCATGTTGATCGGCACCGACTCCGGATGCTCCGGCAGGTTGGCCAGCTGGATCAGCAGATTGGCGCGGTCATCGAGGGACTCGCCCATACCGAGGATGCCGCCGGAGCAAATCTTCATCCCCGAATCACGCACGTAGGCCAGGGTTTGCAGGCGCTCGCTGTAAGTACGGGTGGTGATGATGCTGCCGTAGAACTCCGGCGAAGTGTCGAGGTTGTGGTTGTAGTAATCCAGGCCAGCCTTGGCCAGCGCTTCGGTCTGCTCCTGATCCAGGCGACCGAGGGTCATGCAGGTTTCCAGGCCCAGGGCTTTCACGCCTTCGACCATCTTCAGCACGTACGGCATGTCTTTGGCTGACGGGTGCTTCCACGCCGCGCCCATGCAGAAACGGGTCGAACCGATGGCCTTGGCGCGAGCGGCCTCTTCGAGGACCTTCTGTACTTCCATCAGCTTTTCTTTTTCCAGGCCGGTGTTGTAGTGACCGGACTGCGGACAATATTTGCAGTCTTCCGGGCAGGCGCCGGTCTTGATCGAAAGCAGCGTGGAAACCTGGACGCGGTTGGCGTCGAAATGCGCGCGGTGCACGGTCTGCGCCTGGAACAGCAGGTCATTGAATGGCTGAACGAAGAGTGCTTTGACTTCGGCCAAAGACCAGTCATGACGCAGGGTTGCAGAGGTGCTGGCGCTCATGGGCATTACCTTTCTTTTATGCAGGGCACGGTTTTATGCTGGGCAAGCGACTGAGGCATGGAATAACCACAGACGCGACACGGATGTTCGGCATATTTAAGGAAGAGCGATGCACTGTCAACCACGAGACAAAACCCTGGTTTACATCTGGTCAAAAAACAAACAATCCTGTTTGCTCTGCGATGAAGTCGCCGATGGCGCCACGCCCCTCTGCATGGCTTGCGAAACCGAGCTGCCGTGGCTCGGTGATCATTGCCAGACGTGCGCCCTGCCGTTGCCCGCAGCGGGCCTGACCTGCGGGCAATGCCTGATGCGACCGCCGGCCTTCGAACGGGTCATTGCGCCATGGACTTACAGCTTCCCCATCGACAGCCTGATTACCCGCTTCAAACACAGCGCGAAGTGGCCGTTTGGCCACCTGCTCGCCGAACTTCTCGCCCAGGCGCTGCAACATCGCTTCGAAGATGATCTGCCACGGCCCGAATTACTGCTGCCGGTGCCCCTGGCCACCCGACGACTTCGGCAACGGGGGTTCAATCAGGCTGCGATGCTGACACGCTGGCTCAGCGCGCGCCTCGATTTGCCTTGCGACGAACGGTTACTCCTGAGGATCCAGGACACTGGCGCGCAACAAGCGCTGAATGCCAGTGAACGGCGGAAAAACCTGCGCAGCGCGTTCGCACTGGCACCCGATGCTTCGGTCAAAGGACGTCATCTGGCATTGGTGGACGATGTGCTGACCACCGGCGCCACCGCGCAAGCACTGGCCCATCTGCTGATGGAGGCTGGTGCCGCGCGAGTCGACGTCTATTGCCTGGCCCGTACCCCAAAACCCGGTGACGCAACCTGACCTGAAAACACCATACCTGTAGGAGCGAGCATGCTCGCGAAAAACCTGAGAGCGCCACGGGCGTATCAGGCTTCCAGTGTCATCGTTGACGACCTTCGCGAGCATGCTCGCTCCTACATAGGGGGCTCGCGTGACTTGACTCCCGGCCCAGCAGCCGCCAACGTCCTCACCACCGCCACAACCCAAAGCGCCCCGCCATGTCCTTGCCTACCCTGTTGTCCCAGCACATCGTCCGCCGCCCGCAGCGTATCGCCCTGCTGCAGCACATTGCCGAACAGGGCTCGATCACCCGCGCGGCGAAAAGCGCGGGGCTAAGCTACAAGGCGGCCTGGGACGCCATCGATGAGCTCAACAACCTCGCGCAGAAACCGCTGGTGGAGCGCAGTGTCGGCGGCAAGGGCGGTGGCGGTGCCAAACTGTCCAGCGAAGGCGAACGGGTATTGCGCCTGTATCAAAAACTGCAGGCGTTGCAGGCTCAGGTGCTGGAAGCCGCCGAAGAGGCCAGCGACCTCGACCTGCTCAGCCGCCTGATGCTGCGCACCAGCGCGCGCAATCAGCTGCACGGCAAGATTGCTGCCATCGACACCCAGGGCCATAACGACAGGATTCGTCTTGAGCTGGCCGAAGGGTTGAGCATCGACGCGCAAATCACCCACGACAGCACCCTGCGCCTGGAGCTGCAACCCGGCACCGAAGTGGTGGCCCTGATCAAGGCCGGCTGGCTTGAAGTACTGGGTGCCGAAGACAGTGCAACACCCGGATACAATTGCCTGAAAGGCACAGTCGAAGAAATTCTCGATGCCGAAGACGGCCCCAGCGAAGTGCGCATCGGCCTGCCCAACGGCCAGACACTCTGTGCCCTGGCCGAACCGCAGCACCTGCGTGCCCGGGGACTGGGCGTCGGTAAACCGGTGAGCGTGCAGTTTTCACCCTCTAACGTCTTGCTCGGCACGCCACTGTAAACACACTGCAACAAAAACTTCATCGCCCATCATTAAGGTGACTGCAAAAACCGCAGGATGCCTGATGTGAGCCTATTAGAAGAAAACCAACCCACCGACCTCGAACAGATGGTCGGCCTCAGCCGCCGTGGATTCATCGGTGCCGGAGCCCTGTGCGGCGCCGCGCTGTTCATGGGCGGCAACTTGCTGAGCCGCAGCGTACTGGCCGCCACGGCTGGCACCGGCCCATTGCTGGGTTTCGACAGCATTCCCGCCGCCACCGCCGACAGCATCAGCCTTCCGCCCGGCTACAAATCCTCGGTGCTGATCAGTTGGGGTCAGCCGCTGCACAAGAACGGCCCGGCCTTCGACCCCAGTGGCAACGGCAGCGCCGAGCATCAGGAAGTCCAGTTCGGCGACAACAACGACGGCATGAGCCTGTTCGAATTCCCGGGCGAAAAAGACCGGGCGCTGATGGCGATCAACAACGAATACACCAACTACCGCTACCTCTACGCCCATGGCGGCATGCCGCAATCGGCGGAAGAAGTGCGCAAGGCGCTGGCCTGCGAAGGTGTGTCGGTGATTGAAGTGCAGCGCAAGAACGGCCGATGGCAATTCGTCCAGGGCTCGCGCTACAACCGCCGCATTCACGGCAATGCCCCGATCAGCATGAGCGGTCCGGCCGCTGGCCATGCCCTGCTGAAAACCAGTGCCGACCCCCACGGCAAGAACGTTCTCGGCACCTTCCAGAATTGCGCCAATGGCAAGACGCCGTGGGGCACCTATCTGACCTGTGAAGAGAACTTCACCGACTGTTTCGGCAGCAGCAACGCCGAGCAGACATTCGACCCGGCGCAAAAACGCTACGGCGCAGTGGCGACCAGTAAAGAAATCAACTGGCACCAGCACGACGAGCGCTTCGACCTGGCCAAGAACCCCAACGAGCTCAACCGCCACGGCTGGGTGGTAGAGATCGATCCGTTCGATCCGAAATCGATCCCGGTCAAACGCACGGCCCTGGGGCGCTTCAAGCACGAAAACGCCGCCCTGGCCGAAACCGGCGACGGTCATGCCGTGGTGTACATGGGCGACGATGAGCGCGGTGAGTTCATCTACAAGTTCGTCAGCCGTGACAAGATCAATCACAAGAACCCTAAGGCCAACCGCGACATTCTCGATCACGGCACCCTGTACGTGGCGCGTTTCGATGCGGGGGACGGCAACGCCGATCACCCGAAAGGCCAGGGTGAGTGGATCGAACTGACCCACGGCAAAAACGGTATCGACGCCAGCAGCGGCTTTGCCGATCAGGCCGAAGTGCTGATCCACGCCCGTCTCGCCGCCAGCGTAGTGAAAGCCACGCGCATGGATCGCCCGGAATGGATCGTGGTCAGCCCCAAGGATGGCCAGGTTTACTGCACGCTGACCAACAACGCCAAACGCGGTGAAGACGGGCAACCGGTGGGCGGACCGAACCCGCGCGAGAAGAACGTCTACGGCCAGATCCTGCGCTGGCGCACCGAGCGCGACGATCACGGCTCGAAGACCTTCACTTGGGATCTGTTTGTTGTGGCCGGCAACCCGCAAGTGCATGCCGGTACACCGAAGGGCGGCTCGTCGAACATCACGCCGCAGAACATGTTCAACAGCCCGGACGGCCTGGGTTTCGACAAGGCCGGGCGCTTGTGGATCCTGACTGACGGTGATGTGAGCAACGCCGGTGACTTTGCCGGAATGGGCAATAACCAGATGCTCTGCGCAGATCCGGCGACCGGCGAGATTCGCCGCTTCATGGTCGGGCCGGTGGGCTGCGAGGTGACCGGGATCAGTTTCTCGCCGGACCAGAAAACCCTGTTTGTCGGGATCCAGCACCCGGGTGAAAACGGCGGTTCGACCTTCCCCGAGCATCTGCCCAATGGCAAGCCGCGGTCTTCGGTGATGGCGATTACCCGGGAAGACGGCGGGATCATCGGCGCCTGACAGGACGCTTTCGCGAGCAGGCTCGCTCCCACAGGGAGGCTTCGGTGTGCACTCAACCCATGACACACAGAAGATCCTTTGTGGGAGCGAGCCTGCTCGCGAAGGCGCCAGCACAAACACCATGCATCTCAACCCCATCCCCCTAAAGCAGCCCCGTCTGCGCTACCATGCCTGGCCGGACGCAGCCGCCTGCTGCGCGCAGGAGTCAGCATGGCCCACCCGTTTGAAACCCTCACCCCAGACCTCGTGCTCGATGCCGTCGAAAGCATCGGCTTCTTGAGTGATGCACGTATCCTGGCGCTCAACAGCTACGAAAACCGCGTCTATCAGGTCGGCATCGAAGACGCCGAGCCGCTGATCGCCAAGTTTTACCGTCCACACCGCTGGACCGACGAAGCGATTCTGGAAGAGCACCAGTTCACCTTCGAACTCGCCGACGTCGAGGTGCCGGTGGTCGCTCCGTTGATCCATAACGGTGAAACCCTGCACGAGCACAACGGTTTTCGATTCACCCTGTTTCCCCGTCGCGGTGGCCGCGCGCCGGAGCCGGGCAATCTCGATCAGTTGTATCGCCTGGGTCAATTGCTCGGTCGCCTGCATGCGGTCGGCTCGACCAAACCCTTCGAGCACCGCGAAGCATTGGCAGTCAAAAACTTCGGCCACGATTCACTGAAGACCTTGCTCGAAGGTGACTTCATTCCCCGCAGCCTGCTGCCGGCCTACGAGTCGGTGGCCCGCGACCTGCTCAAGCGTGTGGAAGAGGTTTACAACGACACGCCACACCAGAACATCCGCATGCACGGCGACTGCCACCCCGGCAACATGATGTGCCGCGACGAGGTGTTCCACATCGTCGACCTCGATGACTGCCGCATGGGCCCGGCCGTGCAAGACATCTGGATGATGCTGGCCGGCAACCGCCAGGATTGCCTGGGCCAGCTGTCGGAATTGATGGACGGCTACAACGAGTTCCACGACTTCGACCCGCGGGAATTGGCGCTGATCGAACCTTTGCGCGCCCTGCGCCTGATGCACTACAGCGCCTGGCTCGCCCGCCGCTGGGACGACCCGGCCTTTCCGCGCAGCTTTCCGTGGTTTGGCTCGGAACGGTATTGGGGCGATCAGGTGTTGGCGTTGCGTGAGCAATTGGCTGCTCTTAACGAAGAGCCACTCAAACTCTTCTGATTCACCTGTAACCCTGTGGGAGCGAGCCTGCTCGCGAAGATGGCGGCACATTCAACACATCAGTGACTGACATACCGCTTTTCGCGAGCAGGCTCGCTCCCACATGAATTGTTCTCACAATTAGCCAACTTATTTGCGCGGGACATGCGCTGAGAAATCTCCCTACAATCCCTTCTTTGTTAGCTGCCTAAGCAAGGATTCTGCATGCAAGCCGCCAACCCGCGTCGCGGGTACATTCTGGGCCTGACCGCCTACATCATCTGGGGACTGTTCCCGCTCTATTTCAAAGCCATCGCCAGCGTGCCCGCCGTGGAGATCATCATCCACCGCGTGCTCTGGTCGGCGCTGTTCGGCGCCTTGTTGCTGATGGTCTGGAAGCACCCGGGTTGGTGGCGCGAATTGCGGGAGAATCCGCGGCGGCTGGCCATCCTCGCCTTGAGCGGCACGTTGATCGCCGCCAATTGGCTGACCTACGTCTGGTCAGTGAACAACGGGCGCATGCTCGAAGCCAGTCTGGGTTACTACATCAACCCGCTGGTGAACGTACTGCTGGGCATGTTGATCCTGGGTGAACGGCTGCGACGCATGCAGTGGATCGCCGTGGGCCTGGCGACCGTCGGCGTGGCGCAACAGGTGTGGCAAGTCGGCAGCCTGCCCTGGGTGTCGCTGGTGCTGGCACTGACCTTCGGTTTCTACGGACTGATTCGCAAGCAAGCACCGGTCAAGGCGCTGCCGGGGCTGGTGGTGGAAACCTGGATGCTGGTACCGATCGCCCTGGCCTGGTTGCTGCTCAATCCGACCGCCCACAGCGCCCAAGCCGAGTTCTGGACCACCTCTGAGGCTTGGTGGCTGATCGCTGCCGGGCCGGTAACGTTGGTGCCACTGGTCAGTTTCAACGCCGCTGCACGGCATTTACCCTACACCACCCTCGGATTTCTCCAGTACCTGGCGCCGACACTGGTGTTGTTGCAAGCCGTGCTGCTGTTTGGCGAGCACTTGTCGTCCAGCACGCTGCTGGCGTTCGTCTTTATCTGGGCGGGATTGGCTGTTTACAGCGTCGATGCGTGGATAAGTCTGCGCCGCCGCAGCTGATCAAAAAACGTACAAACCTCCACAGGCCACGGTTCGCGTGGCCTGCATCGTTCCTTCCCAAGGTTATCCACAGCGTGATCCCCGGCGTTTGTGCGCAAGTCACTGAATGTTGGCGTTTTTTTGATCAATGCTTGCCAAGCCACGGTTGACGTGACCTGGCGGGCGGTCTCTACAGGTTATCCACAGGCACGTGCACGTTTAACTTGGATAACCCGATCAGGGTTCACTGCGCAGTACCAACTCCACCATCAGGTCGTCCGCCAGGGTTTCCAGGCGTGATTGCAACACCTCCAGGGACAACGTCAACGGCACTGCCAGAATCGCTTCGGCGTGAAACAGCGGCTCGCTGCTCATGGGCGCAGGGCGCACTTCTGTCACCAACCGTTCGAGGTTGACGCCCTGCTCGCTGAGCAAGCGGGTGATGTCGCGCACGATCCCCGGCCGGTCATTGCCCACCAGTTCCATGGAAATCGGTTTCCAGGTACAGGATTGCTCGATGCTGCTTTCGGCGATCAACACCCGAATGCCTTGGCTGGACAAGCCTTTCAGAGCATCCACCAGCGCATCGTAGGCTTCGGCCGGTACCCCCACCCGAAGAATCCCGGCGAATTGCCCGGCCATGCGCGACATACGGCTTTCCAGCCAGTTGCCGCCGTGCTCGGCAATGCATTGGGCAATGCGCTCGACCTGCCCAGGCTTGTCCGGAGCGAAAACAGTGAGTACGAGGTGGTCCATGGCGCAGCCCTCTGGTCGTGATTTTTGTTATGGAAAACAAAGTATAGGCAAGGGCGGATTCTGTGTTGTCTGGACTGGCGCTTTCGCGATCAGGCTCGCTCCCACAGGGCCTTTGTGGGAGCGAGCCTGCTCGCGAAAGGGACACCGCCGATCCGTGCAAACCACAAATCGTGTACAACTTCTTATATTTAACTGGAACAATCTAATGGTTTTTTGAGAACATCCTCATCCCCGGCGTGACCGCAATGCGTCACGGGGTCGCAGAACGACGTAATTAGTCTAATTTTCACAAGCGCAATTCATCATGTAGTATGCCGCAGCGCGCACTACATAACGTTGGATCGATGTCTGCCACAGGCGCAGTCGCATCCCTGAAAGCCCCGTCAGCAAGGCCTCAACGCCGTTGATTGGTCCCAACCCAGCCGTCAGAAATGGCATGCACTGGTCGCAGGGTTTGTGGTTTAAATGCCAAAGGCTTCATTGTTAATTTGAAGAGCTGAAAAGCGAAATAGCTGAGCAGAGTGAGGCAAGCAATGACTGAACACGTTCAAGTCGGTGGCCTGCAGGTCGCCAAAGTCCTGTTCGACTTCGTGAACAACGAAGCCATTCCCGGAACCGGCCTCACCGCCGAGCAGTTCTGGGCCGGTGCCGACAAGGTCATCCATGACCTGGCGCCGAAGAACAAAGCCCTACTCGCCAAACGCGATGATTTCCAGGCTCGTATCGACGGCTGGCACCAGTCCCGTGCCGGTCAGCCTCACGACGCCGTGGCCTACAAAGCCTTCCTGCAAGACATCGGTTATCTGCTGCCAGAAGCGGCGGATTTCCAGGCGACGACGCAAAACGTCGATGAAGAAATCGCCCGCATGGCCGGTCCACAACTGGTGGTCCCGGTGATGAACGCCCGCTTCGCGCTCAATGCCTCGAACGCCCGTTGGGGTTCGCTGTACGACGCGCTCTACGGCACCGACGCCATCAGCGAAGCTGACGGTGCGGAAAAAGGCAAAGGCTACAACAAGGTTCGCGGCGACAAGGTCATTGCCTTCGCCCGTGCCTTCCTCGACGAAGCCGCGCCATTAGCGGCCGGCTCCCACGTTGACTCCACCCGCTATTCCATCGTCGCCGGCAAACTGGTGGTCGCCCTTAAGGGTGGCAGCAACACAGGCCTGCGCAACGACGCCCAGTTGATCGGCTTCCAGGGCGAGGCTCAAGCACCGACCGCGATCCTGCTGAAAAACAACGGCCTGCACTTCGAAATCCAGATCGACGCCACCACCCCGGTCGGCCAGACCGACGCGGCCGGCGTCAAAGACATCCTGATGGAAGCTGCGCTGACCACCATCATGGACTGCGAAGACTCCGTCGCCGCCGTCGATGCCGATGACAAAGTGGTGATCTACCGCAACTGGCTCGGCCTGATGAAGGGCGACCTGTCGGAAGAAGTCGCCAAGGGCGGCAAGACCTTCACCCGTACCATGAACGCCGACCGCAGCTACACCGCGGTCGACGGCAGTGAATTGAAGCTGCACGGTCGTTCGCTGTTGTTCGTGCGCAACGTTGGTCACCTGATGACCATCGACGCGATCCTCGACAAAGACGGCAACGAAGTGCCGGAAGGCATCCTCGACGGCCTGGTGACTGTTCTGGCCGCGATGCACAACCTGAACGGCAACACCTCGCGCAAAAACACCCGTACCGGCTCGGTCTACATCGTTAAACCGAAAATGCACGGCCCTGAAGAAGCCGCGTTCACCAACGAGCTGTTCGGCCGTATCGAAGACGTGCTGGGCCTGGCGCGCAACACCCTCAAAGTCGGGATCATGGACGAGGAGCGCCGTACCACGGTCAACCTCAAGGCCTGCATCAAGGCGGCGAGCGAGCGTGTGGTGTTCATCAACACCGGTTTCCTCGACCGCACAGGTGACGAAATCCACACCTCCATGGAAGCCGGCCCGATGGTGCGCAAGGCGGACATGAAGGCGGAAAAATGGATCGGCGCCTACGAGAATTCCAACGTCGATATCGGCTTGAGCACCGGCCTGCAAGGTCGCGCGCAGATCGGTAAAGGCATGTGGGCCATGCCCGACCTGATGGCGGCGATGCTGGAACAGAAAATCGCTCACCCGCTGGCCGGCGCCAACACCGCCTGGGTCCCTTCGCCAACCGCCGCCGCGCTGCACGCGTTGCACTACCACAAGGTCGACGTGTACGCGCGTCAGGCCGAACTGGCCAAGCGTGCCCACGCGTCGGTGGATGACATCCTGACCATCCCGCTGGCGGTCAACCCACAGTGGACCGCCGAACAGATCAAGAACGAACTGGACAACAACAGCCAAGGCATCCTTGGTTATGTCGTGCGCTGGATCGATCAGGGTGTTGGCTGCTCGAAAGTGCCGGACATCAACGACGTCGGCTTGATGGAAGACCGTGCCACGCTGCGTATTTCCAGCCAGCACATCGCCAACTGGCTGCGCCACGGCATCGTCACCCAAGAGCAAGTGATGGAAAGCCTCAAGCGCATGGCGCCGGTGGTTGACCGTCAGAACGCAAACGACCCGCTGTACCGCCCGCTGGCACCAAACTTCGACAGCAACATCGCCTTCCAGGCAGCGGTCGAACTGGTGATCGAAGGCACCAAGCAGCCGAACGGCTACACCGAGCCGGTCCTGCACCGTCGTCGTCGCCAGTTCAAGGCTGCCAATGGCCTGTAACTGAGCGCTGATGCCAGACATGAAAAAGCCCTGATCGAAAGATCAGGGCTTTTTTTTGGTCTGTGGCGAGGGGATTCATCCCCGTTCGGCGGCGCAGCCGTCGCAATACCTGCGTGCACAGTCTGTCTGAAGGAATGTCGGGGGTCGCTTCGCAACCCAACGGGGATAAATCCCCTCGCCACAGCAATCCCCTCGCCACAGCAATCCCATCCCCACAAAAGCCGTCAGTGCTACAAATCCATCCCCAACTCATGCTTGACCAACCCCAGCAATTTGCGGGTGTCGATGGGTTTGAGCAGAAAGTCCACCACGCTCAAATGCATCGCGGCGATGGCGTCTTTCACGTCGGCATCGCCGGAGACGATGATGACCGGCATCGCCGCCCGCACCGATTCGCGCACCTGGCGGATCAAGTCCAGGCCATCGACGTTGCCCATCCGCAGATCGGTAATCACAAGACCGATCGAAGGCTTCTCTTCCAGCATCTTGAGTGCGGTTTCGCCACTGGCTGCGGTCATGCAGCGAATGCCGTCCAGCGCCAGAATCTCTGACAGCAGCTCTCGGGCGTCCTTGTCGTCATCAACGATCAGCACCCGCTGCGGTGGCAGGTCGGGTTCCAGCATGACGGCACTGAGCGCTTCGCGCTCGGCGTCACTCAAAATATCGTGGTCGGACATGGCATTCTCTACATGGTCAGTACAGTTCCCTAGCACAGTGGTGAGACATCGCTAAGCAGACCTTCAATGTGCACTTCGTCGGATAATCTTCCAATAGAAGAATAGAGTGATTTTTCTCGCATTTGCGTAAGGTTTTTCCGACATTCCGTCATACCGATTGCCTACCTAGACTTACGTCCAATGGGCACCCCGACCGCAGGGGTCGACCATGGGTGAGTCATCCGACCACAACAACTCCAAAAAAGACTGCGGTAATGGTTATGAGTAAAGCGGACGCCTTCACACAGGCAGGGAAAACCGCGGTGTTGCAGAACATCCAGGGCACTTTGCAATTCCTTCAGCGCTTCCCGCCCTTCAATCAGATGGAACACGCCCACCTGGCGTATCTGGTCGAGCAATGTCAGCTGCGTTTTTATGCCCCCGGCGAGAGCATCATCAAACCCGCCGACGGCCCGGTTGAACACTTTTACATCGTCAAGCAGGGTCGGGTGGTGGGCGAGCGTCCGCATTCAGCCAAGGGCGGCACCGAAACCACCTTTGAAATCACCACCGGTGAATGCTTCCCGCTCGCCGCGCTGTTGGGAGAGCGTGCGACCCGCACCGAGCACCTGTCGGCTGAAGACACCTTTTGCCTACAGCTCAATAAGCTAGCGTTCATCAAGCTGTTCGCCATTTCCCACACCTTTCGTGACTTTGCCCTACGCGGCGTGAGCAGCTTGCTGGATCAGGTCAATCAGCAGGTCCAGCAAAAGGCTGTGGAAACCCTCGGCACCCAGTACTCGCTCAATACCCGCCTGGGTGAATTGGCCATGCGCCACCCGGTGACGTGCAGCCCGGCCACGCCGCTGCGTGAAGCGGTGACCCTGATGCATGAGCAACAGGTCGGCAGCATCGTGGTGGTCGACGAACATAAAGCGCCGCTGGGCATTTTCACCCTGCGCGATTTACGTCAGGTGGTGGCCAACGGCACCGGTGATTTCAGCGAAGTCATCGAACGGCACATGACCCAGACGCCGTTTTACCTGAGCCCGGACCACAGCGCGTTCGATGCGGCGATTGCCATGACCGAGCGGCATATCGCCCACGTCTGCCTGGTCAAGGATCAGCGCTTGTGCGGCGTGGTGTCCGAGCGGGACCTGTTTTCTTTGCAACGGGTCGATCTGGTGCACCTGGCCCGCACCATCCGCAATGCTCCACGCGTGGAAAACCTGGTGGCAATCCGTGGCGAGATCGGCCAATTGGTGGAGCGCATGCTGGCCCACGGCGCCTCTTCGACGCAGATCACCCACATCATCACACTGCTCAACGATCACACGGTGTGCCGGGTGATCGAATTGACCCTGGCCGAAAAAGGCGACCCCGGCGTACCGTTCAGTTGGTTGTGTTTCGGCAGCGAAGGCCGGCGCGAACAGACGCTGCACACCGACCAGGACAACGGCATTCTGTTCGAAGCCCGGGACGCGGCCCACGCCGCGGAAATCCGCGGCAAGCTGCTGCCCATCGCCCACCAGATCAACCAAAGCCTGGCGCTTTGTGGGTTCACCCTGTGCAAGGGCAACATCATGGCCGGCAACCCCGAGCTGTGCCTGTCCCGGGTCGAATGGGCACGACGTTTTGCAGCGTTTATCCGCGAGGCCACTCCGGAGAACCTGCTCGGCTCGAGCATCTATTTCGATTTGCGTGTGGTCTGGGGCAGCGAGCAAAGCTGCGAACAGTTGCGGCGAGGGATTCTCGACCAGGTCGGCGATAACCGTCTGTTCCAGCGCATGATGGCCGAGAACGCCTTGCGCAATCGCCCGCCCGTGGGACGTTTCCGCGAGTTTGTGCTGGCCCGCAAAAATGGTGAGAAAGCCACCCTGGACCTGAAAACCCAAGGGCTGGCGCCGTTCGTCGATGGAGCCCGGCTGCTGGCCCTGGCCCACGGCATCGATGCGAACAACACCCTGGAGCGCTTCCGCCGACTGGTGGATAAAGAGGTCATCGAGCCGCTGGATGGCGCCGCGTATGAAGAGGCCTATCACTTCATCCAGCAGACCCGCATGCAGCAACATCAATTGCAGACCCGGGAGAATCAGCCCTACTCCAACCGGGTCGATCCGGACAGCCTCAATCATCTGGACCGGCGAATCCTGCGTGAGTCCCTGCGCCAGGCCCAGCGCCTGCAAAGCAGCCTGGCCCTGCGGTATCAACTATGAGCCTGTTTTCATGGCTACGCCCGGCCACCCCGATCCTGTCCGCTGAATTGCATCAACGCCTGCAACGCTTGCCAGTGTTCGCAGAACTGAGCAACTGTAGCCTGCGCGAACAGCGCTGGGTGGTGCTCGACCTGGAAACCACCGGGCTGAACCTGAACAAAGACCGGGTGCTGTCCATTGGTGCCGTGGTAATCGAGGATGGCGCAATTGATTTCAGCCAGCAGTTCGAACGCACCCTGCAATGCGCTGAACTCAAGCTCAGCCCCAGCGTACTGATTCACGGCCTGGGACCCAGTGCCATTGCCGCCGGCAGCGACCCGGCCCAGGCGTTGCTCGAGTTCATGGAGTTCGTCGGTGACAGCCCGCTGTTGGCCTTCCATGCGCCGTTCGACCAGCACATGCTCGGGCGCGCACTCAAGGAGCACCTGGGCTACAAGTTGCAGCATGCCTTCCTGGACGTAGCCGACATCGCCCCGTTGCTGTGTCCGCAGGCCAACATCCGCGAAGCGGGACTGGACGAGTGGATCGACTGGTTCAAGCTGGAGGTGTTCGAGCGCCACAACGCCAGCGCCGATGCCTTGGCCACCGCCGAACTGGCGCTGATCCTCTTCAGCCGCGCGCGGCAGCAGCAGATTCACAGCCCGATGAATTTGCAGCAGCGATTGAATCAATGGAAGCGGCGGCAGCAAACGCCGGCCTTCTAACTCTTTGGTGTCTTTACTGACGCCTTCGCGAGCAGGCTCGCTCCCACAGGAAATCTACCGCCCCTGTGGGAGCGAGCC
>NZ_JBPKAM010000065.1:0-38423 GCF_051216495.1 Pseudomonas baetica | reverse complement strand
AGCATGCTCGCGATGGACTCGAAAACATCGCGGGGTTTCAGATCCCCCGCGTCATCGTTAACGCCCATCGCGAGCATGCTCGCTCCTACACCGGGGTAGGGCGAGGTGTGTCAGTTACCGCTCATGTACATAAGTACCCGGCGCTGCTTCGCCCGCCGGATAAGCCTTGTTACCCAACTTCAAAGGAGCCTTTTTCAGTTCGCCCGAGCGCTGGGCCAGCCAGGCTTGCCAGTGCAGCCACCAGGAGTCGGTGTGTTTGGTGGAGTTCTCCTGCCATTCTTCGGCAGTATCCGCTACTTCGCTATTGGTCATGTAGCGGGATTTCGGGTTGCCCGGCGGATTCAGGATGCTCTGAATATGGCCGCTGCTGGACAGCACGAACTCGACGTTGCCGCCAAACAGATGTGCCGACTTGTAGCAGCACTTCCACGGGGTGATGTGGTCAGTGGTGCCGGCCAGGGAGAAGATGTCGGCCTTCACCTGTTTCAGGTCAATCGGCGTGCCGCACACTTCCAGTGCATTCGGACGAATCAGTGGGTTGTTTTTGAACAGTTCGATCAGGTCGCCGTGAAACGCTGCGGGCAGTCGCGTGGTGTCGTTGTTCCAGAACAGGATGTCGAAAACCGGGGGCTCGTTGCCCAGCAGGTAGTTGTTGACCCAGTAGTTCCAGATCAGGTCGTTGGGGCGCATCCAGGCGAAGACTTTCGCCATGTCGCGGCCTTCCAGTACGCCGGCCTGATAGGAGTGGCGCTTGGCGGCCTCCAGGGTCTGCTCGTTGACGAACAGGGCGACATCGGTATCCAGCGTGGTGTCGAGCACGCTCACCAGCAGGGTGAGGGCGTTGACCTTGTTCTCGCCGATCGCGGCGTAGTGACCCAGCAGCGCGGTGCAGGTGATGCCGCCGGAGCAGGCGCCCAGCATGTTCACGTCCTTGCTGCCGGTGATGGCCGTGACCACGTCGACCGCTTCCTTGAGCGCCTCGATGTACGTCGACAGGCCCCACTCGCGCTGTTCCTTGGTAGGGTTGCGCCAGCTGACGATAAACGTCTGCACGTTACTGCGCAGACAGAACCGCGCCAGGCTTTTTTCCGGGCTGAGGTCGAAAACATAGAATTTGTTGATTTGCGGCGGTACCACCAGCAGCGGACGCTCGTGGACTTGCTCGGTGCTCGGCCTGTACTGGATCAGCTCCAGTACATCGTTGCGGAACACCACCGCCCCTTCGGTCACGCCCAGGGTCTTGCCGACTTCGAAGGCGCCCATGTTGACCTGGCTCGGCATGCCGTTGTTGTGCACCAGATCCTTGGCCAGATGCGAAAGGCCGTCGAGCAGGCTTTTGCCCCCGGTTTCAAAGAAGCGTTTGACCGCCGCCGGGTTGGCCGCGCTGTTGGTTGGGGCCATGGCTTCGGTCATGAGGTTGATCACGAAGTGCCCACGGCTGATGTCGTTGGGTGGCAGGTTGCTGTCGTCGATCCAGTCGTGAAGCTCCTTGCGCCACGCCAGGTAGGTTTGCATATAACGTTTGTAGAGCGGGTTCTGGCTCCAGGCCGGATCGACGAAGCGACGGTCTTCGTTGGCCGGTTGCAGCTCGGACTTGCCGAACAGCACGTTCTTGAGTTCAAGGCCGAAATGCGCGACATGCTTGGCGCTGTGCACAGGTTGTTTGATGGCCTGCCTGAGCACCATTCGAGCAGAAGCCAGTAGATCCTTTCCACGTAGCCCAACGACAGGATTCAGTCCCAAGGTGTTTTCCGAGGCCTGATACTTCAAGTCATCGTTATTCTTGTTACTCATCTACGACGCTCCATTGTCCTGAGACGAATACCCGGGTCCTGCTGTGCAGTCACACAGCCAATACCAGGTACTGCTGCCCAGGTGACCGTTAATACTGCACCGCTGCTTTTAGTTCGCAGAGAGCACTGCAGGGAACTTGCCAGCTCCATTGGTTACCCGAGTTTAATTTTTTTCGCAAGCAGGCCAATCACCGCCATCGAAGCGGAGCATTCAAACAGATGGAATTAGAAAATGCCTTCTAAAGAGCAAGAGGCTCGGGCTAGAGCATCAGCTTGACGACGGATTCGTTCGGGTCGCGGGATTTGCCGGCGGCTTTGAGCTCGGCCAGGTAATCCTCCCAGAGTGCGTCATAACGTCGCCCCAGTTCATAGAGGTATTCCCAGGTGAACAGACCGCTGTCGTGGCCGTCGTCGAAGGTCAATTTCAGTGCGTACTGACCGGCCGGTTCCAGCTTGCTCAGGCCTACGTTGATCTTGCCAAATTGCAGGATGGGTTTGCCGTGGCCCTGGACCTCGGCGGAAGGAGAGTGCACGCGCAGGAACTCGGCGGGCAGGGTGTATTCCTCGCCGGACGCGTATTTGAGCGTCAGGGTTTTCGAGGCTTTGTGCAGTTTGATGTCGGTGGGGATCATGGCCAAAGTTCCGATGGGGATGGAACCCTGTAGGAGCGAGCTTGCTCGCGATGGAGTATCAGGCGACGCGGGCATTCAGATAGCCCGCGTCATCGTTGACCACCATCGCGAGCAAGCTCGCTCCTACAGGTCTTGGCTTACAGGATATAACGGGACAGGTCTTCGTTCTGCGCCAATTCGCCCAGGTGGTTGTTGACGTAGTCGGCGTCGATCTGGATCGCCTTGTCATCGTGGGCGCTGGCCAGGTCGCCGGCGCTGAACGACACCTCTTCGAGCAGGCGCTCGAGCAGGGTGTGCAGGCGACGGGCACCGATGTTCTCGGTTTTCTCGTTGACCTGCCAAGCGATCTCCGCGATGCGCTTGATACCGTCCGGCTGGAACTCGATGGACAGGCCTTCGGTTTTCAGCAGTGCACAGTATTGCTCGGTGAGCGAGGCATGCGGCTCGCTGAGAATGCGTTCGAAGTCTTGCGGCGACAGCGCCTTGAGCTCAACGCGAATCGGCAGGCGACCTTGCAGCTCCGGCACCAGATCGCTCGGCTTGCTCAGGTGGAACGCACCGGAGGCGATGAACAGGATGTGGTCGGTCTTGACCATGCCCAGTTTGGTGTTGACGGTGCAGCCTTCGATCAGCGGCAGCAAATCGCGCTGCACACCCTCGCGGGACACATCGGCACCGCCGACATTACCGCGCTTGGCAACCTTGTCGATTTCGTCGATGAACACGATGCCGTGCTGCTCGACCGCTTCCAGTGCCTTGGCTTTCAATTCTTCATCGTTGACCAGGCGGCTGGCTTCTTCGTCGCGCACCAGTTTCAGCGCTTCCTTGACCTTGAGCTTGCGGCTCTTGCGTTTGCCCTTGCCCATGTTGGCGAACAGGCTCTGCAACTGGTTGGTCATCTCTTCCATGCCCGGAGGCGCGGAGATATCGACGCCGGACATTTCGGCGACTTCGATTTCGATTTCCTTGTCGTCCAGCTGACCTTCACGCAGGCGCTTGCGGAACAGCTGGCGAGTGTTGGAGTCGGAGGTCGGAGCGTCGTCGTTGCTGAAGCCCATGCGTGCAGGAGGCAGCAGCGCGTCGAGGATGCGCTCTTCGGCGGCGTCTTCGGCGCGGTGACGAACCTTGGTGATTTCCTGTTCGCGCAGCAGTTTGATTGCGGCGTCAGCCAGGTCACGGATGATCGATTCGACATCACGGCCAACATAGCCGACTTCGGTGAACTTGGTCGCTTCGACCTTGATGAAAGGCGCGTTGGCCAGCTTGGCCAGGCGACGGGCGATCTCGGTTTTACCGACACCGGTCGGACCGATCATCAGGATGTTTTTCGGGGTGACTTCAACGCGCAGCTCTTCAGGCAGCTGCATCCGGCGCCAGCGATTGCGCAAGGCAATGGCGACGGCGCGCTTGGCATCGTCCTGGCCGATGATATGGCGATTGAGTTCGTGGACGATTTCACGGGGAGTCATGGACATAGTATTTGGCGGACCTCAGGCAAGAATGAGCCGTGGCGCAATGGCGCCCGAACAGGCTTACTCGGCGCAGTCCTGCTCCTCAATGGTCTGGGTGTGATTGGTGAATACGCAGATGTCGCCGGCGATGCCGAGGGCGGTCTCGACGATTTCCCGGGCCGACAGGTCGGTTTTTTTCAGCAGTGCGCTGGCGGCCGCCTGGGCATAGGCGCCACCGGAGCCCATGGCGATCAGGCCGTGCTCGGGTTCGACCACGTCGCCGTTGCCGGTGATGATCAGCGAGGCATCTTTGTTGGCAACCGCAAGCATGGCTTCGAGGCGGCTCAGGGTGCGGTCGGTGCGCCATTCTTTGGCGAGTTCGACGGCGGCGCGAACCAGATGGCCCTGGTGTTTTTCAAGCTGGCCTTCGAAGCGTTCGAATAGGGTAAAGGCGTCAGCCGTGGCGCCGGCAAAACCGGCGAGAACTTCACCGTGGTACAGGCGACGAACTTTCTTGGCGTTGCCTTTCATCACGGTATTGCCGAGAGAAACCTGGCCGTCGCCGCCCATGACGACTTTGCCTTGGCGGCGAACTGAAACGATGGTGGTCAAGGGAAGAGTCTCCACGCAGCGGGGCGAAAGTGCCTTATGCCGATACATATGGGGGTGGTGGAGAGGATTTCAACTGTGGGAGGTGGCGGGGGACGAATGGCGTGTGATGACTGTGGCGAGGGGATTTATCCCCGTTGGACTGCGCAGCAGTCCCGTTTTTGGGGCCGCTTCGCAGCCCAACGGGGATAAATCCCCTCGCCACAAGGTGTGGGCAGCCGTGCCCATAAGAGAGGATCAGCGGCTCTGGCGTTGTTGTAACAACAGATTGCTGAACCCGGCACCGGACAGTTGTTTCTGCGCGGTGGTCAATTGCTCGCGATTGCTGAACGGGCCTACCAGGACTCGATACCAGGTCTCGTCCTTCACTGTGCCGGATTCCACCGCCACTGCCTGGCCGAGCAGGATGATCTGCGCGCGTACCTTGTCCGCGTCAGACTCCTTGCGGAACGAACCGGCCTGCAGGAAGAACTTGGTCACCGGTGCGGCCTTGGCGACGGGTGGCGCCGGTGGCGGCGTGATTCCGGACAGGGCGGCCTGGGCGCGGGCGGTGTCGATCTTCGCCGCTTCCGCCGGGGTTACCGGTGTCGTCGGAACGGCCGGAACCTGCGGCGTCGGCAGGGTTTTTTCCGGCACGGCATCCGGCGGCACGATGACCTCCGATTCCGGCAGCAGGGTGTAGAAGTCGTACTTCGGCTTCACCGGTTGCGTCGGGCTCGGCGGCGTCTTGTTGGCCTCGGCGATCTTGGTGGCTTTCTGTTGCTGCTCGACCTTCTCACGCTTGACCGTGTCGCTGCCCTTGCCCGGTTCCAGCTTCATCAAAAATACGATGAAGGCACCGACCGTCAGGCCGATGGCCATCCACAGCCAACCCGGAATCGGTTGCTTTGCTGGAGCTTGGTATCGGCTGGCGCCACGCTTGGGTGCAGGTTTTTTCTTGGCAGCCAACTTACATGCGCTCCAGGGTTTCCAGGCCCAGCAGCTCCAGGCCTTGCTTGAGAGTACGGCCGGTCAGCGCAGCGAGGCGCAGACGGCTCTGCATTTGTTCCGGGGTCTCGGCGGCGAGGATCGGGCAGTTCTCGTAGAAGCTGGAGAACAGGCCAGCGACGTCGTACAGGTAGGTGCACAGAATGTGCGGCGTACCCTTCTCGGATACGTTGTTCAGCACTTCGCCGAATTGCGCGAGTTTCGCCGCCAGTTCCAGTTCGTGCGGGGCTTCGAGAATGATCTGGCCTTCGACTTCGCTGAAGTCCTTGCCAAGCTTGCGGAACACACCGGCCACGCGAGTGTAGGCGTACAGCAGGTAAGGCGCGGTATTGCCTTCGAAATTCAGCATCAGGTCGAAGTTGAAGCTGTAGTCGCTGGTGCGGTGCTTGGACAGGTCAGCGTATTTCACTGCGCCGATGCCCACGACCTTGGCGATGTTGCGCAGGTCGGCTTCGGCCAGTTCCGGGTTCTTGTCCTTCACCAGGGTGTAGGCGCGTTCCTGGGCTTCGGTCAGTAGCTCGATCAGTTTCACGGTGCCGCCGTCACGGGTCTTGAACGGGCGGCCGTCGGCGCCGTTCATGGTGCCGAAGCCCATGTGTTCCATTTCCATCGGATGCGTCACGAAGCCGGCCTTGCGCGCCACGGCGAATACTTGCTGGAAGTGCAGGGCCTGGCGCTGATCGACAAAGTACAGGGCGCGATCGGCCTTGAGCTTGCCGCTGCGGTAGCGCACGGCGGCCAGGTCAGTGGTGGCGTAGAGGTAGCCGCCATCAGCCTTGACGATGATTACCGGCAGCGGATCGCCGTCGGCATTCTTGAACTCGTCGAGGAACACGCACTGAGCGCCGTTACTCTCGACCAGCATACCGGCGGCCTTGAGGTCGTTGACCACGTTGATCAGGTCGTCGTTGTAGGCGCTTTCGCCCATGACGTCGGCCATGGTCAGCTTGACGTTCAGCAGCTCGTAGATTTTCTGGCAGTGGGACAGCGAAATGTCCTTGAATTTGGTCCACAGTGCCAGGCAATCGGCATCGCCAGCCTGCAGCTTGACCACCAGGCCACGGGCACGGTCGGCGAACTCTTCGGATTCGTCGAAGCGTTGCTTGGCGGCGCGGTAGAAGTTTTCCAGGTCCGACAGCTCGTCGCTGGTGATCGGGTTTTCCTGCAGGTAAGCCATCAGCATGCCGAACTGGGTGCCCCAGTCGCCAACGTGGTTCTGACGGATCACTTCGTCGCCGAGGAATTCGAGCACGCGAGCGACGCCGTCGCCGATGATGGTCGAGCGCAAGTGGCCAACGTGCATTTCTTTGGCCAGGTTCGGTGCCGACAGATCGACCACGGTGCGTTGCACGGGGCCGGCCTTGCGCACGCCGATGTTGGCATCAGCCAGGGCGGCGTCAAGGCGAGAGGCCAGGGCCTGGGTGTTCTGGAAGAAGTTGAGGAAGCCAGGGCCGGCGATCTCGGCTTTGGAGACGTTCTCGTCAGCCGGCAGCGCGGCAATGATCTTTTCCGCCAGGTCGCGTGGCTTCATGCCGGCCGGCTTGGCCAGCATCATGGCGATGTTGCTGGCGAAGTCGCCATTCTTCTTGTCGCGGGAGTTTTCCACCTGGATCGCCGGCGTCAGGCCTTCAGGCAACACACCTTCGTTGACGAGTTGGGTGATGGCTTGTTGGATCAGCTGGCGAATGGTGTCTTTCATGGTCTTCTCTTTCGACCGCAGGCGCGGCGGCGCTTCGATGCGCTGGTGGAAAAACTGGGCATTATCCGTTGCCGAGGCAGGCTTGCCAACTATAGCGGGCAGGTTATGGATATGCGGTGACAAATTGAACCCCTTCGCGAGCAGGCTCGATCCCACAGGGTATACGCGGTCTCTGTGGGAGCGAGCCTGCTCGCGAAGACAATCTTGAATTCAATACAAATCGACTGGATCGACATCCAGGGACCAGCGTACCGCCCGTCCGCTCGGCATTTGCTCCAATACCAACAACCAGCTTGCCAGCAATCGATGCAACGACGCCCGCGCGGTCGCCTGCAATAACAACTGCGCCCGGTAACGGCCGGCCCGGCGCTCCATCGGTGCGGGCACCGGCCCGAGCAGCTCGATCCCCGTTAAACCCTGTTCGGCCAGCAAGCGCTCGGCCTCGCTGCACGCCTCGTCGAGAAAACCTTCGGCCTGTCCCGGTTTGTGCGCTTCGGCGCGCAACAACGCCAGGTGCGCGAAAGGTGGCAGACCGGCTGCCCGACGTTCACTCAAGGCCTGTTCGGCAAAGGCGAAATAGCCCTGTTCGGTCAATTGCACCAGCAGTGGATGGTCGGCCAGGTGCGTCTGGATGATCACCTTGCCCGGTTCTTCCGCCCGACCGGCGCGTCCGGCGACCTGAACGATCAGTTGCGCCATGCGCTCGCTGGCGCGGAAGTCGCCGGAGAACAACCCGCCGTCGGCATCGAGAATCGACACCAGGGTCACCCGGGGAAAGTGGTGGCCCTTGGCGAGCATTTGCGTGCCCACCAGAATGCACGGCTGGCCCTTTTGTATCGTGGTGAACAATTGGTTCATTGCGTCCTTGCGCGATGTGCTGTCACGGTCGACCCGCAGTACCGGGTAGTCGGGGAACAAAATTGCCAAGCGTTCTTCGGCCCGTTCCGTGCCGGCACCGACCGGACGCAAATCAACCTTGTTGCACTTCGGGCATTGTCGCGGCACCCGTTCGACATAGCCGCAATGGTGACAGCGCAGCTCGCCATAGCGCTGATGCACGGTCATGCGCGCGTCGCAGCGCTGGCATTCGGACATCCAGCCGCAGTCGTGGCACAGCAGCGTGGGAGCGAACCCACGGCGGTTGAGGAATACCAGCACTTGCTGGCCGGCTGCGAGGGTCTGGCCAATCGCCTGTTGCATCGGCCCGGAAATACCACTGTCCAGTGGACGGCTTTTCACGTCCAGGCGCAGGAAGCGCGGCTGCTTGGCGCCGCCGGCACGCTCGTTGAGTCGTAGCAAGCCATAGCGGCCGGTGTAGGCGTTGTGCAGGCTTTCCAGTGAGGGTGTGGCTGAACCCAGCACAATCGGAATGTTTTCCTGCCGGGCGCGCACCAGCGCCAGATCCCGGGCGTGATAGCGCAGGCCTTCCTGCTGTTTATAAGAGCCGTCGTGCTCTTCGTCGATGATGATCAGGCCAGGATTTTTCATCGGCGTGAACAGCGCCGAACGGGTGCCGATAATGATGTCGGCCTCGCCGTCGCGGGCGGCGAGCCAGGCATCGAGGCGTTCGCGATCATTGACCGCCGAGTGAAGCAGTGCGATGCGCGCATTGAAGCGCTGCTCGAAGCGCGCCAGGGTTTGCGGGCCCAGATTGATTTCCGGGATCAGTACCAGCGCCTGTTTGCCGGCCTCCAGGGTTTCGCGGATCAGTTGCAAGTACACTTCGGTCTTGCCGCTGCCGGTGACGCCAGCCAAAAGGAACGCATGGTAACTGTCGAACCCGGCACGAATCGCTTCGCAGGCGGCGCTTTGTTCCGCATTGAGCGGCAGCTCCGGCTGGGCCAGCCAATGTTCGTGGCGGACGCCGGGCGCATGCCTGCGGACTTCGACCTGCACCAGGTCCTTGGCCAGCAACAGATCGAGGCTGTCCTTGCTCAGCATCAGTTTGCTCAGCAACGGGTGGGCAACGCCATGGGGGTGCTGGGCCAGTGTCGCCAGGGCTTCTCGCTGGCGCGGGGCGCGGGCGATGCGCGGGTCATCGAGGCGGGCGCCGGGGGCAACGGACCAAAAACGTTCCTGGCGTGCTTCGGCCAGTTCGCCCTGACGCAACAATACCGGCAGCGCCCAACTCAAGGTGTCGCCAAGGCTGTGCTGGTAATACTGGGAGGTCCATAGGCATAGCTTGAACAGCGCGGGCGGCAGCGGTGGGGTGGTGTCGAGCAACGCCAGTGCGCGTTTGAGTTTTTCCGCCGGGACTTCGCTGGTGTCGGTGATTTCCACCAGGATCCCGATCATCTCCCGCCGGCCGAACGGTACCCGCAGGCGCATGCCAGGGTGCAGGCGCGCGCGCAGCACGCCGGCCGGTGCACGATAGTCGAACAGGCGGCGCAAGGGCGAAGGCAAGGCAAGGCGCAGAATGGCGTCGGGCACGCGGGGGATTCTCGGTCAGCGAACAAGGGGAGCAGGGGCGATCACATAACCTGTGGGAGCGAGCCTGCTCGCGAAGGGGGCTCACCAGTCAACATTGATGTCGCCTGGCACACCGCTTTCGCGAGCAGGCTCGCTCCCACAAGGGTGAAGCATAGGGCCGGGAGCCTAGCAGACGGTCGGTCTCAGTGACAGCTTGCGTGAATGGGATTGTCTGGTAGAATCCGCGGCCTAATTACGTGCGGTATTCAACAATAGTGTTGGGTGGCGGCACGCTAGCCTGAGGAAGACACCATGAAAGCTGATATCCATCCAGAATACCCAGCAGTTGCTGTTACCTGCAGCTGCGGCAACAAGTTCGAAACCCGTTCGACCTTCGGCAAAGCCCTGGCGATCGACGTTTGCAACGAGTGCCACCCGTTCTACACCGGTAAGCAAAAGACTCTGGACACTGGCGGCCGCGTTCAGCGCTTCGCCGACCGTTTCGGTGCTTTCGGCGCGAAAAAGGCCTAAGGCCGATCAGCTTGGGAAGCCGTTTCGGTTTTTCCATGCTGATGAAAAAGGCGTCCCTTGCGGGCGCCTTTTTTGTGTCCGCGATTTGGCTATCTGCTGCCCAGGCTTACTGCCCGGCACCGGGTGGCCTGACATCCGTCGCGGTGCAGCGGGTGGTGGATGGCGACACGTTGCGTCTGAGCGACGGCCGCAATGTGCGCATGATCGGCTTGAATACGCCGGAGCTGGGCAAGAAAGGTCGCTCCGACGAACCCTTTGCCGTGGCGGCGCGTAAACGTCTCGAGGCCTTGGTGGCGGCAAGCGACGGGCAGGTCGGTTTACTGCCCGGTAAAGAAAGCAAAGACCGCTATGGGCGGACCCTGGCCCATGTCTATGGCGCTGACGGTGCCAATCTTGAAGCGCAAATGCTCGCCGAAGGCCTCGGTTTTCTGGTGGCCATCCCTCCAAATGTCGATCTGGTCGGCTGTCAGCAGGCTGCGGAACGCAGTGCCCGACAGGCAGGTCTCGGTGTGTGGCGTCAGTCCCCTGTACTGAAAGCGGATCAGATCGGCACGGCCGGTTTTGCTGTGCTCACCGGTCATGTGAGCAAGGTTCAACGCAATCGTGGCGGGGTTTGGATCGAATTGCAGGATTCGGTTGTATTGCGCGTTGCACCCAATGTGCTCTCTCATTTCGATGCGGTTTCACTTGAAAACCTCCAAGGCAAGCAAATCGAGGCGCGTGGCTGGGTGCTGGATCGTTCTCGCCGCGGCGGGCTCAAGGAGGGTCAGGCTCGCTGGATGTTGCCGCTGACGGATCCAGCCATGCTGGAAGTGATGCCCTGACAAAAAATTGTAGACATTTTTTCTGTTAATTGTGAACAGTCGTACCCCTTGTGTTCTGCGGCTCTTGGCCCAAAGTCGTAGGGCGGGGCGCTTGACAGGGATGACCGGTCAGTCTTGTGGGGATTTTGCGAGGCGCGTATCCTCGCTGACCAGTCTGTCCAACAGTAAAAGCGGAATGCCCATATGTCTGATTTGAAAACTGCCGCTCTCGAATATCACGCCAATCCTCGTCCAGGGAAACTGAGCGTCGAACTCACCAAGGCCACCGCTACCGCCCGCGACCTGTCGCTGGCCTACAGCCCCGGCGTAGCCGAACCCGTACGCGAAATCGCCCGCGACCCGGAACTGGCCTACAAATACACCGGCAAAGGCAACCTGGTTGCAGTCATTTCCGATGGCACCGCGATTCTCGGCCTGGGTAACCTCGGCCCATTGGCTTCCAAGCCAGTGATGGAAGGTAAAGGTGTTCTGTTCAAGCGCTTCGCCGGCATCGACGTTTTCGACATCGAAGTCGACTCCGAAAGCCCGCAAGCCTTCATCGACACCGTCAAGCGCATCTCCATTACGTTCGGCGGCATCAACCTGGAAGACATCAAGGCGCCTGAGTGCTTTGAAATCGAACGCGCTCTGATCGAGCAGTGCGACATTCCGGTATTCCACGATGACCAGCACGGCACCGCGATCGTGACCGCGGCCGGCATGATCAACGCCCTGGAAATCGCCGGCAAAACCTTGCCGGAAGCCAAGATCGTCTGCCTGGGCGCCGGTGCGGCCGCCATCTCCTGCATGAAGTTGCTGGTGAGCATGGGCGCCAAGATCGAGAACATCTTCATGATCGACCGTACCGGTGTGATTCACTCCGGCCGTGACGATCTGAACCAGTACAAGGCTGTCTTCGCTCACGCGACCGACAAGCGCACCCTGGCCGATGCCCTGAAAGGCGCAGACGTGTTCGTTGGCCTGTCCGGCCCGAACTTGCTGAGCGCTGAAGGGCTGCTGTCGATGGCGGCCAACCCGATCGTCTTCGCTTGCTCGAACCCGGACCCGGAGATCTCTCCGGAACTGGCTCACGCCACTCGCAACGACGTGATCATGGCTACCGGCCGTTCGGACTACCCGAACCAGGTCAACAACGTACTGGGCTTCCCGTTCATCTTCCGTGGTGCCCTGGACGTTCGCGCCAAGCGCATCAACGAAGAAATGAAAGTGGCAGCGGCCAACGCCCTGAAGGACCTGGCCAAGCTGCCAGTGCCGAAGGAAGTCTGTGCAGCCTACGGCGTCGATACACTGGAGTTCGGTCGTGAGTACATCATTCCGAAGCCAATGGATGCCCGTCTGATCACCTTGGTATCCGATGCAGTGGCCAAGGCTGCGATCGAGACCGGTGTGGCGACCCTGCCGTATCCGAAGCACTACCCGCTGAAAAGCGTGGATGACGTGTTCAACGGCTAAAAGCAGCCGCCCATAAAAAACCCAGCCAAGCGCTGGGTTTTTTTATGGCTCAAGCGGCAAGCTACAAGCTGCAAGTTAAAAGCGAAGAGTGACTGCTTTTGCTTCCTCTTGCGGCTTGTGGCTTGAAGCTTGCCGCTGCCCCTCTAGAACAAATCGATCGGCGCCGCTTCATCCGCCGGCAGAGGACTGCCTGGGGCATTGCCATTACCCAGTTCATTGATCGATGGCGGCGTGTCTTCGGCCTTGAACAGTTCAAAGTAGGCGCCCGGCGTGCTTGGGGTTGCTGCTCGGCCGCTGATCGGGTCGACACGCAGGCTCAGGATGCCTTCAGGCTCCTGCTGCGTATGCGGCGGCAGGCCCTTGAGCGCGGCGCCCATGTAGTTCATCCAGATCGGCAGTGCGACCGTACCGCCAAATTCCTTGCGACCGAGGCTTTCAGGCTGGTCGAATCCGGTCCAGACAGTGGTCACGTAATCGGCGTTGTAGCCGGAGAACCACGCGTCCTTGGATTCGTTGGTGGTACCTGTCTTGCCGGCGATGTCGCTGCGGCCCAGGGCCAGGGCGCGACGGCCGGTGCCGAGTTTGATCACATCCTCAAGCATGCTGTTGAGGATGAAAGTGGTGCGGCCATCGACGATACGTTCAGCCACCGCGGGTGCTTGTGACGCCGGTTGGGCTGTCAGTGTTTCCCCTGGCGTCGCGTTGACCGTAAAGGCCTCGGCAGCCGGCGCAGCGATGCCATCGCTGGCGGCGCCGCCCTTCGGAACGCTCGGCGGGTTGGCGACAAACAGTGTATCGCCGTTGCGGCTTTCGACCTTGTCGATGATGTACGGGGTGATCTTGTATCCGCCGTTGGCGAAGGTGCTCCAGCCCGTGGCGATTTCCATCGGTGTCAGGGTTGCGGTGCCCAGCGCCAGGGACAGGTTGGGTGGCAGATCCTGTTTGTTGAAGCCGAAGCGAGTGATGTAATCGATGGTCTTGCCTACGCCCATTGCTTGCAGCAGGCGGATCGACACCAGGTTGCGCGACTTGTACAGCGCTTCACGCAGGCGGATCGGGCCGAGGAAGGTGTTGGTATCGTTTTTCGGGCGCCAGACCTTGTCCAGGTACTCGTCGACAAACACGATCGGAGCGTCGTTCACCAGGCTGGCGGCGGTGTAGCCGTTGTCCAGCGCGGCACTGTAGACGAAAGGCTTGAAACTCGAGCCTGGCTGGCGTTTGGCCTGCAAGGCGCGGTTGTAGTTGCTCTGTTCGAAGGCAAAGCCGCCGACCAGCGAGCGGATCGCGCCGTTCTGCGGGTCGAGGGACACCAGTGCACCTTGGGCCTGTGGAATCTGGCTGAACTTCAGTGAGTTATCCGGTTGGCGCTGTACGCGAATCAGGTCGCCGACCTGTGCAACGTCCGACGGCTGCTTCGGATTGGCACCCATGCTGTTGGTGTTCAGGAACGGACGCGCCCACTTCATGCTGTCCCAACCGACATGTTCGCTGCCGGTACGGGTCAGGACCTGCAGGCCGTTTTTGTCGACCTGGGTGACGATGGCCGGCTCGAGGCTGCTGATGGTGCGTTGCTTGGTCAGTTCGGTCGCCCAGGCTTCACGGGTCTTTCCTGGCAGGCGCGACTCCGGTCCGCGATAGCCGTGACGCTGGTCGTAGGTCATCAAGCCTTCGTGGACAGCGGTGTTGGCCATTTCCTGCAGATTGCTCGGCACCGTGGTGGTCACGCGGAAACCTTCGGTGTAGGCGTCGCTGCCATAGCGCCCGACCATTTCGGCGCGGGCCATTTCGGCGATGTAAGGGGCGTTCACTTCCGGGGTTGGCACGTGATAGCTGGCGTTGAGCGGCTCGTTGATCGCGGCGGTGTAATCGGCTTCGCTGATTTTGCCGAGCTTGTACATGCGCCCCAGGATCCAGTCGCGACGTTCCTTGCTGCGTGCCGGGTTGGCGAGCGGGTTAAAGCGCGACGGGGCTTTTGGCAGGCCGGCAATCATCGCCATCTGCGCCAGGCTGACGTCACGAATCGACTTGCCATAGTAGACCTGCGCCGCCGCCTCGATGCCGTAAGCGCGGTTGCCCAGATAGATCTTGTTGACGTACAGCTCAAGGATTTCGTCCTTGGTCAGCTGTCGTTCGATTTGCAGGGCCAGGAGGATTTCAGTGGTTTTGCGCGAAAAACTGCGCTCGCTGGTCAGGAAGAAGTTCTTCGCCACCTGCATGGTGATGGTGCTGCCGCCGGATTGGATGTGCCCGCTTTTGACCAGTTGGGTGGCGGCACGCATCAGGCTGCTGGGATCAACGCCATAGTGATTGGCGAAGTTATCGTCTTCAGCACTTAGTAACGCATTGATGAAATTGGGGGGAATGTCGGCGAAACGGATAGGAGTACGGCGCATTTCGCCAAACTCTGCGATCAACTTGTTGTCGCTGCTGTAGACCCGAAGCGGAATCTGCAACTGGATGCTTCTCAGCGCCTCCACGGAGGGCAATCCGGGGCTAAGGTAAAGAAACGCCCCGCTCAGACCCAGAAGCAGTCCGCAGAATATCGCGACGATGGACCAACCGAGAAATTTCAGCAGACGAATCAAGGCTTTTGGATATCCAGGGCAAAGAATGAATTAGGCATCAGGGTTCAGGCTAAAGGCGAACGACCCGCGCTTGAGAAAAAAGCGGAAAAAAACGCCGAGCATTATAAGCATTTTTCCGTCGCAGGCGTCATTCGTGGGCGCTGTCAAGACGGGTGGATGGAACGCAACACACATTACAGAGTCCGTAACTCACGGAAAGTCATAGGGAATTGCGAGTGCCAGGACTCTTCAATAAAAAGGCCAATGCGCTTTTAGGTATCGACATTAGCTCCACATCGGTGAAGCTCCTGGAATTGAGCCGCCAGGGCGACCGCTACAGGGTCGAGGCCTACGCGGTCGAGCCGCTGCCGGCCAACGCCGTTATCGAGAAAAACATCGCCGAGCTCGAAGGTGTGGGCCTGGCCCTTTCTCGTGTGCTGATCAAGGCCAAGACCAGCCTCAAGAACGTTGCCGTTGCCGTGGCCGGATCGGCTGTGATCACCAAGACGATCGAGATGGACGCCGGCCTTTCCGACGACGAGATGGAAAGCCAACTCAAGGTCGAGGCCGATCAGTACATCCCCTATCCATTGGATGAGGTCGCCATCGATTTCGAGGTTCAGGGTGAGTCGGCGCGCAATCCCGAGCGGGTCAATGTGTTGCTCGCGGCCTGTCGCAAGGAAAATGTGGAGGTTCGTGAAGCAGCACTGGCCCTGGCCGGTCTGACCGCCCGCGTGGTCGATGTGGAAGCCTATGCCCTGGAGCGATCGTTCGGCTTGCTGGCGAACCAGTGGGTGGCCTCCCGGGAGCGCTTGGTGGCGGTGGTCGATATAGGCGCGACCATGACCACCCTGAGCGTGCTGCTGGCCGGACGGATCATCTACACCCGTGAACAATTGTTCGGTGGTCGCCAATTAACCGAAGAAATCCAGCGCCGATACGGCCTGACCGTCGAACAGGCGGGGCTGGCGAAGAAGCAGGGTGGTTTGCCGGCCGATTACGCCAGCGAAGTGTTGCAGCCGTTTCGCGAAGCATTGGTCCAGCAGGTCTCGCGTTCGTTGCAGTTTTTCTATGCCTCCGGTCAATACCACTCGGTCGATCACATTTTACTCGCCGGTGGCACGGCCTCAGTCCCGGAGCTGGATCGGTTGATCGAGCAGCAACTGGGCACGCCGACGCACGTGGCCAACCCGTTCTCCGACATGACCCTGAGCAACAAGGTCAACTCGGCGGCGCTGGCCAGCGACGCACCGGCCCTGATGATCGCCTGCGGGCTCGCCCTCAGGAGTTTCGACTGATGGCGCGAATCAATCTTCTACCCTGGCGCGAAGAGTTGCGCGAGCAGCGTCGCAAGCACTTTCTACTGATTCTGGTCGGTGTGCTGGTGGGGGCGGCCAGTGCCGTGCTGATCGCCAATCAGGCAATCAACAATGCGATAGACCGGCAGGTTGCGCGCAACAATTACATCGGCAAGCAGATTATGGTGGTCGACGAGCGGATCAAGCAGATCAGCGATCTCAAGGCTCGTCGCCAGCAATTGGTCGAGCGCATGCGCATCATCCAGGACTTGCAAGGCAATCGGCCGATCAGTGGGCGAATTTTTGACCAGTTGGCACGGACCCTGCCCGACGGGGTGTATTTCACGGAAGTGAAAATGGCCGGCAAGACCTTGTCCATTACCGGTGCAGCAGAATCGAACAACCGTGTTTCCGACCTGATGCGCAATCTGGAGGCGTCAGACTGGTTCGATGCGCCCAGCCTGACGGAAGTCAAGGCAACCACTGCCGGTCAACTGGATCAGGCCAACGTCTTTCAGCTGACCGTTCGTCAAGCCCAGCCTACCGCCGTGGAGGATGGGAAATGAGCCTGCCCGGATGGTTCGAAGGGCTGCGCAGAATCGACATCAACGATCTGGATACCAACAACATCGGCTCATGGCCGTCGGCGATCAAGGCGCTGGTGGGGGCGCTGGTCGTGGTGCTGGTGCTGGCGTTTGGCTACAGCTTTTCCACGAGCGAGCTGCAGAGCCAGCTGGACCTCAAGCGCGAGGAGGAGTCGACCCTAATGGAACAATTTGCCACCAAGGCCCGCATGGCGGCGAATCTGGAGCTTTACACCCAGCAGATGAGGGCGATGGAAAACTCCTTTGGTGTGTTGCTGCGACAACTGCCCAGCGATACCGAAGTACCTGGCCTGCTGGAGGACATCACCCGCACCGGCCTGGGCAGTGGCCTGGAGTTTGAAGAGATCAAGCTATTGCCCGAGGTCTCCCAACCTTTCTACATCGAGCTGCCGATCCAGATTACCGTCACCGGCGCCTATCACGACCTGGCCACGTTCGTCAGCGGTGTAGCCGGACTGCCGCGGATTGTCACCTTGCATGATTTCGACCTGGCGCCGGCAAATCCCGAAGGTGGCCCCAAATTGCGCATGAGCATTCTGGCCAAGACCTACCGTTACAACGACAAGGGGCTGCATCCATGAGCCCGCTTCGTGTTTTTTTCCTGGCCGCTGTTTTGGCCATCCTGGCTGGTTGTGACAGTGGTAATGACTTTAGTGATCTGGATGCCTACATGAACGAAATGCGCCTGCGGGCGCCGGGAAAGATTGAACCAACGCCGACATTCCGGTCTTACCCGACATTCACTTACAACGCCGCCAATCTGCGCAGTCCGTTTTCGCCGCAAGCCAGAGTCGATCTGGCCGGTCAGAAGCGCGGCTCGCACAACGTCAAGCCCGATCCCACCCGGGTCAAGCAGTACCTCGAAGGTTTCAACATCGAGCAATTTGAAATGGTTGGCACGATTTCCAATGCATCCGGTTCTTTTGCGCTGCTGCGCGGGGCTGGCGGGGTGCATCGGCTGAAAGTCGGAGATTACCTGGGGCGCAATGAGGGGCGGATCGTCGCCATCAACGCTTCGCAGGTCGATGTGGTCGAAATCGTCCCGGATGGCCAAGGTGCCTGGCTGGAGCGGCCACGGACCATACCTTTGAAAGAACACTCATAGTGGGACTCGAACAATGAACAGGATTTTCTCAACCCTCGGTATGTCGCTATGGATAGCGCTGATGTCGCCGATGGTACAAGCGGCCAACCTCAAAGCGCTGGATGTCGCTGCGCTGCCCGGGGACCGCGTCGAGTTGAAGCTGGCGTTCGATGAGCAACCCCCGGCGCCCCATGGGTATACGACGGAGTCTCCTGCGCGGATCGCGCTGGATTTGCCCGGTGTCGTCAATCAACTGGCGAGCAAGACGCGCGATCTTGGCAGCGGCAATGCTCGAAGCGCGACGGTTGTCGAAGCCAGGGACCGTACGCGGCTGATCATCAATCTGACCCAGTTGACTCCCTACGACACGCGGATCGAAGGCAACAATCTGTTTGTGGTGGTGGGGCAGGGTGCAAAAAGCACAACCTTCAGGTCGTCCGCCACCGTAGTGTCGGCGCCGGCTCGCGCCCCCGCGCCATCGGCGAAGTCCATCCGGGCGGTGGATTTTCAGCGTGGTACTCAGGGTGAGGGCAATGTGGTGATCGAATTGTCGGATCCGTCCATCGCGCCAGACATTCAGGAGCGCGAGGGCAAGATCGTTCTTGGTTTTGCCAAAACCCGATTGCCCGAACCCCTGCGCGTGCGCCTGGACGTCAAGGATTTCGCCACGCCGGTGCAGTTCGTCAATGCCAGTGCCTCGGGTGATCGTGCAACGATCACCATCGAGCCCAGCGGTGCCTTCGATTACTCGACGTATCAGACCGACAACAAGCTGACTGTCAGTATCCGCCCGATGACCATCGACGACCTGCAGAAACGTAACGCCGACCGCTACGCCTACAGCGGCGAAAAACTCTCGCTGAACTTCCAGGACATCGACGTGCGATCAGTGCTGCAACTGATCGCCGATTTCACCAATCTCAATCTGGTGGCCAGCGACACGGTGCAAGGCGGTATCACGCTGCGTTTGCAAAACGTGCCGTGGGATCAGGCGCTCGACCTTGTGCTGAAAACCAAGGGGCTGGACAAGCGCAAGATCGGAAACGTCCTGCTGGTGGCCCCTGCCGATGAGATCGCCGCCCGGGAGCGCCAGGAGTTGGAGTCGCAGAAGCAGATCGCCGAATTGGCGCCATTGCGGCGGGAGTTGTTGCAAGTCAATTACGCCAAGGCGGCCGATATCGCCAAACTGTTCCAGTCCGTGACCAGTGCCGAAGCGAAAGTCGACGAACGGGGTTCGATCACCGTCGATGAGCGTACCAACAACATCATTGCCTACCAGACCCAGGACCGGCTCGACGAATTGCGGCGAATCGTGGCGCAGCTGGATATCCCGGTGCGCCAGGTGATGATCGAGGCGCGGATCGTCGAAGCCAACGTCGACTATGACAAGAGCCTTGGTGTGCGTTGGGGCGGTTCGGTCCAGAAGGGCAATTGGAACACTTCTGGCGTCAACAACGGCTCGACGACCGTCGGCACACCGGGAAGCACCAGTACCAATACGCCGTTCGTCGATATGGGGGCCGCCTCCAATACCTCGGGGATCGGCATCGCGTTCATCACCGATAACGTCTTGCTCGACCTGGAACTGAG
The DNA here is from genome assembly GCF_051216495.1 of Pseudomonas baetica. GTDB lineage: Bacteria > Pseudomonadota > Gammaproteobacteria > Pseudomonadales > Pseudomonadaceae > Aquipseudomonas > Aquipseudomonas baetica_B. The sequence goes on along the minus strand of NZ_JBPKAM010000065.1, from coordinate 18,895 downwards.
CGCCATGGAGAAAACCGGCAACGGCGAAATCGTTTCGCAACCCAAGGTGGTCACCTCCGACAAGGAAACCGCAAAAATCCTCAAGGGCACCGAAATTCCTTATCAGGAGGCCAGTTCCAGCGGCGCTACTTCGGTGTCCTTCAAGGAAGCGTCGTTGTCGTTGGAGGTGACGCCGCAAATTACCCCGGACAACCGGATCATCATGGAGGTCAAGGTCACCAAGGACGAACCGGACTACCTGAACAAGGTGCAGGATGTGCCGCCAATCAAGAAAAATGAGGTCAATGCCAAGGTCCTGGTCAACGATGGCGAGACCATCGTCATTGGCGGTGTTTTCTCAAATACTCAAAGCAAGGTTGTAGATAAGGTGCCATTTCTTGGCGATGTGCCGTATCTTGGCCGCCTTTTCCGGCGTGACGTGGTTTCGGAGAAAAAATCCGAGCTGTTGGTGTTTCTCACTCCGCGTATCATGAATAACCAGGCGATTGCTGTGAGTCATTGATTCTGTGCGAAATTTGATTCTTGTAGGACCGATGGGGGCTGGAAAAAGCACCATCGGCCGGTTGCTGGCCAAAGAGTTGCGCTTGCCATTCAAAGATTCCGATAAGGAAATTGAATTACGCACGGGCGCCAATATCCCATGGATCTTCGACAAGGAGGGCGAGCCAGGCTTTCGCGACCGCGAGCAGGCAATGATTGCCGAGCTGTGCGATTACGACGGTGTGGTGCTGGCCACCGGTGGGGGCGCGGTCATGCGCGAAGCCAATCGCCGGGCGCTGCACGCCGGCGGACGGGTGGTCTACCTGCATGCCTCTGTGGAGCAGCAGGTTGGTCGTACGTCTCGTGATCGCAATCGGCCATTGCTGCGCACTGCCGATCCGGCCAAGACCCTTCGGGATCTGCTGGCGATTCGTGATCCGCTTTATCGGGAAATCGCCGATCTGGTGGTGGAAACCGATGAGCGGCCGCCGCGGATGGTCGTGCTCGATATTCTCGAACGCTTGCAGCAGCTGCCTCCCCGTTAAAGCGCAGCGCGAAATGCGCTATCCTCGGCATCCTGCCACGACCGCTCAAGGTTGTGGCGGACGGCTACGGAGCGGCGTCATACCAGCCGATGCCATGGACTTTCGATAATTCAAGGCAGGATGCCTGATTCCATCTTCACTGTGGGGACACATGCAGACACTCAAGGTCGATCTAGGCGAGCGCAGCTACCCGATTCATATTGGCGAAGGTTTGTTGGATCAGCCTGAGCTGCTGGCCCCGCACATTCGCGGGCGGCAAGTGGCGATTATCTCCAACGAAACCGTTGCGCCGCTCTATCTCGAACGTCTGACCCGCAGTCTTGCGCAGTTTTCGGTGATTTCCGTGGTGCTGCCCGACGGTGAAGCCTTCAAGACCTGGGAAACCCTGCAACTGATTTTCGATGGGCTGCTGACCGCACGGCACGACCGTCGTACTACGGTGATCGCCCTCGGTGGCGGTGTCATCGGCGACATGGCCGGTTTTGCCGCAGCCTGCTACCAGCGTGGCGTCGATTTCATCCAGGTTCCGACCACCTTGCTATCGCAAGTCGATTCGTCGGTCGGTGGCAAGACAGGCATTAACCATCCGCTGGGCAAGAACATGGTCGGCGCCTTCTATCAGCCGAACGTCGTGCTGATCGATACGGCCTCCCTCAAGACGTTGCCGGCACGCGAGCTGTCCGCCGGCCTCGCTGAAGTCATCAAGTACGGGCTGATCTGCGATGAGCCGTTCCTGACCTGGCTCGAAGACAACGTCGATCGCTTGCGCAATCTGGATCAACAGGCCCTGACCTATGCCATCGAGCGTTCCTGCGCGGCCAAGGCCGCGGTCGTCGGGGCCGATGAAAAAGAAACGGGTGTACGTGCCACGCTCAACCTGGGCCATACCTTTGGTCATGCCATTGAAACCCATATGGGTTACGGCGTCTGGCTGCACGGTGAAGCGGTCGCCGCTGGCACCGTGATGGCTTTGGAGATGTCTGCACGCCTGGGCTGGATCAGCGAACAGGACCGCGACCGCGGCATTCGCCTGTTCCAGCGCGCCGGTCTGCCGGTCATCCCGCCTGAAGAGATGAGCGAAGCCGATTTCCTCGAACACATGGCAATTGATAAAAAAGTGATCGACGGTCGTTTGCGCCTGGTGCTGCTGCGCCACATGGGCGAAGCGGTGGTGACCGACGATTATCCGAAAGAGGTTCTACAGGCCACGCTGGGAGCGGATTACCGCGCCCTGGCTCAGCTTAAAGGTTAATAAGAACGAGATGACTAGTTTGCATGCCGACGAGGCTTTCCTCGGCCATTACCAGTTGAGTCACGACCCTTTTGCTCCACGGGTGCCTGGCTTCAAGTTTTTCCCGGCCCAGCGCAAACCGGTGCTGGGACAGTTGCATCACCTGGCGCGTTACAGCCAGTTGCTGCTGGTGGTCACGGGGCCGCAAGGCAGTGGCAAGACCCTGTTGCGTCAGGCCTTGGTGGCCAGTACCAACAAGCAATCAGTGCAAAGTGTGGTGGTCTCCGCTCGTGGCGCCGGCGATTCGGCTGGCGTGCTGCGTCAGGTCGCCCAGGCACTGGATGTTGCCCAGGCCGAGGTCGGTGCCATTCTGGACCAGGTGGTGCAGCTGGCCTTGACCGGCCAGGAAGTCTATTTGCTGGTGGATGATGCCGAGCAGCTCGACGAGTCCGCGCTCGAGGCGTTGATGGCACTGGGCGCCGGTGCACCGGAAGGTCGTCCGCATGTGTTCCTGTTCGGCGAGTCGTCATTGATTGCCCAGCTGGAGGCGCTGCACCTCGAGGAAGAGCGCTTCCACGTCATCGAATTGCAGCCTTATACCGAAGAAGAAACCCGCGAATATCTTGAGCAGCGCCTTGAGGGCGCGGGCCGGGGAATCGAACTTTTTACCGCGGATCAGATCTCTGATATTCACGAAAGCTCCGAAGGTTGGCCTGGCAACATCAATCAGGTCGCCCGCGATGCAATGATCGAAGCCATGATTGCCAGCCGCTCAGCGGTCAAGCGTCCAAGTATGGGGTTCAATATGCCGAAGAAACACGTATTGGCGATTTCCGCCGTCGTTGTGGTCGCGGTGGCGGCCGCCTGGTTGATGCCGGGTCGCAGCAAAGCACCGGCAACGGGTGCGCCAGCCAACGAGCAGGCGCAACTGCCACTGGGTCAGGGGCAGCCGCAAGCCGGCGGTGCTCCGGCCGTCGAATTCGCGGGTAATACGCAGCCGATGCCACTGCCGTTGGTCGGTAATTCGCAGCCGGTCATGCGCGGCCCACTCGCTGAAGCCGCCGGTGGTATCACTGAGGGTGACGATGGCGTACCGGTGGAAGGTTCAAGCGCGACACCTCCGACCGTGACCACTATCGCTCCGCCTGCTGGCGTTCCTGCCGGTCCTGCGCCGACACCAGCACCGACGCCAGTCCCGGCCGCCAAGCCCACGCCTGCACCGACCCAGGTGGCTACCGCCAAGCCAGCACCGGTTCCAGCACCTGCCGCCAAGCCTGCCCCGGCGCCGGCCAAACCTGCCGTTGCCGCCGCTGCCAAGCCTGTCGAGAAACCAGCTGCCGCAGCCAAAGCCGCTGGCGGCACCTGGTACGCCGGTCAGGCTCCGGGCAACTACGTGGTGCAAATTCTTGGCACCAGTTCCGAAGCGACCGCACAAAACTTCGTCAAGGAGCAGGGCGGCGAATACCGTTATTTCAAGAAAGTCCTCAACGGCAAACCGCTTTACGTCATCACCTACGGTAACTTCGCCAACCGCGATGCAGCCGTATCTGCCATCAAGGCCTTGCCAGCGAAGGTTCAGGCTGGTAAACCTTGGCCTCGCACTGTCGCCAGCGTCCAACAGGAACTGGCAACAACTCGCTGAAGATTCGGCGGCCTTACCCAGGCCGCCTCTCCCGGCACCTCAAAATTTCTGCAAGGCATGTCGCCCTCAAGGCCGCGTGCCTTGTGGTGTCTGCGTCACAGTAGTCTTTGAGTCGTTGCGGTCAAAACTAAAAAAAGTTTTGACTAGCACAGCGGATCGCTTTAAACCTTTCACAAATGCGACATAGATTTGCGACATTTCGTCGTCAAATTTGTGAGGCTAAGTGTCGGTGTGTACAATGACCTCCCTTTTGCCCCCGCAAAGCTGGCGTACGTTCGGCGCGGATGGTAACTGGTTGAATTGAAAAGAAATTTGCCTCGACAAGAGGCAGCCTGGTGAGAAAGTGTCTATGAAAGCAGGTCTGTACCAACCAGATGAATTCAAGGATAACTGCGGTTTCGGCCTGATAGCCCATATGCAGGGCGAGCCCAGTCATACCCTTTTGCAAACGGCCATCGAGGCCCTGACCTGCATGACCCACCGCGGTGGGATTAATGCCGACGGCAAGACCGGTGACGGTTGCGGTCTGCTGATTCAAAAGCCGGACGTGTTCCTGCGAGCCATCGCCCAGGAAACCTTCGGCGTCGAATTGCCCAAGCAATACGCCGTGGGCATGGTTTTCTTCAATCAGGACCCGGTCAAGGCCGAAGCCGCTCGCGAGAACATGAACCGCGAGATCCTGGCCGCTGGCCTGCAGCTCGTCGGCTGGCGCAAAGTGCCGATCGACACCAGCGTCCTCGGCCGCCTGGCCCTTGAGCGCCTGCCGCAGATCGAGCAAGTGTTCATCGGTGGCGAAGGCCTGAGCGACCAGGACATGGCCGTCAAGCTGTTCACCTCCCGTCGCCGCTCGTCCGTGGCCAATGCCGCCGACACCGACCACTACGTGTGCAGCTTTTCCCACAAGACCATTATTTACAAAGGCCTGATGATGCCGGCGGATCTCGCCGCCTTCTATCCGGACCTGAGCGATGAGCGCCTGCAAACCTCGATTTGCGTGTTCCACCAGCGCTTCTCCACCAACACCCTGCCGAAATGGCCGCTGGCTCAACCGTTCCGCTTCCTGGCGCACAACGGCGAAATCAACACCATCACCGGCAACCGCAACTGGGCCGTGGCCCGTCGCACCAAGTTCGCCAACGACTTGATGGACCTGGAAGAACTCGGCCCGCTGGTCAACCGTGTCGGTTCCGACTCCTCCAGCATGGACAACATGCTCGAGTTGATGGTCACCGGTGGCATCGACCTGTTCCGTGGCGTGCGGATGATCATTCCGCCGGCGTGGCAGAACGTCGAGACCATGGACCCGGACCTGCGTGCGTTCTACGAATACAACTCGATGCACATGGAGCCGTGGGACGGCCCGGCCGGCGTGGTAATGACCGACGGTCGCTACGCGGTGTGCCTGCTCGACCGTAACGGTCTGCGTCCGGCGCGCTGGGTCACCACCAAGAACGGTTTCATCACCCTGGCTTCGGAAATCGGCGTCTGGGACTACCAGCCGGAAGACGTGATCGCCAAGGGTCGCGTCGGCCCTGGCCAGATCTTCGCCGTGGACACCGAAACCGGGCAGATCCTCGACACCGATGCCATCGACAACCGTCTGAAGTCCCGTCATCCGTACAAGCAATGGCTGCGCAAGAATGCCCTGCGCATCCAGGCGACCATGGAAGACAACGACCACGGTTCGGCGTTCTACGACGTCGATCAGCTCAAGCAATACATGAAGATGTACCAGGTCACGTTCGAAGAGCGCGACCAGGTGCTGCGTCCGCTCGGCGAGCAAGGCTACGAAGCCGTGGGCTCGATGGGCGACGACACGCCGATGGCCGTGCTGTCCCAGCGCGTGCGCACGCCGTACGACTATTTCCGCCAGCAGTTCGCGCAGGTCACCAACCCGCCGATCGACCCGCTGCGTGAAGCCATCGTCATGTCGCTGGAGATCTGCCTCGGTGCCGAGCGCAACATCTTCCAGGAGTCGCCGGAACACGCCTCGCGCGTGATCCTCAGCTCGCCGATCATTTCCCCGGCCAAGTGGCGTTCGCTGATGAACCTCGACCGTCCGGGTTTCGAACGGGCGATCATCGACCTCAACTACGACGAGAGCATCGGCCTCGAAGCGGCCATCCGCAGCGTTGCCGACCAGGCTGAAGAAGCCGTGCGCTCCGGTCGCACCCAGGTCGTGTTGAGTGACCGTCACATCGCGCCGGGCAAGCTGCCGATCCACGCGTCCCTGGCCACTGGCGCGGTACACCACCGCCTGACCGAAAAAGGCCTGCGTTGCGATTCCAACATCCTGGTGGAAACCGCGACCGCTCGCGATCCGCATCACTTCGCCGTGCTGGTCGGTTTCGGCGCCTCTGCCGTTTATCCGTTCCTGGCCTACGAAGTGCTGGGCGACCTGATCCGTACCGGTGAAGTGCTGGGCGACCTCTATGAGGTGTTCAAGAACTACCGTAAAGGCATCACCAAAGGCCTGCTCAAGATCCTGTCGAAGATGGGTATCTCGACCATCACCTCGTACCGCGGTGCACAGTTGTTCGAGGCCATCGGCCTGTCCGAGGAAGTCTGCAACCTGAGCTTCAAGGGCGTGCCGAGCCGCATCAAGGGTGCGCGTTTCGTCGACATCGAAGCCGAGCAGAAAGCCCTGGCCACCGAAGCCTGGAGTCCGCGCAAGCCGATCCAGCAAGGCGGTCTGCTGAAGTTCGTCCACGGTGGCGAGTATCACGCCTACAACCCGGACGTGGTCAACACCCTGCAAGCCGCCGTGCAGCAGGGCGACTACGCCAAGTTCAAGGAATACACCTCGCTGGTGGACAACCGTCCGGTGTCGATGATCCGCGACCTGCTCAAGGTCAAGACCCTCGACACGCCGCTGGACATCAGCGAAGTCGAGCCGCTGGAATCGGTGCTCAAGCGCTTCGACTCCGCCGGTATCTCGCTGGGCGCCCTGTCGCCGGAAGCTCACGAAGCCCTGGCCGAAGCCATGAACCGCCTCGGTGCGCGTTCCAACTCCGGCGAAGGCGGTGAAGACCCGGCACGCTACGGCACCATCAAGAGCTCGAAAATCAAGCAGGTGGCCACTGGCCGTTTCGGTGTAACCCCCGAATACCTGGTCAACGCCGAAGTGCTGCAGATCAAGGTTGCCCAAGGCGCCAAGCCAGGCGAGGGCGGTCAACTGCCAGGTGGCAAGGTCAACGGTCTGATCGCCAAGCTGCGTTACGCCGTACCGGGCGTGACCCTGATCTCGCCACCGCCGCACCACGACATCTACTCGATCGAAGACTTGTCGCAGCTGATTTTCGACCTGAAACAGGTCAACCCGAAGGCGCTGGTCTCGGTGAAACTGGTGGCGGAAGCTGGCGTCGGCACCATTGCTGCCGGTGTGGCCAAGGCCTATGCGGACCTGATCACCATCTCCGGCTACGACGGCGGCACCGGTGCTTCACCGCTGACCTCGATCAAATACGCGGGCGCCCCGTGGGAGCTCGGCCTGGCCGAAACCCACCAGACCCTGCGTGGCAACGACCTGCGTGGCAAGGTCAAGGTGCAGACTGACGGCGGCCTGAAAACCGGCCTCGACGTGATCAAGGCCGCGATCCTCGGCGCTGAAAGCTTCGGTTTCGGTACTGCGCCAATGATCGCCCTGGGTTGCAAATACCTGCGTATCTGCCACCTGAACAACTGCGCCACCGGCGTTGCGACCCAGAACGAGAAGCTGCGCAAGGATCACTACATCGGTACCGTCGACATGGTGGTGAACTTCTTCACCTACGTCGCCGAAGAAACCCGTGAGTGGCTGGCCAAACTGGGCGTGCGCTCCCTCGAAGAGCTGATCGGTCGTACCGATCTGCTGGACATCATCGAAGGGCAGACCACCAAGCAGCATCACCTGGACCTGACCCCGTTGCTGGGCAGCGATCACATCCCGGCGGACAAGCCTCAGTTCTGCGGTGTGGATCGCAACCCACCGTTCGACAAGGGCCTGCTGGCCGAGAAAATGGTCGATCTGGCCACCTCGGCGATCAACGACCTGAGCGGCGCCGAATTCGCCCTGGATATCTGCAACTGCGACCGTTCCATCGGCGCGCGGATCTCCGGTGAAATCGCTCGCAAACACGGCAACCAGGGCATGGCCAACGCGCCGATCACCTTCCGCTTCAAAGGCACCGCTGGCCAGAGCTTCGGCGTGTGGAACGCTGGCGGCCTGAACATGTACCTGGAAGGTGACGCCAACGACTACGTCGGCAAGGGCATGACCGGCGGCAAGCTGGTGATCGTTCCGCCAAAAGGCAGCCTCTACAAGACTCAGGACAGTGCCATCGTCGGCAACACCTGCCTGTACGGAGCCACTGGCGGCAAACTGTTCGCCGCTGGCACCGCGGGTGAGCGCTTCGCCGTGCGTAACTCTGGTGCCCACACCGTCGTGGAAGGCACTGGCGATCACTGCTGCGAGTACATGACCGGTGGTTTCGTCTGCGTATTGGGCAAGACCGGTTACAACTTCGGCTCTGGCATGACCGGCGGTTTCGCCTACGTGCTCGACCAGGACAACACCTTCGTTGACCGGGTCAACCACGAACTGGTGGAAATCCAGCGGATCAGCGGCGAGGCGATGGAAGCCTACCGTAGCCATTTGCAACGCGTGCTGAACGAGTACGTCGAGGAAACCGACAGCGAGTGGGGTCGTGAACTCGCCGAGAACCTCGACGATTACGTGCGTCGTTTCTGGTTGGTCAAGCCCAAGGCTGCCTCCCTGAAATCGTTGCTTTCCAGCACCCGTGCCAACCCGCAGTGATATGCGCCTGAAGAGTTTGATGAGGTTTTAAAATGGCTGAACGTCTGAATAACGACTTCCAGTTCATCGATGTCGGGCGCAAGGATCCGAAGAAGAAACTGTTGCGTCAACGCAAGAAAGAGTTCGTCGAAATCTACGAACCCTTCAAGCCCCAGCAGTCGGCCGACCAGGCCCACCGCTGCCTGGGTTGCGGTAACCCGTATTGCGAATGGAAGTGCCCGGTACACAACTTCATTCCCAACTGGCTGAAGCTGGTGGCCGAGGGCAACATCCTCCAGGCCGCCGAGCTGTCGCACCAGACCAACACCCTGCCGGAAGTCTGCGGCCGGGTGTGTCCGCAGGATCGTCTGTGCGAGGGTGCCTGTACCCTCAACGACGGCTTCGGCGCGGTGACCATCGGTTCGGTGGAGAAGTACATCACCGACACCGCGTTCGCCATGGGCTGGCGCCCGGACATGTCCAAGGTCAAGCCGACCGGCAAGCGTGTCGCTATCATCGGAGCGGGCCCGGCGGGCCTGGGGTGTGCCGACGTGCTGGTGCGCGGTGGCGTGACCCCGGTGGTGTTCGACAAGAACCCGGAAATCGGCGGTCTGCTGACCTTCGGCATCCCTGAGTTCAAGCTGGAAAAGACCGTGCTGAGCAATCGCCGCGAAGTCTTCACCGGCATGGGCATCCAGTTCCGCCTCAACACCGAGGTGGGCAAGGACGTGACCATGGAGCAACTGCTCGAAGAATACGATGCCGTGTTCATGGGCATGGGCACCTACACCTACATGAAGGGCGGCTTTGCCGGTGAGGACCTGCCGGGCGTCTACGACGCGCTGGACTTCCTGATCGCCAACGTCAACCGTAACCTGGGCTTTGAAAAGTCGCCGGAAGATTTCGTCGACATGAAGGGCAAGAAGGTCGTGGTACTCGGTGGTGGCGACACGGCGATGGACTGCAACCGTACGTCGATTCGCCAGGGCGCCAAGTCGGTGACCTGTGCGTATCGTCGTGACGAAGCGAACATGCCTGGCTCGCGCAAAGAGGTGAAAAACGCCAAGGAAGAAGGCGTGAAGTTCCTCTACAACCGCCAGCCGATCGCTATCGTTGGTGAAGACAAGGTCGAAGGCGTGAAAGTGGTCGAGACCCGTCTCGGCGAACCGGATGCCCGTGGCCGTCGCAGCCCCGAGCCGATCCCGGGCTCCGAAGAAATCATCCCGGCCGACGCCGTGGTCATCGCCTTCGGTTTCCGCCCAAGCCCGGCGCCGTGGTTCGAGCAGTTCGAGATCCAGACCGACAGCCAGGGCCGCGTCGTGGCGCCTGAGCAAGGTCAGTACAAGCACCAGACCAGCAACCCGAAAATCTTCGCCGGTGGCGACATGGTGCGCGGTTCCGACCTGGTGGTGACGGCGATCTTCGAAGGCCGTAATGCGGCTGAAGGGATCCTGGATTACCTGGGCGTCTAACCCCGTTCCAAGCTGCACCGCGACACCTGTGGGAGCTGGCTCGCCAGCGATAGCATCACCTCGGTCTAACTGACACACCGAGGTGTCTGCATCGCTGGCAATCGAGCGTCGACCGGCGCTCCCACAGTGTTTTGTGGCGCTGCAAAACCGCGACAAATTGACCCGATAGACAAAAGGCTGACCTGCATTCGTGCCTTTTGCGCCCGGCTCTGAGAAAATGCCCGCACTTTTTTTCCGGATGCCGACATGACTGCCCTGAAGAACGACCGTTTCCTGCGCGCCCTGCTCAAGCAACCCGTAGACGTCACGCCCGTGTGGATGATGCGTCAGGCTGGACGCTATCTGCCTGAATACCGCGCCAGCCGTGCCAAGGCCGGCGATTTCATGAGCCTGTGCATGAACCCGTCGTTCGCCTGCGAAGTCACGCTGCAGCCCCTCGACCGCTATCCGCAGCTGGATGCGGCGATCCTCTTCTCCGACATCCTGACCATTCCCGATGCCATGGGCCAGGGCCTGTACTTCGAGACAGGCGAAGGTCCGCGCTTCAAGAAAGTCGTCAGCACCCTGGCCGACATCGAAGCCCTGCCGATTCCGGATCCGCAAAAAGACCTGGGCTATGTGATGGACGCGGTCAGCACCATCCGCCGCGAACTCAATGGTCGTGTGCCGCTGATCGGCTTCTCCGGTAGCCCGTGGACCCTGGCCACCTACATGGTTGAAGGCGGGTCGTCGAAAGACTTCCGCAAGACCAAGGCCATGCTCTACGACAACCCGCAAGCCATGCACCTGCTGCTGGACAAGCTCGCGCAGTCGGTCACCAGCTACCTCAACGGCCAGATCCAGGCCGGCGCGCAAGCGGTGCAGATTTTCGACACCTGGGGCGGCAACCTGTCGGCGGCGGCCTATCAGGAATTTTCCCTGGCCTACATGAAGAAAATCGTCAGCGGCCTGATCCGCGAGCACGAAGGTCGCAAGGTGCCGGTGATCCTGTTCACCAAGAACGGCGGCCTGTGGCTGGAAAGCATCGCCGACGCCGGTGCCGACGCATTGGGCCTGGACTGGACTTGCGACATCGGCAACGCCCGCGCCCGTGTCGGTGACAAAGTCGCCCTGCAAGGCAACATGGATCCGACCGTGCTCTACGCCAAGCCTGAAGCGATCCGCGCCGAAGTCGGTCGTATTCTCGCCAGCTATGGCAAGGGCAGTGGCCACGTGTTCAACCTGGGCCACGGCATCACCCCGGAAGTCGATCCGGAACATGCAGGCGCCTTCTTGCGGGCGGTGCACGAGTTGTCGGCGCAGTATCACGAGTGATCGCTACCCCATAAAAACGCCCGGCTCTTGCCGGGCTTTTTTTTGAAGATCAAAAGATCGCAGCCTGCGGCAGCTCCTACAGAGGAACTAGCATTTCCTTGTAGGAGCTGCCGCAGGCTGCGATCTTTTGCTTTTAAGCTTTCACACCGCCCAAAGGCGGCAACTTCGCCAGCTTCAACGCCACCCCCAACGCCACCAACAGCAACCCGCCAATGAACAAGCCAATACCGTTCCATCCACCGACATGCCAGAACACCCCGCCCGCCGTACCGGCAATGCTCGATCCGGCGTAGTAGCTGAACAGGTACAGCGACGACGCCTGGCCCTTGGCTTTGGTGGCACGACGGCCGATCCAGCTGCTGGCGACCGAGTGGGCGCCGAAGAAGCCGAAGGTGAACACCAGCATGCCGAAAATCACCAGCGGTAGGGGTGTAAACATCGTCAGGGCGTGGCCGGCGATCATCAGCACGATGGTGCTCCAGAGCACTTTGCGTCGGCCCAGTTTGTCGGCCAGCGAACCGATTTTCGCCGAGCTGTAGATGCCCGACAGGTACACCACCGAGAGCAACCCGACGAAGGCCTGCTCCATGTGGTACGGCTCGGCCAGCAAGCGATAGCCGATGTAGTTGAACAGGGTGACGAATGCGCCCATCAACACAAAGGCTTCGAGGAACAGCAGCGGCAGGCCGGCGTCGCGAAAGTGCATGGTGAAACCGTCGAGCAGGCTGCGCGGATGCAAAGAGCGAGAGCGGAAGTTGCGTGATTCCGGGAGGATTTTCCAGAACACCGCCGCCGCGATCAGGGCCAATCCTCCGATCACCAGCATCGCCGTGTGCCAGCTGACGAAGTCAATCAATACGCCGGTAATCAAACGCCCGCTCATTCCGCCGATGGCGTTGCCGGCAATGTACAGACCCATGGCCAGGCCGATGTGTTGCGGGTGGATCTCTTCGCTCAGATACGTCATGGCGACCGCCGCCAGTCCACTCAGGGATAGACCAATCAACGCGCGCATGATCAGCACGCCGTGCCAGCTCGGCATCATCGCGCTGGCCATGGTGCACAGGGCGGCGGCAAACAACGCCGCGACCATCACCGGTTTGCGCCCGACGCGATCGGAGATCGGGCCAGTGATCAGCAGGCCGATGGCGAGCATGCCGGTGGCCACCGAGAGAATCAGGCTGCTCTGCGCGGCGTTGATGGAATATTCGTGGGACAGCAGCGGCATCATCGGCTGCACGCAGTAGAGCAGGGCGAAGGTCGCGAAGCCGCCACAGAACAGTGCCAGCACGGTTCGCATGAACGCTGGCGTGCCTTTTTCGATGTAGATCTCTTTCAGCTCAGCGACAACTTCGTCCTGTACGGCAGGAGAAACTTCATGGGCAAGTGGGGCGACAGCAGTTTTCACGATGGACCTCGGTGGGGCGCAGCCGGTCAGGCAATGAAAAAAGCATATAGCTGGCTAATGATTCAATCCAATATATTGTTCGACCTGTTTGATAGCTTTAACGACCTAATGGAGTTTCCATGGAATTGCGTCATTTGCGCTACTTCATTGCCGTTGCCGAAGAACTGCATTTCGGCCGCGCCGCACAGGTGCTGGGCATCTCCCAGCCGCCGCTGAGCCAGCAGATTCAAGCGCTGGAACAGGAGGTGGGGGCACGGCTTTTCGAGCGTACCAATCGTCGGGTCGAGCTGAGCGAAGCCGGTCGGTTGTTTCTGGAGGAGGCGCGGCTGGTGCTGGCGCAGGTCGACAAGGCAGCGGATGTCGCACGTCGGGCGCAGTTGGGTGAGTTGGGCGAACTGAAGATAGGCTTCACGTCTTCGGCGCCGTTCAACTCGACGATTCCCCAAGCGATTTTCGAGTTTCGCCAGCGCTTTCCGGCGGTGCATTTGAACCTGCGGGAAATGAGCAGCACACAAGTGGCCGATGCGCTGGTGGATGAGTCGATCGAGGTCGGGATCATGAGGCCGCTGGGGCTGCCGGATTCACTCAGCGTGGTCGAGTTGATGCGCGAACCATTGGTGGCAGTGCTCAGCTCCAAGCATCCGCTGGTGAAGGACAGTGAAGAGGGACTGTTCCTGTCGGCCCTGGCCCTTGAACCTTTTGTATTTTTCCCACGCAGCTATGGCAGTGGTCTGTATGCACAATTGCTCAGCCTGGCCCGCGATGCTGGCTTCAGCCCACACTTTGCCCAAGAGGCTGGCGAGGCGATGACCATCATCGGTCTGGTGGCGGCGGGGTTGGGCGTATCGGTGCTGCCGGCGTCGTATCAACGGATGCGTATCGATGGCGTGGTCTACCGGCCATTGCTCGATCCGGCGGCGGTGTCGGCGGTGTGGCTGGTGCAGCGCAAGGATCAGAAGTCGGCGATGGCGCGGGCGTTTGTGGAGTTGCTCACGCGCAAGGTTGAACCCCTGAAATCTTGACGGCTGCGCCGTCATTCGCGAGCAGATGCACCAAAGAAGTATCAACCAAACCGCGATCTACCAGATATTTCACCCCCGGCCGTAAGACATTTCTGAAATCCCTCCAACAGGCTACAGCGCCTTGCGGCACGGCCTACACCTACTCCAGAATCCGCCGGCTTGTGCGCTTCGAGGGCCATCGCTAACTTGATTCGCGTCACTGATGGTCAGTGATCGGGTTTAGTAGCCCGCTCCGAGTAAGCGCATTTGCGCTCCTGATAGGCAGGTATATCCATACCTGCCCTTGACGGTAGCTGTGCGCAGGGCGCCTTCGGGTGCGCCGGGATTATTCGGCCGGTCTACTAACCTGCGTACAGCTGCCACCCTTCTGATGTCTGGCGATTCGGTGTCGGCTCCCCCTCTTTCAGGACACTGAACCATGACCCATACGCCCAATCCACCCAGCCCGATTTTCCTCATCGCCCCCGGTATCGACAACCACACGCTGCTTGAATACGCCTGCGTCTCCCTGGCCTCCGCCAGTGCCATGGCCAGCGACTTCGCCCGAGACCTGAAAGGGCCCCAGGGGCACACGTTGTTGGGGATTCAGCAATCGATCATGTTGGGAGAGCTGGCGGTGAATCGGGTGTTGGATAACCTCGATCCAGCGTGACCTTCCGGGTAGGCAAGAACCCTTGTGGGAGCGAGCCTGCTCGCGAAAAACGTGCAAGCAACGCGTTCATTCAGACTGTACGCGTTATCGTTTACGTCCTTCGCGAGCAGGCTCGCTCCCACAGGAGATATGTTTTTGATTACGACCAACGCTTGAAAATCAGCGACGTATTCACCCCACCAAACGCAAAGTTGTTGTTCATCACATACCGGTTGCTCATCTGCCGGAACTCGCCGCGCAGGTAGTCGAGCTTGCCGCAGTGCGGGTCGACCTCGTCGAGGTTGAGGGTGTGCACGTACAGGTCGCGGTTGAGCATTTCGATGCTGAACCAGGACTCCAGCGCACCGCAGGCGCCCAGGGTGTGGCCGAGGAAGCTTTTCTGCGAGCTGATGGGCATGTGTTCGCCGAACAGGCTGCTGGTGGCCAGGGTTTCGGCGATGTCGCCTTGTTCGGTGGCCGTGCCGTGGCCGTTGACGTAACCGATGTCCGAAGGCGTTAACCCCGCGTCTTCCAGCGCCAGTTCCATGGCCCGGCGCATGGTGATTTGCTCCGGACGGGTGGTGTGCTGGCCGTCGGCGTTGCTGCCGAAGCCGACGATTTCGGCATGGATGTGTGCGCCACGCGCCAAGGCGTGTTCCAGTTCTTCCAGCACCAACATACCGGCGCCTTCACCGATCACCAGGCCGTCGCGGCCGGTGTCATAAGGGCGAGGGGACAAGTGCGGCGTGTCGTTTTTCAGGCTGGTGGCGTAAAGCGCATCGAAGACCATAGCCTCGGTCGGACACAGTTCTTCGGCGCCACCGGCGAGCATCAGCGGCAGGCGGCCGAACTTGATCGCCTCGTAGGCATAACCGATGCCCTGGCTGCCGCTGGTGCAGGCGCTGGAGGTGGGGATCAACCGGCCGGTCAAACCGAAGAAGATGCTGATATTGGCCGCCGTGGTGTGCGGCATCATGCGTACATAGGAGTTGGCGTTCAGGCCTTCGGCCACCGAATTGAGCAGCATGTTGCCGAATGCCTTGATCTCGTCGGTGCTACCGGTGGAGGAGCCGCAGGCAACGCCCATGCGCCCATCCTTGATCATTTCGTCACCCAGCAAGCCTGCGTTGGCCAACGCCATTTCCGACGCGCCTACAGCTAGCCGCGAAACCCGGCCCATACTGCGCAGCTGCTTGCGGGTCCAGTGACCAGGGACTTTGAAATCATCGATAGGCCCCGCCAGGCGAGTGTTGAGCTCGGTGAAGCGGTCCCACTCGTCCATCCGGCGGATGCCGCTGCGGTTGGCCGCAAAGTGGCTGGCGATGGTGTCCCAGTCGCTGCCCAGTGACGTGATGCCGGCCATGCCGGTGACGACGACGCGCTTCATCAGCACAAGCCTCCGTTGACGGCCAGGACCTGCCGGGTGATGTACGAGGCTTCCGCCGACATCAGGAAATTCACGGCGCCGGCCACCTCTTCGGGGGTGCCCATGCGCTGTGCGGGGATCATTTTCATCAGTTCTTCCACCGGCACGTTTTCATCAAGCATCGCCGTGTCGATCAGGCCGGGTGCGACACAGTTGACGGTGATCTTGCGTTTGCCCAATTCGATCGCCAATGCCTTGGCCGCGCCGATCAACCCGGCCTTGGAGGCGCTGTAGTTGACCTGACCGCGGTTGCCGATCAGTCCGGACACCGAAGTGATGCAGACAATCCGCCCGGCGGCGCGACGACGGATCATCGGCATCATCACCGGGTGCAGCACGTTGTAGAAACCGTCGAGGTTGGTGCGCATCACCACATCCCAATCATCCTCGCTCAGCGCCGGAAAAGCACCGTCACGGGTCAGCCCGGCGTTGAGTACCACGCCGTAATAGGCGCCATGGGTCTCCACGTCGGTTTCAAGAATGGCCTTGCAAGCGGCACGGTCGGACACGTCGAATTGCAGGATACGCGCGTTGCGACCCAAGGCTTGGATTTCACCCTGGACCGCCCTGGCTTCGCTCACCCCGCTGCGGCAATGCAGCACGATGTCGTGCCCTGCCTGGGCCAGGCGCAGGGCGATGGCGCGGCCGATGCCACGACTGGAACCGGTGACGAGTACGGATTCAGTCATGGCTGCGTTCCTTGTGAAGAACCTTGGGGTTCATGAAGATAGTGATTCGCCTGAGGTGGACGGTACACGTTGAGGCGGGCAGTGGCGTGAATGCCCGGCGCATTGATATGGCATTCGAACACACCCATGCCGTTTTCGTCTTCCAGCGAGCGAAGGCCATGGATGGTCAGCTCGGTGCCCGCCGGAAAACGGTCGACATTGCATTCGAACTTGCGACTGCCCAGCAAAAAGCCCAGCTCCACCGCATCGCCGCGCTGGCGCGCTTGGCAACCGGCGAAGGCGGCGACGCTCTGGGCCATCAATTCAATGCCGACCCAGGCCGGCAGGCTGCCATCGGGGTTGTTGAACAGGCCGACGGGCTTGACCGTGAGGCAGGTGTGAATCTGCTCTTCGTCGAACGCCAGGATCCGGTCGATGAGGATCATGTCGCCAGCGTGGGGCAGCAGTTCGGCGAGCGGCCAGTCAATCATGGGGCGTCTCCGATAATCAGGCTGACGTTGTTGCCACCGAAGGCGAAGGAATTGCTCATCAGGTAGCGGGGACCAGTGGACGTCAGGCGATCGCCTGGGGTCACCCATTCAAGGGCGGGCAGATCGGGGTCCGGTTGGCCGTCCCAGATATGGGGTGGTAACGCCTGTTCACGGTTATCCGCGCTCAGGCTCAACCAGCAGAACGCGGCCTCCAGTGCGCCGGCTGCGCCGAGGGTATGGCCGGTCATGGGCTTGGTCGAGGAGCAGGGCACGCCCGTCGGGAACAACGTGGCTACCGCCTGGCTTTCCATGGCGTCGTTGTGCGGGGTGGCGGTGCCGTGCAGGTTCAGATAACCGATCTGTTGTGGTTGCAAGTCAGCCCGGTCCAAGGCCTTGCGCATGGCCTGCAAGGCGCCACGACCGGTCGGCTCCGGTGCGGAAATGTGGTGTGCATCGGAACTGGCGCCGCTGCCGAGCAGGGCAATCGGCTTGTTGCCGCCAGCCTGCCGGCTCATCAGGAAAAGAGCGGCCCCTTCGCCAATGTTGATGCCGTTGCGATTCACCGAGAACGGGTTGCAACGTTGACCGGAAACCGCTTCCAGCGCCGTGAACCCGTTGAGGGTCAGTTTGCACAAACTGTCGACGCCGCCGCACAGCAGCACGTCGCAAATGCCCAGGTCCAACAGGCGCTGGGCACTCATCAGCGCACGTGCGCTTGAAGTGCAGGCAGTGGAAATCACATAGGCCGGGCCACTCAGTTGCAGCCAATCGGCGAGAAAACTCGCCGGGGCGCCGAGTTCCTGTTGCTGGTAGTCATATTGCGGTGGGAACCGATGGTCACGGATGTATTGGGTCAAGCCCCGGCTGGCTTCGTCGATGCCGGAGGTACTGGTGCCCAGCACGACGCCGATACGATCGCGGCCGTAAGTCTGGATCGCTTGATCGATGTCCTGACGAATTTCGAGGGCAGCTTCCATCAGCAACTGATTGTTGCGGGTATCTTGCCGGGACAGCTCGGCGGGAATCGCTGCGAGTTCGTCACGCACGGCGCCCACCGGCAATGACCGCTGCGGCACCCAGCCCGCTTCGTTGCGCATTCCGGAGCAATCGCCGGCAAACAGATTGCGCGCGACTTCGTGCTTGCCGTGGCCTAGCGAGCAGATGACCCCGAGGGCGTTCAGGTAAGCGGTCATGGTGCCTCTCCGCTCAACGGCGTGACGTGGTATTTCGGGCCTTTGGGCAGATTCAATTCAAAACTCATCGGTTGTGAGTAACGGACGTCCCAGCGCTCCGGAAAGGAGCGTTGCGCACCATGTTGCCAGGCGGCAGGGTAGTTGCCGGAAAGCTCGTCCCTGGGGGTCAGCGCAAACAACAATGCGGCGAACAGCTCCCGGGCTTCGGGGTTGGGAGGCAGCAGTCCATCGGCGCGCCATTCTCCGTCCACCAGTTTCTGACGGGCCTGGGGAATACCGAGCAGGTCCATCATAGACCAGCGAATGGCCGGGCCTTCACGTTGGATCACCAGTACCCAGTCCTGGCGCTGCTCGGCCTGCAACCGCTGGATGTGCAGTTGCACGGGCAACGCCAGGTTCGGTGTTTGCTCGGGCAACGGCGCTCGGCTGGTGCAGGCGCTCAACAACAGGGCTAACCCGAGCAACAGAATGCCGGTGATCCCTGTGGGAGCGAGCCTGCTCGCTCCCACAGGGAAAGCACTCCACTATCCACTTCACAGCACTCACCCTTCTCTCCCGCACTCTCTCCCCCCCCCGCCGTGCCCTGCTCTCCCCCCGC
>NZ_JBPKAM010000064.1:0-38838 GCF_051216495.1 Pseudomonas baetica | reverse complement strand
CCCCCCCCCCCCCCCCCCCCCCCCCCCCCCCCCCCCCCCCCCCCCCCCCCCCCCCCCCCCCCCCCCCCCCCCCCCCCCCCCTACAGGGGCGGTGTAATCAGGCCTGAACGCTCAGGCCGTACTCGGCCGACGCATCCTGCAACCACAACCACCAGTAATCCGAGAAGCTGCGGCGGATCAGCAGTTCCCAGGTGTCTTCGGCGGTGTGGCGGATCATCAGTTGCGACTTGGCGAACACCGTGCCCACAGCCTTGCCCACCGGGAAGTTGTTGGGGTGCACGTCGTAGCTGGTGGACTTCATCAGCACCTGGCGCACGTTCGGGCCGCTCAGTTCGAGGATCTGCTGGCCGCCGCTGACGTTGACGATCTGGATATGCAGGTCGCCCAGCGCTTCACGCAGTTTCTTCTCGGCGGCGAACTCTTCGCCGCTCGGCACGATCAGCAGCCACTCGTCCGGGCCCATCCATTGCAGGCTGGTTTCGCCTTTGACGATGACGGTCAGCGCGCTCGGCAATTCGATGCCCAGTGCCTTGTGCACGCCGGCGGCGAATGCGGCGTCATGGCCGTCGCCACGGAGGGTCAGGTGGCCGAGGAGTTTTTTCTCGCGCACGGTCACGCCGGCGTTCTTGCGACCCTTGCCCACCAGGCTGGCGAGGTCGGCGTGATGCAGCGACGACTCGGCCTTGGCGCCGTTGGTTGGGCGTTGTTGGTAAACATTGGCTGCGGTCATAAAGCACCTTTCCTGAATTCTGTGTCTCCTGTGGGAGCTGGCTTGCCAGCGATAGCGTTGCATCAGTCACCGTTGTGTTGTCTGACCTGACGCTATCGCGGGCGAGCCCGCTCCCACAGGGACTGTGGTGTTAGATGTTCTGGCGTTCGCCCTTCGGATCGAAGAACACCGAAGACACGATTTCCGCCTCGATCACGCTGCCGTCCGCCAGTGGCGCGAACACACGCTCGCCCATGCGGTTCAGGCCGCCCTTGACCACGCCCATGGCGAACGAATAGCCCAGGGAGTTGTGCAGGTAGCTGGAGGTCACGTGACCGACCATGGTCATCGGGATCGCCTGCTTGGTGTTGAACACCAGTTGCGCACCTTCCGGCAGCCATACGTTCGGGTCGATCGGCTTGAGGCCCACCAGCTGCTTGCGCTGATCACGCACGCAGTCTTCGCGGTTCATGCCACGCCAGCCGATCCACGAGAACGGTTTGGTGCGACCGACACACCAGCCCATGTTCAGGTCGTCCGGAGTCATCGAACTGTCAGTGTCCTGGCCGACAATGATGAAGCCCTTCTCGGCCCGCAGCACGTGCATGGTTTCAGTGCCGTACGGCGTCAGGTTGTACTTCTTGCCGGCCTCGACGATTTTTTCCAGCACACCCATCGCATAGTCGGCTTGCACGTTGACTTCGTACGAGAGTTCGCCGGTAAACGAAATCCGGAACACCCGCGCCGGCACGCCACCGACCAGACCTTCTTTCCAGGTCATAAACGGGAAGGCTTCGCTGGTCACGTCGATGTCGGTGACTTCGCTGAGCAGCTTGCGGCTGTTCGGCCCGGACAGGGTCATGGTTGCCCAGTGATCCGTCACGGAAGTGAAGTACACCTTCAGGTCCGGCCATTCGGTCTGGTGGTACAGCTCCAGCCATTGCAGTACGCGGGCCGCGCCACCGGTGGTGGTGGTCATGACGAAATGGTTGTCGGCCAGGCATGCAGTCACGCCGTCGTCGAACACCATGCCGTCTTCTTTGCACATCAGGCCGTAACGGGCCTTGCCCACGTCGAGCTTGGTCCAGGCGTTGGTGTACACGCGGTTGAGGAACTCGCGGGCATCCGGGCCCTGGATGTCGATCTTGCCCAGGGTCGAAGCGTCCAGCAGGCCGACGCTGTCGCGCACGGCTTTGCATTCGCGCTTGACTGCCGCGTGCATGTCTTCACCGGATTTCGGGAAGTACCACGGACGTTTCCACTGGCCGACATCTTCGAACTCGGCGCCGTTTTTCAGATGCCATTGATGCAGGGCGGTGTAGCGCACTGGTTCGAAGATGTGCCCACAGTGACGGCCGGCCACGGCGCCGAAAGTAATCGGCGTGTAGTTCGGACGGAACATGGTGGTGCCCATCTGCGGGATGGTCACGTTCAGCGAACGGGCAGCAATGGCCAGACCGTTGACGTTACCCAGCTTGCCCTGATCGGTGCCGAAGCCCAGCGCGGTGTAGCGCTTGACGTGTTCGACCGACTCGAAGCCCTCGCGGGTCGCAAGTTCGATGGCGGCAGCGGTCACGTCGTTTTGCAGGTCGACGAATTGCTTCGGCGCCCGTGCGGTGTTCTTTTCATGGGGCACCTGGAACAGTGCCAAGGTCGGCTCTTCCAGACGCGCCAGTGCTTTTGGCAAGGTCGCTTCGACCGCACCAAAACCGGCTTCGCTGGCTGCGCGCACGCCGCCTTCAAAACCATCGGCCAGGGAATCGCCAAGGCCATAAACGCCGTTGATGCCACCAACGCACACGCGTTTCTGCGGCGCTTCGCCCGGTACAAAACCGAGGATGTCTTCACGCCAGATCGGCTTGCCACCCAGGTGCGAAGCCAGGTGAACCACCGGGCTGTAACCGCCGGAGCTGGCAACGATGTCGCAGTCGAGCCATTCACCAGGGCTGGTGACCTTGTGGCCTTTGACATCGATGGCCGCGACACGGGCAGCGGTCACGTGCTTGCTGCCACGGGCCTCGATCACGGCGCTGCCGGTGAGGATGCGGATGCCCTTGGCGCGCGCTTCTTCCACCAGCGCACCGCGAGGATTGCTACGGGCGTCGGCGATAGCGACCACTTGCAGGCTGGCGTCGAGCCAATCCAGGGCCACGCGATAGGCGTGGTCGTTGTTGGTCGACAGCACCAGTTTTTTACCCGGTGCCACGCCGTAACGGCGCACGTAAGTCGAGACAGCACCGGCCAGCATGTTGCCCGGCACGTCGTTGTTGCCGTAGACCAGCGGACGCTCGTGAGCGCCGGTCGCCAGGACCACGCGCTTGGCGCGGACACGATGAATACGCTGACGCACCTGGCCAATCGGTGCGCGGTCGCCGAGGTGATCGGTCAGGCGCTCGTGAATGGTCAGGAAGTTGTGGTCGTGGTAGCCGTTGACCGTTGCACGTGGCAACAGCAGCACGTCCGGAGTGTTCTTCAGTTCCGCGATGACGCCGGCAACCCAGTCCATCGCAGGCTTGCCGTCGAGGCTTTCGCGGGAGTCGAGCAGGCTGCCACCGAACTCTTCCTGCTCATCGGCGAGGATCACACGGGCACCGCTGCGCGCAGCGGCCAGTGCTGCGGCCAGACCCGCAGGGCCGGCGCCGACGATCAGCACGTCGCAGTGCTGGTTCATATAGTCGTAGGTGTCCGGATCGTTCTCGGTCGGCGAACGGCCAAGACCGGCAGCCTTACGGATGTACTTCTCGTAAGTCATCCAGAACGATTGCGGGTACATGAAGGTTTTGTAGTAGAAACCCGGCGGCATCAGCTTGCCGCCGACCTTGCCGAGAATCCCCATCATGTCGTTGTTCACGCTCGGCCAGCCGTTGGTGCTGGTGGCGACCAGGCCCTGGTACAGCGCCTGTTGCGTGGCGCGCACGTTCGGGATTTGCGTGGCTTCGGTGGCGCCGATCTGCAGCACCGCGTTCGGCTCTTCGGCACCGGCGGCGAAGATGCCGCGCGGGCGGGAATACTTGAAGCTGCGACCGATGATGTCGACGCCGTTGGCCAGCAATGCAGCGGCCAGCGAGTCACCTTCGAAGCCTTTGTAGCTCTGGCCGTTGAAGGTGAAGCTCAGGACTTTGTTGCGGTCGATCCGTCCGCCGTTGGACAGGCGATTGATCTGGCTCATACCTTCTCTCCCAGAGCCGTGCTGGCCGCTTTCGGGCTATCGGTCTTGTCGGTGAATTGTGGCTTGGTGCCGATCTTGTAGGTTTCGAGAATCTCGTAGGTCACGGTGTCACGGGTGACGTTGAAGTACTGGCGGCAACCGGCGACGTGATCCCACAGCTCGTGGTGCAAGCCGCGAGGGTTGTCGCGGAAGAACATGTAGTCGCCCCACTCCTCGTCGGTGCAGCTGTTGGGGTCCAGTGGACGCGGGATGTGCGCCTGGCCGGATGCGTGGAATTCCTCTTCGGAGCGCAGTTCGCCGCAGTGAGGACAGAAGATATGCAACATGGGGATTTCTCCTGTTAGTGGGCAACCGCAGCAGCGCCGTGTTCATCGATCAACGCACCGCTGTGGAAGCGGTCGATGGAGAAAGGTGCGGCCAATGGGTGCATTTCACCCTTGGCCAGGCTCGCGGCAAACACGTTGCCCGAGCCAGGTGTGGCCTTGAAGCCGCCGGTGCCCCAACCGCAGTTGAAGAACATGTTCGGCACCGGGGTTTTCGAAATGATCGGGCACGCATCCGGGGTGGTGTCGACGATGCCGCCCCACTGACGGTTCATGCGTACGCGGGACAGGATCGGGAACATCTCGACGATGGCCTGGATGGTGTGTTCGATCACCGGGTACGAACCACGCTGGCCGTAGCCGTTGTAGCCGTCGATACCGGCGCCGATCACCAGGTCGCCCTTGTCGGACTGACTGATGTAACCGTGCACGGCGTTGGACATGATCACGCTATCGATAATCGGCTTGATCGGCTCGGACACCAGCGCTTGCAGCGGGTGGGATTCGATTGGCAGACGGAAACCGGCGAGCTTGGCCATGTGCCCCGAGTTACCGGCAGTCACTACGCCGACGCGCTTGGCGCCGATGAAGCCTTTGTTGGTTTCCACACCGATGCACACGCCGTTTTCCTTGCGGAAACCGATCACTTCGGTCTGCTGGATCAGGTCCACGCCCAGTGCGTCGGCGGCACGGGCAAAGCCCCAGGCCACGGCATCGTGACGGGCCACGCCGCCGCGACGCTGGACGGTGGCGCCCATCACCGGGTAGCGGGTGTTCTTCGAGCAGTCCAGGTACGGAATCTCGTCCGCCACCTGCTTGGCGTTGAGCAGCTCGCCGTCCACGCCGTTGAGGCGGTTGGCGCTGACACGACGCTCGGAATCACGGATGTCCTGCAGGGTGTGGCACAAGTTGTAGACACCGCGCTGGGAGAACATCACGTTGTAGTTCAGGTCCTGGGACAGGCCTTCCCACAGCTTCATCGCGTGTTCGTACAGGTGCGCCGACTCGTCCCACAGGTAGTTGGAGCGAACGATGGTGGTGTTGCGTGCGGTGTTACCGCCGCCCAGCCAGCCTTTTTCGACCACGGCCACGTTGGTGATGCCGTGTTCCTTGGCCAGGTAGTAGGCGGTCGCCAGACCATGCCCGCCACCGCCGACGATGACCACGTCGTAGACCTTTTTCGGGGTCGGCGTGCGCCACATCCGCTGCCAGTTTTCATGGTGGCTGAGGGAGTGTTTGAAGAGGCCGAAGCCTGAGTAGCGTTGCATAGTCATTTACTCCAAAACCGCACTCAGCGATAAACCGGGAAGTCCGCGCACAGGGCCGAAACCTGCTGGGCGACATTGGCTTCGACATCGGCATCGCCGAGGTTGTCGAGGATGTCGCAGATCCAGCCGGCCAGCGTGACGCACTGGGTCACCTTGAAGCCGCGAGTGGTCACCGCCGGGGTGCCGATACGCAGGCCGGAGGTCACGAACGGCGACTGTGGGTCGTTCGGGACAGCGTTTTTGTTCACGGTGATGTGGGCGCGACCGAGCGCTGCATCCGCATCCTTGCCGGTGAGGCCCTGACGAATCAGGCTGACCAGGAACAGGTGGTTATCGGTACCGCCGGACACTACATCGTAGCCGCGTTTGATAAACACGCCGGCCATGGCCTGGGCGTTTTCGATCACTTGCTGCTGGTAGGCCTTGAAGCCTGGCTCCAGCGCTTCCTTGAAGCACACGGCCTTGGCCGCGATCACGTGCATCAGCGGGCCGCCCTGGGCACCGGGGAACACGGCAGCGTTGAGCTTTTTCTCGATTTCTTCGTTGGCCTTGGCCAGGATCAGGCCACCACGGGGACCGCGCAGGGTCTTGTGGGTGGTGGTGGTCACCACGTCGGCGAATGGAATCGGGTTCGGATACAGACCGGCAGCGACCAGACCCGCGACGTGAGCCATGTCGACGAACAGCAGCGCGCCCACCTTGTCAGCGATCTGACGGAAGCGCGGGAAGTCGAGGGTCTTGGAGTAAGCGGAGAAGCCGGCGACGATCATCTTCGGCTTGTGCTCGACGGCCAGGCGCTCGACTTCGTCGTAATCGATCAGGCCGGTATTGGTGTCAATACCATACTGAACGGCGTTGTACAGCTTGCCGGAGGACGACACTTTCGCGCCGTGGGTCAGGTGACCGCCGTGGGCCAGGCTCATGCCCAGGATGGTGTCGCCGGCTTGCAGCAGGGCCAGGTACACGGCGCTGTTGGCCGAAGAACCGGAGTGTGGCTGGACGTTGGCGTAATCGGCGCCGAACAGCTTTTTGGCGCGTTCGATGGCCAGGGCTTCAACCTTGTCCACGTGCTCGCAGCCGCCGTAGTAACGCTTGCCCGGATAGCCTTCGGCATACTTGTTGGTCAGGCCGCTGCCCTGGGCTTCCATGACACGTTTGCTGGTGTAGTTCTCGGACGCGATCAGTTCGATGTGATCTTCCTGACGTTGCTCCTCGGCATTCATCGCCGCCAGCAGTGCATCGTCATAACCCTGGATCTGGTCTTTCTTGCTGAACATCGCGTCTCTCCCAGCGGCATCTGTGCGCCATTCGTCTCGGTAAGGCACTGGCGTTACGGCAGTGCCCTTTGATAGCGATGGTATGACCGGCTTGGAGTGATCAAATGCCTATGGGCGCCACGTAAAGGTGCGTTTACGACATGAACACGAATGGCACGTCGGACAGGATCTGCGAACCAGTCGCAATCCCCTGTGGGAGCGAGCCTGCTCGCGAAAGCGGCGTTTCAGAAACATGGGTGTCGACTGACACTCCCTCTTCGCGAGCAGGCTCGCTCCCACAAGGGGCACCAGGACTATGCGAGAACCTGGCGCAGCACCAGCAACACAAGGAAATGCACGGGATACAAGGCATACGCCCAGCGCCGCATGGCCGGTGGTTTTACGCCTTGGGCATGTCGCAACAGGAACAGCCCCAGCCATGGCGCAATCAGACAAGTGGCAACCGCCGCCATTGCCACGTGATTACCCAATCGAACGGAGTAATACAGCACCTGCCATTGATTGCTCGCCAGGCACACCAGCCCCGGTAGCAGCGCGAAATACCCGGGACGACGAATCACCAGCAGCGTCGCCAACGGCAACAGCACGCCGAAGAAACCGAACATCAACCGCCCGGAAAACAGCGCCGCCAGCACCACCGCACTGACCGCCAACAATTGCGCATCAAGGCTGCGAACCTGCCAGCCACGCGCCACCAGCAGCCCAAGCACGAGCGTGGGCATCACGTTCAAGGTGTCGGGATTGGGAAGGAACAACCGATAGGGAATTTCGCTAACCGCGCTGAACAGCACCAGCCAGCCCAGATAGCGCCACTGTCCATTTGTCGTAACGGGCTCACGCGCCAGGTTTGCCGCCATCGCCAGGCAAAACCAGGGGAACGCCAAACGCCCCGGCACATACAGCCAATCGGCGGAAAATCCGACATATCGCAGGTGATCGAACAGCATGCTCAGCAGCGCCAGCCACTTGAGCAGATCCAGTGCTCGGTCGCGCTGCTTTAAGTACGTAGCCATGTGCATAATTGCCCGGCATCCTTGTAATGTTCTGACAGTGACATCCCGCGCGCTCCCCGGACGATCTTCGGTAGAGTGCCCACCCTCATTGACCACGAGGCGCTTCACCATAGGCGCCTCGACCACGGAAGCAGGCCATGACCGACAAGAGCCAACAATTCGCCAGCGACAACTATTCCGGCATCTGCCCTGAAGCCTGGGCGGCCATGGAACAGGCCAACCATGGCCACCAGCGCGCGTACGGCGACGACGAGTGGACCGCCCGCGCGTCCGACGATTTCCGCAAGCTGTTCGAAACAGACTGCGAAGTGTTCTTCGCCTTCAACGGCACCGCCGCCAACTCCCTGGCCCTGTCGTCGCTGTGCCAGAGTTACCACAGCGTGATCTGCTCGGAAACCGCCCACGTTGAAACCGACGAATGCGGCGCCCCGGAATTTTTCTCCAACGGCTCCAAGCTGCTGATCGCCCGCACCGAAAACGGCAAGTTGACGCCGGAATCGATCCGCGAAATCGCCCTCAAGCGCCAGGACATCCACTACCCCAAGCCTCGCGTCGTGACCCTGACCCAGGCCACCGAAGTCGGCAGCGTCTACACCCCGGACGAAGTGCGCGCCATCAGCGCGACCTGCAAGGAATTGGGCCTGCACCTGCACATGGACGGCGCGCGATTCTCCAACGCCTGCGCGTTCCTCGGCTGCACACCGGCCGACCTGACCTGGAAGGCCGGCGTCGACGTGCTGTGCTTCGGCGGCACGAAAAACGGCATGGCCGTGGGTGAGGCGATCCTGTTCTTCAACCACGACCTGGCGGAAGACTTCGACTACCGCTGCAAACAGGCCGGGCAGCTTGCATCAAAGATGCGCTTCCTGTCCGCGCCCTGGGTCGGGATTCTGGAAAACGACGCCTGGCTCAAATACGCCCGCCACGCCAACCACTGCGCGCAACTTTTAGCCGAGCTGGTCAGCGACATCCCGGGTGTGGAACTGATGTTCCCGGTGCAGGCCAACGGCGTGTTCCTGCAACTTTCGGAACCGGCCATCGCCGCCCTGACTGCCAGGGGCTGGCGCTTCTACACCTTCATCGGCAAGGGCGGCGCACGCTTCATGTGCTCTTGGGACACCGAAGAAGAGCGCGTGCGCGAACTGGCCCGCGATATCCGCGAAGTGATGTCTCACTAACCCCCATAGCCAATGCAACCCCTGTGGGAGCGAGCCTGCTCGCGAAGGCGTACTGACATTCAACATTGATGTTGGCTGGTCCACCGCTTTCGCGAGCAGGCTCGCTCCCACAAAAAGCCAACTCAGCTTCCCCTGCTCGTTTGCTCCTGAAGTCTTGGTCTACATTGTCTGGCGAGCCGTACAGACAACAACAATCAGGAGCGTACGCATGTCATTGCAAGGCAAAACCCTGTTCATCACCGGCGCCAGCCGTGGCATCGGTCGCGAGATCGCGCTGCGGGCCGCGCGCGATGGCGCCAATATCGTGATCGCTGCCAAAAGCGCCGAACCGCACCCCAAACTGCCGGGCACGATTTACAGCGTGGCCGAGGAAGTCGAGGCCGCGGGCGGCAAGGCGCTGGCCTTGCAAGTGGATGTGCGCGATGAAGAGGCCGTGCATCAGGCCCTGGCCCAGGCCAACGAACATTTCGGCAGCATCGATGCGCTGGTCAACAACGCCGGGGCGATCAAGTTGACCGGCGTCCAGCACATCGAACTCAAGCGCTTCGACCTGATGCACCAGATCAACACCCGTGCCGTGCTGCTGTGCAGCCAGGCCGCGCTGCCGTACTTGAAAAAGTCCGGTGGCCACATCCTCAACCTGTCGCCGCCGCTGAACCTGGCGACCAAATGGTTCGCCCAATACAGTCCCTACACCGTGACCAAGTACGGCATGAGCATGCTGACACTGGGCATGAGCGAGGAATTTCGGAACTACGGCATCAGCGTCAACTCACTGTGGCCGCAGACCATGATTGCCACGGCGGCCATCGAGTTTCAGCTGGGGTCACGGGAGTCGTTCAAGCATGCGCGCACCCCGGCGATCATGGCCGATGCGGCGCACGTGATTCTGAGCAGCACAGGCCGCAGCCTGACCGGGCGCTTGCTGATTGATGAGGAAATTTTGCGGGAAAACGGCGTGAGCGAATTCGAGCACTATCGGTTTGCACCCGACAGCTCCGACAAACTGATGCCGGACCTGTTTATCGACTGAAACACCCCCTCTGTAGGAGCGAGCTTGCTCGCGATGCACGACAGAACAACGCGGGGCGTCAGGTTTCCAGCGTTATCGTTGACGTCCATCGCGAGCAAGCTCGCTCCTACAGGGGGCTTGGCGGGGTTAGTACTCGATCCGCACATCGCCCTTCGGCACGCTGCAGCACGACAGGATGAACCCTTCGGCTTCGTCGTCCTCGGTGATCCCGCCGTTGTGGTCCATCTCCACTTCGCCGCCCAGCTTGAGCACCTTGCAGGTGCCGCAGATGCCCATGCCGCAAGCTTTCGGGATCATCAGGCCAACCTTGGCGGCGGCTGCATGCACGGTCTCGCCCGGTGCCACGCGGATGCTTTTGCCCGAAGCGGTGAATTCCACCTGATGCAGGTCCGCCGCATCGACTTCCGGCGCTTCGGCGGCCTGTTCGGCGTTCTCCACGGCATCGGCGATCGCCTCGGGAGGCGTGGCGCCGAAGGATTCCTCGTGGTAGTGCTTCATGTTGAAGCCGGCGTTTTCCAGCAGGCGCTTGACCGCGTTCATGTAGGGCGTCGGGCCGCAGCAGAACACTTCGCGCTCGAGGAAGTCCGGAACCATCAGTTCCAGCATCTTGTGATTCAGATAACCGCGATAACCGGCCCACGGCTCACCGAAGCCATGTTTTTCGCAAATCAGGTGCAGGCTGAAGTTTTCGATCCGCGCCGCCATGTGTTCCAGCTCGCGGTGATAAATGATGTCTTTCGGCGAGCGGGCGCTGTGGATAAACGCCATGTCGACATTGCCGTTGGTGTCGAAGAACCAACGGGCCATGGACATGCACGGCGTGATGCCCACGCCGCCGCTGAGGTACAGCACTTTCGGGTTCGGAAAGTCGATGGCATTGAACAGCCCGACCGGGCCGTGCACCGCCAGTTCGTAGCCTTCATGCAGGGTGTCATGCAGCCAGTTCGACACCTTGCCGCCCGGTACGCGCTTGATCGTCACCGAAAAGCTGTACGGCACCGACGGCGAACTGGAAATGGTGTAGGACCGCATGACCTGCTGGCCGTCGATCTCAAGCTCCAGGGTGACGAACTGCCCCGGCTTGAAGAAGAACATGATCGGCTGGTCGGCCATGAAACAGAAGGTGCGCACATCCCAGGTTTCCTGGATGACTTTGACGCAACGGACGATGTGCCGACCATTGGCCCAGGTCTGGGTGGTTACCGGGTTCAGGAAGTTGTTGGACATGCTGATCTCCACGGCCGACTGCCGGCCTTCATGTTGGCGATTCTGCGTATAGCGCGAACCGCCCATTTACCTATCTGCGACATTCACATGCTTATCGCGACCAGCCCCCAACGACCGGGGCTTGCGCGTCGGGAACAGATTGCATCATGTCGCCCATGGATAAGGTTCTGGCCAGCGCCGGCCCCACACTCGCCCCATACCAAGACACAATCTTTACACCTTGCGTAGCAACCCTGAACAGCACACCTGATTAGCCACTTTCGCCGGCCACGCAGATGGCCTTGAGGATTAAACGATGGACGTCACTACTACTCTGAGCCTGGGCGATCCGCTGGAACCCGCACGCAAGGCCACCGCACAGATGCTGCAAGAGCGCGAGCGCACCTTCTCACTGCCGCAGCCGTTTTACACCGATGAGCGCCTGTTCGAAATCGACATGCAGGAGATTTTCCAGAAAGAGTGGTTGATCGCCGGCATGACCTGCGAGATCCCGGCCAAGGGCAACTACATGACCCTGCAGGTCGGCAAAAACCCGATCATCGTGATCCGCGGCGCCGACGGCGTAGTACATGCCTTCCATAACGTCTGCCGTCACCGTGGCTCGCGCCTGTGCACCAGCGACAAGGGCAAGGTTGCCAAACTGGTCTGCCACTACCACCAGTGGACCTACGAACTCGACGGTCGCCTGCTGTTCGCCGGCACCGAGATGGGCGCCGACTTCGACATGAAGCAATACGGCCTGAAACCGGTGAACGTGAAAACCGCCGGCGGCTACATCTTCATCAGCCTGGCGGACAACCCACCGGCCATCGATGAGTTCCTGGCGACGCTCACCCATTACATGGAACCGTACGACATGGAAAACACCAAGGTGGCAGTGCAAACCACCTTGATGGAAAAGGCCAACTGGAAACTGGTGCTGGAAAACAACCGCGAGTGCTACCACTGCGGCGGCTCGCACCCTGAACTGTTGAAAACCCTGTTGGAATGGGACGACGTCACCGACCCGCGCGCCGACCAGGCGTTCAAGGACCACGTTGCCGCCTCTGCCGCTGCCTGGGAAGCCGAGAAAATCCCTTACGCCCACGCCAGCTTCGGCCTGCGTAACCGCATCGTGCGCATGCCGCTGCTCAAGGGCACCGTGTCGATGACCATGGACGGCAAACAGGGCTGCGCCAAACTCATGGGCCGCATCAAGAACCCGGACCTGGGCTCGATGCGCATCCTGCACCTGCCCCACTCCTGGAACCACTGCATGGGCGACCACATCATCGTCTTCACCGTATGGCCGATCAGCGCCCAGGAAACCATGGTCACCACCAAATGGCTGGTCCACAAGGACGCCGTCGAAGGCGTGGACTACGACGTGGAGCGCATGCGCCAGGTCTGGGACGCCACCAACGACCAGGACCGTCGCCTGGCCGAAGAGAACCAGCGCGGCATCAACTCCACTGCTTACCAGCCAGGTCCTTACTCCAAGACTTATGAGTTTGGCGTGGTGAACTTCATCGACTGGTACAGCGGTCGCATGTTGAACAATCTGGGGGCCGAGCCTGCGCCGTACCTCAAGGGGGTTGCGGTTAGCGGTTGATCCCTCAAAAGCTTCGCGAGCAGGCTCGCTCCCACAAGTGGATTGGTGTTCGACACAGATCCATTGTGGGAGCGAGCCTGCTCGCGAAGGCTCCTTCCCATGCAACGAATCCCCACCTGAAACCCCACCGCCTCAGAACTGTACGAAATATGATCTATTCCGTTCAGCGCTAAGCCCAACAAGGCTCCCAGCCTTCCGCAAACAAGTTATCCACATCTCCACCCACAGCAAATGGGGACAACTGTGGAAAGGCTACGAAATTTCTCCACAGAAACTGAAGAAAATCCGTGACTTATTCAGAATCAGGGTTTTCAGAAGGCACTGATCATTTATTGGCCAAATCTCTAAACACCACGTGAATCGCCGCTTGCAGAGGATGGCGAACACCTTATCCACAGAACCGCCAACAGACTTTGGGGGCAACTTCACAGGCGTTGTGGAAAACCGCTGTGCCCCTTGAAAAATAAGGATTAGCGCACGATTCAATGGCCAGAAAAGCCGAATCGATCAATTTTTAACCATATCTCTGAAAGCCAGGATTTGTATGGCCTGTAGCGGTAAGCGAACATCTTATCCACAGAGGCGCCAACAGAGATTGGGGGCAAGTCCTGCACTTATCCTCTGGAAAAACTCTTGAAAAACCGTCGCTTAGGCTGGTTATTTTTTGATCTGAGGGCTGAAAGCCTCGGTTCATAAGGGCTTTGGCAATGGCCGAACACGTTATCCACAGAACCGCCAACAGGGATTGTGGGTAAACGGCTCAAACCTTGTTCAAACAAGACCGCCCCGCCTCGAGATCCAGGTTCAACTCGAAGTCTTCGAATGCACCCCACCCCAGCAGAATCGAGGGCACATATCGTCCCAGCACCCATGACGGCGGAATGGTGAAGTCTGGATAGTACTTGTAGGTGATC
Organism: Pseudomonas baetica; assembly: GCF_051216495.1. GTDB lineage: Bacteria > Pseudomonadota > Gammaproteobacteria > Pseudomonadales > Pseudomonadaceae > Aquipseudomonas > Aquipseudomonas baetica_B. Next base: position 25,136 of record NZ_JBPKAM010000064.1, on the reverse strand, counting down.
GGCAGGCTATGGCCCGGCAGGTTGAGCCTCCCCTTGAAGGTTTGATAGCGCGGCTTGCTGGCGGTCTCACGGGGAGAGTTACCAGGCGTCATAGCCTGCACAATATTGGTCTGAGCACCCGGCAGCGCCGACGTCAGGTAATCAACGTTGCCGGTATCGACAATCGCCTGAGTAACCCGTTTATCCAGCCGTGCAGCGATGACCAGTCGCTGGTTGATATCCAGGCGCGAGTACACAATCGGCGATTCGCAGCGGGCGGCAGGCGCAGGGTTGATTTCCAAGGTTTTGCGGGTGATTTTCAACGGCCCCAACTTGCTGATCAGATCCAGCCCCAGCAGGTTGTCCCGATCGCTGACGAACACCAGCACGTTCCTGAATTCGCTGCCGCCGACTTTGATTGAGTCGAGAATTCCCAGCCGAGCCGATAGCTCGCTCTCGCCATAGAACGTGCTGTACGCGTAGTGGGAGTCGCCCAGCAGCCTGATCCCCATCAGCTTGGCGGTGCCTTGATTAACCCGGGTTTGCGGGGCGCCGGTGTCGAGTACGAAACGCGCCGAATGACCATTGGCCGCGTCGACATCGATGAAGGGCAGCACCTCTTCGGCCACGAAATGGTCACTGGCGTAGGGATGGAGGGTGAGCACTTCACGTCGAGTGGATCTTTTCACAGAGAAGTCACCCGTCGCCCTCAGGGTCGAGAGCGACTGGTTGCCGAACATTGAGAAAAGGGACTGCAGCTCTTGATCGGCCTCTATGGCCCGGGCGTGTTTGCGTTTGATCGCGAGAAAGTAATCGGGCAGCTGATTGGCGGTCTTGGCCTCGAACATCCGGGCAATCACGGACACTGAACAATTCAGGTTTTTCGCAGCGTCCAGCACACGGTCACAGCGCTGGCGCATTTGCGCCAGGGACGCTTTCTGCCCCTGATCCGACTCCAGCCATTGATAGAAGTCCTGCTCGGGCGCCTGGTGCGGTTCAGACGCGTTCAGCCGGGGAGCCTCTGCCGACAGGGTCGCCCCCAACAGGAAAACCAGCAGGAATTGCTCGACAGGCTTCATGGCCTACCCACTCATAAAAACCAGGTTTTATGATCGAGCGCTGAACCTATGAAAGCTCCATGACTGCGTGCCGCACCCTGACCAGCGCACAGTAAACTGTAGTTCACCACCTGTAGGAGCGAGCTTGCTCGCGAGATAACGATTGGACAACGCGATTATCCAGACAGTACGCGTGATCGTTGTCGTCCATCGCGAGCAAGCTCGCTCCTACAGGGAATCGGCGTCAGGGCCGATGCATCAGATAGGCCTCGCCTGTCACCCGAATCATCGGATGCGGCGTGATCTGGCAGGTGTCGACAATGCGAAACCCGTGGCGCTCGTAGAAACGCCGGGCGCCGGTGTTGGCGGCGTAGTCGATCAGGCTCAGGCCGTTGAGCCCAAGCAGGTTGGCGCGGGCGTGCGCCTGGGCGAGGAACTGTTTGCCCAGGCCCTGGTTACGCCAGCCTTCGTACAACGCCAGGCTGGAGATATAGAGCGTGTCTGGGATTTCCATGTCGGCATAAGGCGCCAGGACCGGATCGGTCACAGGTTCTGCGTCGGGGTCATGGCGCATTGGGTAGCTGTGCATCATGCCGATGACTTCTCCGTTGCACTCGGCGATCAGGCAGTTCTGGTAGGAGAAATCCACGTCGTCACGGGCGTAACGAATGGCGCCGACGTCCAGCAGATCCTGGCCGGGTTCTGCGATCTGGCTCCAGATGTAATCCGAAGCGCCCTCTGATGAAATCTGGAACAACCGCGCAATCTCCCGCGCATCGGCGCGGACTGCGGAACGAAATTCAACGGTCATTTTGTTTCCTTTGTGGGAGCGAGCCTGCTCGCGAAAACTGTGGGTCAGGCAATATTCATGTCGACTGACACTCCGCCTTCGCGAGCAGGCTCGCTCCCACAGTGGACTTGCGGTGATCAGCGAACCACGCCTTCTTCGATGAGAAGTTTAAGGATCGCCTCAGCCCCAGCTTGCGCCGTCAAGCCCTTGAGCACTTGTCCCCCTCCGCCACTGGCTTTCGCCGTTGCGGCTTTCATCCGGTCGGCACCACTTTTGGCCTTGATCACTTTCAAGCGTTTTGGCCGTGGCTTGGCCGGTTGCAGGGTGGCGACCGCCAGCAGTTCATCGTCGACGACTTCCACCTCATCGGCCTGCAACACACCTCGCCGGGCAGGACCGTAGGCGCTCTGCCGTGGTTTGGGCGCGGCGTTATCCACAGTCGCCAGAAACGGCAGGCGTACCTTCAGGCGACGGCGTTGGCCACGCGGTAACGCTTGCAGTACCAGCGCCGAACTGCCGTCGATGGATTCCACCTGCGCCAACCCCACCACCAGCGGCCAGCCGAGGCCTTCAGCCAGCAGAAACGGCAACATGCCCGAGCCTTCGCCGGTTTCCGCCTGGCTGCCAGTCAGCACCACCTGGGCTCCGGCATCGCGCAGGTAGCTGGTCAGTGCCGGCAGCGCATCCGCGCCCTGGGGCTGTTCCAGCACGTGAAGCTGTTCCAGGCCCATGCCCAGATAAGCCCGCAGCGCAGGCTCGGCGACATCCCCGGCATGCAGCACCTGCAAGTTATCCCCAGCCAGTTGCAGACCCAATTCCACCGCCCGTGCATCCTGTTCCGCGCGACGCGGGCGACCGGAGGTCGGGTGGGCGCCGATGGACACCAGACTGATGATTTTCGTGCTCATAACCCTTTCCTTCCCTTAAGCCGCATCACGCTTGGCGTCGTTGCGGTAGGCCTCTACCGCCGCGATCAAGGCGCGAAGAATCTCGGCGCTCTCGCCGATCACCGACAGGTCGGCCCGTTTGATCATGTCGCAGCCAGGGTCGAGGTTGATCGCCACCACCTTGTCGCAGGCGCCGATGCCTTGCAGGTGCTGGATCGCCCCGGAAATCCCAACCGCCACGTAGACCCGTGCGGTGACCCAGGTACCAGACGCACCGACCTGACGGTCACGGGCCATGAAGCCATCGTCCACCGCCACCCGCGATGCACCTTCGGTAGCACCGAGGGCCGCTGCGGTCTGGTGAAACAGATCCCAGTCCTTGACGCCGTTGCCGCCGGAGAAAATGAACTCGGCCTCGGCCATGGGAATCGCTGCCGGGTCCACCGCCACCGCGCCCAGATCCTCGATGCGCGACAAGCTGCGAGCCACGGCTGTGGATAACTCCACCGGCAAGGCTTCGTGACGGGTTTCGCTAACCGGCTCGGCACATTCGACGGCGCCCAGGATCAAGCGCGCCAGCGGACGGGCGAGGTCTTGCAAACCGGCGCCGGCACGGCCGGTGCACGTCTCGTCCTTGACCTGCCAGACCCGCGTGGCCGGGCGTTCGCCCAGGGCCGCGGCAAAGCGTCGACCCAGCTCGCCACCGCCAGTGCGGCTGTCCGGCAGCAGCCAGTGACGCGGGTTGAACTGGTTATCCACAGCCCGCAGGCCCTGGACCCGTTGTTCCGGTGCATAACCGCTGAACGCTTCGCCTTCGAGCACCAGCAGGCGATCGACGCCGGCCGTGGCAAAGGCGCTTTCCTTGTGTTCGCCGAACACCACTGCCAGCACCGCGCCGTCCTTGCCGGCCAGTTGATGAGCGAGGCCCAGCAAATCGCGGTCGTGACTGCTCAAGCGGCCACCGACCATGTCCGGCACAACGCTGATGTAGAACGCCGGCGCCAGCACCTGATGCAGCGGCAATTGCACTTCAACGGCCGTCGAACGTTTGGCCGTCCCGCCCTGTTGCGCGCCACTGCGGTCGATACGCTTGATGCCATTGGGCCCGATAAACCCGATGCCATGGGGATTCTTGCGGATCACGCCGTTAGGCCCCATCCAACTGTGTTGCACCGGTTGCATGGCCGCGTGCAGCGGATGCAGGCGGTTACGGGCGATCCATTCGGCGCGTGGGTCGCGGCGGATAATGTCGCTCATCAGTGCACCTCCGCAGGTTCACGTTTGGCCTGGGTTGACGACTTTGGGGCCTGGTCCTCCTGCAGCGCGTCAGCCACCAATTCAGCGATGTCCTTGATCAGCGGCCGTGGTTCGACCACGCCTTCAAGCATCGCGGTGCATTGTGGACAACCCACGGCCACCAGTTCGGCGCCCGTCTCACGGATGTCTTCCATGCGCATGTCGGGAATCCGCTGTTTGCCCGGAATGTCGGTGATCGGCGCACCGCCGCCACCGCCGCAGCAGCGCGAACGGAAGCCGGAACGTTGCATTTCCTTGACCTCGATGCCGAGGGCACGCAGGACCTGGCGCGGTGCCTCGTATTCACCGTTGTAGCGGCCGAGGTAGCACGGGTCGTGATAGGTCACGCTGTCGCCTTTGTGCTGACCGAGGTTCAACGCACCGGCACCGATGATTTCCGCCATGTAGGTGCTGTGGTGCTGCACCAGGTAGTTGCCGTCGAAGGCGCCGTACTCGTTTTTCAGCACGTGGAAGCTGTGCGGGTCGCAGGTGACGATGCGGTTGAAGCTGTATTTGGCCAGGGTCTGGATGTTGCGCTTGGCCAGCAACTGGAAGGTCGCTTCGTCACCCAGACGGCGGGCGACGTCACCGCTGTCACGCTCTTCGAGGCCCAGCACCGCGAAATCGATTTTCGCTGCTTTCAGCACTTTGACGAAGGCGCGCAGGGTGCGCTGGTTGCGCATGTCGAAGGCGCCGTCGCCAACCCAGAACAGCACGTCGGTGGACTTCTTCTCGCTCATCAGATTGAGGTTGAGGTCCGCCGCCCAGTTCATCCGCCCGCCCGGCGCGAAACCACCCGGGTTATCGGTGGCGATCAGGTTTTCCAGGACCTCGGCGCCCTTGTTCGGGGTCGCGCCTTTTTCCAGGGTCAGATGACGACGCATGTCGACGATGGCATCGACGTGCTCGATCATCATCGGGCATTCCTCGACGCAGGCGCGGCACGTGGTGCAGGACCACAGGGTCTCGGCATCCACCAGACCGTTGACGATCGGCTGATGCGGATTGCCCCCGTGTTCGCCGATGGCTTTGCCCGGATACGGGCTGCCGGCGAATTTGGCATCGGTGCCGCCAGCCAGGCCGACGACCATGTCCTGAATCAGTTTTTTCGGGTTCAGCGGCTGACCGGCAGCAAACGCCGGGCACGCGGCTTCGCACTTGCCGCACTGCACGCAGGCGTCGAAGCCGAGCAATTGGTTCCAGGTGAAATCCTTGGGTTTTTCCACGCCCAGCGGCGCGCTCGGATCTTCCAGGTCCAACGGCTTCAAACCAGTGGAACGACCGCCACCGAAACGTTCGGCGCGACGGTGCCAGGCCAGGTGCAGGGCACCGGCGAAGGCGTGCTTCATCGGCCCGCCCCAGGTCATGCCGAAGAACAGTTCCGACACGCCCCACAACACGCCGATGCCGAGGATTACTGCCAGCACCCAGCCACCGAAGTTTTCCGGCAGGATGCCCGCCACCGGCAGGGTCACCAGGAAGAACGACGCCGAGAACGCCAGCAGGCTTTTCGGCAGGCGCATCCACGGGCCTTTCGACAGACGCGCAGGCGGGTTGCGTCGACGCAGATAAACGAAGATCGCACCGACGAACATCACCGCCGACATCAACAGCAATGCGTAGCCGAGGATGCGGTTATGCAGGCCGAAACCGTGCACCAGAATCGCCAGCACGATGGACGCCACTGCACCACCGGCCGTGGCCACGTGGGTATTGGCGATGTACTTGTCCCGCGCGACCACGTGGTGCAAATCGACCATGTAGCGCTTGGGCATGGCGAACAGGCCGCCGATCAGGTCGACCTTCGAGGCCCGGCCACGGCGCCACATGTTTACCCGCCGCAACGCGCCCAGAACCGCAAGGCCCAGGGCAGCGAACAGCAGGATTGGAAGAAGGGTGTTCAACATGGTGAAGCTCCCACCAGTACAACTTAGAGAATCTCGGTCGACGACGTCTGTGGGAGCGAGCCTGCTCGCGAAAGCGGTGGGTCAGTCGACATCAATGTCGGCAGACAGATTGCATTCGCGAGCAGGCTCGCTCCCACAGGGTTTACTGCAAGCCGTTAGAAATCCTTGCACAACCGCAGCGCGTCATAGATCGCCGCGTGCACGTTACGCTGGGCCACGCAGTCACCGATGCGGAACAGCAGGTAACCGTCGCCGCTCTGTTCCAGGCATGGCTGCGGCTTGATCGCGAACAGGGCTTCGACGTCGATCTGGCCCTTGTTGCGCGAACCTTCCTTCAGCGCGTAGTAGATCTCTTCATCCGGACGCACGCCGTTTTCCACGACCACCTGGTCCACCACCCGCTCCTCTTTGGCGCCGGTGTATTCGTTCTCCAGCACCGCCACCAGCTTGTCGCCTTCGCGGTAGACCTTCTCCAGCATCATGTCGCCGGTCATGATCACTTCTTTCGGGTACATGCTGCGGTAGTAGGTCGGGAACGAAGTACCGCCGATCGCCACGCCGGGCTTGATGTCGTCGGTGACGATCTCGACCTGGCTGCCCTTGTCGGCGAGGAAGTCGGCGGTGGACATGCCGGTGAATTCGCAGATGGTGTCGTAGACCAGCACGTTCTTGCCCGGTGCCACCTTGCCATCGAGTACGTCCCAGCTGCTGACCACCAGGCCTTCAGCCGCGCCCCAGTGTTCGTTCTGCTCCAGGAACGGATGGCCGCCGACGGCCAGCACCACCACGTCCGGACGCAGGTCCATGATGGTCGGTGCATCCGCTGCCGTGCCCAGGCGCAGGTCGACTTTCAAACGCGCCAGTTCCAACTGATACCAGCGGGTGATACCGGCGATCTGGTCACGCTGCGGAGCCTTCGCCGCCGTGGTGATCTGCCCGCCAATGAATTCCTTCTTCTCGAACAGGGTCACGTCGTGGCCACGCTCGGCCGCAACACGAGCGGCTTCCATCCCCGCAGGACCGGCGCCGACCACCACCACCTTGCGTTTTTTGCCGGTGGTTTTTTCGATGATGTGCGGGACGCCCATGTATTCACGGGAGGTCGCCGCGTTCTGGATGCACAACACATCCAGGCCCTGGTACTGACGGTCGATGCAGTAGTTGGCACCGACGCACTGCTTGATCTGGTCGACCTGGCCCATCTTGATCTTGGCGATCAAGTGCGGGTCGGCGATGTGGGCGCGGGTCATGCCGACCATATCGACGTAACCGCCTTCCAGGATACGGGTGGCCTGGTTCGGGTCCTTGATGTTCTGCGCGTGCAGCACCGGAACCTTGACCACTTCCTTGATACCGGCGGCCAGGTGCAGGAACGGCTCCGGTGGATAACTCATGTTCGGAATCACGTTGGCCAGGGTGTTGTGGGTGTCGCAACCCGAGCCCACGACGCCGATGAAATCCAGCATCCCAGTGTTGTCGTAATACTGGGCGATTTGCTTCATGTCTTCGTGGGACAGACCGTCCGGGTGGAACTCGTCACCGCAGATACGCATGCCCACGCAGAAGTCGTCACCGACCTCGGCGCGCACGGCTTTCAACACTTCCAGACCGAACTTCATGCGGCCTTCGAAGGTACCGCCCCATTCGTCGGTACGCTTGTTGACCCGTGGGCTCCAGAACTGGTCGATCATGTGCTGGTGCACGGCGGACAACTCCACGCCATCCAGGCCACCGGCCTTGGCGCGACGAGCCGCTTGCGCGTAGTTGCCGATCACCCGCCAGATTTCTTCCGGCTCGATGGTTTTGCAGGTGGCGCGGTGCACCGGTTCACGGATGCCCGACGGCGACATCAGGGTCGGCCAATTGAAACCGTCCCAACGGGAGCGACGTCCCATGTGGGTAATCTGGATCATGATCTTGGCGCCGTGCTTGTGCATGGCGTCGGCCAGATTCTGGAAGTGCGGAATGATGCGGTCGGTGGACAGGTTCACCGAACTCCACCATTCCTGCGGGCTGTCGATGGCGACCACGGACGAACCGCCGCAGATCGCCAGGCCGATCCCGCCCTTGGCCTTCTCTTCGTAATACTTGACGTACCGGTCGGTGGTCATGCCGCCGTCGGTCGCGTAGACCTCGGCGTGCGCGGTGCTGAGCACGCGGTTGCGGATGGTCAGTTTGCCGATCTGGATCGGCTGGAACATTGCTTCGAAAGCCATGGCGGGTTCCTCGACTTACAACGGCTTGACGATGAACAAGCCGTCTTCGTGGCCCTCTTCGGAGCCACCGTAGACTTGCTCGGCCACGGTGCGGATCTTGCTGCCGCGAGCGGCGAGGATCTGATCCATCGCGCCGGCGAACCAGCCGGTGAACATGTAGTCGACCTTGCGCCCGACCTTGCCGTAGACGTAGACGAAAGCGGAGTGTTCGAGCTTGACGCTGCAGGTGCCTTTGTCGAGGTCGATGTCCTGGATCTTGAACAGGCCCCAGCCACGTTGCGAAAGGCGCTTCATGTAGTGTTCGAACACTGCGACGCCTTCCAGGCCATGGCATTCGGCTTCTTTTTCACACCAGTGCCAGGCGGACTTGTAGCCGGCCTTGTAGAGGATCTCGGCATAGGCTTCGGCGCCCAGCACTTCCTCGATGCCCATGTGGTTGTTGACGAAGAAATGACGCGGCACATACAGCATCGGCAGGGCGTCGGAGGTCCAGACACCGGTCTCGCTGTCGACTTCGATAGGCAATTGCGGGGCGATCTTGGCCATGGAAACTTAACTCCAGAAAAATTTTGGTGTTGCCCCCGGCGCGGACGACCGGGGGAAAGGATTCAGAGGTGCGGCGGCTTATTCGCCCCAAACATCTTTCAGGACGTTGACCCAGTTCTCGCCCATGATCTTGCGCACCACGCGCTCGGAATGGCCGCGCTTGAGCAGGGTCTCGGTCAGGTTCGGGAACTCGCCGACGGTGCGGATGCCCAGCGGATTGATGATCTTGCCGAAGCTGGTCAGGCGGCGGGCGTAGCCCTTGTCGTGGGTCAGGTATTCGAAGAAGTCCTGGCCATGCCCCTGGGTGAAGTCGGTGCCGATGCCGATGGCGTCTTCGCCGACGATGTTCAGGGTGTATTCGATGGCTTCGGCGTAGTCGTCGATGGTCGAATCGATGCCTTTGGCGAGGAACGGCGCAAACATGGTCACGCCGACGAAACCGCCGTGGTCGGCGATGAACTTCAGCTCTTCATCGGACTTGTTGCGCGGGTGCTCCTTGAGGCCCGACGGCAGGCAGTGGGAATAGCAGACTGGCTTCTTGGATTCGAGGATGACTTCTTCGGAAGTCTTGGAACCGACGTGGGACAGGTCGCACATCACGCCGACACGGTTCATCTCGGCGACGATTTCACGGCCGAAGCCCGACAGCCCGCCATCGCGCTCGTAGCAACCAGTGCCCACCAGGTTCTGGGTGTTGTAGCACATCTGCACGATACCGACGCCCAGCTGCTTGAACACCTCGACGTAACCGATCTGGTCTTCGAAGGCGTGGGCATTCTGGAAGCCGAAGAGGATGCCGGTCTTGCCCTGCTCCTTGGCCTTGCGGATGTCGGCGGTGGTGCGTACCGGAATCACCAGGTCGCTATTCTCGCGGATCAGTTTCTGGCTGGCAGCGATGTTGTTGACGGTGGCCTGGAAACCCTCCCACACCGACACGGTGCAGTTGGCCGCGGTCAAACCGCCCTTGCGCATGTCTTCGAACAGCTCACGGTTCCACTTGGCAATAATCAGCCCGTCGATAACGATGCTGTCGGCGTGCAATTCGGCTGGGCTCATCAGGCTGTCCCCTTATTAGCGATTCATGCGCCGAATCGTCTGCCGGCGCTTTGGAGCCAGCATATGCCTGAGGGCTTTGGCGACCCGGTGCAAAAACGACAGGGGAATTGCCGAAAGCGTCAATCCGCGACAAAGGGTCGTCGCCGGGCATGATTCGCGACCTGTTCAAGGCCGCCGGCATGGGCCAGAATTCGCCGCAACCTGAGAATGCTTCACTGGATGCTTTATTGAAAAAGGGGCGGCGACGTAAATGAAATCGATCATCCTGGCACTGGTACTGATTGCAACCGGCGTAAACGCAGCGGAAGAAGCCGACGACAACCCCTGCGACAAAGTCGAAAACGACATCCAGACGCTGGAATGCTCCGCCTTCAGCAAAACCACCGCCGAAGACCTGCTGAGCGAAAATTTCAAAAGCCTGAACGAGCGCATGCAGTCGCTCTATGGCAAGAACCCGTCGCAACTGGCCGACATCACCGCCAAAATCAAGGCCTCACAACAACAATGGCAGAAAACCCGCGACGCCGACTGCGCCGTCGAAGCCTTCCCGGCCACGACCGGCAGCAAGGCGTTCACCATTGCGCAGAACGATTGCGTGGCACGGATCAGTGATGAGCGGTCGGAGTTTTTGGAGTCGATTGGGCAGGAGTGATGCAACTCTTTTGTCGGATGCTGGCACACCCGCCAGCATTCCTCCTTCAGGAAACGATCTTTCCCACACGCGTGTCTGACCGGTCTTACAGCGCACCCGACGCTTCGCAGCAGACCCTACTTAGCGGGCAACATCCCGACATTCTTCGTTAATTGGCCAACGTGAAAATATAAGTAAAGATTCGCAAATCTTATAAAAGACTTATATTCTCCCATGAACAGCATTCACTGGACTCGAAAGGCCGTTAAGCAGCTTCTCAAATTGCATTCCGCCCATCAGATTCAGGTTCGTAACGCGGTCACGACTCTGGCCGGCATGCCTGATGTGGGGAATGTCAAAGCATTGGTTGACCATGATTACGCCTACCGCCTGCGAGTTGGCAATTATCGAATCATGTTCGACTGGGATGGCGCTATCAAAGTGGTCAGTATTCAAGAGGTCAAAAAACGCGATGAACGCACCTACTGACGTTCAAATCATCAATGACGCAGACGGAAACCCCGCGTTCGTGGTTATTCCTTACGCGCAATATGTGGCACAAAAAATCGAGCCCGACCTGATCCCTCATGAAGTGGTCAGCCGCATCGTCGACGGCGCAACGCCGATCCGTGCATGGCGCGAGCACTTGAACCTTACGCAGGATGAAGTGGCCAAACGCATGGGTATTTCCCAACCGGCGTTCGCGCAGCAAGAGACCGTTGCGAAGCCCCGGAAGGCCACGCGCGAGAAAATTGCCGCGGCGTTCGGTATTACCGCCAATCAACTTGAGCTTTAGGTCATGAAGGAATCGAAATGAAAATCTGCGGCATCGAAATCAAAGGCAGCGAAGCGATCATCGCCGTGGCCGCCCTCGACGGTCAGGCGTTGAACCACGTTGCACTCGCCACCAAGAAAATCGCCCTGGACGATGACGACGAGGCCGCCAACGTCAAAGTCTTTGCCGCTCAGCTTGCGTCGTTTATTCGCGAGAATTCGATCGATCGAATCGCGATCAAGAAGCGCAGCAAGAAAGGCGAATTCGCCGGTGGACCGACGACGTTCAAGATCGAAGGGGTTTTGCAATTGCTGGAGAATTGCGAGGTGACGCTGCTGTCGCCGCAGACCATCAATGCCCAAGCCAAGAAACATGGTTTTGAGCTGCCGCAGACGCTGAACAAGTATCAACATGAGGCGTACAAAGCCGCCTGCTCTGCATTACTTAAGAAGTAAGCGAACCCAATTGTGGGAGCGAGCCTGCTCGCGAAAGCGATAGATCAGTCAACAACCATGTTGAATTTGCCGACCTCTTCGCGAGCAAGCCCGCTCCCACAGTGTTTTGAGGTGTTTATGCCTTGGCGGTACGGCGATCTTCACGGGGGCAGCGCTCATATTTCGCCCGATAACTGCGGGTGAAATACGACGGCGATTCGAAACCGCAGGCAATACTCACTTCCAACACACTCATATCGGTCTGGCGCAGCAACTGCCGCGCCTTCTCCAGGCGCAAGCGCAGGTAGAAATTGCTCGGCGTGTCGTTCAGGTGCAGCCGAAACAATCGCTCCAGCTGCCGGCGCGTCACTTTGATCGATTCCGCCAGTTCCAGCGTGCTCAACGGCGGCTCGCTGTGCTGTTCCATCTCGCCAATCACGTGAACCAGTTTCTTGTTGCTGATGCCATAGCGCGTGGCGACTTCCATGCGCTGGTGGTCTTTGCGCGGACGGATGCGGCCGAGCACGAATTGCTCACTGACCTGAATTGCCAGTTCCGGGCCATGGGCCTGGGCGATCAAATCCAGCATTAAATCGATGGACGCGGTGCCGCCAGCCGAGGTGATGCGCCGACGGTCGATCTCGAACAGCTCCTGCGTGACGCTGAGCTGTGGATAGGACTCCTTGAAAGCATCGATGGCTTCCCAGTGCAGGGTCAGGCGATGGCCGTCGAGCAGGCCGGCTTCGGCGAGGATAAAGCTGCCGGTGTCGATGGCGCCGAGGGTCACGCATTCGTTGTCCAGGCGACGCAGCCAGTGCTCCAGGGCCGGTGTGGCGAATTTCAGCGGTTCGAAGCCGGCGACCACCAGCAACGTCGCGCCTTTCTTCAGCGGTTCCAGCGCCGCATCGGCGTTGACCGACATGCCGTTGCTGGCCAGCACCGCCCCGCCATCGGCGCTCAGTACGTGCCAGCGATAGAGCTCGCCACGAAAGCGATTGGCGACCCGCAGCGGCTCGATGGCCGAGATAAATCCGATGGCCGAGAAACCCGGCATCAACAAGAAATAGAAATCCTGGGACATGGAGCGCACTCGATGAGCGGGTAGCGTGGACATGTTGATACGCCACTTGCGAGCGGCATTCAAGAGGACAGGTCGCTGCAGTGCAAGAGTCGGTCGCCGCAGTGCGCTTTCATGGCTGTTTAGCTGCGTAACTTGTCATCACCGGCGCACAAAGACGACCGGACCCACAATAACGAAACTGCCGAGGAATCCTGAGATGAAACGACTGATCAGCAGCTGTGTTCTTGCACTCAGTGGTACCGCTTTACTGAGCGCCAGTGTCATGGCCGCCGAACCTGCGTCGTGCCAGAACGTGCGCATGGGCGTAGTGAACTGGACCGACGTCATCGCCACCAGCGCCATGACCCAGGTATTGCTCGACGGCCTCGGCTACAGCACCAAACAAACCAGCGCTTCCCAGCAAATCATCTTCGCCGGGATTCGCGATCAGCGCCTGGACCTGTTCCTGGGTTACTGGAACCCGCTGATGACCCAGACCATCACCCCGTTCGTCGATGCCAAACAGGTCAAGGTGCTTGAAGCGCCAAGCCTGCAAGACGCCCGCGCGACCCTCGCCGTGCCGACCTACCTCGCCGAGAAGGGGCTGAAAACCTTCGCCGACATCGCCAAGTTCGAAAAAGAGCTGGGCGGCAAGATCTACGGCATTGAGCCTGGCTCGGGCGCCAACACCCAGATCAAGGCGATGATCGCCAAGAACCAGTTCGGCCTGGGCAAGTTCCAGCTGGTCGAGTCCAGCGAAGCCGGCATGCTCGCCGCCGTGGATCGCGCCGTACGTCGCAACGAAGCCGTGGTGTTCTTCGGCTGGGCGCCGCACCCGATGAACGTCAACGTGAAAATGACCTATCTCACCGGCAGCGACGACGCCCTCGGTCCGAACGAAGGCAAGGCCACCGTCTGGACCGTCACTGCACCGACCTACGCCGAACAATGCCCGAACATCGGTCGCCTGCTGAGCAACCTGACGTTCACCGCCGAAGACGAGAGCCGGATGATGCAGCCGCTGCTGGATCACAAGGACGCCTTCGAATCCGCCAAACAATGGCTCAAGGATCACCCGCAGGACAAAAAACGCTGGCTTGAAGGCGTCACCACCTTCGATGGCAAACCGGCCGCTGAAAACCTGCAACTGACCAGTAAATAAAGCCGAACGAACCACCGACTCGCAGCCCGAACGGGCTGCGAACGGGACCGCTACGCCCGGACTTTCACCTAAATAGCACTCGCCTGTAAGGAACCGCCAAATGAACCACGACGTCATCATCACCTGCGCACTCACCGGTGCTGGCGACACGACCGCCAAGAGCCCACACGTGCCGGTCACTCCGAAACAGATCGCGGCCGCCGCCGTGGAAGCCGCCAAGGCCGGCGCCACCGTGGTTCACTGCCATGTGCGCGACCCGCAAACCGGCAAGTTCAGCCGTGACGTGGCGCTGTACCGCGAAGTGATGGAGCGTATCCGCGAGGCGGACGTCGACATCATCGTCAACCTCACTGCCGGCATGGGGGGCGACCTGGAAATCGGCCCGGGCGAGAAGCCAATGGAATTCGGCCCGAACACCGACCTGGTCGGCCCGCTGACCCGCCTGGCCCACGTCGAAGAATTGCTGCCGGAAATCTGCACCCTCGATTGCGGCACCCTGAACTTTGGCGATGGCGACACCATTTACGTCTCCACCCCAGCCCAACTGCGCGCCGGCGCCAAGCGCATCACCGAATTGGGTGTTAAGGCCGAGCTGGAAATCTTCGACACCGGGCATCTGTGGTTCGCCAAGCAGATGATCAAGGAAGGCCTGCTCGACAACCCACTGTTCCAACTGTGCCTGGGCATTCCGTGGGGCGCCCCGGCGGACACCACCACCATGAAAGCCATGGTCGACAACCTGCCGGCCGATGCGGTCTGGGCCGGTTTCGGCATCGGTCGCATGCAGATGCCAATGGCCGCACAGGCCGTTTTGCTCGGCGGCAACGTGCGGGTCGGGCTGGAAGACAACCTGTGGCTGGACAAGGGCGTCCTGGCGACCAACGGCCAACTGGTCGAACGCGCCACGGAAATCCTCAGCCGCCTCGGCGCCCGTGTTCTGACCCCGGCTGAAGGCCGCAAGAAAATGGGCCTGAAACAACGCGGTTAAGCCATATACACAAAACCCTGTAGGAGCGAGCTTGCTCGCGAAAAAGGTACAGCCGACGCCACTCAGCGCCTGGAATACCATCGCGAGCAAGCTCGCTCCTACAGGGGATCACTGGACTCTTTAGGAAATCGTCATGAGCTTTATCACCGAAATCAAAACCTTCGCCGCCCTAGGCAGCGGTGTCATTGGCAGCGGCTGGGTCTCACGCGCCCTCGCCCACGGCCTCGATGTGGTGGCCTGGGACCCTGCGCCCGGCGCTGAAGCCGCCCTGCGCAAACGCGTCGCCAATGCCTGGGGTGCGCTGGAGAAAAAAGGCCTGGCGCCCGGTGCCTCGCAGGATCGCTTGCGCTTTGTCGCCACCATCGAAGAATGCGTGCGTGACGCCGATTTCATCCAGGAAAGCGCCCCCGAGCGTCTTGAGCTGAAACTGGAACTGCACAGCAAGATCAGCGCCGCGGCCAAACCCAACGCCTTGATCGGCTCCAGCACTTCGGGCCTGTTGCCCAGCGAGTTTTACGAGAGCGCCACGCACCCGGAGCGCTGCGTGGTCGGTCACCCGTTCAACCCGGTTTACCTGCTGCCGCTGGTGGAAGTGGTCGGCGGCAAGAACACTGCACCCGAAGCCGTACAAGCGGCGATGAAAGTCTATGAATCCCTCGGCATGCGTCCGCTGCATGTGCGCAAGGAAGTACCGGGTTTCATCGCTGACCGCTTGCTTGAAGCACTGTGGCGCGAGGCACTGCACCTGGTCAACGACGGCGTCGCGACCACTGGCGAAATCGACGACGCGATTCGTTTTGGCGCTGGCCTGCGCTGGTCGTTCATGGGCACCTTCCTGACCTATACCCTGGCCGGTGGCGATGCCGGCATGCGTCACTTCATGGCCCAGTTCGGCCCGGCGTTGCAGTTGCCGTGGACTTACCTGCCGGCGCCTGAATTGACCGAGAAATTGATCGACGATGTGGTGGACGGCACCAGCGATCAGTTGGGCAAACACAGCATTTCCGCGCTGGAGCGCTATCGTGATGACTGCCTGATGGCAGTGCTGGACGCGGTGAAAGCCACCAAAGAGAAGCATGGGATGGCGTTCAGCGAATAAGCGCAAGTCCCTGTGGCGAGGGAGCTTGCTCCCGCTCGGCCGCGAAGCGGTCGTAAAACCGGCAAATGCGATCTGACTGATAGACCGCGTGTGGAGGTTTTGGGACTGCTTCGCAGTCCAGCGGGAGCAAGCTCCCTCGCCACAAATGTGTGTGCCAGCAACTAAATGTGGAGATCCATCATGCCCGCACTAACCACCTACCAAACCCGCATCATCCCCGACTGGGTCGACTACAACGGCCACCTGCGCGACGCTTTCTACCTGCTGATCTTCAGCTACGCCACCGATTCGCTAATGGACTGCCTGGGCATGGACAGCAACAACCGCGAAGCCAGCGGCCACTCGCTGTTCACCCTGGAACTGCACCTCAACTACCTGCACGAAGTGAAGCTCGACGCCGATGTCGAGGTGCGTACGCAGATCATCGGCCACGACAGCAAGCGCCTGCACCTCTACCACAGCCTGCATCTGGCAGGTGACGACAAGGAACTGGCGGGCAACGAACAAATGCTGTTGCACGTCGACCTCGCCGGACCACGCTCCACACCGTTCAGCGAAGTGACCCTGGGCAAACTGCAAGCCATCGTCGCCGAACAAGCAGACCTGCCTTCTCCTGAGTACATTGGCCGAGTGATCGCATTACCCCCAAAAAAATAACAAGGAGATCCCATGAACACCGCCGCCGCTTTTGCCGACTTCCGTACTTATCCGTTGATCAGCGCGCTGACAGGCGTGCAGGCGATAGCGGATCGTGTTCTGGTGAAGTGGGCCGATGACCGAGTCAGCCCCTTTCACCATCAATGGCTGCGGGACAACTGCCCGTGCCCGCAATGCGTCTACACGGTGACGCGCGAACAGGTGCTGGAAATCGTCGACGTTCCAGAAAACCTGCTGCCCACCGAAGCCAGCGTTGATACCGAAGGTTGTCTGCGTGTGCAGTGGCAAGACGGTCACCTCAGCCGCTTCGACCCGGGCTGGTTGCGCGCCCACGCCTATGACGACGATTCCCGCGCCGAACGGCGGGCGGGCAAGCCTAAAGCCAGGCTTTGGCACCGTGATTTGCAATTGCCGGTGTTCGAGTATCAGGCGCTGATGAACGACAACGATGCCCTGTTGCTATGGCTGCTGGCCGTACGCGATACCGGCCTGACCCAGGTCCGCGGCGTGCCTACGGAGCCCGGCTCGCTGAAGCTGATTGCCCAGCGCATCTCCTTCATCCGCGAGAGCAATTTCGGCGTGTTGTTCAATGTGCAATCCAAGGCCGACGCCGACAGCAACGCCTACACCGCTTTCAATCTGCCATTGCACAGCGATTTACCGACCCGGGAGTTGCAACCGGGGCTGCAATTCCTGCACTGCCTGGTCAACAATGCCGAGGGTGGCGAGAGTATTTTTGTCGACGGCTTTGCCATCGCCGATGCCTTGCGTCGCGAGGACCCTGAATCCTTCAAAAGCCTTTGCGAGATCCCCGTTGAGTTTCGCAACAAGGACCGTCACAGCGACTACCGCTGCCTCGCTCCGATCATCGCCCTGGACGCCTTGGGGCAAGTCTCGGAAATCCGTATGGCGAACTTCCTGCGCGGTCCGTTCGATGCGTCGGTGGAACAGATGCCCAAGCTCTACCGCGCCTATCGCCGCTTTATCGCGATGACCCGCGAGGACCGCTTCCGCGTGATGCAGAGACTCAACCCCGGCGAACTCTGGTGCTTCGACAACCGCCGCACCCTGCATGCCCGCAACGCCTTCGATCCTGCCTCTGGGGCGCGGCATTTCCAGGGCTGTTATGTGGATCGGGATGAGTTGTTGTCACGCATTCTCGTGTTGCAGCGTTAGACCGCGTCATCGTTCTTCGCGAGCAGGCTCGCTCCCACAGCAGACCGCATTCCCCTGTTGGAACTCGGTCAAATGTGGGAGCGGGCTTGCTCGCGAAGGCGCCAGTTCAGACCCCCTTGATGCTCTTGATTCACAGACAAAAAAAAGCCCCGATCAAGCCGTGACAGGATCGAGGCAGAGGGTACTGTTGAGGAGCTGCCGCGCTAGGGTGACCAAACCTTCGTGAAGCGAGCTGAGTCCAGTGTGCCGACTCCCCTCGCAGCGAAATAGCCCGAAAACGACGCTTTCATAGCCAATGTGGCCATTGCGACAAATCGCCCTTGCCGCGACCCGACACCCCTACCAGAATCGAGCCACGACCTCCGTTTCCGAAGAAGGATTTGCGTCATGATGCACGCCGATTTGATTGATCAGGAAGACCTGTTGGGCCAGCTCAAGGCATTGGGCTTTCAAGTACCGAATGGCGCCACGGCCGAGCAGGCCTGCGAATGTGCGGTACGAGGGTTGAACAACGAGCGGGCGATCGTGCTGCGCACCATGGTCAAGCAGATGTACACCAGCAGCGCGACGATTCTGCCGGCCGTGCGCCAGGCCATCGACAAGCAGTTGCTGCCAGCATTGGCGGAATACCAGCAGAGCCACGTCGTCCGTTAAATCCATTCGCGAGCAGGCTCGCTCCCACAGGGTTAAGGTGATCCCTGTGGGAGCGAGCCTGCTTGCGAAGAAGAAGGCGACTCGGTTTTAGAGCCTTACACTGGCAAAAGTCGACTCATTGCGCGCCTGGCTCAGCGCCGACAACGGCCCGGACAGCGGCGACAGCACCAGGGCTTGCGGCAGCGGCATCATCGCCACTTGCTGTGCAGTATTGGAGCCCACGCGCTCGTCACGCGGTGGAATGCCGAAGTATTCGCGGTAGCACTTGGAGAAGTGCGGCGTGGACACGAAACCACACACCGACGCCACCTCGATGATCGACATCGGCGTTTGCTTGAGCAACTGCCGGGCGCGGATCAGGCGCAGTTTCAGGTAATAACGCGACGGCGAGCAGTGCAGGTATTTCTGGAACAGCCGCTCCAGCTGCCGACGGGACACTGAGACATACACCGCCAGTTCGTCGAGATCGATCGGCTCTTCGAGGTTGGCCTCCATCAGCGCGACGATTTCCTGCAGCTTCGGCTGGTTGGTGCCCAGCATGTGCTTGAGCGGTACGCGCTGGTGATCCTGTTCGTTGCGGATGCGCTCGTAGACGAACATCTCCGAGATCGCGGCGGACAGTTCGCGACCATGATCGCGGCTGATCAGGTGCAGCATCATGTCCAGCGGCGCGGTACCGCCGGAACTGGTGAAACGGTTACGGTCGAGGGTGAACAGGCGGGTACTCATGGCGACCCGTGGAAACGCTTCCTGCATCGCCGCCAGACACTCCCAGTGCACGCTGCAATCGAAACCGTCCAGCAGGCCGGCGCAGGCCAGGGCCCAGCTGCCGGTGCAGACCGCGCCGAGGCGACGGGACTGACGCGCCTGGCTTTGCAGCCATGACACGTGTTCGCGGGTAACAGTGCGCTGGATACCGATACCGCCGCAGACGATCACGGTATCCATTGGAGGGGCTTTGTGCATGGAGGCGTCGGGGGTGATTTGCAGACCGTCACTGGCCCAGACTTGACCGCCATCGACGGTGAGGGTGGTCCAGCGATACAGCTCGCGGCCGGACAACTGGTTGGCCATGCGCAGCGGTTCGACTGCGGAAGCCAGGGAAATCAGCGTGAAATTGTCCAGCAGCAGAAAGCCGATGGATTGAGGCGCACGGTTCTGGGGTTGGGCCCCGGAGTTGAACGACGTCATCGCGGTATCTCCTCACACAAAGCGGGTGATGGCCTCAGGCGGAGGCTCTTGTTATTGCCATCGTTCTCGCATGGGAGACGGGCTTTGTAATGACAGAGCAATTGCCATGCCTAAATTTGAATGTGCGTTCAATAACTCCTAAAAACGACGTCGGAATGTGTCTATATAAGACGCGCGGCGAGTGGGGGTTATAAGTGCCATCAACGGCGGCAAGTGCCCTGCCCCGACGGGTGTGAGCAAATCGGTAGCACTTGTGGGAACAGGGCTGCGAGCAGCCGTGAAAGAGTGTCACCCAAGGCACGGGGGGACGGGTGGTCAGGGGCGCTGCGCAGCCCTGGCCTTACGACAGAGGTTTACCTGTTTGCGACGCGCCAAAAGGTGGCGTGATTTCGATCGAATGTTCACTTTACGCGCAGTTTTGACTGGTCTGGCCTCTTCGCGAGCAAGCCCGCTCCCACAGGGGGAATGCACTCCAAATGTGGGAGCGGGCTTGCTCGCGAAGCAGGCAACACGGTCCTACTGACTCAACACTCTACCGCGCTGACAGCCAACCCACCCCGCGACGTCTCCTTATATTTGTCATGCATATCCGCGCCAGTATCGCGCATCGTACGAATCACCCGATCCAGCGAAATGAAGTGCTGACCATCACCACGCAATGCCATCTGCGCGGCATTGATCGCCTTCACCGCGGCAATCGCGTTGCGCTCGATGCACGGCACTTGCACCAGACCGCCCACTGGATCGCAGGTCAACCCGAGGTTGTGCTCCAGGCCGATTTCCGCCGCGTTGCACAGTTGCTCCGGCGTGGCACCGAGGATTTCCGCCAGCCCGGCCGCCGCCATGGCGCAGGCCGAACCCACTTCGCCCTGGCAACCGACTTCGGCACCGGAGATCGAGGCGTTCTTCTTGCACAAAATTCCCACGGCCGCCGCGCCGAGAAAGTAGTCGACGACATTGGCGTCGGTGACGTCCTCGCTGAACTTCATAAAGTAGTGCAGCACCGCCGGAATGATCCCCGCCGCGCCATTGGTCGGTGCGGTAACCATACGCCCGCCGGCGGCGTTTTCTTCGTTGACCGCCAGTGCATAAAGGTTGACCCACTCCATCGCACTGAGGGTCGAGCCGATCACATTGGGCTTGTTCAATTCCTGCAGGCTGCGATGCAGCTTGGCCGCACGGCGACGCACATTCAGCCCGCCGGGCAGGATGCCTTCGTGCTTGAGGCCGTGATCGACGCAATCCTGCATGGCGCGCCAGAGTTTCATCAGGCCGCTGCGGATCTCCTCTTCGCTGCGCCAGACCTTCTCGTTGGCCATCATTAATTCGGCCACTCGCAGGTTGTGCTTTTTACACAGTTCCAGCAGTTCGGCGGCGCTGGAGAAATCGTAAGGCAATACCGTGCTATCCAGATCGACGACACCGCTGGACGCCTGGGCCTCGTCAACGACAAAACCGCCGCCGACCGAATAGTAGGTGTCGCGATGCAGCTCGCCGTCATCGCCTTCGGCAACCAGGGTCATGGCGTTGGGGTGGAAAGGCAGGTTTTCGTCGATCAGGCGCATGTCCCGATCCCAAATGAACGGCACCGACAAGCGACCGTCGAGCAACAGCGTGTGAGTTTCGCGCAGGGTCGCGATGCGGATGCCGATTTGCGACGGGTCGATCGCATCCGGCCACTCGCCCATCAGGCCCATGATCACCGCGTTGTCGCTGCCGTGACCGATGCCGGTGGCCGACAACGATCCAAAGAGCTGGACCTCGACACGGCGCACCGCCTCCAGCAATCCCCGTTCGCGCAAGTCCTGCACGAACAGCGCTGCTGCCCGCATAGGCCCAACGGTGTGCGAACTGGAAGGGCCGATGCCGATTTTGAACAGGTCGAAAACACTGATAGCCATGACTGCCGAAACTCCTGGATGAGCCAACTCCAGGCGCAAAAGCGCCCGGTGGCGGAGCTGCTACGCTCAAGCTGCAATCCGCCGAGATGGCCGCATCATCAGGCTTTTGTCATGTCGTTCGACGTCTCATACCGACGCACTCTTGTCCACTAACGCCGTGGGCGTTTTACGCCATGTTTACGGTGTTTTTTTGCGATGCAGAGGGAAAAAAGGGGCTGAAAAAATCTGTAAACGACGTCACTGACACTGGATGCGACCATCCCTGTACTGGTTACGACGCGCCCTGTAGGCGTCAGATTTTCACTGGTACATGATCTTATTCGACTCGATTGCAAAGGCGCTGCGGTAGAGCCGTCACAAGAACGCCACCCAACCGCAACCTATAAGTGCGGTAGTCCAAGTCGGAACACTGCCAAAAAAAACACCAAGGAGTCCATCCATGAAAGGTTCCCCGTCGTTGTTGTTGGCCGCCATGCTTAGTTTGCCGATTCTGGCGCAAGCCGCCGAACCGGCCCAATGCAGCACCGTAAACTTCTCCGATGTCGGCTGGACCGATATCACCGCAACAACCGCCACCACCAGCGTCGTGCTCAACGCTCTGGGCTACAAAACCAAGACCACCATGATTTCCGTGCCGGTGACCTACAAGTCCCTGGCCGACGGCAAGAACATGGACATCTTCCTCGGCAACTGGATGCCGACCATGGAGAACGACATCAAGCCCTACCGCGATGCCGGCACCGTGGACACCGTGCGCACCAACCTCAAGGGCGCCAAGTACACCCTCGCCGTGCCTCAAGCCCTGTACGACAAGGGCCTGCATGACTTCGCCGACATCGCCAAATTCAAGAAAGAACTCGACGGCAAGATCTACGGGATCGAGCCGGGCAACGACGGCAACCGCCTGATCCAGAGCATGATCGACAAGAACGCCTTCGGCCTCAAAGACGCCGGCTTCAAGGTGGTCGAGTCCAGCGAAGCGGGGATGCTTTCCCAGGTCGACCGCGCGCAGAAACGCGACACCGCCGTGGTCTTCCTCGGCTGGGCGCCGCACCCGATGAACAAACGCTTCAAGATTCAATACCTGACCGGTGGCGACGATTTCTTTGGCCCGGATTTCGGCGCTGCCACCGTGGCGACCAACACCCGCAAGGGCTACGCCGAGGAATGCAGCAACGTGGGCCAACTGCTGAAAAACCTGGAGTTCACTGTCGACATGGAAAGCGAACTCATGGGCAACATCCTGGACGACAAGATGAAGCCTGACGCGGCCGCCAAGGCCTGGCTGAAAAAGAATCCACAGGTGCTCGATACCTGGCTTGCTGGCGTGACCACCATTGACGGTAAACCAGGCCTGGAGGCCGTGAAAGCCAAGATTGCTCAGTAATCGCTTATGCCGGGCAGGTTCGCCTGCCCGGGCTGTTTATTTCCTTGCATGCGGACGTTCACTACCATGCTGATTGATCAGAAAATACCTTTAGGCCAGCACATCGCGAGCTTTGTCGAATGGTTGACGCAACACGGCGCCAACACCTTCGATGCCATTGCCGTGACGCTGGAAACGATGATTCACGGCGTGACTTTCGCGCTGACCTGGTTCAACCCGCTGGCACTGATCGGCCTCATCGCCCTCCTGGCCCACTTCATCCAGCGCAAATGGGGGCTGACCGCCTTCGTTGTCGCTTCCTTTCTGCTGATCCTCAACCTGGGGTACTGGCAGGAAACCATGGAGACCCTCGCCCAGGTGATGTTCGCCACCCTGGTGTGCGTGGTCATCGGCGTGCCGCTGGGCATCGTCGCGGCGCACAAGCCGATGTTCTACACTTTAATGCGACCGGTACTCGATCTGATGCAGACCGTACCGACCTTCGTTTACCTCATTCCTACCCTGACCCTCTTCGGGCTGGGTGTGGTGCCAGGCCTGATCTCCACAGTGGTGTTCGCCATTGCAGCGCCGATCCGCCTGACCTACCTGGGCATCCGCGATGTCCCGCAAGAACTGATGGACGCCGGCAAAGCCTTCGGCTGCTCGCGTCGCCAGCTACTGACACGGATCGAACTGCCCCACGCCATGCCGAGCATCGCGGCCGGCATCACCCAGTGCATCATGCTGTCCCTGTCGATGGTGGTGATCGCGGCACTGGTGGGCGCCGATGGATTGGGTAAACCGGTGGTCAACGCACTGAACACTGCTGATATCGCCCTGGGCTTCGAAGCGGGCCTGGCGATCGTACTGCTGGCGATCATGCTCGACCGTATCTGCAAACAACCCGACGCCAAAGTAGGGGGTGACGCATGAGCATAATTCGCTTCGAAGACGTCGACGTAATCTTCACCAAGGATCCGCGCGAAGCACTGAAGCTTCTCGATCAAGGCTTGACCCGTAGCGAGATCCTGAAAAAGACCGGGCAGATCGTTGGCGTTGAAAAGGCCAGCCTGGACATCGAAAAAGGTGAAATCTGCGTACTGATGGGCCTTTCCGGTTCCGGCAAGTCCAGCCTGCTGCGCTGCATCAACGGTCTCAACACCGTCAGCCGTGGCAAGCTGTTCGTCGAGCACGAAGGCAAGCAGATCAACATTGCGTCCTGCTCCGCCGCGGAACTTAAAATGATGCGCACCAAGCGCATCGCGATGGTGTTCCAGAAGTTCGCCCTGATGCCTTGGCTGACGGTGCGCGAGAACATCAGCTTCGGCCTGGAAATGCAGGGCCGTCCGGAGAAGGAACGCAAGAAACTGGTCGATGAAAAACTCGAACTGGTGGGCCTGACCCAATGGCGCAACAAGAAACCCGATGAGCTGTCCGGTGGCATGCAGCAGCGCGTGGGCCTGGCCCGTGCGCTGGCGATGGACGCCGACATCCTGCTGATGGACGAACCGTTCTCGGCACTCGATCCGCTGATTCGCCAAGGCCTGCAGGACGAACTGCTGGAACTGCAACGCAAGCTGAGCAAGACCATCGTGTTCGTGAGCCACGACCTCGACGAAGCCCTGAAGCTCGGCAGCCGTATCGCGATCATGAAAGACGGCCGGATCATCCAGTACAGCAAGCCTGAAGACATCGTCCTCAACCCGGCGGACGACTACGTGCGGACCTTCGTGGCCCACACCAACCCGCTGAACGTGCTGTGCGGTCGCAGCCTGATGCGCACCCTGGACAACTGCAAGCGCATCAACGGTTCGGTGTGCCTGGATCCGGGCGGCGATTCGTGGCTGGACCTGGCCGAAGGCAACACCATCAAGGGCGCGCGCCAAAACGGTTCGACCCTGGATCTGCAGAACTGGGTTCCGGGTCAGGCGGTTGAAGGCCTGGGTCGCAAACCCACGCTGGTGGACTCCAGCATCGGCATGCGCGACGCGCTGCAGATTCGCTACCAGACCGGCAACAAACTGGTGCTGCAGGACAACAACCGTGTGGTGGGGATTCTCGGCGACAGCGAGCTGTATCACGCGCTGCTCGGCAAGAACCTGGGGTAAGGCAACAGACACAAAAACGCCGCGAGAGATCGCGGCGTTTTTGTTTGTGGGATATCGGGTAGTGCAGTGTTGAAACTGATGCCCTCATCGCCAGCAGGCTGGCTCCCACAAAAAAACGCACTTCCAGATGGGAGACAGCCCGCTTGTGACGAAAATGACACAGTTTTTTCGACTTAAAACCCGCCCCAACCCCCCACCC
>NZ_JBPKAM010000063.1:0-38846 GCF_051216495.1 Pseudomonas baetica | reverse complement strand
TTGAACGAGTAAAACAGTCGCTCCTGCCCACTCGATAACTGTCCCATCATGCTGTGTGATCCCCCACCGGCCAATGCAGAGATTTTGCAGCAGGCCAGACAGGGGAGCTACTTTTTCAACAGAATCGGCCGATTTCTGCCGGTCATGAAGCCGAAATCGCGCTGAAGAACGTGCTCGGCGAAGAAGGCTCAACACAAATACACCGACTTAAGTGGGCGCTAAAGAAGTATTCGCGGCATAGGCGGGAAAGACATCGTCGATTCGGCCGGTGGGTGTTCGTAATCTGATGACAATACAGCGCTGAGCTGATCGCCCAACAGGTTCCAGGCGCACTTCTTCTCTTCGGCATAGTCGGTCAGTGTTTGCACCTTCGACGTTTTTACTTGTTCGGCCTCGACGTTGGCCGCGGTATAGGCCTGTGCCTTGGCGGTTTTCTTGTGTTCATTGGGATTGATCTGCTCATCGATGAGCGCGCGGGCCTGGTTACGCGCCTTGCGGATGTCGGTCAGGGATTTGCGCGGCCAGGTGCCGCAGGCGTACTCTTTGTTCTGCTCGCCCTAGCGATAACGATAGAAAAAGCTGACCGACACGCCGTCCTTACGTAGGAAAATTCGGCCGGCGAGATTGCCATCTTCGCGGAGAATTCGGCCGGCATCTTCAGCGGTCAGCGACTCGAGTTCTTTGATGGTGATTTTGGCCATGAAACGGACTCCCCCTACTTTTCCCCCCACAAAACCGCCGGCTCTTGATGGACGTGACTGGACTCGCGTGGAGCAGAACACTGCTGGAGCTCAAGTAAATACTAGCTTTGAGAAATCCAGAGTAAACTTTTGGAAGCTTTCAAGAAGTATGAAAAAGGAGATGGGGTGCTAGGGGTCGAGTGTTCGAATCACTCCGTCCCGACCATATTTTTCAATGACTTAGCCCAACCTTCACAGGTTGGGCTTTTTCATTTGTGGCTTAGGGGTAAACACGGGGGTAAACATGCTTCATGGTCATGCCAGAAGGGGATCGCCTTCTGCATCGCGTGCAGCCTGTTGAAAATCCATATGCTTGCTTGCCCGTTTACGGTTTGGTTCATCACCCAAGCGCCATTGGCCTGCTGACAGTCCCAGCGCCCGAACTGTAGGCCGGGGGGAGAAAAGCTAAAAGCTACTCAAGGTAGCCTTTAGCTATAAACAATGTGTACTCCTACCAGATCGCCAAGGTGTAGCTGACGATCAAACGGTTTTCATCCAGGTCGCTGCCAAAGTTGGTTGAGCGCACTGTCGCGTTACGCCATTTCACTCCGACGTTTTTCAGTGGGCCGCTTTGCACAACGTAGCCGATGTCGGTATCGCGCTCCCATTCCTTGCCCTCAGGACGGTTGCTGCCCAGATCAATGTTGTCGCCGTTGATGTAGCGGGTCATGAAGGTCAGGCCAGGCACACCGATGGCCGCGAAGTTGTAGTCATAGCGAGCCTGCCAGGACTTTTCGTCCTTGCTGGCGAAGTCGCCGATCTGCACGAAGTTCACCAGGAACGCGTCGGCGCCGTTTACGTATGCATAACCGGTGTCACCACTCATGCTTTGATAGCCAAGGCCCAACGCATGTCCGCCGAGGTTATAGGTGAACATCGCACCGAACGCATTGTTGTCCACATTGCTGCCGCCATCGTCCGTAGAACGGGCGAAGCGCAGATCAGTCTTCAGCGACTGGCCCGTGGCGACTGGCAACACGTAGGTCAGGTTGACCAGGTGTTGGCTATAGAAGTTGTCGAGATGCCCATAGCTGTAGGCTGTAGCGAGATTGCCGGTCCATTTGTAATTCAGGCTGGCGAAATCGAACTTGTCGCTGGTGGCATTTTGCGTGGTGATGCCTTTGGCGCCAGTTCGGGTGATGCCCATGTCCTCGTAATCCGAGGAGTCGCGCTGGTTGACCTGTGTCAGTCGCCCGGCATCCACCGTCATGCCTTCAATTTCCAAAGACGTCAGCTGACCTCCCTCGAACGTTTGTGGCAGCAGCCGTGAATCGTTGGCCAATATTGTTGGCAGTTTAGGCATCAGCGTGCCGAGTTTCAGCGCACTTTTGGAGGCGCGCAGTTTAGCGGTAAGGCCCAGTTCGCCATATTCGTCCTGGGAACCATCACGGGGGTTGCCATGGCGTTTGAGCAGGCCGGAACCCGCGCGATCGGGGCTGGAATCAAGCTTGATGCCCTCCAGGCCAAGGGCATCGAAACCCACGCCAATCAAACCTTCGGTGTATCCCGACTCATAGCGCAGCAGGAAACCCTGTGCCCATTCCTCTTGCATGGATTGCGCGGCATTGGTTTGGCGAAAGTCACGGTTAAAGTAGAAATTGCGCAGTTCAAGGCTGGCCTTGCTGTCCTTGATGAAGTCAGCAGTAGCCGGGGCTGAAAGGCTGATGACCCCACCCGTGAGCAGGATTCGGGTGGCGAGAGTGCGGGTGTTGCGGTCCATGTTAAAGCTCCTTTGTTTTTATTTTTGGAATCATGGGGCTGCCGCCGGGCGACTGAGGCGCGAATCTCCATGGGGCAGTACAGGTGTGAAGCAACCCTCGCCAGTGGGGCGAGGGTTATCGGATAAAAAAACGCCAACGTCGAAAGAGAGGAGTTGTTTGACGCGGCGTCGGCTTAATCGTCAGAACTGTTCTGCGCGCAGGCCATACAGCGAGGCGCTGCCGGCCCGAATGGTTTGTTCCAGGCTAAAAATGCGTGGCAGCAAGCGGTGGATGTAGAAGTCGGCGGTGGCGATTTTCCCGTCGTAGAAATCTTCGTCTTCGCTGCGTTTTTGCCGGGCAACCTGAGCCATGCGCGCCCACAGCCAGGCGTAGGCGACGTAACCGAACAGGTGCAAATACTCCACCGAGGCAGCACCGACTTCATTGCGGTTGGTTGCCGCCTTGTCCTGTAGCCAGTCGCTGATGTCCTCCAGGCGCTGCACGGCATCGAGCAGCTGTGTGGCATAGGGTGCATCGGGTTGAGTCGCGAAGCGGCGAATCTCGCGGGTGAACTGGCGAAGCGCTACGCCTTTATCGGCCAGCACTTTGCGTCCGAGCAGGTCCAAAGCCTGGATGCCATTGGTGCCTTCGTAGATCTGTGCAATGCGCACATCGCGGACCAATTGTTCCTGGCCCCATTCGCGGATGTAGCCATGGCCGCCGAAAACCTGCTGGCCGTTGATGCAGCTTTCCAGACCGGTGTCGGTAAAAAACGCCTTGGCGACTGGCGTCAGCAGCGCAACCAGGACCTGCGCGTTATCGCGCTCGCTGGCATCGTCTGAAAACTTCGCTAGGTCCAGTTGTTGCCCGACATAACTGGCGAACGCACGACCGCCCTCTGTCATGGCTTTCATGCCAAGCAGCATGCGCCGCACATCCGGGTGAACAATGATCGGGTCGGCCGGTTTGTTCGGGACCACGGGACCGGTGGGTGCCCGGCTTTGAATGCGTTCGCGAGCGTAGGCAACGGCACTTTGGTAGGACGCCTCGGCGCAGCCGATGCCCTGAATACCGATGGACAGGCGTTCGTAATTCATCATGGTGAACATCGCCGCCAAGCCTTTGTTCTCCTCTCCGACCAGCCAACCACTGGCGCCGTCGAAGTTCATCACGCAGGTGGCCGAAGCCTTGATGCCCATCTTGTGCTCGATCGAACCGCAACTCACGGCGTTGGCAGCGCCCAGGGAACCGTTGGCATTGACCAGTACTTTAGGTACGACAAACAGCGAAATGCCTTTCGGACCAGCAGGCGCATTCGGCAGTTTGGCCAGCACCAGATGAACGATGTTCTCGGTCAGGTCCTGATCGCCCCCTGTGATGAAAATCTTGCTGCCGGTGATCTTGTAGCTGCCATCCGCCTGAGGTTCGGCGCGGGTGCGGATGAGCCCAAGGTCGGTGCCGGCATGGGCCTCGGTCAGGCACATGGAGCCGGCCCAGCGGCCTTCATACATCGGTGGCAGATAGAGGTTTTTCAGGGTGTCGCTGGCGTGGGCATCCAGCGCCAGGCAGGCACCGGAACTCAATGCTGAATACAGCGCAAAACTTGAGTTGGCGCCATAGAGCATCTCTTCGAACTGCACGGCGAGCATTTTTGGCATGCCCATGCCACCGAACCTGGTGTTGCCGGACAGTCCCACCCAACCGCCTTCGATGTAGGTTGCGTAAGCCTGTTTGAACCCGATGGGGGTGGAGACTCGACCCTCATGCCACTGCGCGCCTTCTTCGTCGCCGCTGCGATTGAGGGGGGCAATCAGGTGCGAGGTGACTTTCGCCGCCTCCTCGAGAATGGCGTCCGCCGTGTCGGTATCAATGCTGTCGGCCAGGGCTGGCAGGCGCGCCCACATGGCCGGGGCATCGAACACTTCGTGCAGCACAAAGCGCATGTCGCGCAGCGGGGCTTTGAATTCGGGCATAAGGTAAACCTCGTTGGGACGGTTGTGGCAAGGGCACGGCGCCACACACGCGGGCCGTGCCCCTTCAGTCAATGATTCGAAGCGCTGGCAGCGCCGAGGCCGGTCTGAGCTCGAACGAACTGGTCGGCGTAGGCATTACGCTCCTTGTCGGCACGGGCACTGCGGTCGAGCCTGGACACCACGACGATCACCAGGAAGGCCAGCGGCATGGAGAACAGTGCCGGATGCTCGTACGGGAAGATTGCTTGCGCATGCCCGAGTACAGTCACCCAGACAGGTGGCGACAGGATGACCAGTGCCAGTGCGCAGATCAGGCCAGCAAAACCGCCCAGGATCGCGCCTTTGGTCGTCAGACCTTTCCAGTACATGGCCATGATCAGCACCGGGAAGTTGGTCGAAGCAGCGATGCCGAACGTCAGGCCCACCAGAATGGCGACGTTCATCTTCTCGAACAGAATGCCCAGCACAATTGCGATAACGCCCAGGCCCACAGTGGCCATGCGGGTCACGCGCATTTCCTGCTTCTCGTTCGCCGTTCCTTTCTTGTACACGGTGGCGTAGAGGTCATGGGAAATCGCCGAAGCACCGGCCAGCGCCAGGCCGGACACCACCGCAAGGATGGTTGCGAACGCTACAGCGGCAAGGAAACCAAAGAACAGATTGCCACCAACCGCTTTGGCCAGGTGCATGGCAACCATGTTGCCGCCGCCGATCAAGGCACCGCCGACTTCGCCATTGACGTAGTACTGCGGGTCGGTGCCAATGATCACCATTGCGACAAAACCCAGGGTGCAGACCACGAGGAAGAAGA
Organism: Pseudomonas baetica; assembly: GCF_051216495.1. Classification (GTDB taxonomy): domain Bacteria; phylum Pseudomonadota; class Gammaproteobacteria; order Pseudomonadales; family Pseudomonadaceae; genus Aquipseudomonas; species Aquipseudomonas baetica_B. The sequence continues at coordinate 33,622 of NZ_JBPKAM010000063.1, read as the reverse complement.
AACCGATGAAACCGGTAGCGTAAAACACCGACTTGCGGGCTTCCTTGGCACTGGGCACGGTGAAGAAGCGCATCAGGATATGCGGCAGTCCGGCAATCCCGAACACCAGGCCCAGGGACATCGACACAGTGTTTATCGGGTTGGCGAGCATTGAGCCCGGGCCCATGATGTTCCAGCCGCTGGCGTGAACACTTACAGCTTTTTCGGCCAGGGTTTCATAGCTGAAACCGAACTGCGACATGGCCATGACCGCGAGGGTCGTGCCGCCGACGAGCAGTAGCACAGCCTTGATGATCTGGACCCAGGTTGTGGCGATCATTCCGCCGAAGATCACGTAAATCAGCATCAGCACGCCAACGATCATCACCGCAACGGGGTAGTCGAGGCCGAACAGCAATTTGATCAGTTGGCCGGCACCGACCATCTGCACGATCAGATAGCAACACACCACCGTCAGCGAGCCGAAGGCTGCGAAGATCCGCACCTTGTTCTGGTCCAGGCGATAGGAAACGATGTCCGCGAAGGTAAAGCGTCCGAGGTTGCGCAGGCGCTCGGCCATCAGGAAGGTAATGATGGGCCAGCCCACGAAGAAGCCGATGGTATAAATGAAGCCATCGTAACCCTTGGCGAATACCAGGCTGGAAAGCCCCAGCAGGGTGGCTGCGGACATGTAATCGCCGGCAATCGCCAGACCATTCTGAAACCCGGTGATACCACCGCCCGCCGTGTAGAAGTCCGAGGTGGATCTGGTTTGCCGCGCGGCCCACCAGGTGATAGCCAGTGTGCCGAGGACGAACACAAAGAACATGCTGATCGCATTCAGGTTCAGTGGTTGCTTTTCCACCGCGCCCATCGTCGGCGCGGCGAGTGCAATGGAGGCCGGCAGTAGACCGGTAGCGGCGAGGATCAGTTTGCGCAACAGAGTCATCACTTGCTCTCCTCGATAATGGCGGCGCCCAATGCGTCAAAGCGCGTATTGGCGCTGTAGACATACCAACCGGTCAGTAACCAGGAAAACACGATCATTGCCGCACCGACCGGCATGCCCAAAGTCATCATGCGATGTTCGCCGAGCGGTGCATGCAGCCAATGCGGGGCAAAAGCCACCACCAGCATGAACAGGTAATAAGCGCCCAATACGATGGCACTCAACGACCAGGCCAGGCGTGAGCGGCTACTCACCAGTTGACTGAATTTCGGATTGCGCCGTATGCGTTCGCAACGTTGGGTATCGGTTGAATGGATGTCGGTCATCAATAGCTCCACATTGTTTTTGTTATCGGTGTGTATGGGCAGGGCATTGCCGAATTCGGCCTGCACGAACCCAAAGCAGCAGGTGAAAACACCTGCCGCTTGATGGATGCAATGTCAGATGGGGTTAGAGCGCCTTGGCCCGGTCGCGCAGTACATACTTCTGGATCTTGCCTGTGGATGTCTTTGGCAAGAGGGTGAAGATCACCGTGCGCGGTACTTTGAACCCGGCCAGATGCTCACGACAGAAACTGATGATGTCAGCCTCGCGAACGTCCAGATGATCAGCCTTCAAGGTTACGAAGGCGCAGGGCGTTTCGCCCCATTTCTCATCCGGACGGGCGACAACGGCGGCTTCCATCACACCCGGATGGCGATAGAGCACGCCTTCGAGTTCGATGGTGGAAATGTTCTCGCCGCCCGAGATGATGATGTCCTTGAGCCGGTCCTTGATTTCGACGTAACCGTCGGGATGCCATACGGCCAGGTCACCGGAGTGGAACCAGCCGCCTTCGAACGCTTCGGCAGTGGCGGTCGGATTCTTCAGGTAGCCTTTCATGACGGTGTTGCCGCGCAAGAAGATCTCACCGATGGTCTGGCCGTCACGTGGGGTTGGCTCCAATGTTGTGGGATCACCGACCATCACGCCTTCGAGCGTTGGGTAGCGCACGCCCTGTCGGGACTTGATTTGTGCCCGTTCCTCCAGAGGAAACTCATCCCATTCGGCGTGCCAGGCGCAAACCGTTACAGGGCCATAGGTTTCGGTCAGGCCAAACACGTGAGTGACCTTGATGCCCATCTCTTCGACGGCACCGATCACTTTGGCCGGTGGCGCAGCGCCCGCGACCAGGGCATTGACCGGGTGATCGATGGCCGCTTTCGCCGATTCCGGCATGTTCACCAGTGCATTGAGCACGATCGGCGCACCGCACAGGTGAGTGACCTGATGCTCGCGGATCATCGTGAGGATTTTCTGCGGATCGACCCGACGCAGGAATACGTGCACACCGGCCAGGGCGGTGATGGTCCATGGGTAGCACCAGCCATTGCAATGGAACATCGGCAGGGTCCAAAGATAGACGGGATGGTTGCCAATGGCCCAGGTCATCTGATTACCCAATGCGCTCAGGTAAGCGCCGCGATGGTGGTAAACCACGCCTTTTGGGTTGCCGGTGGTGCCTGAAGTGTAATTCAGCGAAATGGCTTGCCACTCGTCGACCGGCCATTGCCAGTCGAATGCCGGGTCGCCTTCGGCCAACAATGCTTCGTAGTCCAGGTCGCTTGCAGCCTGACCTTCACCGTACTCCGGGTCATTGACGTCGATCACCAGAGGCGGGTGATCCAGCATGCCAAGCGCCGCGTGGATCACACCATGGAATTCGCGATCCGTAATCAATACCTTGGCCTCGCCATGCTGCAGCATGAACGCGATCGCCTCGGCATCCAGTCGAACGTTGAGCGGGTTGAGCACGGCGCCGATCATTGGAACACCGAAATGCACTTCAAGCATTTCGGGAATGTTGGGCAGCATTACCGCCACTGTGTCGCCCTTGCCGATACCGCGACCGGCCAGCGCCGAGGCCAGACGTCGGCAACGGGTGTAGGTCTGCGCCCAGGTGCGGCGAATGGAACCGTGGATAACGGCGAGATGGTTCGGATAAGTGCTGGCAGTGCGCTCGATGAAGCTGAGTGGGGACAAGGCAATGTGGTTGACAGCCGAAGGGCCTAGGCCTTGGTCATAGATAGACATGTACGGGTACTCGATGGCTGATTGTTAGCTCTATGGTTGACCTCGACGAGGTCACCTTCAAAGTCCGGATAACGTTATATAACATTCTGCTCGTGGTATGGAAGTACAACCTATGGCGTATGGTATATATACTATATCTAATTCAACTATTGCCGAATCAATGCCGTCAGCCTTCCACGGCTGGTATATGCTTGGTTTCCCTGACAAAGTGGACCCGCAATGACCCTGACACCTGTTCGATTGCACAGTTGGCTTCGCCTGCAGCGTGAGGGGGTGTCTCTGGCCGCCCGGGCCGATGCGTTGTGTCGGGCACTGCAGGACTGCCCGGAAGTGCAACGGGCGGTTTACCTGAGTTGGCAGCCCAATGCGCGGATCTACAGCCATGAGGGTGCCGCCCAGCATTTTCCTCCAGGACTTGGCGACCCGGCGCTGGCCAGCGACCAGTTGCTTTTCGAGCATCTGGTCGAGGCAGGGCGCCTGGACCTGGCTCAAGTCCGCCAACTCGATTGCTGGCTATCCGGGCGGTTGCGTCGCGCCGCGATCAGCCATGGCCAGGTGTTTGATCTGGCCTTGCAGCCGGGGCAGCCGGGGTTGTTGCTGGTGGAAGTGTGCGAGGGGGTGAGTCTTGATTGGCTGGGCTGGGTGCAGGATTTGCTGACGACACTGCTGAGCAGCGTCAACGGCATGCTGCGTGGCTCGCCGATGCTGGGTCACGATCCACAACCGAGTCTGTTGCTCGATGCACAAGGGCGACCGCTGGAGTTTAACGCGGCGCTGTTGGCGCTGCTCGCCGAGAAACCACTGAACGATGTGTTGGGTTTTTTACCGGTCAATCATCGGGTACTGGTTCGTGCCTGCCTGGACCAGCAACGCGCCATCGAAGGCGTCGAGGCTCAGTTCGAAGCGCAGATCCTGATCTGGACGTTTATTCCCGACCCCCAGGACAACCGAGTACTTGCCCGTTGCCGCGACGCCACGGCTCAAGTGCTGGCGGAACGTGAAGCGGCCACCGCACGGCGGTTGTACCGGCTGATCATCGAAAACACCACCGACCTGATTTCCCGTCACACGCCGGATGGACGCGTTATCGATGCGTCACCGGCATCCTGGACTTTGCTCGGTTACTGGCCCGAAGAGTTGCGTGGGCAAATGGCCCAGGGCCTGTTCCATGGCCAGGATCTGGCCGGTCTCGTGCAACGTGCGCGCGATGCGCTGGAGCAAGACGGCTATCACACCATGACTTATCGCATCCGCCACCGCGATGGCCATTATCTGTGGTTCGAAACGGCCAGTCGGGCGATCCGGGAAACCTACACCGGGGCGGTGGTCGAAGTCGTCAGCGTATCCCGAGACATCACGGCCCGAGTGCAGGCCGAGGAGAACAAGCGACGCCTGGCCGAAGTGGTCGAGGCCAACATCGATCCGGTGTTGTTCATCGCCCCCGAGGGCCAGGTCACTTACCTCAATCCGGCCGCGCGACGCATCCTTGGGATTGATGAGCAACAACCAATGCCGGCTCTGGCCGCGTTGTTTGCAAGCGGCGACCTTGCGCGTTTGCAACGCGATGGCTGGAAAAGCGCCGAGCGCGACGGTGTCTGGAGTACCGATGCGCGGTTGCAACCGCCGGGCGGTGGCACCTCTGTGCCGGTGTCGCTGGTACTCCTGGCGCACGGCTCCGCCAGCGGCGAGCGTTATTACTCGTTGGTCGCGCGCGATATGACCGAGCGCGAGCTGCGGGAAGTGCAACAGCGTCGACATCAGGACGAGCTGGCACACACCGCGCGGTTGGTCACGCTCGGTGAGCTGGCCTCGGGGATCGCCCACGAAATCAACCAGCCGCTGGCTGCCGTGGTCAATTATGCGAATGCCAGCCTGCGTTATTTACAGACGCTGGGCTCCAATACCCAGGCCGCCGCGAGAGTGACCCAAGGTCTGGAACGCATTACCCATCACGCCACCCATGCCTCCGAAGTGATCCGGCGGTTACGCTCGTTTTTACGCAAGGGACAGCGCCGCATGCAGGCGCTGAATCTGACCGACGTCGCCCGCGAAGCCGTGCGTTTGTGTGCGTGGGAGGCGAGTAATTGCCAAGTGACAATCGAGGATCGTCTGCCGGATAATCTGCCGCCCGTTTATGCCGACCGCGTATTGCTGGAACAGGTGCTGCTCAATCTGTTACGCAATGCCATCGACGCCAACCGTGAACAACATCCCGGGCAGCCTTCCCTGATCGTGATGACCGCGGAGCATGGCAGTGGCACTTGCGTGGAAATCCATGTGCGAGACCAGGGGCCGGGTGTCAGCGAGCCGGAACTGGAACAGATATTTACCCCGTTTTACACCAGCAAGGCCGATGGCCTGGGGCTCGGTCTGTCCATGAGCCGCAGCATCATCGAAGGTTTCGGTGGCGAATTGAATGCTCGGCGCCAACCGGTCGGGCTGCTGATGTGTTGCCGCTTGCCGCTTGCCGGCCCAACAAAACAACAACAATAGGAATCAGGTAATGGCAGGTGTAACGGAGCACGTTGTATACGTGGTCGATGACGACCAGGGCATGCTCGAATCGACGGTCTGGTTATTGGAGTCGGTCGGCCTCAAGGCCTTGCCGTTTACCAGTGGCGTTGAATTCCTCGATGCCTGCGATGCAAGTCTCGATGCCTGCGTGCTGCTGGACGTTCGCATGCCCGGCTTGGGCGGTTTGAACGTGCAGGAAGAAATGCGCGTACGCCAACTGAACCTGCCGATCATCTTCGTCAGCGGCCATGCGGACGTGCCAATCGTAGTGCGCGCGTTCAAGGCCGGAGCCCATGATTTTATCGAGAAGCCCTATAACGAACAGCTGTTGCTGGACAGCGTGCAACAGGCGCTCAGCAGCTGTGCGGCCAACCGTTCGGGTAATCAGGGCCACGAAGTCTTGCAGGCGCGCTTGCTGACCCTGACCCCGCGGGAGCGCGATATCCTGTTACCACTGGTGCAGGGCTACACCACCCGCGAAATCGCGGAGCAACTGGGCGTGAGTGCAAAAACCGTTGATCTGTATCGCTCGCGCGTCATGAAACGCATGCAGGCCAACACGCTGCCGGACTTGGTGGGCATGGCTATCGCGGCGGACTTGGTTGATCCGCTGAAGCTACGTTGATCGCTCACTCTCGCGATAACGGTGCCAAACTGGCCAAACAAGGGGCTGAGGTCAGCCAGGATGACCGTTAGCCCTTGAGAAGTAATAGCCAACCGGCAAAGCAGCCGGAACCGGTGTCTCTATATCAACTTTTGTTTCGGTAAGTCATGAGCGAAGAACGAGATATTCCAGAGCCCGAGCACGACCACCTACTCGATCATGAATTCCATGATGACGAGTCATGGGTCGAAGAAGACGCTCAGGCAATTGTTGACGAAGAAGATGATGACGTTGATTTTCTTGATCAGATAGATCAAGACGACTGACACGAAAAAGGTAACACCCCTGAAGGTCCGCCCATACACGGACCTGCATGCTTTGAATCAAGTCCTGGCAGCCGCCGGGGCTGATTGGCCTCATTGTAGTGGTTGATGGCATGACGCTATCATTTGTTCTTTAAGTTCCATCCAAGGACGACAGGTGAACAAAGCCCTCTTGTGTGCCGCACTGTTGTTGCAAGCGTGCAGCTCCCATACTCCCGTTCCAGCACCTCAGGAAGTCAAATTTCTAGAGGTGAATTACGATCCTGCAACGATGTCGAGAGTTCGCATTTACACAGGATTTCCATCATTGGAAGCGAGTTATAGCACTGGGTATTCTTGCGAAGAATTGAGTAATGAATTGCCAGTGAAACCGCTGAATAGACCTGGTCCAAGCGCACGTTTGCAGGGCGTACAGCATTACACCAAGCTCAGCATTGGGATGCCCGGTTCCTGGCGACTTGCGGACGGAACCGCTCCGAATGAAAAATATTCGGAATTGGTAGCGCTCGCAGGCAAGCCTTTTGTCGTGGACATAAAGAATATTGGCGGCGTGCTTTGCATGCCTCCTGCACTGACGTTCATTCCTGAACCTGGTGTGGATTACGAGGCGTATTTCATCGCGATAGTAGAGGATGGCAAATTCAAAGGTTGCCGGACAGTCGCTCATAAAGTCAGCCCGCTTCCTCCAGATCAGCTTCCTCCAATGCAGTTGGGCTCATGCATCCAGCCGGATAAGTCTCAGAAGAACTGGGTTACACACTGGGTGTCTCGTCCTGAATAAGGTTTACACCTGTTTCAGGACTGGACGTGCGCAAAACCCGCGTAAAGCCCGTGCAAAACTTTCTGGTGTTTGTAAGTTCCGCGATAGCTCCTGTTAGAGCCCGAACATGTGCCTAGGCGTAAAATGAATACGCTGCAGCATGCATTGAGAAGCGCTGCACCTGAAGGTGAAGCCATGCGCCGAATAACCGCTCGTACCTTGATCACACTGTTGGCGCTGTTGATAGTGCCACTTGCCATCGCAGGGGCCTCGGTCGAGGTCGTCTTCAAGAACCCCGAAAAATTCAGCGATGCCAGCCTGGACAGCCCTGGCTACGAACGGGGGGCCGATCCTTATGTCATGAAAGAGTTACGCAACTACCTCCAGAAACTTGGCGAGCGGTACCTGCCACCCGACCAGCAGCTGCAAATTGAAATACGCAACATCGACCTGGCCGGTCGCTACGAACCCTGGAGGCCCAACGCCTATGAGGTGCGCTTTATGCGCGACATCACCTGGCCGCGCATCGATCTACATTACGTGCTCAAACAAAACGGTCAGATCGTGAGCGAAGCCGACGCCAGGGTCATGGATCAGTTCTACCTACAGCGTCCGGGCCGTGCCAGCAGAAGTGACAGGCTCTACTCCGAGAAGGCCATGCTCTCAGACTGGTTCAAAAAACAATTCGCCGGGCAACATCAGATCGGATTGAAGTGAACAGCCTTCGCCACAGTCTCAGCCACGAGCATTTTCTGAAGTCACGATCTGCAGCGGAATGTGAATTCGATGCCGGGCAGGATCGAAGTCCGGTGTGGTTTGCAGTTCGATCAGCAAGTCGACCAGCGCTGCCGCCAGCAGCCGCGGCTGGGAGTCGATGACCAGGCTGATCATTCCCTGGGCCAGGGCTTGGCGCGACAGTTCGGTCGATTCCATAAGGATGCTGCACAGCGAGGGTTGCTTGGGGAGTTGCGACAGGGCACTGATGATACCGTCGCCGCCACCGCCGACCACGCACAGCCCTCGCAGATCGTCATGTCGCGACAGGAGCTCCAGAGTGGCCTCTTCGGTGACGTCACAGTTATCCAGGTTGATCACCGCTTCGAGTAGCTTTAACCCCGGTGCATGTTCCGTCAGGTAACTGTGCAGCCCCTCCACCCGCGACTGGTGACCGAGAAAACGGTGGCCGCCCAGCAGCACCCCGACGCTGCCTTTTTGGGTGCCGCAGGTGTGAGCCAGCAGCCATCCCATGGTGCGTCCGACTTCATGATTATCCTGACCGACGTAGGGCTCATTTGCCGCTTCGTGGATGTCGGACAGCAGCGCGATCACGGGCACGCCTGCGGCCCTGATCTGCGCGATGGCGGCATTGATCAACGGGTGAGCGAAGCTGACCACCGCCAGTCCATCGCACTGCACCGCCAGTTGTTCGATCTGGGCAATGATGGCGCCGGGTGAGCGATCGAAAACGTACTCGAATTGGCAACTGAGATTGGCGCCGGTCTGACGCTGCGCCACTTCGGTGATGGCGGCGGCAACGTTGGCATAGAACGCTTGGGCGGTACCGAGCAACAGAATGCCGAAGCGGTAGCTGGGGCGCCGTTCTCTGATCCGCTGGCCGATCAGCCGGGCCGCGAAGTAACCCACTGCCTCGGCGGCTTGGAACACCTGCTCGGCGGTTGTTGGGTTCACCGGGGCCCTGGCATTGAGTACGCGGTCCACGGTGGCGACACTCAAGCCAGCCTGCTCGGCGACAGTGGCGATGGTTGGGCGTTTGGTTTTGTTCATGGTGAGCCCCGGGCGCCTTGATAGAAAACTATCAAGCTTCAATGGGTCTGGATGATAGCTTGATAGTGAATGTATTCAAGGGATTGAGGGCGATCATCGTGCTCTCTATCTTTTCTCCAGCGATGCGATCCCGCATCGAAGCAAGTGCCTTAAACCCTCAAGCTTGCGGAGAACAATAAAATGCCTGAACAGCACGCAGCATTTGAAAACACCGGTAAGCCCGCGCGCCGGGACTATCGATTGACAGGTCCCGAAGCCGCCAAGGCAACGCAAAAAGGCCTGGTCTCGGCCGATTGGTATCAATCACCCATTTCCCGTAAACGCATGAAGGAACTGATGCAGCGTCGCGATGGCCCGGCCTTGCGCGATACCGCGATCTGGCTGTTGGCGATGGTCGTGACCGGGTTTGGCGGGTACTGGTTCTGGGGCTCCTGGGCCTGCGTTCCATTCTTCCTCGCCTATGGGTTGCTTTATGGCACTGCGTCCAATGCCCGTTGGCACGAAACCGGTCACGGAACGGCATTCAAAACCCGCTGGATGAACGATGCGGTCTACCAGCTGTCGAGCTTCATGTTCATGTTCGAACCCCATGTCTGGCGCTGGAGTCACGCCCGGCACCACACCGACACCATCATCGTCGGGCGCGACCCTGAGATCGTCGAACCGCGCCCGCCGAGCCTGATCATGATGGTGTTGAGCCTGTTCAGGATGCCGTATGCGATCAAGACCCTGTGGTCGGTGTGCCGGCATGCGAGTGGTCGAATGGCTGAAGAAGAGCAGACCTTCATCCCCGAATCCGAATGGCCCAAGGTCTTTGCCGCGGCGCGTATCTGGTTGGTGATTTATGGGCTGACGCTGGCGGCGGCGCTGTATCTGCAGAGCTGGTTGCCGTTGATGTTGATCGGTTTGCCGACGTTGTACGGCGGCTGGCTGTCCTACCTGTTCGGTCTGACACAGCATGTGGGCCTGGCCGAGGATGTGCTCGATCATCGTGCCAACTGCCGGACCATTTACATGAACCCGGTGCTGCGTTTTCTGTATCTCGACATGAACTATCACCTCGAGCATCACATGTACCCGATGGTGCCATTTCACGCGCTGGCGCAACTTCACGAAGATATTCGCCACGACTGCCCGCCGCCTTACAGCGGACTTTTCGAGGCATTACGGGAAGTCCTCTCGACCATCTGGAAACAGCGCAAAGACCCGACCCATTTCGTCCATCGTCCATCGTCCGTTGCCGCAACGCGCAACGCCAGCCAGCAATGCGCCGGTAGAGCCTGAAGTCACGCCGGCCTGACACCTTCCTGCCTGTACTTCCTACAAGAGAAAACGCCATGACCGAGCAATGGATCGATGTCTGTGCCGTGGGCGAAATAAATGAAGAAGATGTCATTCGTTTCGACCATGGCCCGCACACTTATGCCGTTTACCGCTCCGCAGACGACGAGTTCTTCGCCACTGCGGGCCTGTGCACCCACGAGTCCATCCACCTTGCCGATGGCTTGGTGATGGAGCATGTCATCGAATGCCCCAAGCACAACGGACGCTTCGACTACCGCTCCGGCAAAGCCCTGGGCGCGCCGGTGTGCGTCAACCTCAAGACCTATCCAGTCCGGGTCGAGGCAGGGCGCGTCCTGCTCGCCCTTTCGGTTTAACTGCCTGGAGTCTGTGCCATGAACTCTGCCAATGCTCCATTGGTTATCGTCGGCGCCGGGCATGCCGGTGGCCGTGCAGCCCTGTCGCTGCGGGCCGAAGGATATAGAGGCCGCCTGGTCCTGATCGGCGACGAATCCCATCCGCCGTACGAACGCCCACCGCTGTCCAAAGGGTTATTACAGGGCACGGTCGAACTGGCCGGTTGCAGTTTGTGCGATAGCGCTCGACTCGCTGAACTGGACATTGAACACTTGGCTGGCAACCCGGTGAAATGTCTCGATCCGCCGCAACATCGCTTGCAGTTGGCCGACGGCCGTTGGCTGCATTACGCCCGCCTGCTGCTCGCGACCGGGGGCAGGGCACGGCTGTTGCCCTCGGTACCCGAGCACCTGTCCAACGTCCTGTATCTGCGAACCCATGATGAAGCGATCACACTGCGCGACTCACTGCGACCAGCCGCTCGATTGGTGATTATCGGCGGTGGTTTTATCGGCCTCGAAGTCGCCGCAACGGCTCGCGCCTTGGGTTGCACGGTGACCTTGCTCGAAGCCGGGCCACGCCTGGCGGGTCGCGTTCTGCCGCAGCGATTGTCCAGTGTCCTGCTGGAATTGCATCGCCGTCAGGGCGTGGATGTCCGATTGAACGTGGCCATCGCAACGGTACACGGCGCCACTCGCGCCGAGGCGGTGCAACTGGTCGACGGCCAGTCGTTACCTTGCGATCTGATCGTGGTAGGCATCGGCATGCAACCCAACACCGAGTTGGCCATGGCCGCCGGGTTGGAGGTGGGTCAGGGTATTCGCGTTGATTCGCAACTACGCACCAGTGCGCCGGACATCTTTGCCGCCGGCGACGTCTGTGAGTTTCGCCTGCACCCGCAAGGGGCGTTCCAGCGTCAGGAAACCTGGCGTAACGCTGAAACCCAGGGGCATCACGCCGCGTTGAACCTGCTGGGGGGCGAGCAGCCCTTCGAGGTCATTCCCGGCTTTTGGTCCGATCAGTACGACTGGAGTCTGCAAACCGTTGGCGTCATCGCCAACAGTGAACCGACGGTGAGCCGGACAATCCCGGGGGGCGGTTTTCTGCTGTTCTACCTCGACGCCGAACACCGTTTGCTGGGGGCTTGCGGCTGGGGCCTGGGCAACAGCGTCGCCAGGGACATCAAGGTGTGCGAACGCCTGATCGCCCACCGCCAATCTCTTTCGGTGAGCGCTTTAGTCGATGCCGATGTCCCGCTCAAACAATTGCTGAGGAACTGATATGCGCGAATTCCTGGTGTTTCAGTCTTTGTGGGCCATGCAAGATCACCGCGGTCAATGCGATCTTTCCCTGGAAGCTCAACTGGAGAAAATCGCCGCCGCCGGTTTCGACGGGATCACTGACCATTTCTGGAACGCGCCACAGGCTGCACGCTTGAGCGCCGCTGCCGAGGCGCAAGGCCTGCACATCGAAGGTCAATTGTTTCCCCGGACCGTGGATGACCTGGCGGCCGCGCTTGATGTCGTCTCCCGGTATGGCTGCCACCACCTCACGCTGCAGGCCGACGTCCGGCCGCGTTCGCTGACGCAAGCCATCGAGCTGATCGAAGGCTGGCAGCGTCTGGCCGAGCAGGTGGACTTTCCGATCCTGCTGGAAACCCACCGTTATCGCCTCACCAATGACTTGATGTTTACCCTCGACCTCATCGCGCAGATGCCCGATCTCAAGTTGCTGGCCGACTTGTCCCACTATGTTGTCGGTCGCGAATTGCCTGAGTCGGCCACTTCCGAAGTCGACGAACAGATTCACACGATCCTGCGCCACAGTTGGGGTTTCCACGGTCGGGTATCCAATGGCGAGCAGGTCCAGGTGCCTTTGAGCTTTGCCCAGCATCGGCCCTGGCTGGACCGCTTCCTGGGTTGGTGGCGCTACGGGATCGAGGATTGGCTGGCCCGCCCGGTCGCATCCACCAGCCTGTCGTTCACGTGCGAACTCGGCCCGCCACCCTATTCGATCACGGGGGCTGACGGGCGTGATATCACGGATCGTTGGGAGGAGGCGTTGCTGTTGAAGACGTTGATACGTGAAGTGTGGAACAGCTGTCAGGGGTCAATGGCACAGTCAAGGTATTGATTGAAGGGTAAAGGCTGCACCTTGCGGTGCAGCCTTCTCAGCGATCAAATCTCGCTGATGTTGACCCAGCGCTGTTCCCGCGCCGCGAGGCGAATTGCGGTGGCCAGACGCTCCACTTCAAAGGCTTGCTCGAAGTCGGTACCGGCGTGTCCGTGTCCGGCCAGGGCCATGATCAGTTCATGTACTTCCAGCGTCTTCAACTCGTTGTAACCCAGTTGATGCCCCGGCGCGGGGCTGAAGGCGGCGTAACCGGGCAGGTTCGGTCCGGCCAGCAAGCGCTGGAAACCGGCCTGGTCGACGCGGCACAGGCGTAACTCATTCAAGCGTTCCTGATCGAACGAAAGAGTGCCCTGAGTGCCGCTGATCTCGAAGCTCAGATGATTCTTGTAGCCGTGCTTGAGCCAACTGCTGCTGAAGGTGCCGCGCGCGCCGCTGGCAAAGCGCAACAGGGCATGGGCCTGATCGTCGACGACAATGTTGCGTTGTTCCTGGCTACCGGCCGTGACCGGGCGCTGGCGGTGCACGGTCTGGGTGTCGGCGCACACAGCTTCCACAGGACCCAGCAGGTAGCGCGCCATGGCGAGCAAGTGGCTGCCAAGATCCGCCAGCGCTCCGCCGGCATGTTCGGCCTCACAGCGCCAGGACCAAGGGGACGCTGGGTCGGCCATGAAGTCCTCGCTGAACTCGCCTTGAAAGCTGATGATCTCGCCGAGGCTGCCACTCAGAATCAACTCGCGCGCCAGGCCGATGATCGGATTGTGTTGGTAGTTGTAGCCGACACGGGTGACTACGCCGGCATCCTTGGCCGCGAGGTGCATGGCATTGGCCTGTTCAAGGTTCACCGCCAGTGGTTTTTCGCAGTAGACCGATTTGCCGGCGGCAATGGCGGCCATGGCCATGGGGTAGTGCAAGTGGTTGGGGGTGGTGATGGCGATCAGGTTGACCTTGGGGTCTTCGATCAACGGCTGCCAGTCGCTGTGAGCCTGCTCAAATCCCCACGCCCTTGCGCAGGCTTGGGCACGAGCGGGATCGGCGTCGGCCAGGGCGGCGAGGCGAAGCGTGAAGGGCAGTTCGAAGGCCGAACTGACGCTACGAAAGGCCAGGGCATGGGCACGGCCCATGAAGCCCGTGCCGATAAGTCCGATTCCGAGTTCGCGCATGACAGGATCCTTTGGATTCTTGTTTTCAGAGATCCAACTTATAGAATAAATATTCCCACGAATCAATTTATGGAATAAATATTCCCTGCTGTATGCCCGGACTGTTTCCCGGTCAGTCCTCGAATCCTGCCTGCTCGTGAATCTCATCGACCTTCAACTCCAGTCGATAGGCCACGGCGATAAACAATGCCTGGCACAGGCACAGCGTCGCGCTCAATGAACGGAAGGCGAACGAGCTGCCTTCATTGACCAGCAGCACCGTATTGGCGCGCTTGGCGAGGGGCGAGAGGTTACTGTCGGTGATGATCAGGGTTTTCGCCTGGTGGTGCTGGGCAATGCGCAGGCAGTGCTGGGTTTCCTTGCCGTACGGCGTGAAGCTGATGGCGATCACCAGGTCATTGGCGCGCACGCTGCGCATCTGTTCGCGGTAGCTGCCGCCGAGCCCCGACACCAGGTGAATGCGTTTGTTGGTGTGTTGCAGGTTGTAGACCAGGTAATCAGCCACCGCGAACGAACGGCGCACACCGACCACGTAGATGTTGTCCGCATTGACCACCAGGTCCACCGCCTTTTCGAAGGCCTGGTCATCAAGTTCCAGCCCCAGCCGTTCGATGCCCGACAGGGTCGCGTTGATGCACTCGCGCGCCAGGTCGCCGCCGCTGGCTTTCTGCGACTTGTTGGCGATCATGCTGCGAATGCGTTGCTGGTAGTTCTGCACGGGCGTGGTTTTGTGGGTATACGCCTCGCGGAACAGCGCCTGCATTTCGCTGAAGCCGCTGAAGCCGAAACGTTGGGAAAACCGCACGATGGCCGACGGGTGCACGTCGCACTCGCGGGCGATGTCGCTGATACGGTCGACCATGATCCGGTCGCTTTGCTGGCTCATGTAACTGGCGATGCGTTTGAGCTGGCGCGGCAGGCTTTCGTATTCCTGGGTGATCAGCTGCAGCAAACGCTCGGCATTGATCGGGGGGCTGGCAAGATCACTCTCGGACGTGCTCTCGGTCGTTGCCGGCTGATCGGTGCGGGACATAGGGAATCCTTCTGGCTTGTACTTGGCTTGTTCTTATAGCGACGATTTTTCATCTCGCCCCAGACAATAAGTTGGCTGTGCGCAGTCTACAGGGTCGGCCCGGACAAAATCTTGAGCTTGCACCCGCGCGAGGCGTGCTGAAACGATGCACGACGTCTGGAACGCCTGTACCAAAGTTTATTGGAAAAAATATTCCACGTAAAAAATAATTGGAAAAATTATTGATTCTTCGCTCCCGGTCGTTTTAGTCTGCGTCCACCAAGAGTGTTCGGCGCGGCCATCGCCCTGAACGCAGGCTGATAAAAACAACAGGAGCCAGCATGGGCCAGACTCGTTTTGCCAGTGGACGTCAATTGGATCTGATTTGCCTGGGTCGCCTTGGCGTCGACCTCTATGCTCAGCAAGTCGGGGCCCGGTTGGAGGATGTGAGCAGCTTCGCCAAGTACCTCGGTGGCTCATCCGCCAACATTGCCTTCGGCACGGCCCGTCTGGGGGTGAAGTCGGCCATGCTGAGCCGGGTAGGGGATGACCACATGGGGCGTTTCCTGGTCGAGTCCCTGGCCCGCGAAGGCTGTGATGTCAGCGGCATCAAGGTCGATCCGGAGCGCCTGACCGCGATGGTGTTGCTCGGCCTGAAGGACCGCGAAACCTTTCCGTTGGTGTTCTATCGTGAGAACTGCGCCGACATGGCGCTGCGGGCCGAAGACATCAGCGAAGCCTTTATCGCCTCCAGCAAAGCCTTACTGATCACCGGCACGCACTTCTCGACCGAGGGCGTCTACAAGGCGAGCATCCAGGCGCTGGACTACGCCGAAAAACACAACGTCAAACGGGTGTTGGACATCGACTATCGCCCGGTGCTCTGGGGCCTGACCGGCAAGGCGGACGGCGAAACCCGCTTTATCGCCGACCAGAATGTCAGCCAGCACGTGCAGAAGATCCTCCCGCGATTCGATCTGATCGTTGGCACTGAAGAAGAGTTTCTGATTGCCGGCGGTTCCGGCGATTTGCTCACCGCGCTGCGCAATGTCCGGCGCTTGAGCGACGCGACCCTGGTGGTCAAGCTCGGCCCGCAAGGCTGCACGGTGATTCATGGTGCGATCCCGGAGCGTCTCGAAGACGGCGCGATTTATCCCGGCGTTCGTGTAGAGGTATTGAATGTGCTGGGGGCGGGTGACGCCTTCATGTCGGGCTTCCTCAGCGGTTGGCTGGAGGGCGCCAGCGACGAGCGTTGCTGCCAGTTGGCCAATGCCTGCGGCGGACTGGTGGTCTCGCGCCATGCCTGCGCCCCGGCCATGCCGACCCGTGCCGAACTCGATTATCTGTTCAACAGTCCGGTGCCGATTACCCGACCGGATCAGGATGTCACCCTGCAACGCCTGCATCAGGTCAGCGTGCCGCGCAAACAGTGGAAGCAACTGTTCATCTTTGCCTTCGACCATCGTGGGCAACTGGTGGAGCTGGCCCAGAAGGGCGGACGCGACCTTGGCGCTATCGGTGAGCTCAAGCAACTGTTCATCAAGGCCGTGGAACGGGTCGAAAGCGATTTGGGCGAGCAGGGCATCGAGGCCGATGTCGGGCTGCTGGCGGACCAGCGTTTCGGCCAGGACTCGCTGAACGCCGCCACCGGGCGTGGCTGGTGGGTGGCACGGCCGGTCGAAGTGCAAGGCTCCCGTCCACTGGCTTTCGAACACGGGCGCTCGATCGGCAGCAACCTGATCGCCTGGCCGCAGGAGCAAATCATCAAATGCTTGGTGCAATTCCACCCGGACGATGAGCCCATGCTGCGCCTGGAACAGGAAGCGCAGATCAAGGGTTTGTACCAAGCATCGCAAGTCAGCGGTCACGAACTGCTGCTGGAAATCATCCCACCCAAGGATCACCCCTCCACGCACCCGGACGTGCTGTATCGCGCACTCAAGCGCCTCTACAACCTGGGCATCTACCCGGCGTGGTGGAAGATCGAAGCGCAAAGCTTTGATGAGTGGAAGCAACTGGACGAACTGATCCAAGCGCGCGACCCGTACTGCCGTGGCGTGGTGCTGCTGGGCCTGAATGCCCCTGCATCAGCGTTGGCCGAAGGCTTTCAACAGGCCAGCCAGAGCCGGACCTGCCGCGGTTTTGCCGTTGGCCGGACGATTTTCCAGGAGCCGAGCCGCGCATGGCTGGCCGGGGAAATTGATGACGAAGCGTTGATCCGCCAGGTGCAGGGTACCTTCGTCGAGTTGATTGATGCCTGGCGTACAGCCCGAGCTTGATGGAACACCACAATACCTGTGGGAGCGGGCTTGCCCGCGATGACGGCGGCACATTCAGCATCAATGTGACAGCGAGATCGCAATCGCGGGCAAGCCCGCTCCCACAGGGTTTTGTGTCGCTCTTACTGGTTTTGTAAAAACAATAAAAGGTGCAGCCATGCCCGCAATCCGAATTGGCATCAACCCGATCTCCTGGAGCAACGACGATCTGCCGTCCTTGGGCGGCGAGACGCCGTTGAGCACCGCCCTCAGCGAAGGCAAGGACATCGGCTACGAAGGCTTTGAACTCAACGGCAAATTCCCCAAGGATGCCAAGGGAGTGGGCGATGTACTGCGCCCGTATGACCTGGCGCTGGTCTCCGGCTGGTATTCCAGTCGCCTGGCACGTCGCTCCGTGGCCGAGGAAATCGACGCCATTGGCAGCCATGTCGAGCTGCTGGCGAAGAACGGCGCCAAGGTGCTGGTTTACGGGGAAGTCGCTGACTCCATCCAGGGCCAGCGCATTCCTCTGGTCGAACGCCCGCGTTTCCACACCGAGCAGGCGTGGCAGCAATACGCGGACAAATTGACCGAGCTGGCACGCTTCACCCTGTCTCAGGGCATACGCCTGGCCTATCACCACCACATGGGCGCCTACGTCGAATCGCCGTCGGACATCGATACCCTGATGGCATTGACCGGCAGTGAAGTCGGGTTGCTGTTCGACTCGGGTCATTGCTACATGGGTGGCGGTGATCCCATGCAGGTGCTGCGCAAACACATCTCGCGCGTCTGTCATGTGCATTTCAAGGATGTGCGCAAACCGGTCGTGCAGCTGGCGCGCAACAACCTGTGGAGCTTCCCGGACTGCATCATCAACGGCACCTTCACCGTGCCGGGCGATGGTGACATCGACTTCACCCAACTGCTGAATGTGCTGCTGGTAGCCGATTACCACGGCTGGCTGGTGGTCGAAGCCGAGCAAGACCCGGCGGTGGCACCCAGTTATGCCTACGCGAAAAAAGGCTACGACACCTTGCGTGCGTTGCTTGACGAGAGGACTGCACGATGAGCCTGCTGGTCAAAAGCAATGCCCGTGGCCGGACCATGGTCGAGCTGGGCAAAGGTGAGCTTGAATACGTTGGTTTCGCCGCTTATTGCTTGAGTCTCGGCGACAACATGCCGGTCTCAGCCGGTGATAAGGAACTGTGCCTGGTGCTGCTCAGCGGCCGGGTCAGCATCAAGGGCGAGGCGCCGGGGCAGGGCGTGTTCGACTGGGACAACATCGGTGATCGTCAGTCGGTGTTCGAAGACAAATCCCCCTTCGCCGCGTACTTGCCGCCCGGCAGTCAGGCACAGGTGGTGGCGTTGGGGGATGTGCAAATCGCCGTTTGCGCCGCGCCCGGTTCGACCGCCGAAAGCCACGGCCCACGCCTGATCAAACCCGAATCCATGAAGCGCAGCGTGCGCGGCAAGGGTGCGAACACCCGTTACGTCTGCGACATCCTGCCGGACAGCGAGCCGGCCCATTCATTGTTGGTGGTGGAAGTGCGCACGCCCTCGGGGCACTCCTCGAGCTACCCGCCGCACAAGCACGACACCGACGATCTGCCACACCAGAGCTTTCTCGAAGAGACCTACTACCACCAGATCAACCCGCCCCAGGGCTTCGTGTTCCAGCGGGTCTACACCGACGACCGCAGTATCGATCAGGCCATGGCCGTGGAAAACAGCGACCTGGTGGTCGTGCCCAAGGGCTATCACCCGGTCAGTGTGCCATACGGCTACGAGTCGTATTACCTGAACGTGATGGCGGGCCCGAAACGCGTCTGGCAGTTCCATAACGATCCCCGGCACAGCTGGCTGCTGGATCTCTGAATTCCAACGACTGATGTCCAACCTTTGCACGGAGAACAAGCACAATGAGCGACGCCCAGGTTGTAGGCCATTACATCGACGGTCAGGTGCAAGACAGCGGTAGCGAGCGGTTCAGCGACGTCTTCAACCCGGCCACCGGCCTTGTACAGGCGCGCGTCGGTTTGGCCAGCGACAAGACCGTGGACGAGGCAGTCGCCTCGGCCCTGAGAGCCTTTCCGGCCTGGTCCGAACAGTCGTCCCTGCGTCGTTCGCGGGTGATGTTCAAGTTCAAGGAACTGCTCGACCGCCATCACGACGAACTGGCCGAAATCATCTGTCTCGAACACGGCAAGGTCTTTTCCGACGCCAAGGGCGAAGTCACCCGCGGTATCGAAATCGTTGAATACGCCTGTGGTGCGCCGAACCTGCTCAAGACCGAGTTCAGCGACAACATCGGCGGCGGCATCGACAACTGGAACCTGCGTCAGCCGCTGGGCGTTTGCGCCGGGGTCACGCCGTTCAACTTTCCGGTGATGGTGCCGCTGTGGATGATTCCGCTGGCGCTGGTCACCGGTAACTGCTTCATCCTCAAGCCTTCCGAGCGCGATCCGTCCGCCAGCTTGTTGATGGCCCGCCTGCTCACCGAAGCCGGCCTGCCGGACGGCGTGTTCAATGTGGTCCAGGGCGACAAGACCGCGGTCGATGCCTTGCTGCAACACCCGGACGTCGAGGCGATTTCCTTTGTCGGTTCGACGCCGATTGCCGAATACATCCACCAGCAGGCGACCTCGCGGGGCAAGCGGGTGCAGGCACTGGGCGGGGCGAAGAACCACATGATCGTCATGCCTGATGCCGATCTGGACCAGGCGGCAGATGCGTTGATCGGTGCGGCGTATGGTTCGGCCGGCGAGCGTTGCATGGCGATCTCGATTGCCGTGGCGGTCGGTGATGTCGGCGACCGGTTGATCGCCAAACTGCTGCCGCGTATCGATCAGTTGAAAGTCGGCAATGGCCTGCACGGCGACACCGATATGGGGCCGCTGGTCACTGCCGAACACAAGGCCAAGGTCGAAGGCTTCATCGATCAGGGTGTGGCCCAGGGTGCACAATTGGTTGTCGACGGACGCCACTTCAAGGTGCCGGGTGCCGAGAACGGCTTTTTCGTCGGAGCGACGCTGTTCGACAAAGTCACCACCGAGATGAGCATTTACCAGCAAGAGATCTTCGGCCCGGTGCTGGGCATCGTGCGTGTACCGGACTTCGCCAGTGCGGTGGCGCTGATCAATGCCCATGAATTCGGCAACGGCGTGTCGTGCTTTACCAGCGATGGCGGGATTGCCCGTTCGTTTGCCCGCAGCATCAAGGTCGGAATGGTCGGTATCAACGTACCGATTCCAGTGCCCATGGCCTGGCATTCGTTCGGTGGCTGGAAGCGCTCGCTGTTCGGTGATCACCACGCGTATGGCGAAGAAGGCATTCGGTTCTACAGCCGCTACAAAAGCGTGATGCAGCGCTGGCCCGACAGCATTGCCAAGGGCCCGGAATTCAGCATGCCGACCGCCAAATAATCGATTTGCACGGAGAACAATAACAATGAGCAAACCCCTGCGTTTCGCACTGAACCGTATGGTTGCCCCACGCTTGTCCCTGCCGGCGTTCATCGAATTGGCCGTGGCCCTCAAGGCCGACGCCATTGAGATCCGCAATGACCTCAAAGGCGTCGAGATCGAAGACGGCACCGCGCCTGAACGTGTGCGTGAAGAGTGCGCGGCCAAAGGCATCACCGTGCTGTCGATCAACGCGTTGTATCCGTTCGATGTCTGGAATGACGAACGCCGTGCGCAGGCCCTGAAACTTGCTGCTTATGCTCGTGATTGCGGCGCACAGGGTTTGGTCATGTGTCCGTTGAACGACCGCGCCGATCCGCGTGGCGAGGCCGAGCGCGCGTCAGGTCTGCGCACGGCGTTGAGGGCGCTGGCGCCGATCCTGCGCGATCACGGCATCCTCGGTTTCATCGAGCCGCTGGGTTTTGAAGAGTGCTCGCTGCGGCGCAAGCGGACGGCAGTCGATGCCATCGCCGCCATCGGTGGGCTGGATGTGTTCCGCCTGGTGCATGACACCTTCCACCATCACCTGGCTGGCGAACATGAATGCTTTCCCGAGCTGACCGGGCTGGTGCACATCTCCGGCGTCGAGGATGCCGACGCGCCGCTGGCGACCATTCGTGATGGACATCGAGTGCTGGTGGGCGAGGGCGACATTCTCGGCAATGCGGCACAAATCGCCACCTTGCTCGGCAGTGGCTACAGCGGCTACCTGTCGTTCGAACCCTTTGCCGACAGTGTCCATGACCTGGCGGATATCCGGACGGCAATCGGCGCGAGCATGGATCACCTGCAGAAATCCCAAGGTTAATGGAAGTCCCCCCTGTGGGAGCGAGCCTGCTCGCGAAAGCGGTCTGATCGTCACATTGATGTTGAATGTGCCGCTGTCTTCGCGAGCAGGCTCGCTCCCACAGTGATTGGTGTTCACAGCGCATACCGGATTGGCTTCAAAGGAAGGTGCAAGCATGACCACAACAAGACTGACCATGGCCCAGGCCCTGGTGAAATTCCTCGATAACCAGTACATCGAGGTCGATGGGGTTCAGAGCAAATTCGTCGCCGGGATCTTTACCATTTTTGGCCACGGTAATGTGCTGGGCCTGGGGCAAGCCCTGGAGCAGGACAGCGGCGACCTGATCGTCCATCAGGGGCGCAATGAACAAGGCATGGCCCACGCCGCCATCGGTTTTGCCAAGCAACACCTGCGTCGCAGGATCTATGCCTGCACCTCATCGGTCGGCCCTGGCGCGGCGAACATGCTGACCGCCGCCGCAACGGCCACCGCCAACCGCATTCCCTTGTTGCTGTTGCCCGGTGACGTTTATGCCTGCCGCCAGCCGGACCCGGTGTTGCAGCAGATCGAGCAGTTCCACGACCTGAGCATCAGCACCAACGACGCGTTCAAGGCGGTGAGCAAATACTGGGATCGCATCAACCGTCCCGAGCAACTGATGACGGCGGCGATCCACGCCATGCGCGTGCTCACCGACCCCGCCGAAACCGGTGCCGTGACGCTGGCCCTGCCGCAAGACGTGCAGGCCGAGGCGTACGACTATCCCGATTACTTCCTGCAAAAACGCGTGCACCGCATCGAGCGCCGTCCGGCCACCGAAGCGATGTTGGGCGATGCGCTGGCGCTGTTCAAAGGCAAGCGCAAACCGCTGATCATCTGTGGCGGTGGCGTCAAATACTCTGGCGCCAATGCGACTTTGCAGGCGTTTGCCGAACGTTTCGATATTCCCTTCGCCGAAACCCAGGCCGGCAAGAGCGCAGTGGTCTCCGCTCATCCGCTGAACGTCGGCGGGATCGGCGAAACCGGTTGCCTGGCGGCGAACGTGTTGGCCAGGGAGGCGGATCTGATCATCGGTGTCGGCACCCGTTACAGCGACTTCACCACTGCATCGAAGTCCTTGTTCCAGCAACCTGGCGTGCAATTTCTCAACCTCAATATCAGCCCGTGCGATGCCCTGAAGCTTGACGGCGTGCAACTGCTGGCTGACGCCAAATGCGGTTTGCAGGCATTGACCGGTGCGTTGGGTGACTATCGCTCCGGCTGGGGCGATCAAGTCCGGCAGGCCCGGGCACAACTGGACGAGGAGGTCGACCGCCTCTACCGGATTGAGTACCAGAGCCCAGACTTTGTCCCGGAAATCACCGACCACCTGGACCCGGCCGTACTGCGCGAGTTCATCGAACTGACCGGCTCCTGCCTGACCCAGAGCCGGGTGTTGGGCGTGCTTAACGAGACCCTGGCCGATGACGCAGTGATCGTCTCCGCCGCCGGCAGCTTGCCCGGTGACTTGCAGCGCAGTTGGCGCAGCAAGGGCGTGAACACCTACCACGTTGAGTACGGTTATTCGTGCATGGGTTATGAGGTGAACGCAGCACTGGGGGTGAAGCTCGCCGTGCCCGAGCGCGAGGTCTATGCGCTGGTGGGTGATGGCTCGTACATGATGCTGCATTCGGAACTGGCCACCTCGATCCAGGAGCGCCGCAAGATCAATGTGGTGCTGCTGGACAACATGACCTTCGGCTGCATCAACAACTTGCAGATGGGCAACGGCATGGACAGCTTCGGCACCGAATTCCGGTTCCGTAATCCTGAGTCGGGCAAGCTCGACGGCGGTTTCGTGCCGGTGGATTTCGCCATGAGCGCAGCGGCCTATGGCTGCAAGACCTACAAGGTGAACAACGTCGAGGAGTTGCGAGCCGCATTGGCGGATGCGCGTTTGCAGACAGTATCGACTCTGATCGACATCAAGGTCCTGCCCAAGACCATGATTCACGGCTACCTGTCGTGGTGGCGAGTCGGCGTGGCGCAAGTCTCCAGCAGTGCGCGCACCGAGGCGGCGACCAAGACCCTCAACCAACGACTGGCCAAGGCCCGTCAGTACTGATTGCCCTGAAACGAACCACAGGAGTGTTTATATGTCTTTGCAGCTTGGCGTCATTGGCACCGGGGCCATCGGCCAGGATCACATCCGTCGTTGCAGTCAGACCTTGCTCAATAGCCGGGTCGTCGCCGTCACCGACATCAACTTGCAGCAAGCGGCCAAGGTCGTCTCCGACCTGAAACTGACTGCCGAGGTTTATCCCGACGGTCACGCGCTGATCAAGTCGCCTGAAGTCGAGGCGATCCTCGTCACGTCCTGGGGGCCGAGCCACGAGGAATTTGTGCTGGCAGCGATTGCGGCGGGCAAGCCGGTGTTCTGCGAGAAACCGCTGGCGGTCACCGCCGAAGGCTGCCGCAAGATCGTCGAGGCCGAAGTGGCCCACGGCAAGCGGCTGGTACAGGTCGGTTTCATGCGCCCTTACGATGAAGGCTATCGGGCGTTGAAAGCCGTGATCGACAGCGGCCAGATTGGCGAGCCGTTGATGCTGCATTGCGCTCACCGTAACCCGACCGTGGGTGAGAACTACAAGACCGACATGGCGATCACCGACACGCTGATCCATGAGCTGGACGTATTGCGCTGGTTGCTCGACGACGATTACGTTTCGGTGCAAGTGGTGTTCCCGCGCAAGACCAGCAAGGCACTTGCCCATTTGAAAGACCCGCAGATCGTGTTGCTGGAAACCGCCAAGGGCACGCGTATCGACGTGGAGGTCTTCGTCAATTGCCAGTACGGCTACGACATCCAGTGCGAGGTGGTGGGGGAGACTGGCATCGCCAAACTGCCGGAACCGTCGCAGGTTCAGTTGCGCAGTGGCGCGAAGCTGTCCAACGCAATTCTGATGGACTGGAAGGACCGCTTCATCGCCGCTTATGACGTCGAGTTGCAGGCGTTTATCGACGGTGTGCGGGCCGGGCAGGTCGGCGGACCTTCGGCGTGGGACGGCTATGCCGCGGCCGTCGCAGCGGATGCCTGTATCGAAGCGCAGAACAGTGGGGCGATCGTCAAAGTCGCGCTCCCTGACCGCCCACATTTCTACGGCTAACGACAATCCCTTGTGGGAGCGAGCCTGCTCGCGAAAGCGGTGTGTCAGGCAACATCAATCTTGGATGTACCGCCGTCTTCGCGAGCAGGTTCGCTCCCACAGAGTCCGTGTTCTATAAGGAGAATACTTTCATGCGCATCGGACTTGTCGGTTACGGCCACGGCGGCCGGTTTTTCCATGCACCGATGATCAGCAGTTTGCCGGCGGCGACGTTTGTCGGTGTGGTGACCTGTTCCGCCGAGCGCCGGCAACTGCTGGCCGCTGAGCATCCCGGTGTGCCGGCCTTCGACAGTATTGGTCAATTGGTCGAAGCCGGGGTTGATGTGCTCGTGGTGTCCACGCCGCTCAAGGGGCGCCCGGCGCTGGTGCTCGACGCCATCGAACACGGTGTGACGGTGGTGAGCGACAAGCCGTTCGCCGCCGACAGGCAGCAGGCGCAGACCCTGATCACCATGGCCGAGCGTCAGGGCGTACCACTGAGTGTCTACCAGAACCGGCGCTGGGACTCGGATTTTCTCACCGTGCGCAAACTCATCGCGTCCGGTGCGCTGGGCCAGGTCACCCGTTTCGAATCACGGATCGAGCGTTTTTCGCCGTCGTCGGTGAACAATGGCAGTGGTGGCGGTTTCCTGCGCGACCTGGGCAGTCATCTGGTGGATCAGGCACTGCTCTTGTTCGGTCCGGTCAGCCAGGTGTATGCCGAACTGGATTACGCCGAAAAAGACCAGACTTTCGACAACGGCTTCTTCATGTCCCTGACCCATGCCAATGGGGTGATTTCGCACTTGGGTGGCAGTTGCCTGCAAAGCACCCCCGGCCCGCGTTTTCGTGTGACCGGCACCCAGGGCTGCTACAGCGTCGACGGTCTGGACGGGCAGGAGGCCTCGGCCCTCGCCGGACTTACACCAAAGTCCGAGGGCGAGCGTTGGGGTGTCGAGGAGCATCGGCGTTGGGGCTGGTTCGAGCAGGGCGAGGTGCGCGAGCGAGTGCCGTCCGAGCGAGGTTGCTGGAACCAGTTCTATTTGCAACTGCAAAACGCATTGCACAGCGGTGGCCCACTGCCGGTCGAGGCCCGTGATGCGCTGGCGACAACCCGCGTGCTAGACGCTGCGCGAGTTAGTTTCGAGCGACATCAAGTGGTGGTTTTGGGTCCATTCGAAAGCCACGGAATAAAATTAGAAAAAAATTCTAAAATTGGTTGATGTGGAAAAAATTTTCCAATAAAGTCATTTCCAGCGAACTGCCTCGCACAATGTTTAAACGCTTTTCCCTGCTTGTCCGCTGACTGAAATCGTCACGCCTTATCCATAAAACCAACAAGAATGTGGAGAAAGACCTTTCATGAAGAACAAGATCCGTTTCGCCTCACTCACCCTGTCCCTGATGCTCGCCAGCGGTGCCGCACTCGCTGACATGAAGATCGGCGTCAGCATGTCCCAGTTCGATGACACCTGGCTGACCTACCTGCGTGAATCCATGGACGTCAAAGCCAAGTCCTATCCCGATGGCGTCAAGCTGCAGTTCGAAGACGCCCGCAGCGACGTGGTCAAGCAACTGAGCCAGGTCGAAAGCTTCATCAGCCAGAAAGTCGATGCCATCGTGGTCAACCCGGTGGATACCGCCGCCACCAAGAAAATCACTGAAGCGGCGGTCAAGGCCGGCATTCCGTTGGTGTACGTCAATCGCCGCCCCGATGACCTGAACCTGCCCAAGGGCGTGGTCACCGTCGCCTCCAACGATCTGGAGGCCGGTCAGATGCAGATGCAATACCTGGCCGAAAAAATGGGCGGCAAGGGCGACATTGTGATTCTGCTCGGTGACCTGGCCAACAACTCCACCACCAACCGCACCAAAGGCGTCAAGGAAGTGCTGGCCAAGTACCCGAACATCAAGATTGAGCAAGAGCAGACGGGTATCTGGCTGCGGGACAAGGGCATGACGCTGGTCAACGACTGGCTGACCCAGGGTCGCAAGTTCGATGCGGTCGTCTCCAATAACGACGAGATGGCGATTGGCGCGGCCATGGCCCTGCAACAGGCCGGTGTCGACAAAGGCAGCGTGCTGATCGCCGGTGTCGATGGCACGCCCGACGGTTTGAACGCTGTGAAGAAGGGCTCCCTGGTTGTCTCGGTGTTCCAGGACGCCAAGGGCCAGGCCGATGGATCGATCGATACCGCGGTGAAAATGGTCAGGAAGGAGCCTGTCGAACCGGCCGTCTGGGTGCCGTATCGCTTGATTACCTTGCAAAACGTTGACCAGTTCAAATAGTCCGTCCGTTCCATAACAACAATAAGCACGCAAGGTTGCGACGCGACCTTGCTGATGGAGTACGTGATCATGTTCGCTTCAGCGACTGCTTCGAGCCTCCCATTGGGTATCCAGCCAACCGAAACACCTGTCGATGAGCCGTACCTGCTGGAGATCGTCAACGTCAGCAAGGGATTTCCCGGTGTGGTGGCCTTGTCCGATGTACAACTGCGGGTGCGCCCCGGTTCCGTGCTGGCGCTGATGGGGGAAAACGGCGCCGGCAAATCCACCTTGATGAAAATCATCGCCGGTATCTACCAGCCGGACGCCGGCGAGTTGCGCCTGCGGGGCAAGCCGGTGGTCTTCGAAACGCCCCTGGCGGCGCTCCAGGCCGGGATCGCGATGATCCACCAGGAGCTCAACCTGATGCCGCATATGAGCATCGCCGAAAACATCTGGATCGGCCGCGAGCAGCTCAACGGTTTTCGCATGATCGACCACCGGGAAATGCACCGCTGTACGGCGAAACTGCTGGAACGCCTGCGGATCAATCTCGATCCCGAAGAGCAGGTGGGCAACCTGAGCATCGCCGAGCGGCAAATGGTCGAAATCGCCAAGGCCGTGTCCTATGACTCCGACATCCTGATCATGGACGAGCCGACTTCGGCCATCACCGAGAAGGAAGTCGCCCATCTGTTCTCGATCATTGCCGACCTCAAGAGCCAGGGTAAAGGCATCATCTACATCACCCACAAAATGGACGAAGTGTTCAGCATCGCCGATGAAGTGGCGGTGTTTCGCGATGGCGCCTATATCGGCCTGCAACGGGCCGACAGCATGGATGGCGACAGCCTGATCTCGATGATGGTCGGCCGCGAGCTGAGCCAGTTGTTCCCGGTGCGCGAGAAGCCGATTGGCGATTTGCTGCTGTCGGTGCGCGACCTCAAGCTGGACGGCATTTTCAAGGATGTCTCCTTCGACCTGCATGCCGGGGAAATCCTGGGTATCGCCGGATTGATGGGGTCGGGACGGACCAATGTCGCCGAGACGATTTTCGGCATCACGCCCAGCGACGGCGGCGAGATCCGGCTCGACGGCGAGGTGGTGCGCATCAGTGATCCGCACATGGCGATCGAGAAGGGCTTCGCGCTGCTGACCGAAGATCGCAAGCTCAGCGGCCTGTTCCCGTGCCTGTCAGTGCTGGAAAACATGGAAATGGCCGTATTACCGCATTACGTCGGTAACGGCTTTATCCAACAGAAAGCCCTGCGCGCGTTGTGTGAAGACATGTGCAAGAAGTTGCGGGTGAAAACACCGTCGCTGGAGCAATGCATCGACACGCTGTCCGGTGGCAATCAGCAGAAAGCCTTGCTGGCGCGCTGGCTGATGACCAATCCGCGAATCCTGATTCTCGACGAGCCGACCCGGGGCATCGATGTCGGCGCCAAGGCCGAGATTTACCGACTCATTGCCTACCTCGCCAGCGAAGGCATGGCGGTGATCATGATTTCCTCGGAGCTGCCGGAGGTGCTCGGCATGAGCGACCGGGTGATGGTCATGCACGAGGGCGACCTGATGGGCACCCTGGACCGCATTGATGCGACCCAGGAACGAGTGATGCAACTGGCCTCGGGCATGTCCGCGGTTCATTAAGTCAGCGGCGAGCACAGTTTCTGTGGAGAGGGAGCTTATTTGTGGCAAAGGAGCTTTTTTGTGGCGAGGGAGCTTGCTCCCGCTGGGCTGCGAAGCGGCCCTGAAAGAATGGGACTGCTGCGCCGGAGCGCGGACCGGTCCAACGGGAGCAAGCTCCCTCGCCACAGACAAGCTTCCTCCCACACGGATTTCATTTGAAAGGTGAGTGGTTATGAACGCGATACTGGAAAACAAACCGGCAACGGCACCGGTCAAGACTCGCCGGCGCTTTCCAACCGAACTGAGCATCTTTCTGGTGCTGATCGGCATCGGTCTGGTGTTTGAAGTGTTCGGCTGGATCGTGCGCGACCAGAGCTTCCTGATGAACTCCCAGCGGTTGGTATTGATGATCCTGCAAGTGTCGATCATCGGCCTGCTGGCGATCGGCGTGACCCAGGTGATCATCACCACCGGCATCGATCTGTCGTCGGGCTCGGTGCTGGCCCTGTCGGCGATGATCGCTGCAAGTCTGGCGCAGACCTCGGATTTCGCCCGGGCGGTCTTCCCGTCGCTGACTGACTTGCCGGTGTGGATTCCAGTGATTGCCGGGCTCGGCGTCGGACTGTTGGCGGGGGCGATCAACGGCAGCATCATCGCCATCACCGGGATTCCACCGTTCATTGCCACCCTCGGCATGATGGTCTCGGCCCGTGGCCTGGCGCGCTACTACACCGAAGGCCAGCCGGTGAGCATGCTCTCGGATTCCTACACCGCCATCGGTCACGGCGCGATGCCGGTGATCATTTTCCTGGTGGTGGCGGTGATCTTTCACATCGCGCTGCGCTACACCAAGTACGGAAAATACACCTACGCGATCGGTGGCAACATGCAGGCGGCGCGTACCTCTGGCATTAACGTCAAACGCCATCTGGTCATCGTCTACAGCATCGCCGGTTTACTGGCGGGGCTGGCGGGCGTGGTCGCTTCGGCCCGTGCCGCCACCGGTCAGGCGGGGATGGGCATGTCTTATGAACTGGATGCGATTGCCGCGGCGGTCATCGGCGGCACCAGCCTGGCGGGCGGGGTGGGGCGCATCACCGGTACGGTCATCGGCGCACTGATCCTTGGGGTGATGGCCAGTGGGTTCACGTTCGTTGGGGTCGATGCCTACATCCAGGACATCATCAAGGGCTTGATCATTGTGGTGGCGGTGGTCATCGACCAGTACCGCAACAAGCGCAAGCTCAAACGCTGACATTCACGGTAAACCGCGAGGGCCTGTTTTGGCCCTCGTTACGTATGACCCGGTCAAGCGTTGAAAGCTGTTCCCCCGTTGCTTATCAGCGTGAGTTGCTCAAGCCCATTCGTAACCGCGCGCAGGATCCATCGGCGGCAAACACTCAAGCGTGGCCAGATCCAACAACGTGAAGTAACCATTCAACCAGCCAGCAGTATCAATGTGGTAGACATTGCCGAGTACGGCTGCCTGCCTGAGAGGCGTATGACCGGCGACCACGGCCCGCACACCCTCGACACCTTCGCGGTTTTCATCGAACAGGCGTTTGCGTGACCAAAGAAGCATGGCTGCAACGTGGTCGGCTTCCATCGCCGAACCGCTAAGCGCGGTGATCATTTCTCCCCAGCTTCCCTGCGGGACATCGGCGTGAACGATGCCGATCAGGCCTTGTGCGGTCTCGACTTCGATCACCAGAGGCAATGGCTCAAGGAGGCCGGCGTAGAAGTCTTGCTCGAGTACGGATAGCCCGTAGAACCACGCGCCACCATTGATGAAGTGCAGGCTGAATTGACTGCCGGTGCGACCGGCAGCATGGGAGTCCAGGGTCATCTGCTCGTGGTTGCCACGCACAGCGTGAAACCAGGGTTTGCGCAGGAGCCATTCGTCGACATCCAGCGACTCGGGTCCACGATCCACCAGATCGCCGACGCTGAACAGACGGTCAATCGCAGGATCGAACCCGACTGCATCCAATGCAACCTGCAGCCGGGTGAAGTGACCGTGAATATCGCCGACCGCAAAATCCCGGCCGGCGGCGTTGGCGGCGAAATGCTTCACGCTCGATCCCAAGGCAGTTTCGAACATTTCAGACTCCAATGCGGCAAAAGCGGTCAGACGCATCCCCTTGGCGATGTTCTTTAATTTTGGCAGAGCTTCGTCCCCGTCACCTCAAAACCGCGCCAACCGATACGCCTCCACCGGCGGCAATGCAGGGACCTCGGCTGCGCTCCCTGGCAACACCAATCGCCCAATCATCTCCGCCGTCACCGCCGCTTGAGTCAGCCCCAGGTGCTGATGACCAAACGCAAGCAGGACCTTGCCGTCGCACACCTTGTCGATGATTGGCAGTGAATCGGGCAGCGAAGGCCGAAAGCCCATCCAGGGCGTGGCCGCTTCGGCATTCAGATCATGCTTGAACAAGCCCTTGCTCAGCCGGTGCAGTTGCCAGGCGCGTTCCATGCTCGGGGGGCTGTCGAGGCCGGCGAATTCGACGGTGCCGGCCAGTCTCAGGCCATCGGCCATGGGGGTCATGATGAATTTGCGTTCCAGAGAAGTGACGGCGAAGGGCAGACGCTCGTGTTCGTGGGGCAGCATCAGGTGATAACCGCGTTCGGTGTCCAGCGGCACTTTTTTGCCCGTCAACGCAGTGGTGAGTTTGGCGGAGTGGGCGCCGCAGGCGATCAGGACCTGGCGGGCGCTCAGGTTTCCCTGATTCGTGAGTAGCGACACGCCGTTGTGCTGCACGCGCCCATCCATCACCTGTTGTTTGATGAACTGCACACCGCTGGCCTTGGCCGCCTTGACCAGCTCGCAGACGACCCGGTAGGGGTCAAGAAAATGCCCGGTGCGCGGGAAGAACAATCCACCCTCAATCCGCTCGTTCAACTGTGGGGCCACTTCGCGTACGGTCCTGGACTGCCACAAGTCGACGGGTACGCCTTGCAGGCGCATGCGTGCTTGCAGCGCGTCAATCGCCGGTCGCGATTGCGGGCGTTCGAACACCAGCAACGAGCCATCCTCTTTCAGCAGCTCCGGACGGGCAATCGCTTCCAGCAGCCGTTGCCAGGCGCCGAGGCTGCTTTCGTTGAGGGCACGGATGCCGGCCACGGTGCGCAGGAAAGGCGCAGGTCGCAGGTTCAGCAACAAGCGCGTGAACCACGGCAAGGCGCGGGGCATGTATTTCCAGTCCAGGCGCAAGGGGCCCATCGGGTCCATGAGCATCGCCGGCAGGCGCTTGAGGATCGACAGGTCGGCGATAGGGAACACTTGTTCGGTGGCCAGGTGCCCGGCATTGCCGTAGGAAGCACCTTGGCCAGGATCCTGATGGTCGACGACCACCACCCGCTGACCCTGGCGTGCCAGGCGCAGGGCGCAGGCGACGCCGATGATGCCGGCGCCGATCACTGCGATGTCGGGCGGGTTGTCTGAGGTAAAGGGTCTCGACATATCTCAGGCTTCTCTCTGGCCATCGAGCAGGCGGTGCAGCTGCAACGGATTGCCGTGCTTGAGTGCGGTGGGCAACAGGGTGTCCGGGAAGTCCTGATAGCAGACCGGGCGCAGGAATCGCAGGATGGCGGCGGTACCGACCGAAGTCGTGCGCGGGTCGGAGGTGGCCGGGAACGGGCCGCCGTGGACCATGGCATCACACACCTCGACGCCGGTTGGCCAGCCGTTGACCAGCAAGCGACCAGCCTTGCGTTCCAGCACGGGCAACAAGGCGCGCGCCTGTTCAAGGTCGGCATCCTCCAGATGCAAGGTGGCCGTTAGTTGACCTTCCAGGTGCTCGATGACCTGGCGAATTTCTTCATCGTTGGCGCATTGCACGATGAGCGAGGCGGCGCCGAACGTTTCCGCCTGCAGATGATGGTCCGCAAGCAAATCCTGGGCCCGTGTGACGAACAGGTGGGCCTGACCCTGGTTCGGACCCGTACTTGGCTGACCCGCCGCCATGAGCTGCGCGTGGGCGTTCTCGGCTAGTGCAGCAACCCCATCCTGATAGGCGCTGAAAATGCCGGGGGTGAGCATGGTCTGGGCGGGGCTGCGCTGGATCAGGTCGGCAGTTGCTTCGATGAAACCGTCCAGTGCCGGACCTTGACGAGCAATCACCAGGCCGGGATTGGTGCAGAACTGGCCGGCACCCTGGGTCAGCGACGCGACAAATCCCTGCGCCAGTGCTTCACCCCGTGCCTGCAACGCGGCGGGAAAGAGCAGCACCGGGTTGATCGAGCTCATTTCCGCATACACCGGGATTGGCTCGGGGCGCCCCTGCGCCGCTTTGCACAAGGCGATGCCACCGCTTCGCGAGCCGGTGAAACCCACGGCCTTGATTCGCGGGTCGCAGACCAGGGCAATGCCCACTTCGCGGCCGGAACCGAACAACAGCGAAAACACGCCTTCAGGCAAACCACAGTTTTTCACCGCTCGAGCCACCGCACGGCCGACCAGTTCGCTGGTGCCAGGGTGAGCGCTGTGGGCCTTGACCACCACCGGGCAACCGGCCGCCAGCGCAGACGCGGTATCGCCGCCAGCGACGGAAAACGCCAGTGGAAAATTGCTGGCGCCGAACACCGCCACCGGTCCCAGAGGAATCTGGCGTTGGCGCAGGTCCGAGCGTGGCAAAGGTTGGCGCTGCGGTTGCGCGTGATCGACCCGAACGTCCAGCCATTCGCCGGCACGTACCGTGCGAGCGAGGGTGCGCAGCTGTTGGCAGGTGCGGCCTCGTTCGCCTTGAATGCGTGGGCGCGGTAAACCGGTCTCGGCCACGGCGCGCTCGATCAACTCATCGCCCAACGCTTCGATTTCATCGGCAATGGTTTCGAGAAATTCGGCGCGTGCAGCCAAGGTCGTCTCGCGATAGCGATCGAAGGCGGCCCAGGCCAAGGCGCAAGCCTGTTCGACATGTTCGGCACTGCCGCCGGGGTAGGCCGGATCGAGTGGTTCGTCGGTGGCTGGATTGATCGCCCGGATCGCGTCGCGGCTGCCGCAAAGGGCGTGCTGGCCGATCAGCAGGTTGCCTGTCAGAGTCATGGCGCTTCCTGAAAAATAAGAGGGATCCTGTTCCCCTGGGGGGGGGAGTTGGGGGGCGCAGGGGGGGTGAGGCGGGTGTGGGAGAAGAGGCTCTTTTTTTTGCTCGGTTGT
>NZ_JBPKAM010000062.1:0-38870 GCF_051216495.1 Pseudomonas baetica | reverse complement strand
GGTCGTCAACGATAACGCTGGCAGCCTGACACCCAGCGGTGTTCTTTCGTTCATCGCGAGCAGGCTCGCTCCTACAGGTGTCCCCGATGTGCTTTGGCTTTGGCTTTGGCTTTTGATCTGGCTTTTGATCTTTCGCCCCTTCGGCAGGCCGAGCGGAGGTGTTCATCAGGGGGGTAGGCGCGCAGCGCCGTGCGGCGAAGCCGCACACATCGAGAGGAGGTGCAGCGAAGCAAACCGTAGGCGATGCCCCCTGATGGACACCGTAGCGAGGGAACACCGAGCCTCAGCGAGGTGCCGTACGCCGGGGCGAAGCCTTTTGGTTCCTTTTTGCTGGGCCGGCACTCCGGCGTTTGAAAAAGGGACTCGCTGTAAGAGCGAAACCGTCAGTCGCCGTTACCGCAGAAATGGATATTCACCCGTTCCCATTCCCTGTAACCAGGCAGCTTTAAAAAACTACTTCTTCACCACCTTGCGCCGCACATGCAACGTGCCATCGAACTCGGTGCTCAGGCTCAGCGGCAGAATGCTCGGCAGCAGGTTCAGCAAGTCCTCGACGTTGCGGTTATCGAACACGCCGCTGATCGGCAGGCTGGCCAGGCTCGGGTCATCGAGGACAATCGCCGGTTTGCGGTAGCGCTGTATCTGCGCCAAAGCTTCGGCCAGTGGAGTGCGCTCGAAGATCAGCCGGCTGTCTTTCCAGGCAATGGCGGCGTCGGTGTCGACCGTCATGGGTGATTGCAGAATTTTCTGGCGCACTTCGACCTGCTGGCCCGGCACCAATTGCACGGTGTGCGCGGCCTCGGTGGTGTCGTTGATACTGACGGCACCGCGCACCAGCGTCACCCGCACCGCGTCATCGAGATGGCTGACACTGAACAGCGTGCCCAGTACATTGATCTGTGCGACACCGGCATCGACTTGGAAGGGGCGTATCAGGGTTTTGGACACGTCGAACAACGCCTGCCCGGTTTGCAGTTGCACCCGGCGTGAACGCAGATGCCAGGCGACGGTCACCCGGCTGTCGCTGTCGAGGGTCATGCGGCTGCCATCGGCCAGTTTCACCGCCCGGCGCTCGCCGATCACGGTGTGGAATTGCTCACTCTTATAAGGCGGGTCGAACCAGGCCAAACCCACACCGAGCAAGACCAGCAATGCTTTGACGCCGAGAGCCTTGCGCGGTTTGCGCGGGGTAGGGGTGGGCATCGGAAAGCGATTGCGCAGCGCTTCGCGGTGACGCGCCAGGGCTTCTTCTTCCCGGGACAAGGGCGTTTGGGCAGGCAATCGGCTCACTGGGCAGGCTCCGGTTCATCACAGGCCACGCGCTCAAGATGGGCACGGCAAGCGGCCAGGCCCAGGCGCAGGTGCTTTTCCACGGTCTTCAGGGAAATGCCCATTCGCGTGGCCACTTCGGC
Source organism: Pseudomonas baetica (assembly GCF_051216495.1). Lineage (GTDB taxonomy): Bacteria > Pseudomonadota > Gammaproteobacteria > Pseudomonadales > Pseudomonadaceae > Aquipseudomonas > Aquipseudomonas baetica_B. Next base: position 37,458 of record NZ_JBPKAM010000062.1, on the reverse strand, counting down.
CTGGGGCAATTCGGGCAAAGCCACGACCCAGGCCTGGCGCCGCCGTTCACTGCGATACCGGCTCACCGCCTGATCGTGAGAAATCTTGCGCAGCAATGCCAAGGGCGTGTGGACGTTGTCCTTTTCGCGTTTTTCCAGCAACTGCACGCAGACGTCATGCACCACTTCCCGGGCAAACCCCCGATCACCGAAACGTCGACGAACATGGTCGACCAGTTCGTCGTAGTGACGCACCAGCGTGTTGATCAGCGAGGGTTTCACAGGATCGAAGGGCATGACAGACCTGAGACGAGGTAGAACGATAGCAAATATAAATGAGAAGGCTTTTCATTCATAGCCTCGGCAATACAGTCTGTTTTGAGCGGGGGCATTTTCAGCCATGGAAAGGGATGGCCATCTCACCAGCGAAACATGGGCAGCGGATGCAGCGGGGAGCGAATGAATTGTCTGGCGGAAAGTTTCATCAGCATCCCGTGAAAACCGTGATCGGGAAAGGCCGTTTGCACGGTTTTGATGAAGTCCCGGGGCAGGCCGAAGCGCACCAGTCCAAGGGATACATCGATCAGGTCGGCTCGCCGGAAAGGCTCTACGGTGAGCGCGTATACCGAGTGATACACGCGCACCTTGTGGTGCTCCAGGATCAATGCACTGACTTCGTCCTTGAGTTCACCCCGTTGCCGGCTGTCGAGGTAGTCCGTGACCAGGCGCACCGAGGGTGGCAGGTAGTCGAGGGTGTTGTCGGTCCAGATGCCCAGATCGTGGAATGCCGCGGCGATCTGCAAGGCTTCACTGGGCAGAGTTTCGGTACCGCGCAATGCGCAATAGAAATTCAGCACCCGATAGATGTGATTGCGATAGCCCTGCAGGTCCGGGCCGATCGCCAGTGCGAAGGAGGTGAGTATCTCGTCGGTGAGGGGGAATTCGAGGACGGGTTTCATCATGCATTCCGCAACAGGTCGTTGGCGTTGAGCACGTCGTAGGCGATTTCCGGGCGCTTCTCCATGGCGCGGCGGATCGCGGCCGGGATCGATGCGCGGGTTTTGCGGCACAGCCCCGGCTGGTCGCCGACGTAAATGCCGATACCGCGCATGGTGCGCACTTCGTTGAAACTGGGGACGATGTCGACGCGGATGCCCAGTTGCTCGTACATCCGCCGTTGCAGGTGCTCCAGGTCCTGGAAGCTCGACAGGTTTTCCAGGCGCTCGATCAGGCGCTTTTCTTCGTTTCGGGTCAGAAACAGGATGCGCACGTCCGCACCCGGTGTTTCCAGCAACGGGTCACGCCCGCAATCGCAGGCACCGGGCGGGCAGGGTTGGCGGATCGGAGCAGAGGTTGTCATGGGATTCAATCATAGAGCGCTGTGATCGAATTTGCCCATAGGCATTGGACTGAAGGCGATCCAATCCAGAAGGAGATCCCAGGTGGGAGCGAGCCTGCTCGCGAAGGCGTTGTGTCAGGCAACATCAATGGTGACTGATACTCTGCATTCGCGAGCAGGCTCGCTCCCACAGTGGTTGTGTGGGGGGCCTGTTATTTCAACACCAGCATCCGATATATCCCGCCCTCGGCTTCGATCCCATGGGTGTCATGGGTGAAGCCGGGGAAGGACCTGTCGAACGCTTCCAGTGCCTTGAGGTAGGCCAGCAGCGGACCATTCGCGGGCCCGGCGTTCTCACCCGGCATCAGCAGCGGGATGCCCGGTGGATACGGCACGATGCCGGTGGCGACGATGCGTCCGGCGGCTTCTTCCAGGGTGACCCGTTCGATGTCGTTGCGCACCAGTTTCTCGTAGGCCTCCACCGGGCTGAACACGGCTTGCGGCAGCAGGCCGAACGCCTGGGCCATGGCCGAGGTGGTCTTGTGTTGCTTCATGGCGGCGAAGATCTCGTCGGCCAGGTCCTTGAGGCCCATGCCGGCGTAGCGGGACTGGTTGGCGGCCAGCAGGTCCGGCAGGCTCAGTTCCAGTTCGAGGTTGTTGTCGTAGTCGCGCTTGAAGTCGAGCAGGGCATTGACCAGCGTGCCCCATTTGCCCTTGGTGATGCCGATGGAGAACAGGAACAGCAGGGTGAAGTCGGTGGTTTTTTCCACGACGATGCCCTGGCGCCCCAGGTACGCCGAGAGCACGCACGCCGGTATGCCCCCATCGAGCAGGTTGCCATCGTCGCCCATGCCGGGGCTGAGCACCGAGACCTTGATCGGGTCGAGCATGCAATAGTCTTCTTCGATGTCGCCGAAACCGTGCCACACCTCGTTCGGGTGAAGCACCCAGCAATCAGGCTCGGCTTTCAACAGTCCAGGGTCCACTTCATGGAACGGTACCCGGGTGTCGCCAACCTGTACGGAGGGCGGTTGCCAGCACGTGAAGAACCAGTCGTCCCTGCTGGCCATCTCCTCGTGCATGCGGGAGATGACCTGGCGGAAGGCGATGGCTTCTTCGATGGATTCGCCGGTGAGGATCTGCCCGCCGGGCGCTTCCATCATCGCCGAGCTGACGTCGCAGGAGGCCATGATCGCGTAGTTGGGCGAGGTCGAGGCGTGCATCATGAACGACTCGTTGAAGCGGTCGTGATCGATCGGGTTGCGACCGTTGCGCACGTGGATCATCGACGCCTGGGACAGCGCCGCCAGCAGCTTGTGGGTCGATTGGGTGGCGAACACGGTCGGCTTCGAATCGTCGTGATCGTCCGGGCTGCCATGCATGGCGTGGCGACCGGTGTACAGCGGGTTGAACCGCGCATAACCGTACCAGGCTTCGTCGAAATGCAGACGGTCGACGCTCTGGCCCAGCAGCTCCTCAACGCGTGTGACGTTGTAGGTCAGACCGTCGTAGGTGGAGTTGGTGATGATGGCGTGGACCGGCGTCGGATCGATGCCGGCGTTGACCAGCGGGTTCTCGGCAATGGCCGCTTTCACGCTGGCAGCGCTCAGTGTTTGCGGCAGGATCGGGCCGATGATGCCGTAGCGGTTGCGCGTCGGCACCAGGTAGGTCGGGATGGCCCCTGAGAGGGTCATCGCGTGTTCGGCGGACTTGTGGCAATTGCGATCGCACAGGGCGATCTGATTGCGCGTGACGCTGGCCATGAGGATAACGCGGTTGGAAGTCGATGAACCGTTGGTCACGTAGTAGGTGCGATGGGCGCCGAACACCTTGGCGGCGTAGCGCTCGCCCTGGCCGATGGGGCCACTGTGATCGAGCAGCGATCCGAGTTCGCCGACGGAAATCGACAGGTCGGAACGCAGCAGGTTTTCCCCGAAGAACTCATAGAACGCACGCCCGGCGGGGCTCTTCAGAAACGCTGTGCCACCGGCATGGCCGGGGGTGTGCCAGGAATACTCATAGGTGTTGGAAAACTTCACCAGCGCGCCGAACATCGGTGGCAGCGCGGCCTGTCGATAGCGCTCGATGGCCGCCAGGATGCGCCCGCTGAGGAAGCGGCTGGTGTCTTCGGGCAGCGACATGAAGTCATCGGCGTGCTGCATGACTTGCAGTGGAATATTTGACGCGGCACTGCGGTCGCTGATCAAGAACACCGGCACGCGGGTGTTGCGTTCGCGCAGGCTTTTCAGCAGTTCGAGGCATTGCCCGTGACCTTCGCTGTCGTCCATTTCCCAACTGAGCAGCAGGCATTGAATGGCCGGGTCAGACCGCAGGATCGATGTGGCGTCGCTCAAGTTGTCCGAGGTCAGTACGCGGATGGCGCGTTCTTCCACATCCGTGACCAACTGATCCAGCGCCCGCCCGAAACCCGTGCGATTGTCCGGTGGATTGCTGACCAGCAGCGCCAGCATCCCGAGGGTACGTGAATGTTCCGTCATGATTGAATCTCCCGTTTTGCTTTCTTCAAGCGGTAGAGCGGCACCGGTTCGCCGGTCATGTGTTGCGCGGCGACGGTTTGCGTCGGCACGCTGTTATTGATGGCTTCGAGGCGGATCAGGCGGTTGTTGACGAAGCCGAAGATCGTGTAGCCGAAGATGGTCGCCACGCCGCCCAGCATCAGCGCTTGCTCGCCGGAACTGTAGAGCGCCAGGTAGCTGTAGGCCGCCGCGACCCAGGCAACGATGTTGGTGACCAACGCTTTGCCGGCGGGCACGTTCGAGACTTTTTGCAGGGTCATCAAGGCGGCCATGGACAGGATGTACGGCACCAGGTTGGTGACCACCGCGAGATTGACCAGGGTGTCGAATTGCTTGCTCAGGTCCGGGCTGATGGTCAGCAGGCCAAGCGCCGTCTGCGCGGCCAGCAACACCAGCATGCCGACAATCGGCGTGCCGGCCTTGTTGACCTTGGCGAAGATCGACAGGAAATAACCGGTGTCTGCCGAGCTTTTGTAGACCTGGGCGATGGTGAACTGCCAACCCAGTAGGGAACCGATGCACGCCAGCACCATAAGGCCCATGACAATGTCACCGACCAGAGGGGTGAACATCTTGGCGAAGACCAGCCCGAAAGGGGCGGTTGAGGCGGCCAGTTCCGGGTTGTCGACGATGCCGGCGATGACGTTGGTGGACACGATGTAGATCACCGCTGCGCCGAGGGTGCCCCCGAGAACTGCAATCGGCACGTTCTTTTCCGGGTTTTCTACCGCATCGGTGTTGGCGCAAGCCGACTCCAGGCCCAGGAACGCCCACAGGGTGATCGCCACCGACGCGTTAGCCGCTTCGAACCAGCCTTTGTTGTGGGGGTTCCACCCTGCGGCGTAGACGCTGCTGTCGAACCAGAACCAGCCGACGGTGGACACCAGCACCACCGGCGCAATCACCCCCCAGACCGTGACGGCGCCGATTCGTCCGGTAATCCGCGCACCACCGAAGTTGGCGAAGGTGGTGATCCATAGCAGCGCGATGGTTGCCAGTCCGACTTGCAGCGAATTCAGTTCGACATGAAATAATTCCTGGGTGTAGCCGACCGCCGTGATGCTGATCGCCACGTTGGCAATCAGCAACGACAAGCCATAGGTGTAGTTGGTCAGGTAGTTACCGGCCTTGCCGAAAGTGTATTCGGCGTAACCGCCCATGCCGCCGGTTTTGCGGCTGAGCATCCCGCAACGGGCAAAGGCATAGGCCAGTGCGAGGGATCCGGTGGCGGTGACCAGCCAGGAAAGAATGGAGATACCCCCGACTTCCGCCAGTTTCGACGGTAGTAGCACAATGCCTGAGCCCAACATGTTCACGGCGGTCAACATGGTCAGTTGCCCCACGCTCATTTTTTTTGCGACTGACATTCCCTTGCCTCTTTGAGTTGCCGAAGTGAGCCATAGCTATAGCAAAGTATTGAAATGTCGCAAGAAATCGGTTTTCGCCGATTGACATGGAATGGGGTTTTTCAAATAAGGCATTTTGCTGGCCCCCGACTTGCTCGCTTCTCGCCAGAATCGTTTTATTTTCAGACGGTTAGGGTGCAAAGCACATGCGCATTATAAGGATCGCGTTGATTTCGGTCGGCGTTGCGGGTCTTGCTGTGTCGGCCCAGGCGAAGGAATTGAAGGACAATGATCGTTATGTGTGCAGTTGGGGGGCGGGGACGGCGGGCAGGGCACAGGAGCTGAAGTTGTCCGGGGTTTCGCTTTATGCGGCGCGGCAGAAAATCCAGGCGTACAAGTTTTCCAAGCCGTGGATGCGGATGATGGCGTTGGGGATTACCGAGCAGACGTATGACAGTCCGACACGGATCAAGCCGGCGGCGGTTCGGGCGAGTTTTTATGATGATTGTTTGAAATATAAGTTGGCGCGTAAGTGAAGGTTGGGCTGGGGTTGGGGGCATATCCATTTTTTCGGTAACGCTGTTCGCGTTTCCCTGTGGGAGCGAGGCTGCTCGCGAAAGCGGTGTGTCATTCACATGAATGTTGACGGACCTGACCCCTTCGCGAGCAGGCTCGCTCCCACAGGTCCTTGCCAGATCCGGAAGAATGCGCGAGGTGACCTTTGTCGGATCGGGTACCCGACTAATCAGCGCCGTCTATATTGAATGACCGGCATCAGGCCGGAAGGCCGTTTTTCTGATTCACCTGACATTGCATAACAACCCCAATCAATCAGGAGATCATCATGACCCAGCTCGACAAAGTACTGTACACCGCCAAAACCCACACCACGGGCGGGCGGGACGGCGCATCCCGCAGTTCGGACGGTATTCTGGATGTGAAACTGTCTTCTCCGGGCACCAATGGCGGCGGCACCAATCCGGAACAGCTGTTCGCCGCCGGTTGGTCTGCCTGTTTCATTGGCGCCATGGGTGTTGCGGCCAAGGAGCTGAAGGTTGCACTACCCAAGGATGTGGCCGTCGACACTGAAGTCGACCTGGGCACCAATGAAGGCGGCTACCTGTTACAGGCCCGTCTTAATGTCAGTCTGCCAGGGCTGGATCGTGAGACGGCACAGAAACTGGTCGATACCGGACACAAGTATTGCCCCTATTCGAAAGCCACTCGCAACAACATTAATGTAGTAGTGAAACTCGTCTGAGTTGAACTAACCAGGACCTGGCGACCTGTATCGAAAACAGTGTCGTCAGGACCCATATTGTTCTGTTTGAACTTCTTGTGAGTGACTCAATAGATAGTCGGTTTGTCGTACAAGGATTGTATGCACTTGTGCTGGGCAGGCCTTCTAGTGAGGATCCAATCTCGAAAAATAGTATGACTGTTTTAGTTTGGCTGGAGTAAACGAAAGTTGCTCGCAGTTATGTGTGTCGGTTCAACTAGTGGATCCAATGGTCGATCTGGATTGTCATCTAAGCCAAGCAGCTCAGTTGGAATGGGCGTTGACAGGGCAATGGGAGGTTTGCTCCCGAAATCATTGCCTCTCGCACCGTCGACCGTTTGTCGGTAGTGTGGTTGAAAAGTGAACATTTCAGGCCTGAGGTCCTCCTATTACCAGTACGTCGTATTGACGAGCTGCACCTGGTAGCAAACGAAGAAGCGGGATTCGAACCTCATATGCATTGAATGCAAATGGGGATTTTTTTTACCAAATAAAATGAGAGGAAGTAAGTAAGCTGTATTGATTCACTGATGGGAGCAATAGGAACTATATAACTAATCTATTGTTCGTTTTCTTGTATGAGCAAGGTCATTCAGAGTCACCGCACATAAGAACTCTGTTGATTGGCCTATCTGTACTATCGAATAAGGTGGAGATATTACCCGTGGCGATAAATACAATCATGAGCCTGATCGAACATAAAGAATTCATGGAGTTTGCACGACTGGGCGTTGTGTACGTCCATTTGGTCGCCTGTTGCGTGGCGATCGGCCTGGTGTTGACCAGTGATATCGCAATGGTCAGGGACATGTTGAAACGCAAGGCATTCACCGACCACGATCACGCGCACATGGAAAGCCTTCAGCGTTCTGTCGTATGGGCATTGATCGCGCTGTGGGTGACGGGAGCTGCCATCATCGGCATCGATTACCTGGACAAGGGTATGCAGTACTTCAGCAATCCCAAGCTCCAGGCCAAGGTCATCATTGTCATGATGCTGACCTACAACGGGATCCTGCTGCATCGCCTGGTATTGCCTGCCCTGCAAAAGGCCGGCTCGCTGCTCAACCTCGGTTTCAGCGCGCGGATGATGGCGCTGTTCTGTGGCTCGTTGTCGGCGGTGTCCTGGATGTACGCTGCCATGCTCGGTGTCGGTCGCCCGCTGGCCTGGAAGTACTCGCTGTCCGAGCTGCTGATGGCGTATCCGGTGCTGATCGTACTGGGCTTCTTGACGATGCTGGCACTGACTCAGTGGGCCAAGCGCGAGAACACACTCGCTGCACCGCAGTGGTCAAACGCAGCCGCGCACTGAGCCAGTAAGACACTCGGCAGCGTCAACTGTCCTCGACATTGTCGATGTGCTTGAAGCGATCGATCAGAAAGTCGATCAGGCTGCGCACCCGTGCTGACAAATGCAGTTGTTGCGGATACACCGCATACACGTCGGCACGGGTGGGCGTCTGGTCCTCCAGCACCAGGCGCAGGCGACCGCTGCGCACGTAGCGGGCGATGTCCCATTCGGCCCGCAGCAAAATCCCGTACCCCTCCAGCGCCCAGTTCAGGGCCACCTCGCCATCGTTGCAGCCCAGGGCGCCGTGTACCTTGATGTTGTCGGTGTGTCCGCCGTTGGTGAAGCTCCACACGCCATAGGGCGACTCGTTTTGCCGAATGAAAATGCAGTTGTGGTTTTGCAGATCGCTCAGTTTCTGCGGAGTGCCGTATTTGTCCAGGTACAGCGGCGAGGCGCATAGCAAACGGCGGTTGGAAGCAATCTTGCGCGCATGGAAAGCAGCATCCGGTAAGGTGCCGAAACGAATCCCCAGATCGAAACCGTGGGTAGCCAGGTCCAGCGGGTGGTCGCTGATCTCCAACTGGATTTCCACCTCGGGATACTTGGCGTAGAACGCCGCCAGGGCAGGGCCGATGTGGCGGCGGCCAAAGCCGAGGGACGCATTGACTCGAATCAGTCCCTTGGGCGTCGCCCGGCTGCTGCTGACCAACTGCTCCAGCTCGTTGATTTGGGTAAGGATCCGTGCCGCCTGGGAGAAATACAGCTCGCCTTCGGACGTCAGGCTCATCGAGCGCGTGGTGCGGTTGACCAAACGAATGCCGAGACGGGCTTCCAGCGCCGTCAGGCGTTTGCTCACCGCCGGCGGGGTGATGCCTAGCTCCCGGGCGGTCGCCGCGAGGCTGCCTTTGTTGGCCAACAGGTAGAAAAACGATAAATCCAGGGTCTGGCTCATTCGTAACTCAAAGTTATTTATGTAGTGATTTTGAGGAACTCACACCTATTTGTTCACTACATATACTCCGCTCACACCCCGCCTGAACAGTCCGGTTCGACGGGAACAACAAGAAATCAGCGAGAGTGGAGTCAGCAATGAGCGCATACAAAATCGCAGCAGTGCCAGGTGACGGTATCGGTGTGGAAGTGATCGCCGCCGGCGTGGAGGTGCTGCAAGCCCTGTCGAAAAAATCCGGCTTCGCCCTGGACTTCAAACACTTCGACTGGAACTCCGACAGCTACCTCAAGAACGGCTACTACATTCCCGAAGGTGGCCTGGAAGAACTGAAAACCTTCGACGCGATTTTCTTCGGTGCGGTCGGTGCGCTCAACGTACCGGATCACATTTCACTTTGGGGCCTGCGCCTGCCGATCTGCCAGGGTTTCGACCAGTACGCCAACGTGCGTCCGGCCCGCGTATTGCCAGGGGTGAAAAGCCCGCTGCACAACGGCGATCAAATTGACTGGGTGGTGGTGCGGGAAAACTCCGAAGGCGAGTACTCCGGCAACGGCGGTCGTGTGCACCGTGGCCTGCCAGAGGAGGTGGCCACCGAAGTCTCGGTCTTCACCCGGGCCGGGGTCGAGCGCATTCACCGCTTCGCCTTCGAACTGGCGCAGAGCCGTCCGCGCAAACACCTGACCATGGTCACCAAGTCCAACGCCCAGCGTCACGGCATGGTGCTGTGGGACGAGATTTTCTACGAAGTGGCCAAGGACTTCCCGGACGTGAAAGTCGACAAGGAACTGGTGGACGCCGTGACCACGCGCATGGTGCTCAAACCGTCGACCCTGGACGTAATCGTCGCCACCAACCTGCATGCCGACATCCTCTCCGACCTGGCCGCCGCGCTGTCCGGCAGCCTGGGCATCGCGCCGACCGCCAACCTCAACCCGTCGCGAAAATTTCCGTCGATGTTCGAACCGATCCACGGCTCGGCTTTCGACATCACCGGCAAAGGCGTGGCCAACCCGATCGCAACGTTCTGGACCGCCGCCATGATGCTCGAACACCTGGGCGAGCGCGGGGCAGCCAAACAATTGATGTCGGCCATCGAAGCCGTCACCGAAAGCGGTTTGCACACCCCGGACCTGGGCGGCAACGCCACCACGCGGCAGATCACCGATGCGGTGATTGCGCTGATCAACCGCTGATCTTTCCCTGCGATTCAAAGTAGTACTGCGGCACAACGCCGAGGGGCGGGCCCGTGTGTCCGACCCCTTGGCATTTCCTGACAACAATAAAAAATCAGGGCCCTGTCATGAAAAGAATATTCGGCAAACTCTACGTACAAGTCCTCATCGCGGTGATCCTCGGCGCTCTCGTCGGGGTCTTCGTTCCAGAGACCGGCGCCGCGCTCAAACCCTTGGGCGATGCCTTCATCAAACTGATCAAGATGCTCCTGGCTCCGGTGATCTTCCTGACCGTGGTCACCGGCATCGCGCGCATGGAAAACATGAAGGAGCTGGGCCGGGTCGGCTTTCGCGCACTGTTGTATTTCGAAGTGGTGTCGACCTTGGCGCTCGTCGTTGGTCTGGTGGTGGTCGACGTGTTCAAACCCGGCGCCGGCATGAACATCGATGTCGCGACGCTGGACACCGCGAGCATCGCCACCTACACCACGGCAGGCAAGCACGCCTCGTTCATGGACTTCGTCATGAACATCATTCCCGACACCATTGTCGATGCCTTCGCCAAGGGCAACGTGCTGCAAATCCTGCTGTTTTCCATACTGCTAGGCATCGCCCTGGCCCATGTAGGGCCTCGGGGCAAAGCCTTTGTCGACACCCTCGACAGCCTGATGCAGGGCATGTTCCGCATCGTCAACATGGTCATGCGCCTGGCCCCGATCGGTGCCTTCGGCGCCATTGCGTTCACCATCGGCAAGTACGGTTTTGGTTCGCTGTTCTCCCTGGGCAAGCTGATGGCCTGCGTGTACCTGACCTGCGCAGTGTTCGTGATTTTCGTCCTCGGCCCGATCTGCCGCTACAGCGGATTCAGCCTGTGGAAATTCCTCAAGTTCATCAAGGAAGAACTGTTCACCGTGCTGGGCACCAGCTCTTCGGAGTCGGTGTTGCCGCAGATGATTTCCAAAATGGAAAAGGCCGGTGTGTCCAAACCCGTGGCCGGGATGATCATTCCCTCAGGCTTGACCTTCAATCCGGATGGGCAGGCGATTTATTACACCATCGCTGCGATCTTCATTGCCCAGGCGACCAACACGCCGCTGACCCTGACCGATCAATTGATCGTGCTGGCGGTATTGATGTTCACCTCCAAGGGTTCGGCGGGTGTTACTGGCTCCGGGTTCATCATTTTGGCGGCGACGTTGTCGTCTCTCGGGACGATTCCGGTGGCGGGGATGGTGTTGTTGCTGGGGGTGGATCGTTTCATGTCGGAGGCGCGGGCGATCACCAATACCATTGGCAATGGGGTGGGGACCATGGCGATTGCGAAGTGGGTGGGGGCGTTGGATACGGTGAAGATGCATAAGGCGTTGAATGGGGAGGTAGTGGAGGAGAAGGTTGAGATGGTGTTTGCGCCTACAGCGGTGACGGGTGCTTCCTTGCAGGTAAATCTGAAAGAGGCTTCACGGGCGTAGGTGGTGTACATATCCGTTGCCTCGGTAACGGCCACTTATGGTTTCGCCCTTACGGCGAGTCACTTTTGAAAGGAGCCCAAAAGTAACCAAAAGGCTCTTGCCCCACCACTCGGTGCCTCGCTTAGGCTCGGCATGCCCTCACTCCGGCATTGCTCCGTGGGCCCGCCGCCATCGGCCATCCCTGGCCCAGCGCGGCTAAACCGGCGTCCTGCCGGTTTACCCACGGACCAATGCCTGCGTTCGGCCATCGTGGTTCAACGGGACGCCCAGATCAAAAGCCAAAGCGAGGCGGCCTGACAGCCGACCTAGCCTCAAGTGAACGCATTCCCCTGTGGGAGCTGGCTTGCCTGCGATGGTCGTCAACTAAAACGCAGGCTGTCTGAATGAACGCGGTGTCTGAACATCCATCGCTGGCAAGCCAGCTCCCACAAGGGGATTGGGTACATCCGCGAAAGCCAGGTCGGCTGTCAGGCCGCCTCGCTTTTGCTTTGGCTTTTGATCTTCTTGCCCCATCGAGAGGCCGAGTGGAGGTTCTGCGCAGTGGGCAAACCGGCATGGATGCCGGTTTAGCCGCCCCCGGCCATGGATGGCCGATGGCGGCGGGCCCACGGAGCAGGACCGGAGCGAGGGTATGCCGAGCCTAAGCGAGGCACCGAACGAAAGGGGCAAGAGCCCTTGGTTACTTGGGGCTCTTCCAAGTGACTCGCCGTAAGGGCGGAACCATAGGTCGCCATCACTCAATTAATGAATATACACCCAATCCTTAAACCCACCGGAGACAGCCGCTGTCCACCACCCACGCCAAGGACTAAACTCCCGCGATAAAACCAAAACAACGACGTGACCTTGCCTGTATGAAAATCCACCCACTGCCGCCACTCAATAGCCTGGTCGCGTTTGAAGCCGCTGCGCGCCATTTGAGTTTTACCCTGGCCGCGCAAGAATTGAACGTGACCCAAGGTGCAATCAGCCGCCAGGTACGGCTGCTCGAAGATTACCTGGGCAAGGTGTTGTTCGAACGCACGACCCGCACGATTCACCTGAGTCCGGCCGCCAGTCAGTATTACGAAACGGTTCGCGCCGCCTTGATGCAAGTGGCCCAGGCCACGGGTGAAATCCGTCACTGGAAGGGGGCCGAGCAAGTGACCGTGGCGACCAGTACGGCCATGGCATCGCTGTGGCTGTTGCCCAAAGTGACCGAGTTTCAACGGGAAAACGAAGAGATCGACCTGCGCATCATCGCCCATGACCAGGTCAAGGATTTCTCCCGCCTGGATTGTGACCTGGCGTTGTATTACTGCAGCACGCCGCCCCGCGACATGCAGGTCACTCCGCTGTTTTCCGAAGAGGTCTATCCGGTGTGCAGCCCGGCGTATCTGGCCAAGCATCCCGACTTGACCACGCCCGCGGATCTATCGGCCTGTACCTGGCTGGTACTCGACGACCCGCAACGTGACTGGCTTGGCTGGGCCGACTGGCTGCAAAGCCAGGGGCTGAAAAACGTCGAGCCCAAGCGCCGGATCAATATCAACAGTTACTCGATGGTGATCCAGTCGGCCCTCAATGGGCAGGGCGTTGCACTGGCCTGGTCGAACCTGGTCGAGGACTACCTGCAAGGCGGTGCGCTGGTGCGGCCGCTGGAGGCGACTTTGCGTACCGATGCGCAGTTCTGCCTGCTTGAGCCGTTGTCCCGTGGTGGCATGCGGCAGAGTGTGAAGCGCTTTCGCAGTTGGTTGATGAATCAACTGCCAACACCGCCCGCAAACAAATAACACCCCCCTGTAGGAGCGAGCCCTGCTCGCGATGGAGGTCAACGATAACGCGGGCAACCTGATGCCCCGAGTTGCCTTTGGGTTTTTCGCGAGCATGCTCGCTCCTACAGTTTGTTATTCATGATCAAAAGTCATGAATCCCTCCCGAAATATCGTTTGTCGACCCCCCTCTCGTTTTCCGACACTTGCCGCCAGCGGACCTGGCCAGCGAGCCGGCCGATCAATCCAGACCGTGCCCAGCAGGGGAAAACAATAATGACCACCCTCCAACAAATTCCAGTACAGAACCTCGAAACCGTCCTCAACCCGATCCACGAAGCGACCGGCCTGAGTAACGAGTTTTACACCGAGCAACGTTACTTCGAACTCGAGCGCGATCAGGTTATGGGTAAAACCTGGGCCTGCGTCGGTTTCGCCAGCGATTTGGCCAAGGCCGGTTCGGTCAAGCCTGTGGACTTCATGGGCCTGCCGCTGCTGCTGATGCGCAACCGCGAAGGCCTGGTGCAGGTGTTCCATAACGTGTGCAGCCATCGCGGCATGAAATTGGTGGAAGAAGCTGGGGAAGTGCAGGGCGTGATCCGCTGCCCGTACCACTCCTGGACTTACGACCTCAATGGCGGCCTGCGCGGTACGCCTCACGTTGGCGGCATCGACCAGCACAAGGACGAGCGTTTCGCCTGCGAAAAACACGGCTTGAAAGCCATCCGCAGCGCGATCTGGATGGACATGGTGTTCATCAACCTGTCCGGGGATGCACAGCCGCTCGAAGAGATGCTCGCGCCGTTGACCGAGCGCTGGAGCCAGTTCCTGGGCGAAGACGGCATGAGCCTGCTGAGCCGCCGCCCGGGCCATGACGCCACCGTGCTGGACATCAACTGCAACTGGAAACTGGCTGTCGAGAACTACTGCGAGGCCTACCACCTGCCGTGGGTGCACCCGAGCCTGAACTCCTACTCGCGCCTGGAAGACCACTACAACATCATCGTCGGCGAACACTTCTCGGGTCAGGGCAGCTACGCCTACAACCTGTCGGACGTGGCCGGCACTCACTTGCCGAAGTTCCCGAGCTGGCCGCTGGACCGCCTGCGCAATGCCGAGTACGTGGCTTTTTTCCCGAACGTTTTGCTGGGCATCCAGGCTGACCATGCCTTCGCCATGCAGCTTGAGCCGGTTTCGCCGGGCCGCACCATCGAGCACCTGCGCCTGTTCTACGTCGGCGATGAAGCCGCGAGCAGCGAGGAGTTCAGCGCCTGCCGCGATGCGATCCTGGAATCCTGGAAAGTGGTGTTCGCCGAAGACATCAGCTCGGTCGAAGGCATGCAGAAAGGTCGCTACTCCCCAGGTTACAAGGGCGGCGCGTTCTCTCCGGAAATGGACATCCCGACGCATTTCTTCCACCAGTGGGCCGCGCGTCAGTTGCTCGCCACCACTGAAAAAGCCTGAGGAGCGGTGCCATGTATCCGATAGCCTCTCACTGGCTCAACTACATCGATGGGCAATGGGTCGACAGCATCCAGCGCCTGACGGTCAACAACCCAGGCACCGCCGAGCCGCTGGCGACCATCGCCCAGGCCACCGTGGAGGATGCCGAACGCGCCTTGCAGGCAGCCCGTCGTTGCGCCGACAGCGGCGAGCTGACCCGGGCACGTCCCGCGCAACGAGTCACGTGGCTGCTACGCATCGCCGAGGAAATTCGTGCGGTGGCGGACGAGGGCGCCTGGGTGCTGTGCCAGGAAAACGGCAAGCGCCTGATCGATGCCAAGGACGAGTTCATCGAGGCGGCACGCTACTTCGAGTACTACGCCGGCATGGCGGACAAGATCGAGGGCACCTCGATCCCGCTGGGCAACGGCTACATGGACTTCACCCTGTACGACCCGATGGGCGTATCGGCACAGATCGTACCGTGGAACTTCCCGGTATCGATCTGCGCCCGCTCGCTGGCACCGGCCCTGGCGGCCGGTAACGCGGTAGTCATCAAGTCGCCCGAGCTGTCGCCGCTGGGCATGTGCGTGCTGATCCGCGCCATTGCCAAGGCCGGCCTGCCGGACGGCGCGGTCAACTTGATTTGCGGTCGTGGCCGTGAAGTCGGCTCGCACCTGGTCAGCCATCGTGGCGTCGACCAGATCGTATTCACCGGCTCCGTGCCAACCGGCCAGTCGATTTTGCGCGATGCGGCACAACATGCGATTCCGAGTGTGATGGAGCTGGGTGGCAAGTCGGCGGCAATAGCCTTCGCCGATGCCGATCGTGAGCAACTGTTGGCGAGCGTCCGGTCGGGCATTTTCTTTAATGCCGGCCAGGTCTGTTCGGCGATGTCGAGGCTGCTGGTACAGCGCGAGATTTATGAAGAGGTGGTCGCGGCAGTGGTGGCCATGGCTGAGGGGCTCCGTGTCGGCCTGGGGCAGGACGACGCCGACCTCACGCCGGTGGTCAGCGCCGGGCAACTGGCGGGTATCGAAGCCTTGTGCCGACGTGCCGTGGAAGACGGCGCCGTCGCGGTCACCGGTGGCGAAGCCTTCGCTGATCGCGCCGGGCATTTCATGCGCCCGACCGTGTTCCGCGACGTCACGCCAGACATGTGTATCGCCCAGGAAGAAGTGTTCGGACCGGTGTTGGCGATCATGCCGTTCGACACCGAGGAAGAAGCCATCGCCATCGCCAACGGCACTGATTTCGGTCTGGTGGCGGGCGTGTTCACCCAGGACATCAGCCGCGCCATGCGCTGCACCCGTCGCCTGAAATCCGGGCAGGTATTCGTCAACGAATGGTACGCCGGTGGCATCGAGACGCCATTTGGCGGGGTCGGCTTGTCGGGCTTCGGCCGGGAAAAGGGTCAGGAAGCCTTGTATAGCTACGTGCGCACCAAAAACGTGGCGATCCGGATCACCGGGGAGTGAACAGCATGTTCAAGACTTGGCTTTGCATCGTTTGCGGTCTGATTTACGACGAGGCGCTGGGCTGGCCCGAGGATGGCATCGTCGCTGGCACGCGTTGGGAAGATGTGCCCGAGGATTGGGTTTGCCCTGAGTGCCACGTCGGCAAGGCTGATTTCGAGATGCTCGATATCAGCGAGTACACCGAGGCAGCTGCTGCGGTCAGCATGCCGGTCAGCACGCCGCCATTGGCGGTGGCAGTGCCTGTTGTCGCTGCGTTGCCGTGCGGGCCGATCGTCATCATCGGCAGCGGCTACGCCGGTTATGGCCTGGCCCAGGCGTTGCGCAAGGCGGACCCGAAGGTCGAAATCCGTGTGCTGACCCAGGAGTCCGGGCACCTGTATTCGAAACCGGCGCTGTCGATTGGATTGTCCCAGGGTAAAAGCGCCGAGGCGTTGTCCGGCGAACCACCCCTGGCCATTGAGCAGCGCTTGAATATCCGCGTCTATCCCCACTGCAAGGTACAGGGCATCGATAGCGCCAAGCGACGCTTGCACACCAGCTTCGGTGACATGGAGTACGGCCAGTTGGTGATCGCCAGCGGTGCGCAACCGATCCGCCTGCCGATCAAGGGCGAGACGGCGGCGATGGTCAGCGTCAACAACCTGCAGGACTACCACGGCTTCCGCGAGCGCCTGATCGGCGTGCGGCGTGTCGCGATTCTGGGTGATGGCCTGATCGGCTGCGAGTTCGCCAATGATCTGGCTCACAACGGCTTCAGTGTGGACGTCATCGGCCTGGGCCGCTGGCCGATGGAGCGACTGTTGCCGGTGGAAGCGGGGCAGGTGTTGCAGAACGCGCTGGGCGAGCTGGGGGTCAAGTGGCACCTGCAGAACACCGTGGACGCCATCGAATCGAGCGGGCAGGGCTATCAACTGAAGCTCGCGGGTGGCCAGACCCTTGAAGCTGACCTCGTGTTATCGGCGGTCGGGCTGCGTCCTGATCTGAGTCTGGCGCAAAGTGCTGGCCTGGCGGTCGGGCGGGGCATTCAAGTCAACGCCCAGCTGCAAACCTCGGTGCCGGGTATCTACGCCCTGGGCGATTGCATCGAGATCGACGGTCAGTTGCTGCCGTACCTGGCGCCGATCAATCAAGGCATTCAGGCCCTCTGCAAAACCTTGCTCGGTCAACCCACTGCCGTCGATTACCCGTTGATGCCGGTGACGGTGAAAACCCCGGCCGCGCCGCTGTGCCTGTTGGCACCGGCAATGGCCGGTGAAGGTCAATGGCGATGCACGCCGACGCCAGACGGATTGAGCGCCAGCTTCCATGACGCCGAGGGCAGGCTCAACGGTTTTGTCCTGCTGGGGCGTCAAGCACAAACGCAGCGCAGCGCATTGCTGCAGTCCTGTCAGAACACTCAGCAGGC
This sequence comes from Pseudomonas baetica, assembly GCF_051216495.1. GTDB lineage: Bacteria > Pseudomonadota > Gammaproteobacteria > Pseudomonadales > Pseudomonadaceae > Aquipseudomonas > Aquipseudomonas baetica_B. The sequence continues at coordinate 20,017 of NZ_JBPKAM010000062.1, read as the reverse complement.
GGTCGCCTGAGGCTTCAAACATGAAAAAAACAATCAATTTGCCTTATGACGATGCGAGCTGCGGCTGGTACGCAGCCCTGCCCGAGCAACCGGCGTGCAAGCGTTTGTCCGGTGAGCAGCGTGCCGACTATGCGGTGGTGGGGGCGGGCTTTGCCGGTCTGGCGGCGGCCCGTCGCCTGGCCCAGCATCACCCCGAAGCGCGCATCATTTTGGTGGATGCGCAACGGGTCGCCCATGGCGCTTCCGGGCGCAACTCCGGGTTCGTCATCGACTTGCCCCACAAGTTCGCCCTGGAGCATCCGGACCCCGCGCACAAGCAACGTTTGCTGTCGCTCAACCGCTCGGCCATCTCGCAGTTGCAGGGGCTGGTGCAAACCCACGGCATCGATTGCCAGTGGTCCCATGCCGGCAAATATCAGGGTGCGGTCGGCCCCCGTGGCATGGCGTACCTGGATCACTTCGAACGCTTGATGACCGACCTGGGCGAACCCTTCCGCCGGGTCGACTCCAAAGAGCTGGCCGGCGTACTGGGTACCCGGCATTACAGCGGTGCGATCTACACCCCCGGATGCTATCTGATGCAACCGGCGGCGCTGGTCACGGGCCTGGCGCGCTCGTTGCCGGACAATGTCGAGTTGCTGCAGGAATCGCCTATCCAGCAACTGGAGCGTGACGGACGTGGCGGCTGGATTCTGCATGGCACCAACGGTGTGATCCGCACGCCACAACTGCTGCTGGGCACCAGTATCTTCACCCAGGAGTTCGGCTATCTGCGTAACCGCCTGCTGCCGGTGATGACCTTCGCCAGCTGGACGCGTCCGCTGACCGATGCGGAACTGGCCACCTATGGCGGGCAACTGGACTGGGGCCTGACCCCGGCTGACCACGCCGGGACCACGGTGCGCATGACCCAGGACCGTCGCCTGATCATTCGCAACACCTACAAGCACGTGCCCAAGTACGGCCGCAGCACCAGCGACGGTATGCGTTTGAAGATCCGCGAGTCTCACCGCAAGGCTTTCAAGGCGCGCTTCCCGCAGTTGGCCGACGTGCCGTTCACTCACACCTGGGGCGGGGTGTACGCGATCTCGCGCAACTTCACCAACTTCTTCGGCGAGCTGGAGCCGGGTGTGCATGCGTCCGCGTGCGACAACGGTGTTGGCGCGGCGTGGGGCACGATCTCCGGCACCTTGCTGGCGGACCTCGCCGTAGGGGCCGATAGCGCGCAGTTGAACGACATTCGTGCGGTGACGGGCATGCCGTCGCTCAACCCGCCGGAGCCTTTCCTGGGGCTGGGTGTGCGTTCGCGCATTCATCTGGCGGCCTGGAACAGCCGGAGCGAACTATGAGTGCGCCGGGCAAAGGCAAGGGCCGGGTACTGCGCGTCGACCACAAGGATCTGGATTTCACGTTTCGCGGCGGCCCACCCGGCACCGCCTACGTGGCCCGGGCCCTGAGCAATGAAATCTCGCCGAACATCGGCGTGGGCTTTGCGCGTTGGGAAGGGGCGCAGGTGGCCTGGACTGTGCTGTATGACGAAGTGATTTTCGTCATCGAAGGCTGCTTCGAGCTGCAGGTCGGCGACGAGTTGTTCCAGGTCACGCCCGGCCAGTTGCTGTGGATTCCCGAGGGAACCGAGCTGGTGTACGGCGGGCATGCGTTGTTCGGCTATGTCGTGCATCCGGGCAACTGGAAAGAGCTTCACGGCCTGAGCTGAACCAACTCTGTGGTGAGGGGATAGATCCCCTCACCACAGGTTTAGCCTTTTTATTTTTATGGAATCGGCACCGTGTTTGGACTGACGAAGACGTTCGGCGCGCTGTATCTGGCCAGCCTGATGATGCAGATGGGATCGATGTTGCTGATGACTTGGCTGGCGTTGCGCCTGAACGTGCTGGGCGCATCGGAAACCGCAGGCGGTGCGTTGATGGCCGCCAATGCCCTGGGCATGGTGCTGGGCGGTTGGGTCGGGCGCAGCCTGATCGCGCAAGTCGGGCACATCCGCACTTTTTCCGCCTGTGCCGGGATCATCGCGTCGGCGGTATTGGCCCATGAATTCAGCACTGTGCTGCCGTTCTGGCTGGTGCTGCGGGCGCTGGTAGGACTGGCAATGATGTGCCAGCTGATGGTGCTGGAAAGCTGGCTCAACGACCAGGCCAAGACCGAACAGCGCGGCAGGGTCCTGTCGCTGTACATGGTGGCCAGTTACGTCGGCATGATGCTCGGCAATCTGGCCCTGAGTCTGGATGAAGGGTTGGGCATTCACGTGCTGCTGGGCGTGGCCATGGTCTTCGCCCTGGGTTCGGTGCCGGTGGCCCTGACCCGCAGCATGCACCCGACGGCGGTGCCGGCGGCATCGATTGACCTGCGCCTTTTCCTGCGCAGGATTCCCCAGTCGTTGGTGACCATTCTGGTGTCGGGAATGCTCAATGGCAGTTTCTACGGCCTGGCCGCAATCTATGCGAGCAAGCAGGGGTTGGCCACGGCGCAGGTCGGTCAGTTCATGGCCTTGTCCATCGGCGCAGGGTTGTTGGCGCAGTTGCCCCTGGGTTGGCTCTCGGATCGCTTGCCCCGTGCCAGTCTGATCCGTGCCGTGGCGCTGTTGCTGATCGTCATCAGCCTGCCGTTGGCATTCAACCAGACCCCTTCGTTTGCCACCTTGCTCGGGTTCGGCGCGGGCATTGGCTTTTTGCAATTCTGCCTGTACCCGCTGGGCGTGGCGTTGGCCAACGACAACATGGAGCCTGGCTTACGCGTGTCGCTCTCGGGAATGCTGTTGATCACCTTCGGCGTCGGCGCCTGTATCGGCCCGCTGATCGCGGGGGCGCTGATGGAGTACTTCGCCGCGCCGAGTTTCTATGGGTTCTATGCCGGCAGTGCGCTGTTGCTCGCGCTGTGCGTGGGCCAGGCAAAAGTCACGGGCAAGCACCTGCAAAAGGATGCGCCGTTGCAGCACCCGGTGACGCCGAACGGAATTGCCAGTTCCAACCTGGTGACGATAGCCGAGCCGAGCGATTGAACTGCAATACACGCGCACCTCTATAGGAGCGAGCTCGCTCGCGAAAAACGCCGGGCCACCGCGGGCATTCAGGCCGCCAGCGTCATCGTTGACGACCATCGCGAGCATGCTCGCTCCTACAGTTTTTTCTGTGTGTTCAGGCTGATTTTATTGATGCGTTTTTCTCATGAGTCGGTGACTAAATATGGTTTGAGCGAGGGTAGCAATTCAATCATCTTGGCCATGCTGCCAGCACCGAGATAGTCCGGAATCAACCTGCAGACAAGTGCTGCGGAACAGTAACTAAACCCTTAAACAAAAACAAAAGGGGAAAACAATGCGTGCGCAATCCGGCGTATTAAAAGGCCTCAATCCGAATGTGACGGTCGCTTCCATCGTGGGCGTGATCATATTCGTTCTATTTTGTGCCTTTAAAGACGAGCAGGCCGCCAAGGCCTTTGAAACGGCTTCGGCCTTTATCCTGCACAACTTCAAGTGGTATTACCTCGCCCTGATCAGTGGCGTACTCGGCTTGTTGCTGTACATTTCCATCAGCCGCTTCGGCAACCTCAAGCTGGGCGGTGAACATGACCGGCCCGAATTCAGTTTCGCCTCCTGGATTGCGATGCTGTTCAGTGCCGGAATGGGCATCGGCCTGATTTTCTGGTCGGTGGCCGAACCGATGCTGCACTACGCCGACAACCCGTTTTCCAAGGGTTTGACCGATGAATCGGCAACCCTGGCGATGCGTATCACGCTGTTCCACTGGGGCCTGCACCCTTGGGCGATCTTCTCCATGATCGGCCTGAGCCTCGCTTACTTCGCCTATCGCAAAGGCTTGCCGCTGGCCCTTCGATCGCTGCTGTATCCGTTGATTGGCGACCGTATCTATGGCTGGATCGGTCATGTCGTCGACATCATGGGTGTGGTGATTACGGCCTTCGGTGTTTCCCAGTCACTGGGTTTGGGCGTCGTTCAAATCAATACCGGTTTGCATAATGTTTTTGGTGTGCCGGTCAGTGTTGCCCTGCAGTTATCCATCATTCTGTTTGTCAGTGTTGTGGCGTGTATTTCGCTGGTCGCCGGTTTGTCCAAAGGCATGAAGCGCATCTCCACGCTGAATATGTACCTGTCTTTCATTTTGATGTTTGCAGTACTGGCTCTGGGGCCGACCCGTTACATTCTCAACCTGATGTTCGAGTCCACCGGCGACTATGTGCAAAACATCGTCGGCCTGAGTTTCTGGATGGACACCCAGAAAGACACCGAATGGCAAAACTGGTGGACGGCGTTCTACTGGCCATGGTGGATGACCTGGGGCCCGTTCGTTGGCCTGTTCATTGCGCGCATTTCCAAAGGCCGGACCATCCGTGAGCTGGTTATCGGAGCGCTGGTGGTGCCGACCATGGTGACCATTTTGTGGATGTCGGTGTTCGGTGGTGCGGCGCTGAAGCATGAGCAACAGGACCGTCAGGCTTACCAGGCGTCTGTTGCAACCCAAGGCGTTACACAGGAGCAGCCGAAGTTCGAAGGCGGCACGGTATTGCTCGCCACCAAGAAAGAAACCACGGCGGCGATGTTCACCTTGTTGCAAACGCTGGATGGCCAGGCCATTGGCGCGGCACTGTCGATTCTTGTGTGTGTCCTGCTCGGTGTGCATTTTGTCACCACGGCGGATGCCGGGACCCAGGTGTTGTGCACCCTGTGCGCGTTGGGCAGCACCAATCCGCCGAACTGGATCAGGTTGCTCTGGTGCATTCTGGAAGGGGCCATTGCGGCGGGGTTGTTGCTGGCCGGCGGGTTGAAAGCGATTCAGATGGCGAGTATTGCCGCCGGGTTGCCGATTGCCATGTTGCTGCTGGTGATGTCGTATACCTTGCTCCACAGCTTGCGCAAGGAGATGCCGAGCGTGCCGGCCTGGACGCCAGCGCCGGATGTGATGCCGGAGCTTGCTCAGCGTCGTGAGTCACTCAAGGCAACAGCCGCCTGATCACAATCCGTGTAGGAGCTATCGAGTGCAACGAGGCTGCGATCTTTTAAAAGCAAGATCAAAAGATCGCAGCCTGCGGCAGCTCCTACATTCAGGACGTCAATCGAGGGAGCGAACTGTCGTTCTATTCCCACGCATTTTGACAACAGTGTATGTCCAACACCTCACTGTTTAGCCCCGTCCCAAAGCCCTAGCATCGTCTCTACCAAACCTACCAACGAGACGGTGAACAGCATGAACATCTCCAAAATCGCAATCCTCCTTGCCTTCAGTTGCCTCGGCGCCCAAGCCTTTGCCGAAGAAAACAAATCCCCTGTCGAGACTTACACCTACGGCTCGCACCTGGACATCAAGAAGGTCATTGCCGTATCCGATGTCCCCAACGAATGTGGCCCGGTACCGGCGCAAATGACTTACGAAGACTCAAAAGGCCAACGCCACGTGGTGCAGTACCAGATCATGGGTAACGGCTGTTCGAACGGTTGATTACCGTGCGGAAGATGGAGGGTCGACACTCCATCCAGGCGGTGCGTTTCACTCAGATGTTTTTTGACGAGCAGACAATTTTTTCATCGGCAGCCAACAACCCGGGTATGTAGTCCTTCAGGAACTCCACCCAGGTTTTTATTTTTGCATCGACGAACTTTCGTGAGGGGTAGATGGCGAACAGGCCCAACTCTTCGAATTGATAGTGCGGCAGTACCCGCACCAGCGTGCCGGACTTCAGGCCGGCAACGGCGGATGCCACAGGCTGGATGCCGATGCCCATGCCGTGGGTGAGCGCGACCGTCATGGCGTCGGCGGTGTTGATCTGGAACGGTGACGCCGGGGTGTTGATGGTCTCCGTGCCTTGCGGCCCTTCGAATGCCCAATGCTCGGTGGGCATGGGGGTGTTCACGATTCTCAGGCAATCATGTTCGCGCAGCGATTCCGGCGTGTCGGGCGTTCCGCGTTTCTTCAGGTACGCCGGCGAGGCGCAGAGGATGCTGTAGGTGATGCCCAGGCGCTGAGCGACGAACCCCGAGTCGGGCAGGTCCCGGGCCAGCACGATGGACATGTCATAGCCTTCCTCCAGCAGATCGGGCAGCCGGTTGGTCAAGGTCAGGTCAAACAGGACCGAGGGATGGGTTTCGCGGTATTTGGCGATGGCATCGATCACATAGTGATTGCCGATGGCCGACATTGCGTGAATCTTCAAGCGGCCAACGGGGGTGATCTGCGCCGTACCGGCTTCCTGTTCAGCTTCACGCACCTCTTCCAGAATTTTCTCGCAACGCTGCAAATACCGCGTACCGGCTTCGGTCAACGCCAGGCGCCGGGTCGTGCGGTTGATCAGACGCGTTTGCAGCCGGGTCTCCAGGCTCGACACGGCTTTGGAGACGTTGGTCGTGGTGGTATCGAGCAACTGGGCCGCTGCCGTGAAGCTGCGGCTCTGGGCGACGGCCATGAAAAAACGCATGGTCTGGAAAACATCCATCGGTGTTACCTCAAGGGGAGCGGCTGTTGTGAAGCGACGCTCCAGTGTCAGGTCTCAAATTTTCCGGGGAATGAACCCGGGGACACCGGTTTCGACCACCGAGTTAAAGCGAATCCGGGTGGTGATGTCGTGACGGATTTCATGCATGGCTCGGTGGGGCAGGGTGGAAATGTCGCGGTTTTCCTGAATGTGGCTCGGGGTGGCCGAGGTGGTCAGGAACGCCACGCCGCGTTGCACCGCCCACGCCAGGGCCACTTGCGCCGGTGATTTTTGCACGCGTCGGGCGATGCCGGTGATCACCGGTTCTTCCAGCACGTTCGGTTCCATGCCATGGCCGAGCGGGGCAAAGGCCAAGACGATGATGCCGTGCTGTTGGCAAAACTCCAGCAGTTCCCATTCCGGCAGGTAGGGGTGGGACTCGACCTGCACCACGGCGGGTTTGATCCGCGCCACGGCAACGATTTCTTTCAGCGCCTCCAGGGTGATATCGGACAAGCCGATGGACTTGCAGCGACCTTCATCCACCAGCGACTCCAGTGCCCGCCAGGTGTCGATCAGGGTGACGCCGGAGTCGTACTGGACATGGCCGAAAACGTCCCGGGGATCCTGATCGTCACCAGCCTTGAAGGCAAAAGGCGTGTGGATCAGATAGCAGTCGATGTAATCCACTTGAAGCCGTCGGCAACTGGCTTCAAAGGCCGGCAGCACGCGCTCGGGACGGTGGTTGGTGTTCCACAGTTTGGTGGTGATGAACAGCTCTTCGCGCCGCGCCTTACCTGCGTCCATAAAGGCTTGCAGGGCAACGCCCACGCTTACTTCATTGCGATAACGCTCGGCACAATCGAAATGCCGAAACCCGGCTTCCAGTGCGTGGGTGATCGCCTGGGTGGTGACGCTGAGGTCTTTGAACAGTGTGCCGAAGCCTGCGGCGGGCATCTTTCCCGCGCCGTTGTTCAGCGCAAAGGCGGTATCGCGAAGGTCATCGTGAAAGGCTTCATAGGACATGTCTTGACTCCACTTTCAAATAGGTTCCGAAAATTTCGCTGTCTGTAGGAGCGAGCTTGCTCGCGATGGTCGTTAACGATTACGCGTGTTAGCTGGCTAAACGCGGTGCTCTCACGCTCATCGCGAGCAGGCTCGCTCCTACAATGTGGTGGGCAAATCGCGGTTGGCGACGCGCTGCTCGAACACCCCGGCGGAGTTACCGCCCAGCGCCACGAACAACTGAACCGTGTCGAGGTGCTGTGCCGTCTGCACCCGGATATGGCCGAGCAAGGCCTGCTCATAGGCACGCTCGGCCTCCAGCACTTGAAGGATGCTGTTCTCTCCTTGGGCATAGGCTTGCTGGTTCAAACGCAAGCTGGTGTCGGCGGCGCGCAACGCATCTTCCTGGGCCCGGAATTCCTCGGCGTCATGGTTGATGGCTTGCAAGGTGTCGGCGACCTGGCCGAACGAGCTGATGACGGTCTGCTGGTAGTCGGCGAGTGTCGCGTTGTAGCCCTCGATGGCGGCCTGGCGTTCAGCCTGGAGCGTGCCGCCATTGAAAATCGGACCGGCGATGCCCGCCGCGAAGCCCCACAATGCCGCGCCACCATTACCGGAAGCGGCCTGGGCCAGGGAGGCGGACAGCGTCACCTTCGGATAGAGATTGGCGGTGGCCACGCCCACGGCGGCGCTGGCGATGTGCAGCTCGGCCTCGGCTTGTTGCACGTCCGGACGAGCGTGGGCCAACTCCGATGGCAAGGTCACGGGCACATTGGCCAAGGTGAAGTCAGCCAGCTCGAACGACGGCGGGGTCCAGTCGGCGGGGCCTTTGCCGGTCAGGATCGACAGCGCATGCTGCGCCGCATCACGCTGCTGGGCCAGGGGCGGCAACAGCGTGCGGTCCTGGGCAAGCCGTGTTTCGGCCAGTGACACATCGATCTGCGTGGTGGTGCCGTTGAGATGCGCCGCGCGCACCAGTTCGAGGTTTCGGCTGTCGTTGGCCAGCAGCTTTTCCACGGCCTGGATTTGCGCATTGGCTGACGCCACCAGCAAGGCCTGACTGGCCACATCGCTGGTCAGCTTCAAGTAAGCGGCGTCGTAACGGCGTTTTTGCAGATCGGTAAAGGCTTGCTGTGCTTCGACCTGACGCTTGTTGCCGCCGAACACATCCAGGTCGAAACCAACCCGTGGCCCGATCGCATAGAAGTTGGAGACCGAAGGCTCTTTGGCGGTGTGCACCCGTTGTCGACCGGCCGTGGCGCCGAAGTCGACCTGCGGATACAGCGCGCCTTCGGCCGCGGCGACGAAAGAGGACGCCTGGCGGATGGTGGCGTCGGCGGCAACCAGCTCAAGGTTGCCGTCGATGGCCCGGTGCATGACCTGATCGAGCTTGGGCGAGCGCAAGGCCGACCACCATTGACCGGTGATGTGCTTGCCGAATTCGATGCGTTGCTCGCCGGCCTGGCCAAGGCGTTGCTCGGCCTGTGGATCGTAGTGCTGCGAGGTGCTGTCGGTCGGGGTCTTGAAGTCGGGCCCGACGGTGCAGGCGGCCAGGAAAACAAACACCGACAGTGCACCGAGTTTGCCCGGGAATGGCGTTTGGAACAGATGACTGGATTTCATTGGGCACACTCCACAATCACGAATGGGTCGCAGCGGGTTTGCGAAGAAAAACAACCAGCGGGCTCACGACGAGCATCGCCACCATCAAAATCTTGAACTGGTCGACCACCGCGATGAACGCGGCCTGGTGGGTGACCAAGTGGTTCAACCCTTCCAGTGCCGGCAGTGGCAGCGACGCCGTGCCGAAATGCGCGGCGGCGCGAAAGGGCGTGACGTTACTCACCAGCGCCGAGTGCATTGCCTGGGTGTTGTTGAAGAAGTAGATCTGCACCACGGCCACGCCCAGGGTGCTGGCGTAGGCACGCAACAGGTTGTAAAGACCGGTGGCTTCCGGGCGCAGCGCAGGGTCGAGGGTGCTGAACGCCACCTTGGCCAGCGCTGCCATCGACAGGCCGATGCCGATTCCCTGGATGGCACCGGCAATCGCCACCGGCGGCCAGTCCATCAACGGCGTATAACCGAGCATCTGCCAGTTGGCATAGATCACCAGGCCTACGCCTGCCGCAACGAGCAGTCGGCGGTCAAAACGCTCGGGCATGCGCCCGGCCAGCAGGAACGCACCGACCATGCCCGCACCGCGTGGCAGGGTCAGGGCGCCCGTGGTGTCGGGCGGGTAGCCGAGAATTTCATCGAGCATCGGCGAGGTCAGGGCCATGGTCGACAGCAGCACGAAACCGATGGCGAAAAAAATGATCGTCGACAGCACGTAGTTGCGATCGCGCAGCAGGCGCTTGTTGAAGAAGTGCACCTTTCGGGTCAACACGTGGACGAGGAACAAGTACGACCCCAGCCCACAGGTCAGCGCCTCAATCCAGATTTCCGGCGAGTCGAACCAGTCCATGCGTTCGCCACGGTCCAACAGCATTTGCAGGCTGATCATCGCCAGCGTGAAGCTGCCAAAGCCGAAGAAATCGAACGCAGGCGCTTTGTCGGCTTTCTTCTCGGCCAGCAACAGCGCCATCACCAGGAAGATGTAGGCCGACAGCGGCAGGCTGATGTAGAAGATCGGGCGCCAGTCGAAATGCTCGGCGATCCAGCCACCCATGCTCGGACCGGTGGCGATGCCCAGCAGTACAACGGCCGTCAGTGTCGCGCCAAACTTCATACGTTTTTCGGCTGGCAGCGTTTCCAGGGCAATCGCCATGGAAAGCGGCCCCAATACACCCGCAGCCAACCCCTGAAGGACGCGAGCGCCGATGAATTCCAGCGGTGTGCTGGACGCTGTACCAAGCAGCAGGCCCAGCATGAAGAACGCCAGGGCGGCTTGATACACCCGCTTCAGGCCAAAGCGCGCGGCGAGCCATTGGGCAATCGGCAGGGTGATGGCGCTGGCGGCCAGGTACGCGGTGAAGATCCAGCCGGCCTGGTCGTCGGTCATCGACAGGCTGCCCTGGATCAATCGGAGCACCGCGTTCGGCAGCGGCAGGTTCGCCGACTGCATGTAAGTCGCCAGCAGGGCGGCGAACCTCAGCGAATTCGCCGCGCCCGCGCTTGGGGTTCCCGTCGAGGTGGCGTTCATCACCAGTTACCTGCGGTCAACAGCGACTTGAGCGGGTGCCACCTTGGCGTGCGGTAACCAGTGTCGACCTTGACCGTGGCGCTGGTGCCGGAAAACAACGGCAGGGCAGGGTCGGCGTCATCCAGTTCGAGGCGCACCGGCACCCGCTGCACAACCTTGACCCAGTTGCCGGTGGCGTTTTCCGGCGGCAGCATGGCGAAGTCCGAACCGGCACCGGGGCTCATGCTGGTGACGTGGCCCTTGAACACGCGATCCGGGTAGGTGTCGATGCGGATGGTCGCTTCCTGGCCGGGCCGCATGTGCGTGACCTGGGTTTCACGGAAGTTGGCCTCGACCCAAATCTCGTGATCGGAAATCAGCGCAAAGGCGGGCGCGCCATTGTTGAGGTAGTTACCGACCTGCAGATCGTCGACCTTGGCCACGATGCCGTCGGCAGGTGCATGAACCGTGGCATAGGACAGGTTCAACTGCGCGGCGTCGAGTTGCGCCCGGGCCTCGCGCACGGTCGGGTGCGTATCGGCATCGATGTTCGGGTTGCCATTCAAGGCGACGACGGTGCTGGCGATCTGTTGTTCGATGGATGCGATGCGTTGCCGCGAGATTTTCAAATCAGTGTCAGCGCGCTCATAGATGGATCGGGATACGAACTCGGTCGCGACCAGGGCTTTTTTGCGGGCGAATTCCTTTTGGTCGAAATCCGCCGACTCTTTGGCCGATTGCAATTCTGCCTGCTGCTGTCGATAGCTGGCCTTGAGTCCGTCGATGCGCAGCCGCGCTACGTTCAGCTGCGCTTCGGCGCGATCGATGGCGATTTGCAGTGGCTTGGGGTCGATGCGAAACAGCACATCACCCTTGCGTACTGGCTGATTGTCTTCGACCGCGATCTCTACTACCTGTCCGGAAATCCGCGCATTGATCGAGGCCTTGGCCACCCGGGCGTAGGCGTTGTCGGTCGTTACGAAGGGTTCGCCCGCTACGTACTTGGCATAGCCGATGACGACGAACAGCGCAGGTACGCCTGCCATCAGCCATGGGCGCAGTTTTTCCTTGAAGGGTTTCCTGATCCGCTCGGGGTGTTCGAAAGTCTGCGCAGCCGGGATGTCGAATTGTTGGGTCATGATCGAATACACCTCAAACCGAATAATTGCCGTGAGAAAGCAAACCCGTGTGCGGTAGGGAGGGTGGCTCCGCCGCACCTGTTTCGTCGCCGCAATACCCGGTTCGAGTTGCGCTTCAACAAACGTGAAAGACAGGAACTTCTGGTTCCTTAATTTTGTGCGATGATGTAAGAATATCCCCCGAATCCTCCTTCTCACAAGGATTTTGTACGACATGGCACAAAATAAAGCGACAGAAGGCAAAGGTCGCGGCCGGCCCCGCGCCTACGACCCGCAAACCGCGCTGCGCCAAGCGCTGGACGTGTTCTGGAGTACCGGCTATTCCGGCGCCTCCCTGGACAGCATCGCCACGGCGGCCGGCATGAACCGCCCCAGCCTCTATGCGGCGTTCGGTGATAAACATGCGCTGTACATCAAGGCGCTTGAGCAGTACTGGGACATCGCCCATGCCGACATGCAGGCCGCGCTGACGGACGCCGAACTGCCGCTGCGCGAGGCACTGATGCGTTTCTACGAAGGACAGTTGTCGATTTATTTCTCGGGCGAGGGCCAGCCGCGCGGTTGCTTTGCCATCGGCACGGCGACCACCGAGTCGGTTGAGGACCCTGAAATACGCGCAGTGTTGTCAGACCGGCTCAGCCGGCTCGATGCCGATCTGGAAGTGCGTTTGCGCAAGGCCGTCGAATCCGGCGAATTGAGCGACGATGTCGATGTGACGGCGCTGGCGGTGCTCGGCTCGTCGTTGCTGCACAGCATTTCGATCCGTGCGCGGGCGGGCAAATCCCTCGATGAATTGACCGAGCTGGCGCGCAACGCCGTCAACGTCATCTGCGGTGGGTGAGGTCGATGTGAGCGGCGGACTCGAAGACATTCTGGCCGAACGCCTTGCGGTGATTTTTTGCGGGATCAACCCGGGCGTATTGGCCGCCAGCCAGGGGCATCATTTTGCGGGGCGGGGCAACCGCTTCTGGCGCACTTTGCACCTGGCCGGCTTCACCCCGTATGAAGTCAGCCCGGAAAGCGACCGGACGATTTTGCACTACCAATGTGGCTTGACTGCCGTGGTCGAACGTCCGACGGCGCGGGCTGATCAGTTGTCGCGGCAGGAGTTCATCACGGCAGCGGCGGATTTCGAACGCAAGATCGCCCGTTACGCACCACGTTGCGTGGCGTTTCTTGGCAAGGCGGCGTATTCGGCGCTGACGGGGCAGCGAGAGGTGGCGTGGGGGCTTCAGGCGAAGACCTTCGGCAATGCCGCCGTGTGGATCTTGCCCAACCCGAGCGGACGAAATCGCGCCTTCAGCCTGGAGCAGCTAGTGGACGCCTATCGCTCACTCAGGCTGGCGGCGATCTAAAATTCAGTAGTTCATGCCATCGTCGATGGCGATGCCTTGCGCCCGCATGGCCTTGATCAACTCGGCACGGGTGCCGGGCAGATTAAGCATGGTCTTGGCGCGCAGTGCCGCAACTTCTTCGGCGCTGTAAGGCTGGTAATCGGCCGGTCGGCTCTTGCCCGCCATACCGTCTTCGCGCATCAGCCAGTTGAGCAGGTCTGCCAGTTGCGCATTGTTCAGTGCCGACTGCGACATGCCCGGCACGCGTACCAGGAATTCGCGCCCGCCCGGGACTTTCAGGAAATTGCCGACAAAGTCTTTCATCCGCGGCGTGTCGTTGGCCGCCGAACCCGTGCCGTCGCCCAAATGGCAGCCGGCGCATTGCAACTGGTAGTTCACGCCGACGCTGTAATTGGCCTCGGCGATCGGCTTTTGCAGTTCTTCGTTGCCGGGGGCGTGGTGCTGGTTGGGGTTGGGGATGGCTCGGGCATATGCCTGCGGGGCGATGAGCAGGCAGGCCAGGCCGAGGACGAGCAAAGAACGCATGATGATCCTCTCTTATTGTTGTGCCCTGAAACCTGTAGGAGCGAGCTCTGCTCGCGATGGACGACAGGACACCGCGGGGTGTCAGGCTGCCAGCGTTATCGTTCACGTCCATCGCGAGCAGAGCTCGCTCCTGCAAAAGAAAAAACGCCGATTGCGTGGGGCAACCGGCGGTATCGCGTTAAACCGCCACGCCGCGAATGATCGAAACGGTGCAGTGGTAGATGTGCGATTTGGCGGCCAGGCACCAGTTCACATCGTTGTTGTTGAACGGACGGTAGGCCGGTTCTTCACTGTCGTTACGGGTGCAGGCGCACTGGGCGCAGCTTTGCTTACCGCAGCAGTCGTTGTACGAAATGATGTAGTCCTTGCCGTCGGCCGGGTTGCGGCAGGTGCCGATCCAGGTGACTTGCGAGGCCTCGGTGCCCGGTGGGCAGGAGGTCACCGAACCACCGCAGCAGCTGCACAGAAAGCCGTCGATGGAGCAGTAGCGCCAGTAGTCGCAGCTGTTCGGATCGCCAGGGTCACCGGCTTTCGGGTCAGTGGCGGCCAGCGCCTTGCTGGTACGGTCCAGCGGCAGCAGCACAGGCAGGGCGGCACCGGCAACGATCAGCGAGCCCATGCGTGCCAGCAGTTTGCGGCGCGAAGTGGTGTCGGCAACACGGCGCGAGGAGCGCTCGAACAACAGATCCAGCAGTTTCATGAAGGTCTCCCTGCCTTATCAGTGGCTATGGCCGTGGCTGTGGTCGTGATGGTGAGGGTTATGCTCTTGAGGCTGAGCATTGAGGTACTGCTGCAACGTGGCGTGCTTGAGGTGTTCCACTTCAAACAGGCTGTCCAGGTGCTCGCGGGAGTTCACCAGGCCTTTGGCGCGCAGGGTGCCGGACTTGTCGATCAGTGCGGCGTACGGCAGCTTGCCGATCTGGTAGGTCATGCCCACTTCCGGGCCGACCACGTAGGTGGCGTCTTCCAGTTTGTGTTCGCGGATCAGCGCTTGCTGGGCGTCCATGTCGCCATCGCTGACAAACACCACGTCGAGGGTATTGGCTTGTTCCTTGGCGATGGATTTGATCGCCGGCAGCAGCGATTTGCAGATCGGACAGGTCGGCGAGAGGAAGAACAGCAGTTGCGATTTCTCGCCGGCATAACCGAAGTTCACCGGGCGGCCATGACGGTCGGCAGCGGTCACTTGCGGTGCGGCTTCGTTGACGGCCACGCCTTTGTCCATCATCAGCGCGCCAGCCGGGGCCAGACGACCGTGCAGCACGCCAATCTGACGCACCAGGCCCATGACGACGAACGCCACGGCCACCAGCAATACCCAGAGCAGAACGTTGGAAACTATCAAGCCTTCCATTTTGATTACCTACCAATCAATTTGAGCAGAAGAGGGGAGTTCGCCGCCAGGCCATCGGCCGCGGCGTAGATGAGCAGCGCGACGGCGGCGGAAGCCAGGGTCACGAAGGCATCGAACGCTGACATGTCGCGGGCAGCCGGTGCCACGCTGGCCAGCAGCGCCAGCGCCACCAGCACGCCGTTGCGCAGCAGCAGGATCGGGCGCAGCGGTTGCGCCTGGTCAGGGCCGGCACAGCCGCAATCGATGTCGCGACGACCGCGCCACAGGTTGATGCCGATGGCCGAGGCATACAGCGCCAACAGACCAGCGGCACTCAACGCCGCCCAATGTCGGCTGACCGGCACCAGCAAGGCGAAGGCAATGGCCAGTTCCAGCAGCGGAATCAGCCGGGCGACCGGGCGCACCAGCGCTTGGGGTAACAGCTGATAATCGGCAAGCTGTTTGCGAAAGCGCGCTGGCGCCCGCACCTTGTGGGTCGCGGCACTGGCCAGCAGCACCGCGATGGCGATGGCGCTGGCAATGATGAAGATCGGATCTGGTTGCATGGCCGAGTCTCGTTTAGTAGCTCATGACCTGAGTCGCGGTTTTCGCGACCTTGGCCATGCTGCCGGTGTGCTTGTTGGTCTTGAGGTCGAAGATCTGCAAGCCGCCTTCAACGTCGGTGCCCAACAGCAAGGGTTTGTCATCGCCGGTGGCCTGCATGCTCCAGATCGGGGCGCTCGGGGTTTCCAGGGTGGCGATTTTCTTGCCGGTCTTCAGGTCGAAGGCCCAGATCAAGTTGCTCGGGTCTTCCCACTTCATCGGTTCGTGGGCGTCATGCATCAGCACGTACAAGCGGTTCAGCTTCGGCGCGACCGCCATCAGCTGCCAGCCGCCCGGTGCCCAGCCAGCCTTCTTCTCTTCGTCGTTGACCAGCGACCAGCTCGGCAGGATCTTCGGCGCATCGCCGCTGAAATCCACGGCGCGCACGGTGCCGGTGGTGGTGGTGAAGTAGTAGGTGTCGCCGACGTTGACCGCGCGTTCCACCAGCTTCTCGGCGTTCGGATCAAAGAATGGCGTGCGGTTGCGCGCGGTTTCCTTGCCCTCGTCGTTGATCGTCACGACCTGCAGGGTGCCGTCGCCGCACAGCGAGGCGAATTTACGCTTGCCGATCGGGTAGTTGAGTACGCAACCGGGAATCGCGATTTCCGAGCTGACAGCTTTGCTCTGGGTATCAACCACGGTCACCGAAGTGGACGGGGTGAAGTTGTAGACGTAGACGAAACGGTCATCGCCGCTGGTCTTAAGGCCGTAGCGCTGGGTCAGCGACTCGGCGCGCTTGTTCGGAATCAGCACTTCCCAGGCCGGCGACAGGGTCGAGGTGTCCCAGGCGGTCAGCACGTCGGTGCGGGTGCCGCGGGTGCCACGGGAGTACCAGATGTCGGCGCTGTAGAGCAGCTTGCCGTCATGGCTCAGGGCCGAAGGCGCGGCAAAACCGGTCGGCACCATGCCCAGCACGCGCTTCTGGTCCGGATCGACCACGGTGACACGGCCGGCAACGAAGCTTTCGAACTCGACATCGACGACGAACGCGCGGTGCGGTTCGGCCGGGAACGCCAAGGTGGTCTGGCCGATACCGGTATCGGCGGGCAGGTCCGCGTGGGCACTGTTCAAACCGAGTACAAGCAGGCTCAGGCCTAGCGCTGACTGTACGGAGATCCTGTTTGTTCGCATAAGGGGAACTTCCTGAATTGTTGGTAACGCGGATCGCGGGTGAGTGGGCAGATTCTGACCAGTGAATAGTGCCTCGCCCGGCAGTCGGGAGAATTGTTGTGCCTGCCAAGTGTTTGTGTGTCTGTGCCAGTGTCATGAAATGCGTGCCAAGCCCTGATATCACGGGCGTGACGCGGCATTTTTGCGGGTGACGGAGGGAGGGTGCTGTAAACCGTGGGGCGGGTAGGGGTATACGGGACGGGGGCTATTGGCTATACGCAGGAGCGGGAAAACCCCGCTCCCTTGGCGTCATCACTGATCC
The DNA here is from genome assembly GCF_051216495.1 of Pseudomonas baetica. Classification (GTDB taxonomy): domain Bacteria; phylum Pseudomonadota; class Gammaproteobacteria; order Pseudomonadales; family Pseudomonadaceae; genus Aquipseudomonas; species Aquipseudomonas baetica_B. Next base: position 3,060 of record NZ_JBPKAM010000062.1, on the reverse strand, counting down.
GTGACGCACAATTCCCCGGTGGCTCGGATCAGGGCCTGGCCATGCAGGGCATCCTTGATCAGTGCGGAACGCTGTTCGGCCAGCCAGTTCGGGCACTGCGGGTCGACGCGGTAGGGCATGAAGTCCGCGTATTGTTGCAACAGGCGGACTTGCAGCTCATCCAGCTTGGGGCGCAGTTTATTGAGGTCTGGTCGGGACACATCAGGCGCCTTGTGCGCCGCTTGCCATTGGGCGATCAGTCCGTACTGCATCAATTTGTTGGCTTCGATCTGCGCGGCGATCAATTCGGCGGCATCATCGGGATTCAGTTTGCGTTCGGCAGCCTGCTTCCTGGCGTTGGCGATGACCAGGGCTTCCCGGGCGGTATCCTGGATCGGTTTGCCACTGTCCCACTTGGTCAGAGCCACCTGTTCGGCAATGTTCAGGCGCTCGTTGATGGTCGCCAGCAATGGCTGCAAGGTCTCGGGGGCCGGGGAGGGCGTAGCGGCGTGGACGGCGCTGGCGAGCAGAGTGGACAGGGCGCAGGCCAGCAGTGGCGGCAGGTGTGGACGGTGGAACATAAGCAAACCTCTTGGGCACGGGATGCACGTCAGGCTCTGTGTAACACAGCCGAGTCAGATGAACGATAGTTCAAGGGCCTCTTTCGCACTGTACTGACGTGTATCAAGGTTGCTACATCGGGCCGGCGGCTCATTCGGCGGCGAGCAATCGTTCGATCTGCGCCAGTTCCCAGGTGCTGAGCAAACTCACCGGGTCGGTGCCGTAGCGCTGCCCGCCGTCGAACGCTCGGCCATCCGGGCTCAGGCAATGCACGCAGTGGCGAAGGTGAATGTCGTCAACATCAAGCGTTAAACGCCAGCCGTCGATCTCGATCCGCACCGGGCCGGAGTCGGGCTGTTCTGCGAGGCGCTTGAGCGGGCGAACGCCCAGGGCGGCGTCGCGCAATGTCTGGTAAACCTCGCGTGCGGTCAGGGGTTGCACAGGTGTCTCCGGTGAGTGGGCGGGGAGCACAGGATAGTCGATGGACGGATTGATTTTGAACACGAAAAAGCCCGGCTGATCAGGCCGGGCTTTTCTTTGACGCGGTGTAGCAATGTTGTCAGGCGACGCGGTTACCTTGCAGGTGGTCAGAGCCATCGGCGGCGACACGGTTGCCTTGCAGGTGGTCAGAGCCATCGGCGGCGACACGGTTGCCTTGCAGGTGGTCGGAGCCATCGGCGGCGACGCGGTTGCCTTGCAGGTGGTCAGAGCCATCGGCGGCGACGCGGTTGCCTTGCAGGTGATCCGAACCATCGGCGGCGACAGTGCGTTTTTCCAGCAGGCGGTCGGCGCCACCTTCAGCGACACGATTCTGGATCAAACGATCCGAACCCCCTTCAGCGACACGACTTTCGATCAGACGATCCGAGCCGCCTTCGGCGACTACAGGTTGAGCAGAGGTAGCGGCAAAAGCGTTAACTGCGAAAACCGAGAAAGCGATGCTGAGAAGGGTTTGGCGTTTCATGATCGTGTGCTCCAGGGTGTTGTCGGTTGGTATGGAGCAGATGTTACGCCGCAGGATTTTTTAGAGAACTTGATTGAGGTGATTGCGAACATCGACGGCATTGATAGACCGAACCACCTGCCTCTCGCAGGCTTGATGATGCAGTCGTCGGATCGCCTCGGCGCGGTCGGTGGCGGCTTCTACACTGGTTAGCTGGCGCGAGCCATCACAAGGGGGTGTGCATGTATCAGCTCTACGGTTATCAAAACTCCGGCGCTGCGGCGATCGAGGCTGCCCTTGTGCTCTGCGGGGTTGCGTTTCGCTTTATCGATGTCGAGGCGTCGAAGGAGGCTGCCCAGGCGTTGGGCACGCTCAATCCACTCAAGCAGATCCCGACCCTGCAATTGCCCGACGGCAGCATCCTGACCGAGAGCGCGGCGATCCTGATTCACCTCGGGATGACCTTTCCCCAGTCGAAACTGCTGCCGGACAACCCCGCCGACCGCGACCAGGCCATACGCGGCATGGTCTACATCGTCAGTAACTGCTACGCCGCCATCGGCATCATCGATTACCCGGAGCGCTGGCTGGCGCAAGCGGACGAAGCGTCGCGACAAAACCTGATGGCTGGCAGTCGCACGCGATTACACCGGTGTTGGGAGGTGTTTGCCGATCAGTTTTCCGGCGAGCTGTATCTGGATGACGAGAAGCCCGGAGCACTGGATGTGCTGGCGGCGGTGATATCGCGGTGGGCAGGAAGCCGGGAGCATCTGCGCAGTACCCGACCGGGTTTCTCCGCCTGGTTGGAACGCATCGACCGTCACCCGGCGCTGGCGCCGGTGTTCGCCCGGCATTGGCCCGCCTGAACCCCACAGATCCCCTGTAGGAGCGAGCAAGCTCGCTCCTACAGGGTGGGTAGTACGTCGGGGTTATTCCCCGCGAATGTACTGCTCCAACTGTTCGATCAGGGTTTTCTGTTCGGCCAGCGCCTCCTTGACCAGGTCTCCGATCGACAGCAAACCGATCAACTTGCCGTTTTCCACCACCGGCAGGTGGCGCAGGCGTTTGTCGGACATGATGCCAAGGCAGGTATCGACGGTCTGGTGCGTGTCCACGGTGATCACCGGCGACACCATGATGTCGCGCACCGGCGTCCCCACTGAAGAACGCCCGTGCAGCACCAGTTTGCGCGCATAGTCGCGCTCGCTGATGATGCCCAGCACCTGGTCGTTTTCCACCACCAGCAAGGCACCGACGTTCTTTTCGGCCATCTTCATCAGCGCTTCGAGCACCATATGATCCGGTTTGATCTGGTGCACTTCCTGGTTCTTCTGATCTTTCAACTTGAGCAGTTGCGCGACGGTTTTCATGGCGGTTTCCCGGGGTGTTGTCGTTGTCCTTGAAGAATCGTAGACCCAGGCGTGCAGGGCAAGGGCGAAAGCGTCGGATAACACACAAAAAACGTCATTCGGCGGTTTTTTTCGATAAGCCCCGATCATGAATACACCACAAACCCTGTGGGAGCTGGGGGGGGGGGGGGGGGGGGGGGGGGGGGGGGGGGGGGGTGTTGGTGTGGG
>NZ_JBPKAM010000061.1:0-39054 GCF_051216495.1 Pseudomonas baetica | reverse complement strand
CCCCCCCCCCCCCCCCCCCCCCCCCCCCCCCCCCCCACCCCCCCCCCCCCCCCCCCCCCCCCCCCCCCCCCCCCCCCCCCCCCCCCCCCCCCCCCCCCCCCCCCCCCCCCCCCCCCCCCCCCCCCCCCCCCCCCCCCCCCCTCCCACAGAGGATGGCGCAGTCCGTTGTCGTCGCTGTTATAGTTTTGCTCTCACCGCGACGCGAGCCCTTCATGACTTCCTCCGCAGCCCCAATCCTTATCACCGGTGCTGGCCAGCGTGTCGGCCTGCACTGTGCGCAGCGATTGCTCGAAGAGGGCCATCGCGTGATTTTCAGCTTCCGCACTGAACGCCCCGGCGTGCAAACCCTGCGCGATCTGGGAGCGACTGCGGTGTTCGCAGACTTCTCCAGCGAAGCCGGTATCTTCGCCTTCATCAACGAATTGAAAACCCACGTCGACAGCCTGCGAGCGATTGTCCATAACGCTTCCGAGTGGCTGGCCGAAACCCCGGACACCGACGCGACAGCGTTCACCCGCATGTTCAATGTGCACATGCTGGCGCCTTACCTGATCAACCTGCATTGCGCCGATTTGCTCCAACGCTCAAGTCCCGCCGACATCGTGCACATCAGCGATGACGTGACCCGCAAGGGCAGCAGCAAGCACATCGGCTACTGCGCCAGCAAGGCCGGGCTCGACAGCCTGACCCTGTCTTTCGCCGCGAAGTACGCGCCAGCGATCAAGGTCAACGGAATCGCGCCGGCCCTGCTACTGTTCAATCCTGACGACGACGCGACCTACCGCGCCAAGGCGCTGGCCAAGTCCGCACTGGGCATTGAACCTGGCAGCGAAGTGATCTACCAAAGCCTGCGCTACTTGCTCGACAACCCGTATGTGACCGGCACGACCCTGACCGTCAACGGCGGAAGGCACATCAAATAAGTGCTCCGCGAGGATCTTCCATGACGTTATCCCTGCCCCAGAACGCCCTGTCCGAGAGCTATCGTGAAATCCTCCTCGGTCTCGGAGAAAACCCCGACCGCGAAGGTCTGCGCGACACCCCGGTGCGCGCCGCCAAGGCCATGCAGTACCTCTGCCACGGCTATGAGCAAAGTGTTGAAGAGATCGTCAACGGTGCGCTGTTCGCCTCCGACAACGATGAAATGGTGATCGTCGACAACATCGAACTGTACTCGCTCTGCGAGCATCACATGTTGCCCTTCATCGGCAAGGCCCATGTGGCTTATATTCCCACCGGCAAGGTGCTGGGCTTGTCGAAGATCGCGCGGCTGGTGGACATGTTCGCCCGCCGCCTGCAAATCCAGGAAAACCTCACTCGGCAAATCGCCGAAGCGGTGCAGCACGTCACCGGTGCGGCCGGTGTCGCCGTGGTCATCGAGGCCCAACACATGTGCATGATGATGCGCGGTGTCGAGAAACAGAATTCGACCATGAACACCTCGGTGATGCTTGGCGCCTTCCGCGAATCGAGTAATACCCGCCAGGAGTTCCTGCAATTGATTGGACGGAGCAAGTAGTAATGCCACAACTTCAACCAGGCATGGCACGCATCCGGGTCAAGGACCTGTGCCTGCGCACCTACATCGGCATCAACGAGGATGAAATCCTCAACAAGCAGGATGTGTTGATCAACCTGACCATCCTCTATGCGGCCCAAGAGGCGGTGCGTGACAACGATATCGATCACGCGCTGAACTACCGGACAATCACCAAGGCGATCATCGCGCACGTCGAGGGCAATCGCTTTGCCCTGCTCGAACGCCTGACCCAGGAAATTCTCGACCTGGTCATGGCCAACGAATCGGTGCTCTACGCCGAAGTCGAAGTCGACAAGCCACACGCCCTGCGCTTTGCAGAGTCGGTGTCGATTACGCTCGCGGCAAGCCGCTAAGCTTCAAGCTTCAAGCTTCAAGCTTCAAGCTTCAAGCTTCAAGCTTCAAGCTTCAAGCGGTAAGCTTCAAGCGGTAAGCTACAAGCCACCGAAACCCATCTTGCAGCTTGAAGCTTGCCGCTTGAAGCTGTCTCGAAGAGACCCCCATGACCGATCAACAACGCCTGGAACTCGAAGCCGCCGCCTTTCGCCGGCTGGTGGCTCACCTGGACAGCCGCAAGGATGTGCAGAACATCGACCTGATGAACCTCTCCGGTTTCTGCCGCAATTGCCTATCCAAGTGGTACAAGGCTGCCGCCGACGAACGCCAGATCGACGTCAGCCTCGACGAAGCCCGCGAAGTGGTTTACGGCATGCCGTACGCCGAGTGGAAAGCCCAATATCAGCAAGAAGCCAGCGCCGAACAACAGGCGGCGTTCGCCAAAGGAAAACCCAATGAGTGATTTGAACACCCTGCGTGCCAGCCTCAAGAGCGGCGAACACGCCTTCGCCGATACCCTGGCGTTCATAGCCGCCGGTTACGACTACCAGCCCCAGGCATTCAACAATGGCGGCGTGGAAAATGCTGCCGGACAGAACGAAGGCTCGTGCAAGACCCTGGGCCTGGCACTGCTGGAAGGCCTGAGTGATGACGAAGCGTTGCTGGCGTTCGGCGAGCATTACCGCTCGGTGCTGGCCACGCCTGAAGGCAGCGATCACGGCAATATTCGTGCACTGATGATCCATGGCCTGGCCGGGGTGAAATTCTCGCAGCAACCCCTGACCCACCGCTGATTTAATTCGCTGCGGATTAAACCTGTAGGAGCGAGCTTGCTCGCGATGAACTGAAGAACGCCACGGGGTGTCAGGCTCCCAGCGTTATCGTTCACGACCATCGCGAGCAAGCTCGCTCCTACAGGTGTCTTGCAACAGGTCCCGACTTTAACGATTGATCCGGCGACTTTATTTCATTTGCCGCCCGGCACCGCTCACGGCTTAGATAAAAAGAAGTCCTCCTTCTTCAGAGCCGGTCATCCATGAGCAGCGAAACCATCAGTCAGTCGATCAATATCGTTCACCCTGTCACCCTCAGCCACGGCAAGAACGCCGAGGTGTGGGACACGGAGGGAAAACGCTACATCGACTTCGTCGGCGGGATCGGCGTACTGAACCTTGGCCATTGCCATCCACGCATCGTCGGTGCCATTCGCGAACAAGCCACCCGAATGACCCATTACGCGTTCAACGCTGCACCCCATGCACCCTACGTCGAGCTCATGGATCGCCTGACGGCGTTTATCCCGGTCGATTACCCGGTCAGCGGCATGCTCACCAACAGTGGCGCGGAAGCGGCCGAGAACGCGCTGAAAATCGTCCGTGGCGCCACCGGCCGTACGGCAGTCATTGCCTTCGATGGCGCCTTCCACGGGCGAACGCTGGCTACCCTCAATCTCAATGGCAAGGTCGCGCCCTACAAACAGAAAGTCGGTGTGTTGCCGGGCCCGGTGTATCACCTGCCCTATCCCAGCCAGGACAACGGCGTGACCTGCGCCGAGGCCCTGAAGGCCATGGAGCGCTTGTTCAGCGTCGAAATAGACGTCGAGGACGTGGCCTGTTTTATCGTCGAACCGGTACAGGGCGAAGCGGGCTTTCTGGCCATGGACGTAGAGTTCGCCCAGACGCTGCGCCAGTTTTGCGACGAGAAAGGCATCGTGCTGATCGTCGATGAAATCCAGTCGGGCTTCGGTCGCACCGGCCAGCGCTTTGCGTTCTCTCGACTGGGCATCGAACCGGACCTGATCCTGCTCGGCAAAAGCATCGGCGGTGGCTTGCCGCTGGGAGCGGTGGTTGGGCGCAAAGCGTTGCTGGACAACTTGCCCAAGGGCGGACTGGGTGGCACCTATTCCGGCAACCCCATTGCCTGCGCCGCCGCGCTGGCGACCCTGGACGAAATGACCGATGCCCACCTGCAAGCTTGGGGTACGCAACAGGAGGAGGCAATCGTCAGCCGCTATCAGTCCTGGCGTGATCGCAACCTGTCTCCGTACCTCGGACGCCTGTCCGGGGTGGGTGCGATGCGCGGGATCGAGTTGGCCAACGCCGACGGCACACCGGCTCCAGCGCAACTGACGCAACTGCTGGCCCTGGCGCGGGATGCAGGTTTGCTGCTGATGCCGAGCGGCAAGTCGCGGCACATCATTCGGTTGCTGGCGCCGTTGACGACCGAGGCGGTTGTGCTGGAGGAAGGGCTGGATATTCTTGAGGCGTGCCTGCAGAAACTGACCTGATCCACAACGCCTACTGTAGGAGCGAGCATGCTCGCGAAGATCCTGAAATCCCCGCGGGGTGTCTGGCTTCCAGCGTTAACGTTGACGACCATCGCGAGCAGGCTCGCTCCTACAGGGATTTGAGCATTGTCCGAAGGCACAAAAAAACCGGCCGAAGCCGGTTTTCTTATGCCTGCAGCATCAAGCGTTCTGCAGGTTGTCCAGGTAACGCTCGGCATCCAGTGCCGCCATGCAACCGGCGCCGGCCGAGGTGATGGCCTGACGGTAGACGTGGTCAGCCACGTCGCCGGCCGCGAAGATGCCTTCAAGGTTGGTGGCGGTGGCGTTGCCGTCACGGCCGCCGTTCACGACCAGGTAGCCGTCTTTCAGGGTCAACTGGCCTTCGAACAGCGAGGTGTTCGGGGTATGGCCGATGGCGATGAACACGCCGTCGACTTTCACTTCATCGAAGCTGCCGTTGTTGTTCTTCAGGCGGGCACCGGTCACGCCCATGTTGTCGCCCAGGACTTCGTCCAGGGTCGCGTTCAGCTTCAGGATGATCTTGCCTTCGGCCACGCGGGCATTGAGCTTGTCGATCAGGATCTTCTCGGCGCGGAAGGTTTCGCGACGGTGGATCAGGGTCACGGTGCTGGCGATGTTGGCCAGGTACAGGGCTTCTTCAACAGCGGTGTTGCCGCCGCCGACCACAGCCACCGGCTTGTTGCGATAGAAGAAACCATCGCAGGTTGCGCAGGCCGAAACGCCTTTGCCCATGAACGCTTCTTCGGACGGCAGGCCCAGGTAACGAGCGCTGGCACCGGTGGCGATGATCAGGGCGTCGCAGGTGTAGGTCGCGCTGTCGCCGATCAGGGTGTACGGCTTGGAGGCAAAGTCCACGGCATTGATGTGATCGAAGACGATCTCGGTTTCAAAGCGCTCGGCGTGCTCTCTCATGCGCTCCATCAACGCCGGGCCGGTCAGGCCGTGGACGTCGCCCGGCCAGTTGTCGACTTCAGTGGTGGTGATCAGTTGACCGCCGGCCTGCATGCCGGTGATCAGCAGTGGCTTGAGGTTGGCACGGGCGGCATAGACCGCGGCGCTGTAACCGGCAGGGCCGGAACCGAGAATAATCACTCGCGAATGACGGACTTCAGACATGACCTGCTCCTGTTGACCGGCCCGGAACACCTGGCACGGAACGCCGGCTGACCGGCGGGAATAAAAAAGGACCATTGAAAGCACTTGGGGAAGGCTTGAACTCGACAGTCCTGTAAAAGAATGGGTGCAGCGTATCGAGGGGGCGAAGATTAAGGAAATACGGTTTAACAATCCAGCTCATAGGTGGTCTCTATGCCGTCACCGTGAGTATTCGGACACCTTTGTTACAGTTAATGTCGATACCGCTGCCGCGCTTTCGCACGTCAAGCAAAGCCGGTAAGGTCGGCGCGTTTTCCCTCTGCCCGGAGCACCTTATGCCCGCCCCTGCCCTCTCAGGCCCGCAATACCTGCGCGAAGGCCTGAAATTGGTTCTGAGTCCCAGCCTGCGCCTTTTTGTATTGCTTCCACTGGTAATTAACCTGGTGCTGTTCGTCGGATTGATCTATCTGGCCGGCCATCAATTCAGCCTGTGGGTCGATACGCTGATGCCGACCCTGCCCGACTGGCTGAGTTTTCTCAGCTATGTGTTGTGGCCACTGTTCGTCGTGCTGGTGGTGCTGATGGTGTTTTTCACCTTCACAATGCTCGCCAACGTGATCGCCGCGCCATTCAACGGTTTTCTGGCGGAAAAGGTCGAGGTGGTGGTGCGTGGCACCGACGATTTCCCGGCCTTCAGCTGGGGCGAACTGATCGCCATGATCCCGCGCACCTTCGCCCGGGAAATGCGCAAGCTCGGTTACTTTCTACCCCGGGCGATCGGCCTGTTCATCCTCTCGTTCATCCCCGTGGTGAATATCATCGCCGCGCCGCTCTGGCTACTGTTCGGGGTGTGGATGATGGCGATCCAGTACATCGACTACCCGGCGGACAACCACAAGCTGGGCTGGAACGAGATGCTCGCCTGGCTGCGGCAGAAACGCTGGCAGAGCATGAGTTTCGGCGGCAGCGTCTATCTGGTGCTGCTGATCCCGGTGGTCAACATCCTGATGATGCCGGCCGCCGTGGCCGGGGCGACCTTGTTCTGGGTCCGTGAACGAGGGGCCGAGAACCTGGTCGCCCAGCGCTGAGCCATACCCGCAGAAGCGGTCACAAATCCATCATCTGCCCGTCATAACGACGACATGGCCTCAGCCGACACTGAGGCCATGACGACAGCTCTGCATATCACCCTGATCACCGAAACCTACCCTCCCGAAATCAACGGCGTGGCCAACACCCTTGGTCGCCTGTGCGACGGTTTGCGCGCGCGTGGGCATCAGGTGGAACTGGTGCGACCGCGCCAGGGTTGCGATCAGTCGGCGGGCAGCGACGATGAATTGCTGCTGTGCCGGGGCTGGCCGCTGCCGGGTTATCCCGGATTGCAATGGGGGCAGTCGTCGATGCACAAGCTACTCAGACGCTGGAAGCGTCATCGCCCGGACGTGCTGTATATCGCGACCGAAGGACCACTCGGGCTGTCGGCATTGCGCGCAGCACGGCGCCTGGGCATTTCAGTGGTCAGCGGTTTTCATACCAACTTCCAGCAGTATTCCAGCCAGTACGGCCTCGGTTTGCTGACGCGCCTGCTGACCCACTATCTGCGCTGGTTCCACAATCGCTCGAACCTGACCCTGGTGCCCAGCGTCAGCCAGCGCATGGAACTGGAGCGGCGGCAGTTCGAACGCCTGGCGCTGCTGTCCCGAGGCGTCGACAGTCAATTATTTCACCCGGCCAAACGCATGAATGGATTGCGTGAACAATGGGGGCTGAGTGAGAACGACATTGCCGTGATCCACGTAGGACGTTTGGCGCAGGAGAAAAACCTGGGCTTGCTCAAACGCTGCTTCGACACGCTCAAGGCGACTTATCCACAGCGTACCCTGAAGCTGATTGTCGTGGGCGACGGGCCGCAACGCCTGCAGATGGAAAACGAAATGCCCGACGCGATTTTCTGTGGGACCCAGCGAGGTGAAGCACTGGCCAGTCACTATGCGTCGGGGGACTTGTTTGTGTTTCCGAGCCTGACTGAAACCTTCGGCAATGTGGTGCTGGAGGCGCTGGCTTCCGGACTGGGCGTGGTGGCTTACGATCAGGCGGCAGCGGCGCAGCACATTCGCCATGGCTACAACGGTGTGCTGGCGATGCCGGGGGACGAAGAAGCGTTCTGCGATGCGGCGGCGTGGCTGCTGGAGCAGGATGAAACCTTGCGCTGTGTGCGGCTCAATGCGCGGCAACATGCCGGCCGGCAGGGATGGGCGGCGATTATCGAGCAGTTCGAGGGGCAGTTGCGGGGGGCTTGTGTGGGGGAGCAAGTGGTACCGAATGCAGCGACCTTGCCCTGAGCCTAGGGTGACATTGGGTCAGTCATCGCCAGCAGGCTGGCTCCCACATGGGATCTGCGGTGTACACAGAACCTGTGGGAGCCAGCCTGCTGGCGATGGGGCCTTGCCAGTCGCCGTTTAGACCAGCGTCATCAACGCCTCGCGGCTGAACGGCAAGATGTCCTGCTCACGCCCGTCGCGCACTTTCTGCGCCCAGTCAGGGTCCACCAGCAGCGCACGGCCGACCGCCACCAGGTCGAATTCATCGTTGTTCAAACGCTCCAGCAGTTTTTCCAGGCTCGCCGGTTGGGCGACCTTGTCGGTGTTGACCATGAACTGCAGGAACTCGCCATCCAGGCCGACACTGCCCACGGTGATGGTTGGCTTGCCGGTGAGTTGGCGGGTCCAGCCCGCCAGGTTCAGTTCGGAACCGTCGAATTCCGATTCCCAGAAACGGCGGGTCGAGCAGTGGAAAATATCCACACCGGCGTCAGACAACGGCTGGAGGAACTCACCCAGCGCTTCAGGGGTTTGCACCAGGCGCGCGGTGTAATCCTGCTGCTTCCACTGGGAGAAGCGGAAGATGATCGGGAACCCCTCACCGACCGCCGCGCGCACGGCCTGAATCAATTCGATGGCGAAACGCGAACGGTTGGCCAGGCTGCCGCCGTATTCGTCGGTGCGCTGGTTGCTGCCTTCCCAGAAGAACTGGTCGATCAGGTAGCCGTGGGCACCGTGGATTTCCACGCCGTCCATACCGATGCTCTGGGCATCCTTGGCCGCTTGGGCGAACGCGGCGATCACGTCCTGAATGTCTTGTTTGGTCATGCCGTGAACCACGACATTGCCATCCTTCACTTTTTCCGACGGACCGTACCCCGGCACGCTGGCGTCCGGCTCGGTGCCGATGCGACGCACGCTGCCCACGTGCCACAGTTGCGGAACGATCTTGCCGCCTTCGGCGTGGACCGCGTCGACGACTTTTTTCCAGCCGGCGAGCGCCGCTTCACCGTAGAAATGCGGCACGTTAGGGTAACCGTTGGAAGCCTTGTGGCCAACAGTGGTGCCTTCGGTGATGATCAGGCCAACGCCAGCCGCGGCGCGACGACGGTAGTACTCGATCACTTTGGAGTTAGGCACGCCCCCCGGGGAAAACGAGCGGGTCATCGGCGCCATGACGACGCGGGTCGGCAGTTCGAGGGAGCCGAGGTGGAACGGTTTGAACAGGGCTTTTACAGGCATGGGGACGCTCCACGGAAATAGACTTTATGACGGCGATAATATGGAGGTTCGCAGACGCTGAAAAGCACTATTGATTTTGGTGATGTAGGAGCAGCCGGTCGACGCTCGAATGCTCGCGATGGTGGTCAACGATAACGCGGGCGGTCTGGTGCCCCGCGGTGTTCCAAATACCATCGCGAGCGAGCTCGCTCCTACAGATACAGAGGGGAATGTCAGCTCAGGGCTTTTTCAATCGCCTGAACGACACTCGGATCGTCCGGAGCAGTACGTGGCGAAAAACGCGCCAGAACGCGCCCGTCTTTACCCAGCAGGAATTTCTCGAAGTTCCAGGTAATGTCACCGGGGAACTCGGCCCCCTCGCCCGCCAGCAACTTATACAACTGATGACGATCGTGACCGTTGACTTCCAGCTTGCTGGACAACGGAAAGGTCACGCCATAGTTGAGGCTGCAAAACTCCTGGATCTCTTGTTCGGAACCCGGCTCCTGCCCGGCAAACTGGTTGCACGGCAGGCCCAGCACGCTGAACCCCTTGCCCTTGTATTGCTGGTAAAGGTTTTCCAGCGCCGCGTACTGTGGGGTCAAGCCACATTTGGAGGCGACGTTGACCACCAGCACGACTTGCCCCTTGAAAGGTGCCAGAGGTAGTGCCTGACCATTCAGGGCTGTCAAATTAAGGTCGTGAAAAGCACTCATGACGTACTCCAGATTCCCGTGTTTTTCTCGAAATAACCACTTGGCGGTGTCGCCTGAGACAGCCGCAGACTAAAAAGGCGCCCTCGGGGCGCCTCTCCAGTTATCTGAGCTTAGCGCAGAAAATCAGTGGTGATGGCCACCTTCGCCATGGACGTGACCATGAGCGATTTCTTCCTGGCTGGCGTCACGGATAGCAACGATCTTGACCTGGAAATTCAGGCGCTGACCGGCCAATGGGTGGTTGCCGTCAACGGTGACGTCGTCGCCGTCCAGATCGCGGATGGTAACGATCTGCATCTGGCCGTCCGGAGCGGAAGCGTGGAACTGCATGCCCACTTCCAGCTCATCGACGCCTTCGAACATGCTGCGGCTCAGGGTGCTGACCAGTTCAGCAGCGTATTCGCCGTAGGCATCTTCAGGTTCAACGGAAACCTTCAACTCGTCACCGACGGCCTTGCCTTCCAGAGCCTTTTCCAGACCCGGGATGATGTTGCCTGCACCTTGCAGGTAAACCAGCGGCGCGCCGCCGGCGGAGCTGTCGATGACCTCACCAGCGTCGTTGGTCAGGGTATAGTCGATAGAGACAGCCTTGTTGGCGGCGATCAGCATGGGGCGAGACCTTTTGCATAAGAATGATGAAAGACCCAGTTTAGCGAAGCAATCGCCCGAAAGCGAACACAACCCGGACAGACGGGGGGCGACGATCCTAGGCTTCCATCAGGACGAGGACGGACACTGGGTGGCCGAGCTTTCCTGTGGTCACACCCAGCACCTGCGTCACCAGCCACCGTGGCAATCCCGGGCTTGGGTGATGGATCCGGTCCAGCGCCTTGAAAAAATAGGCCAGCCCTTTGATTGCGGTTGGTGCGCACAAGGCTCGGTTAGCGATAACCTTGGCGACTGAATGTCGGTAGATCGTCAGTTATAGATGATCGCCATTGCCTGCTCCTCCAGAGAATCCGCATGCAAACTTTTTTTATCGCACCCACCGATTTTGGCGTGGGCCTGACCTCCATCAGCCTCGGGCTGGTGCGTACCCTTGAGCGGGCCGGCCTCAAGGTCGGCTTTTTCAAACCGATTGCCCAACCGCATCCGGGTGATACCGGCCCCGAACGCTCCACCGAACTGGTGGCCCGCACCCATGGCCTGAAACCACCACAACCGCTGGGCCTGGCTCATGTCGAGCGGATGCTCGGCGACGGTCAGCTGGACGAGTTACTCGAAGAGATCATCACCCTCTATCAGCAGGCTGCCGTCGGTAAGGACGTCCTGATCGTCGAAGGCATGGTGCCAACCCGCAGCGCCAGCTATGCCGCCCGGGTCAATTTGCATTTGGCAAAAAGCCTGGATGCCGAAGTGATTCTGGTATCGGCGCCGGAAAATGAAGTGCTCACTGAGTTGTCCGGCCGCGTGGAATTGCAGGCACAATTGTTCGGCGGCCCGAAAGACCCGAAAGTCCTCGGCGTGATCCTGAATAAGGTGAAGACCGACGAGAGCATGGACGCATTCGCCGCGCGCCTGAAGGAGCATTCGCCGTTGCTGCGCAGTGGCGATTTCCGCCTGCTGGGCTGCATCCCCTACCAGCCGGAACTGAATGCCCCACGCACCCGCGACGTGGCAGACCTGATGGGCGCCCAAGTGCTCAACGCCGGCGACTACGAAACCCGGCGCATGACCAAGATCATCATTTGCGCTCGCACCATGCGCAACACCGTGGAACTGCTCAAGCCCGGCGTACTGGTGGTGACTCCCGGCGATCGCGACGACATCATCCTTGCCGTGAGCCTCGCGGCCATCAACGGCGTGCCGCTGGCCGGCCTGTTGCTGACCAGCGACACCCTGCCCGACCCGCGCATCATGGACCTGTGCCGTGGCGCCTTGCAGGCCGGCCTGCCGGTACTGTCGGTGAGCACCGGTTCCTACGACACCGCCAACCAGTTGAACGGTCTGAACAAGGAAATCCCGATCGACGACCGCGAGCGCGCAGAGATCATCACCGATTTCGTTGCCGGCTATCTGGACGCCAACTGGCTGCACCAGCGCTGTGGCACACCACGGGAAATGCGCCTGTCGCCGGCAGTGTTCCGCTATCAATTGATCCAGCGTGCCCAGTCAGCCAACAAACGCATCGTCCTGCCGGAAGGCAGCGAGCCGTTGACCGTACAGGCTGCCGCTATCTGCCAGGCCCGTGGCATCGCCCGCTGCGTGTTACTGGCCAAACCCGCCGACGTCGAAGCCGTAGCCCGCGCCCAGGGCATCGAGTTGCCGCCCGGGCTGGAAATCCTCGATCCAGACCTGATCCGCGAGCGTTACGTCGAGCCGATGGTGAAGCTGCGCAAGACCAAAAGCCTCAACGCGCCGATGGCCGAGCAGCAACTGGAAGACACCGTGGTGATCGGCACCATGATGCTGGCACTGGACGAAGTCGACGGACTGGTATCGGGGGTCATTCACTCCACCGCCAACACCATTCGCCCGGCGCTTCAGCTGATTAAAACGGCACCTGGCTGCACGCTGGTGTCCTCGGTGTTCTTCATGCTGTTTCCCGAAGAAGTGCTGGTGTATGGCGACTGCGTGATGAACCCGCACCCGAGCGCCAGCGAACTGGCCGAAATCGCCCTGCAAAGCGCTGACTCGGCGGCGGCATTCGGCATCACGCCACGGGTGGCGATGATCAGCTATTCCAGCGGTGAGTCGGCCAGCGGCGAAGAAGTCGAGAAGGTACGCGAAGCAACACTGCTCGCCCATGAGCAGCAGAACTCGCTGTTGATCGACGGTCCGTTGCAATACGACGCCGCCGCCAACGAAACCGTGGCCCGACAATTGGCGCCGAACAGTCAGGTGGCCGGTCGCGCCACGGTGTTCGTGTTCCCCGACCTCAACACCGGCAACACCACCCACAAAGCCGTGCAACGCAGCGCCGATTGCGTCAGCCTCGGGCCGATGTTGCAAGGCCTGCGCAAACCGGTGAACGACCTGCCGCGCGGTGCGCAAGTCGATGACATCGTCTACACCATCGCGTTGACCGCGATCCAGGCCGCCAACCGACCTATGGATGTTTAAATGCTGGATTTTCTACCTGTACCCGTGCGCGGCGTAATCGCTGCGCTGCTGTTGGCGCTGAACACGATACTGCTGTGCTCGTTTCTGTTTTGCGTGGCGTTGTTCAAAGTGTTGCCGTTCGCGCTTACCCAGCGTGTTGCGCGCTGGCTGATGAGCCATACCCACGAAGCCTGGATCAGTCTCAACAAAGGCTGGATGAATCTGGTCCGTCGCACGCGCTGGCACGTCAGCGGTCTGCAAGGCCTCGACTATCAGCACTCGTACCTGATCACCAGCAACCACCAGAGCTGGGTCGACATCCTGGTGCTGCAATACGTGCTCAACCGACGCATTCAGCCACTGAAGTTTTTTCTCAAACAGGAGCTGATCTGGGTGCCGGTGATCGGGCTGGCGTGGTGGGCGCTGGGCTTTCCGTTCATGAAGCGCTACTCCAAGGCGTATCTGGAGAAACATCCGGAAAAGAAAGGCAAAGACCTGGAAACCACCCGCAAGACCTGCGCGAAGTTTCGCGACAACCCGGTGGGCATTTTCAACTTTGTTGAAGGCACGCGGTTCACCGAGGGCAAGCATGCCCAGCAGCAATCACCGTTCAAGTACCTGCTCAAACCCAAGGCCGGAGGCATTGCCTTTGTGCTGGATGCCATGGGCGAGCAACTGGAGTCGATCGTCAACGTCACCATTCACTACCCGGCCGGACGTCCCGGTTTCTGGGACCTGCTGTGCGGGAACGTGCGGGATGTGGTGGTGCACTTCGAAGAGCTGAAGATCCCGCCGCAGTTCATCGGCAAGAACTACGACCAGGACGGTGAGTACCGCTTGCAGTTCCAGGGCTGGATCAATCAGATGTGGCAGAACAAGGATGCGTTGTTGGGGCAGATGCATCGGGAGTATCCGAACTGACTCCGCCCCCTTGTGGGAGCGAGCCTGCTCGCGAATGCGGATTAACATTCAACAAATGTATTGGCTGACACACCGCTTTCGCGAGCAGGCTCGCTCCCACAGTTGACCGCGCAAAACACAAAAAACCCGCCGATGATCACTCATCGGCGGGTTTCTTTTTTCCAGCTAACGCTTAGATCGCGCCGCGTTTACGCAACAGATCCAGCACTTGCTTGACGCCTTCCTCCAGCGACACGGACTGGGTGTCGATCACCAGATCGGCATCCAGCGGCACGTCGTATGGGAAGGATTCGCCCGGGATGTTATCCCCGCCCGCCGCGTACAGGCCTTGCGGATCACGCTCGGCGCACACCGTCGGCGAAGCCTGGACATAGACCGTCACCAGACGCTCCTTGCCGATCAGCTCCTTGGCTTTCTCGCGGCCCTCGGCACTCGGTGCCACGAATGCGGCCAGGGTCAGCAGACCGGCTTCATTGAACTGACGCGCCACATGCGCAGCCCGGCACCAGTTCTCGGTACGCCCGGCGCGATCCTGTGGCAGACCTTTGTTCAGGTCGTGACGCAGGTTCTGGCCATCGAGCACGAATACCGCACGACCCAGGTCGAACAGCTTGCGCTCAACCGCGTAGGCCAGAGTGCTTTTGCCTGCGCCTGACAAGCCGCTGAACAACACGGTGGCCGGTTGCTGGCCGAAACGCAGGGCGCGTTCTTCGGTAGCCACGTGAGCCAGTTTGCCGTGGTGGGTGCTAGTGCCGTGTGCGACCGGTTGGGCGACGATCATGCCGGCGCCAACAGTGCCATTGGTCAAACGATCGATGACGATGAACGCGCCGGTGGTGCGGTTGCTGTCGTAACCGTCGAGGGCGATCGGCGCGTCGAGCGCAATCTTCACCTTGCCGATTTCGTTGAGCTGCAACGCGCTGGCCGAACCTTCTTCCAGGGTGTTCACGTCGACCTTGTTGACGATGCTGGCGATGGAGCCCGGCACGTAACTGGTGGCACGCTTGATGTCGTACTTCTTGCCCGGCAGCATCGGCTCTTCGGCCATCCATACCAGCATCGCTTCGAAGCTGTCGGTGACGGGTGGCACGTTGTCGGCGTGAACCAGCAGGTCGCCACGGGAGATGTCGATTTCGTCTTCCATGGTCAGCGTCACGGCTTGACCTGGACCTGCGTGTTCCAGTTCACCTTCGAAGGTGACGATGGATTTCACGCGGCTGCTCTTGCCCGAAGGAAGCACCACGACTTCGTCGCCCTTCTTGACGATGCCGCTGGCCAGGGTGCCGGCGAAACCGCGGAAGTTCAGGTTCGGACGGTTGACGTACTGCACCGGGAAACGCAGGTCGGTGAAGTTGCGATCACCCGCCACTTCCACGGTCTCGAGGATTTCCATCAGCGATTGGCCGGTGTACCACGGCGAGCGCTCGGACTTGTTCACCACGTTGTCGCCTTTCAGTGCCGACATCGGCACGAAATGCATGCTGGTCGGCTTCATCTTCAAGCCTTCGGCGAACTGCAGGTAGTCGGCCTTGATCGACTCGAACACGCCCTGGTCGAAGTCCTTGAGGTCCATCTTGTTGATGGCGACGACGATGTGCTTGATGCCCAGCAGCGAGGCAATGAAGCTGTGGCGACGGGTCTGGGTCTGCACGCCGTAACGGGCGTCGACCAGGATGATCGCCAGGTCACAGGTGGAGGCACCGGTGGCCATGTTGCGGGTGTACTGCTCATGGCCGGGGGTATCGGCAATGATGAATTTGCGCTTGGCGGTGGAGAAATAGCGATACGCGACATCAATGGTGATGCCTTGCTCACGCTCGGCCTGCAGGCCGTCGACCAGCAATGCCAGGTCGATGTCTTCGCCGGTGGTGCCGACTTTTTTCGAGTCGCGGGTGATCGCTTCCAGGTGATCTTCGTAGATCATCTTGGAGTCGTGCAGCAGGCGCCCGATCAGGGTGCTCTTGCCGTCGTCGACGTTACCGCAGGTCAGAAAGCGCAGCAGCTCTTTACGTTCGTGCTGGCCCAGGTAGGCGAGGATGTCCTCGCTGATCAAATCAGATTGATGCGACATGACAGCCCCTTAGAAATAACCTTGACGTTTCTTGTCTTCCATCGAGCCTGCGCCATCGTGGTCGATGACACGGCCCTGGCGCTCGGAAGTTCGCGTCAGGAGCATTTCCTGAATGATGTCCGTGAGGCTTTCGGCCTCGGACTCCACCGCGCCCGTCAACGGGTAGCAGCCAAGGGTACGGAAACGCACTTTCTTTTTGACGATGCGGGCTTTGTCTTCATCGCTCAGGTGTTCGAGGATGCGCTCGTCGTCGATCATGATCAGGGTGCCGTTCTTCTCGATGACTTCACGCTCGGCGGCGAAGTACAGCGGCACGATCGGGATGCCTTCGAGGTAGATGTACTGCCAGATGTCCAGCTCGGTCCAGTTCGACAACGGGAATACGCGGATGGATTCACCCTTGTTGACCTTGCCGTTGTAGACGTTCCACAGCTCCGGACGCTGGTTCTTCGGATCCCAACGGTGCTTGCTGTCGCGGAACGAGTACACGCGCTCCTTGGCGCGGGATTTCTCTTCATCGCGGCGCGCACCACCGAAAGCGGCGTCGAAACCATGCTTGTCCAGTGCCTGCTTCAGGCCTTCGGTTTTCATGATGTCGGTGTGCTTGGCACTGCCGTGGGTAAACGGGTTGATGCCCTGCGCCACACCTTCAGGGTTCACGTGGGTGATCAGGTCCAGGCCCAGTTCAGCGACCATCTTGTCGCGGAACTTGTACATCTCCTGGAATTTCCACTGGGTGTCGACGTGCATGACCGGGAACGGCAGCTTGCCAGGGAAGAATGCCTTGCGTGCCAGGTGCAGCATCACGGCGGAGTCTTTACCGATGGAGTACAGCATCACCGGGTTGTCGAACTCGGCGGCCACCTCGCGGATGATGTGGATGCTTTCCGCCTCCAGCTGTTTCAGATGCGTCAGTTTGTCGACCATGGCTACTCACGAAATCTTTCTTATGAACGGCCAGCGGGCCGTGTTCGAGCGGGGAATCCTAGCACAGCGCCCCCTTCTAATCAGGACGCCAACTAGATCGAAAGGGCATATGAATATGCCTGCCGGTTCGGCCACTGCACATCCATTGTGGGAGCGAGCCTGCTCGCGAAAGCGGTGTGTCAGCCAATGCTGATGTCGCCTGACATGACGTCTTCGCGAGCAGGCTCGCTCCCACAGGGGGTGTTGATTTAAATCGGATTCGGGCAATCGATGAAGATGTGCTCCAGTGCAAAGCGTCGTGCCAGGTAATCACCCAGTGCCTGGACGCCGTAGCGCTCGGTGGCATGGTGACCGGCGGCAATGAAGCTGATGTCGTTTTCCCGGGCGCTGTGGAAGGTTTGCTCGGAGGCTTCGCCACTGAGGTACAGATCGACACCCGCCAGAATCGCCTGATCGATGTAACCCTGACCTCCGCCAGTGCACCATCCTACACGGCGAATCATCGCGCTGCCTTCAATCAGCAACGGCTCGCGCCCCATGACTTCCTGCACGCGGCGGGCGAAATCCCGGGGTGTCACGGGCTCGTTCAAGGAACCGACCAGACCGACGATTTTCAGGTTGTCGGGATCGAGCGGGCCTTCGACAGTGATGTCGAGTTGACGCGCCAACTGCACGTTATTGCCCACGTCCGGGTGCAGATCCAGCGGCAGGTGATAGGACAACAGGCTGATGTCGTGTTTGAGCAGGGTCTTCAACCGGCGCTGTTTCATGCCGGTGATGCACGGATTTTCACCCTTCCAGAAGTAACCATGGTGCACCAGCACCAGATCGGCATTGGCTTCGACGGCGGCATCGAGCAAGGCCTGGCTGGCGGTGACGCCACTGACGATGCGCATCACTTGCGGCCGACCTTCGACCTGCAGGCCATTGGGGCAATAATCGGAAATTTTTGCACTGTTGAGGTAACGGTCGGCTTCTTCGACGAGTGTGCTCAGGGCGACGGCCATAAAAGACTCCTAAATATCCCGTTCAGAGGCGCGCGCGGCCTCGTATAATGCGCCACATTATGAGCGGTCTCTAACCGCCTGCAACTCTCTCAGGACGTGCTTAATGCTCAAGGCGCTGCGTTTTTCCGGCTGGCCGTTGTTGGCCGGCGTGCTTGTCGCTCTGTTAATCATCCAGCGTTACCCGCAGTGGGTCGGGCTTCCAAGCCTCGACGTCAATCTGCAACAAGCCCCGCAAACCACCAGCATGCAGCAAGGCCCGGTGTCCTATTCCGAGGCGGTGACCACTGCCGCGCCCTCGGTAGTGAACCTGTACACCACCAAAGTCATCAACAAACCCAACCATCCACTGTTTGAAGATCCGCAGTTCCGCCGTTTCTTCGGCGACAACGCGCCCAAGCAGAAGCGTATGGAATCGAGCCTCGGCTCCGGCGTGATCATGAGTCCGGAAGGCTACATTCTGACCAACAACCACGTGACCAGCGGCGCTGACCAGATTGTGGTGGCACTCAAGGACGGGCGTGAAACCCTGGCCCGGGTGATCGGCAGCGATCCGGAAACCGACCTCGCGGTGTTGAAGATCGACTTGAAGAATCTTCCTGCAATCACTGTCGGCCGCTCCGACAACATCCGTATCGGCGACGTTGCGCTGGCCATCGGCAACCCGTTCGGCGTCGGCCAGACGGTCACCATGGGCATCATCAGTGCCACCGGGCGCAATCAGCTGGGCCTGAACAACTACGAAGACTTCATCCAGACCGACGCCGCGATCAACCCCGGTAACTCCGGTGGTGCGCTGGTGGATGCCAATGGCAACCTGACCGGCATCAACACGGCGATCTTCTCCAAGTCCGGCGGTTCCCAGGGCATCGGTTTCGCGATTCCGGTCAAGCTGGCGATGGAGGTGATGAAGTCGATCATCGAGCACGGTCAGGTGATTCGTGGCTGGCTGGGTATCGAAGTGCAGCCATTGTCCCAGGAACTGGCGGAATCCTTTGGCCTGTCGGGGCGGCCGGGCATCGTCGTCGCCGGAATCTTCCGCGACGGTCCGGCGCAGAAGGCGGGCCTGCAATTGGGTGACGTGATCCTCAGCATTGACGGCGAACCGGCGGGCGATGGTCGTCGCTCGATGAATCAAGTGGCGCGAATCAAGCCGACTGACAAGGTCGTGATCCAGGTGATGCGTAACGGCAAGGAACTCAAGCTCACGGCGGAAATCGGCCTGCGTCCACCACCTGCACCGGTCAAGGAAAAAGAAGAGAGCTAAGTCTAGCTTGATTACATCGAACTATTGAAAGACATTCTCATTAGGCATGTTATATTGTTTCAATTACAGCATTGGAACAACATAACATGTCGCCTCAAAAAAGCCCTCTCAAACCCTTGGCATTGCTGGCCCTGCTGTTTTCCGCCGAGGCCTCGGCCCACGGTCTGTGGACCGAACAGCGCCGCGGCAACATCGAAGTGATCTACGGCCACGGCGCCGAGGACAACGCCTTCAAGGCACAGAAAATCAGCGGCGCCTGGGCCTATGACGGCAACGGAAAAATGATTCCGGTAACGGTACAGCGCCTGGCTGACCACGCCCGCCTGCAACCGCTGAAGCCGCCCGCCGTTATTGCCGTGGCGCTCAATAACGGCATGTGGTCGCAAACCGCCGAAAAAAAGTGGATCAACGAAGGCCGCAGCAAAGTGCCCGGCGCCATCGAGTCCACGCAGACGTTCAAATACAGCCTGGCGATCTATCAGCCGGGGGCGAAATTGCCGAAACTGGATCAGATCAAGTTGCTGATCCTGCCGGAGGTCGATCCACTGACCGTCGGGCCGGGCCAGTCGCTGCCGGTCCGAGTGCTACTGGATGGCAAACCGGCGGCGGGCGTGAAGCTGGTGGGCGACTATCGCAACGCGCCGAACACCCTGACCACCGAGACCGACAAGGACGGTCGGGCACAGGTGCTGGTGCGCAATGAAGGGTTGAATGTGATTTCAGCGCAGGTGGAAGTGCCGGTGAAGGACAGCGTCGACGTGAACAGTCGAGGGCTGTTCAGTTCGCTGACGTTCCTGGGCGAGCCGCATCACGAGTAACACACACTAAAAACTGTGGGAGCGAGCCTGCTCGCGAAGGGGGCATAACATTCAACATCATCGTTGACGGTTAAACCGCATTCGCGAGCAGGCTCGCTCCCACAGGCTCTATATTGGATTAGAGGTCGCCGAGGCCGTCGATCAATGCCTGATTTTGCTCCGGCGTGCCGATGCTGATCCGCAGGAACTGCGCAATCCGCTCCTGCTTGAAGTGCCGAACGATCACACCCTGCTCGCGCAACTTCGCTGCCAGCCCCGCCGCATCATGCTGCGGGTGACGGGCAAAAATGAAATTCGCCGCCGACGGCAGCACTTCAAAGCCCTTGGCCTGCAACTGCGCGGTCACCCATTCACGGCTTTCAATCACCAGACGACAGGTTTTGTCGAAATATTCGCGATCCTCGAACGCCGCCGCCGCGCCGACATTCGCCATGCGATCCAGTGGATAGGAGTTGAAGCTGTTCTTGATCCGCTCCAGCGCTTCGATCAGGTCGGGATGCCCCACTGCCAGGCCAACCCGCAGACCGGCCAGCGAGCGGGATTTGGACAGTGTCTGGGTCACCAGCAGGTTTGGATAACGGTCCACCAGACTGATCGCGGTTTCTCCACCGAAGTCGATGTAAGCCTCATCCACCACGACCACCGAGTCCGGGCTGGCCTTGAGGATTCGCTCCACGGCCTCCAGTGCCAACAGGCAACCGGTCGGTGCGTTCGGGTTGGGGAAGATGATCCCGCCGTTCGGCTTGGCGTAGTCCGCCGGATTGATCTGGAACTGCTCGTCCAACGGAACGGCATCGAACTGGATGCCGTACAACCCGGCGTAAACCGGATAGAAGCTATAGCTGATGTCCGGGAACAGCAGCGGCTTGTCGTGCTGCAGCAAGCCATGGAAAACATGCGCCAGTACTTCATCAGAACCGTTGCCGAGGAACACCTGGTTGCTCTTCACGCCGTAATAGTTGGCGACGGCATTCTTGAGCAGATCGCTGTTCGGATCAGGGTACAGACGCAAGTTGTCGTTCAGTTCGGTTTGCATCGCCGCCAGTGCCTTGGGCGATGGACCGTACGGGTTTTCATTGGTGTTGAGCTTCACCAGTTTCGCCAGTTTCGGCTGCTCGCCCGGCACGTAAGGCACCAGATTCTTGACGAACGGGCTCCAGAATTTACTCATGCTCAGTTCCCCTTCTTCTCATCAAGAATGCGGTATTCAGCGCTGCGCGCGTGGGCACTCAGCGATTCGCCACGGGCCAGTACCGAGGCTGTCTTGCCAAGCTCCGAAGCGCCGGCTTCGGAGCAGAAGATGATCGACGAGCGCTTCTGAAAGTCGTACACGCCCAACGGCGACGAGAACCGAGCGGTGCCTGAGGTCGGCAACACGTGGTTGGGACCTGCGCAGTAGTCGCCCAGGGCTTCCGAGGTGTGGCGGCCCATGAAAATTGCACCCGCATGGCGGATCTGCGGCAGCCAGGCTTGCGGATCAGCGACGGACAATTCCAGGTGTTCCGGCGCAATGCGGTTGGCCACTTCCATGGCCTGTTCCATGTCACGCACCTGAATCAGCGCACCACGGCCATTGATCGAGGTTTCGATGATGGTGGCGCGATCCATGGTCGGCAGCAGCTTGGCAATGCTGGCGGCAACCTTGTCGAGGAACGCAGCGTCCGGGCTGACCAGGATGGCTTGCGCGTCTTCATCGTGCTCGGCCTGGGAGAACAGGTCCATGGCGATCCAGTCCGGATCGGTTTGGCCGTCGCACACCACGAGGATTTCCGAAGGACCTGCAATCATGTCGATACCGACCTGGCCAAACACGTGGCGCTTGGCAGTGGCCACATAGATGTTGCCCGGGCCGACGACCTTATCGACCTGCGGCACGCTTTCGGTGCCGTAAGCCAAGGCGGCAACGGCTTGAGCGCCACCGATGGTGAACACGCGGTCCACACCGGCGATGCAAGCTGCGGCCAGCACCAGTTCGTTGACCTCACCGCGCGGCGTCGGCACTACCATGACCACTTCGGTCACGCCAGCAACCTTGGCCGGAATCGCATTCATCAGTACCGAGGACGGATACGATGCCTTGCCACCGGGTACATACAAACCGGCGCGATCCAGCGGCGTGACTTTCTGGCCCAGGACGGTGCCGTCGGCCTCGGTGTAGCTCCAGGAATCCTGCTTCTGCTTTTCGTGGTAGCTGCGCACGCGGGCCGCGGCTTTTTCCAGGGCTTCACGCTGAGGCACGGTAATGCGCGTCAACGCCAGCTCCAGTCGTTCGCGCGGCAGGATCAGGTCGGCCATGGACGCCACGTCCAACCCGTCGAACTGGCGGGTGTAGTCCACCAGCGCCGCATCGCCACGCTCGCGCACGGCCTTGATGATGTCCAGCACGCGCTGATTGACCGAGTCGTCAGACACACTTTCCCAGCTCAGCAGATGATCCAGATGATGCGCGAAATCCGGGTCAGCAGCGTTGAGTCGGCGAATTGCAGTCGGTGCGGTCATAGCGAGAGCCTCATAGGATTGGCAAAAAACTCAGGCGCCCGAAGCTAACATTCGATCCGCTTGGGCACCTGAGAATTCTGGCTATGAGGCGGATAGACGGCGCGACTTGACGTCGCGCAGGTGAATCAGCCGCGGTGTCGAGATTCCACTGCCTTGCGCAGGGTATCGATCAACGCCTGGATACGGGCATGCTGCATTTTCATCGAAGCTTTGTTGACGATCAGCCGGGAGCTGATGGCGGCAATGAAATCCTGTGGCTCCAGGCCGTTGGCCCGCAGCGTGTTGCCAGTGTCGACCACGTCGATGATCTTGTCGGCCAGGCCGATCAGCGGTGCCAGCTCCATCGAACCGTACAGTTTGATGATATCGACCTGGCGACCCTGTTCGGCGTAGTAACGCTTGGCAACGTTGACGAACTTGGTGGCGATACGCAGACGACCCTTGGGCTCAACCGCGCCGACCTTGCCGGCGGTCATCAGCTTGCACTGGGCAATTTGCAGGTCCAGTGGTTCGTACAGGCCCTGGCCGCCATATTCCATCAGCACATCTTTACCGGCGACACCCAGGTCGGCGGCACCATGCTCGACATAGGTCGGCACGTCGGTGGCACGCACGATCAACAGGCGTACATCTTCCTGGGTCGTGGGAATGATCAGCTTGCGGCTCTTGTCCGGATTCTCGGTCGGCACGATGCCCGCTTCAGCCAGAAGCGGCAGGGTGTCGTCAAGGATGCGGCCCTTGGACAGTGCGATGGTCAACATGGGAAACGTCAGTCCTTAATCAGGAATCTTATGCCCGGTCGCAATCGGCGCCGGACACGCATCGAGCCGGAAACCGGCTCGACTGGAAAACCAATGGGCACGTCCCTGTGCCGATGAAACAGAAACTAGCCCGGAACGCGACGGATCTTGGCGCCCAGCATCTGCAGTTTCTCTTCGATGCACTCGTAACCACGGTCGATGTGGTAGATGCGGTCGATCAGGGTATCGCCTTCGGCGATCAATGCCGAGATCACCAGGCTGGCCGAAGCACGCAGGTCGGTCGCCATGACGGGCGCGCCCTTGAGTTTTTCGGTACCGGTCACGATGGCCGTGTTGCCTTCGACTTGGATCTTGGCACCCATGCGGTGCAGTTCGTAAACGTGCATGAAGCGGTTTTCGAAGATCGTCTCGATCACAGCGCCAGTGCCTTCGGCAATGGCGTTGAGGGAGATGAACTGCGCCTGCATGTCGGTCGGGAACGCCGGGTACGGAGCGGTCCGCACGTTGACGGCTTTCGGACGCTTGCCGTGCATGTTCAGCTCGATCCAGTCGTCACCGGTGGTGATTTCAGCACCTGACTCACGGAGTTTTTCCAGAACGGCTTCGAGGATCGTTGGATCAGTATCCTTGACCTTCACACGGCCGCCGGTCACGGCAGCGGCAACCAGGTAGGTGCCGGTTTCGATACGGTCAGGCATCACCTTGTATGTGGTGGTGTGCAGGCGCTCGACGCCATCGATGGTGATGGTGTCGGTGCCGGCGCCGGAAACCTTGGCACCCATGGCGTTCAGGAAGTTCGCCAGGTCGACGACTTCAGGTTCGCGCGCGGCGTTTGCCAGTACGCTGCGACCCTTGGCCAGAGCGGCCGCCATCATGATGTTTTCGGTACCGGTCACGCTGACGGTGTCGAAGAAGAAGTGCGCACCGCGCAGGCCGCCCTCAGGGGCCTTGGCCTTGATGTAGCCGCCTTCAACGTCGATGATCGCACCCATGGCTTCCAGGCCACGGATGTGCAGGTCAACTGGACGCGAGCCAATGGCGCATCCGCCAGGCAGGGCCACTTCGGCCTCACCGAAACGAGCGACCATCGGGCCCAGTACCAGAATCGACGCCCGCATGGTTTTAACCAGTTCGTACGGAGCAACCAAAGTCTTGATGGTGCGCGGGTCGATTTCGACGGCCAGCTTCTCGTCGATCACCGGCTCGATCCCCATGCGACCGAACAATTCGATCATGGTGGTGATGTCGTGCAGGTGTGGCAGGTTGGCAACGGTCACCGGACCGTCGCACAGCAGCGTGGCCGCCAGGATCGGCAGGGCGGAGTTCTTCGCCCCGGAGATGCGGATTTCGCCGTCAAGACGAGCACCGCCAGTAATAATCAATTTATCCATAAGAATCTCGACGCCCTTGGGCTCAGGTGCGCTCGGCCCAGGCCGCGCTGCTGAAAAATTTCATAGTGACCGCATGGATGCTGCCATCGGTGATCCACGGGTTCAAATGGGCATAGATCTGCTGCTGACGCTTGACCGGGCTCAATGCCGCCAGTTCATCGCTAATCACGTTCAGCTGGAAATTGCAGCCTTCGCCTTCAACTTCCACCTGCGTTCCTGGCAGCTTTGCTTCAAGGAAGCTTTTCACTTCTACGGCCTGCATGCTCAACCTCAATCGGCGCCCTGTGCGCGCGGGTCGGACATCATACAAAAAAGCCCCGCGCCTGCGAACCCCGCGGAGCAGGACTCTGACGGGGGGCTTGTTTATCGATGCGGGTTAGGTATTCGCCAACAGCTCGGTCAGCTCACTGACCTGAGCGATTTCGCGCATGTCTTCCGGCATCCCGCGCAGGCTCAGCGACTTGCCGGCCGCCTTCGCATCACGCATGAAGCACAGCAACAACGACAGGCCGACGCTGCTGGACTTGGTGACTTCCGAACAATCGACCACCAGCGCCGAGGCCTTGCTGGCCTTGATCAGCGCCCTTCCCTGCTCACGCAGGCCAGGGCCGGTGCGGTAATCCAGCACGCCGCTCAGACGCAGCTCGCCGGCTTCGTCCATCAGGACTGCCGACTCACTCATTGGGTTTGTTTCTCGGTGGACTGCTCGGCGGTTTCCTTGGCCTTGGCCACTTCCCCGGCCCAACCATTGATGGTCTTGTCCAGGTCGTTGCCATTGCGCTGCATCGCATCGGCGAACTGATCGCGGAACAGCTTGCCGATGTTGATACCGTTGATGATGACGTTGCGCAGTTTCCACTCGCCGTTGATCTTTTCCAGGGTATAGGACACTGGATAGATCGCACCGCTGCTGCCCTTGACCGTCATGCCGACGCTCGTACGGTCGCCCGACTCGTCCTTGGCTGGATCAACGGTGATGCCCTGGTTGTTGTACTCGAGCAAGGCATTGCCATAAAACTGGAACAGGCCTTTTTTGAAGTTTTCCTCAAAGGTCTTCATCTGCGCAGGTGTGGCTTTACGCGAGTACTTGACCGTCATGATGCTCTTGGAGATACCTTCGGCATCCACGACAGGTCCGACAATGTTATTCAGGGCCGTATAAAAATCCTGCGGATCCTGCTTGTACTTCTCTTTGTTGGCGGCCAGGTCGGCCAGCATACGGTTGGTGGTGTCCTGCACCAGATCGTGTGCGGAAGGCGCTGCCACGGCGTTAGCCACCAACGGCAAGGCTGCGAGCAATACCAACAGGCCACGTCGCAAGGTAGAGATCATTTACAAATTCCTCATTTGGGGTCTTTGCTAACGGTGTTGAGAAGGAACTTACCGATCAGGTCTTCGAGCACCAGCGACGACTGGGTGTCGTGGATGGTTCCGCCATCCTTGAGCAGGGACTCTTCCCCGCCAACGCTGATACCGATGTACTTCTCGCCCAACAGACCAGCGGTCAGGATAGATGCAGTGGAATCGGACGGCAGATTATCGACGCTTTTTTCCAGCTGCATGGTCACTCGACCGGTGAAACTGTCGCGATCCAGATCGATCGCCGTGACCTTGCCGATGGTTACACCGGCCATGGTCACTTTAGCTCTGACAGTCAAACCGGCAATATTGTCGAAATACGCATAAAGTTTATAGGTATCGGTACTCGGGCTCGGGGACAGGCCACTGACCCGCAGAGCCAGCAGCAGCAAAGCCAGGATGCCAGCCAGCAGGAAAAGGCCGACACCGATTTCCAGGGTGCGGTTTTGCATCAGAAATCTCCAAACATCAAGGCGGTCAGAATAAAGTCCAGGCCGAGCACAGCCAGGGAGGCATACACCACGGTCTTGGTAGTGGCACGACTGATCCCCTCGGAAGTGGGCTCACAGTCATAGCCCTGGAATACGGCGATCCAGGTGACGACAAAGGCAAACACCATGCTTTTGATGGTGCCGTTGAGCACATCGTCAGCAAAGGTCACGCTGTTCTGCATGTTCGACCAGTAGGAGCCCTCGTAGACGCCAAGCCAGTCGACAGCGACCCACGAGCCGCCCCAGATACCCACCACGCTGAAAATCATCGCCAGCACCGGCAGGGAAATGAAGCCGGCCCACAGGCGTGGGGCAATGATGTACTTGAGCGGGTCGACCCCGATCATTTCCAGACTGGACAATTGCTCGGTGGATTTCATGTTGCCGATTTCCGCCGTCAACGCCGAACCGGCACGCCCGGCGAACAACAACGCCGTCACCACCGGCCCCAATTCGCGCAACAGGGTCAAGGCAACCATCTGCCCAACCGCCTGCTCCGAACCGTAGCTGGACAGGATGTTGAAGCCCTGGAGTGCCAGCACCATGCCGATGAAAATCCCGGAGACCACGATGATCACCAGCGACATCACGCCTACCGAGTGCAGTTGCTTGACCAGCAGGCCGAAGCCGCCGCCAATGCCGCCGCGACCGAGCAAGGCGTGGAACAGGAACAGGGTCGAACGGCCGAACACCGCAACGGTATCGATTCCGGCCAGACCGAACCGCCGTACGCGTTCCAATAATGTAATTCTGCGCATCAGCGGCGCTTCCCCAGAAGATCTGCGCGGTAATCCGGCGCTGGAAAGTGGTACGGGACCGGACCATCGGGCTCCCCGGTCATGAATTGACGAATTTTCGGGTCGTCCGAATTCATCAGTTCTTCAGGTGTACCCTGCCCCAATACTTGCCCGTCACCCACCACATAGATGTAATCGGCAATGCTCGCGGTCTCCGCCAGATCGTGGGAAACCACGATACTGGTGATACCCAGCGCATCGTTGAGCAGGCGGATCAGGCGCACCAGTACGCCCATGGCAATAGGGTCCTGGCCGACAAAGGGCTCGTCGTACATGAGGATCTGCGGATCGAGTGCAATTGCCCGCGCCAATGCGACACGACGCTTCATGCCACCGGACAGTTCGTCAGGCATCAGTTCGATGGCGCCACGCAAGCCCACGGCCTGCAATTTGAGCAGGACGATGTCGCGGATCATTTCATCGGGCAGCTCGGTGTGAACGCGTAGCGGAAAGGCCACGTTCTCGAACACATCGAGATCGGTGAACAGTGCACCGCTCTGAAACAGCACGCCCATATGCTTGCGGGCATCGAAAAGATCACTGCGCGAGAGCTTCGGCAGGTTCTGACCGTTGACCCAGACTTCGCCCTTGGTAGGCCGCAACTGCGCGCCCATCAACCGCAATAGCGTAGTCTTGCCACACCCGGAAGGCCCCATGATGCCGGTGACCTTGCCGCGGGGAATACGGATATCGACGTTATTGAAAATGCTGCGCTTGCCGCGCTTGAAGGTCAGTCCCTTCAGCTCGACCGCGTAGGCGTTATCGGCACTCATCTAAACTCCTTGCGATGCAGCCTCTCACTCGGACGCCTGACTTTCTGACGAAAGCACATCTCCCGGGCGGGCCGAACTGGCGGCGAACTATATCACTGCAAACGCGACGCACCCAAGGTCATTGCCGGACCTTGTTTAATAACATGGCGCGCAAAAAGCTTCATCTAGAGGGATTAAGTAACAAGTAATAACAATGCGCGACGAACTTGCGTGAGGGTTTTGCTCATAACCGCTATAATCGCCGCCTTTTCATCAGGCTAAACGATTTCTGACATGAGCCAATCCAGCGACCTGATTCAATCCGCCCAACGCACCATCCGCCTCGAAGTGGAAGCCGTACAAGGCTTGCTGCCGCATATCGACGCTGATTTCGTACGCGCTTGCGAGATGATTCTGGCCAGCAAAGGCCGCGTAGTCGTAGTCGGCATGGGCAAATCGGGGCATATCGGCAACAAGATCGCCGCCACCCTGGCCAGCACCGGCACCACGGCTTTTTTCGTCCACCCGGCTGAAGCCAGCCATGGTGACATGGGCATGATCACCCGCGACGACATCATCCTGGCGCTGTCGAACTCCGGCTCCACCAATGAAATCGTGACGCTGTTGCCACTGATCAAGCGCCTGGGCATTCAACTGATCAGCGTGACCGGCAATCCCGATTCGCCGCTGGCCAAGGCCGCCGAGGTCAACCTCAACGTTCACGTTGAGCATGAGGCCTGCCCACTGAACCTGGCCCCCACGTCGTCGACGACCGCCGCACTGGTGATGGGTGACGCCTTGGCCGTCGCCCTGCTGGAAGCCCGCGGATTTACCGCTGAAGACTTCGCCTTTTCCCATCCCGGCGGAGCACTGGGACGACGCCTGTTGCTGAAAGTGGAAAACGTCATGCACGCCGGACAAGACCTGCCGCAGGTTCAGCGCGGCACGCTGCTCAAGGACGCGCTGATGGAAATGACCCGCAAGGGCCTGGGCATGACCGTGATTCTCGAGGCCGACGGCAAGCTGGCCGGGATCTTCACCGACGGCGATTTGCGCCGCACTCTGGACCGCACGATCGACATCCACAGCGTCACCATCGACCAGGTCATGACCGCCCACGGCAAGACAGCCCGCGCCGAGATGCTCGCCGCCGAGGCCCTGAAAATCATGGAAGACCATAAAATCAACGCACTGGTCGTGGTCGACAGCGAAGACCGTCCGGTCGGCGCCTTGAACATGCACGACTTGTTGCGTGCGGGGGTAATGTAATGAGCACTGACCTGCTGCAACGCGGCCAACAGATCAAACTGGCGGTTTTCGACGTCGACGGCGTTCTCACCGACGGGCGCCTGTACTTCCTAGAAGACGGCAGCGAGTTCAAGACGTTCAACACCCTCGATGGCCAGGGCATCAAGATGCTGATGGCCGCCGGCGTGCAAACCGCCATTATCAGCGGCCGCAAGACACCGGTGGTCGAGAGACGAGCGAAGAACCTCGGTATTCCGCATCTGTATCAGGGGCGTGAAGACAAACTGGTCGTGCTCGACGAGCTTCTTGGCCAACTCAACCTAAGCTATGAACAGGTCGCTTATCTGGGCGACGACCTGCCTGACCTTCCGGTCATACGCCGCGTAGGCCTGGGCATGGCAGTGGCCAACGCCGCCAGTTTCGTGCGTGAACACGCTCACGGCATTACTCAGGCCCGCGGCGGCGAAGGTGCCGCCCGGGAATTCTGCGAACTGATCTTGCGCGCCCAAGGCCGCCTCGATGCGGCCAACGCTGCGTACTTGTGAGCCAAACATGCTGAGCAAAAAAATTCGCAACATTCTGATGTTCGGTTGCATCGCGGCGATTTTCGCCGCGGTTGGCTATTGGAACATCAGTCCGGAGCGCTTTCTCGACAAGCCGGTTGTGCAAGTCGACAACAGCGAGATCGACTATTACGCCACCAACGCCCACAGTGTGCAGTTCCTGCCGGACGGGAAACTGCAATACGAAATGACATCGGACAAGGTCGAACACCTGAAAGCGACCGAAGTAACGTTGCTGACCAATCCCGACCTGAACATGTTCCGTGGCACCCAGTTCCCGTGGCACGTCCAGAGCGAGAAGGGTGAAGTCAATCCGGACGGCACACAGGTCGAGCTGATCGATTCGGTACGCATCACGCGTTTCGACGAGAAGAACCGCAGAACCCTGATCACCACCACCCGCATGACCGTGTTCCCGCAGCAGCAATATGCGCAGACCGATCAACCCGTTAGAATCGACGGCGCTGGCGGTGTGTCGACTGGCAATGGAATGAAAGCGTACTTGAAAGAAAGCAGGATACACCTGCTATCGAACGTAAGAGGACAGTATGAGGCTCGTTAAAACCCTCCCTATTTTGCTCAGTCTGGGCGCAGCACTGGGAAGCGTGAGCGCCTGGGCTCTGCCGGATGACCAACAGCAGCCTATCCGCATCCAGGCCGACGACGCCCAACTGGACGACAAGAACGGTATCGCCACCTACACGGGCGATGTGATCATCACCCAAGGCTCGATGAAGGTCACCGGCAACAAAGTGACCATGACCCGCGCGCCCAATGGCGATATCGATGTGGTGACGTCAGTGGGCAACCTTGCCTACTTCGAACAACTGCAGACTGCGGGCGACGCAAAGCCTGTTCAAGGCTGGGGTGTGACCATCCAGTATCACGCGACTCAGAACCGCGTCGTTCTGATCGACCGCGCCAAGGTTGTCGACAAGGACAACAACGTCACCCAGGGCGAAAAAATCGTCTACGACACCGTTAAAAAGCTGGCCAGCGCGGGTCGCGCTACCGGCAGCAAGGTCACCGAAGCGCGTCCGCGCATCGACATGGTGATCCAGCCGAAAAAGAAAACCGACGAGCAAAAGGCCCAGTAATGGCAACTCTGAAAGCTCAGCATCTGGCCAAGAGCTACAAGAGCCGCCAGGTC
Organism: Pseudomonas baetica; assembly: GCF_051216495.1. Taxonomy (GTDB): domain Bacteria; phylum Pseudomonadota; class Gammaproteobacteria; order Pseudomonadales; family Pseudomonadaceae; genus Aquipseudomonas; species Aquipseudomonas baetica_B. The sequence continues at coordinate 8,459 of NZ_JBPKAM010000061.1, read as the reverse complement.
GTGCGTGATGTGAGCCTGTCCATCGACAGCGGTCAGATCGTCGGCCTGCTTGGCCCCAATGGTGCCGGCAAGACCACCTGCTTCTACATGATCGTCGGCCTGGTAAGGGCAGATCAGGGCCGCGTCCTGATCGACGACCTGGACGTCAGCCACCAGCCCATGCACGGTCGTGCGAAGGCCGGTATTGGCTATCTGCCGCAGGAAGCCTCGATCTTTCGCAAGCTGTCGGTAGCCGACAACATCATGGCGATCCTCGAGACCCGCAAGGAGCTCGACAAGGCCGGTCGTCGCAAGGAACTGGAAAGCCTGCTTCAGGAATTCCACATCAGCCACATCCGCGACAACCTCGGGATGAGCCTGTCCGGCGGCGAACGCCGCCGCGTGGAAATCGCTCGCGCGCTGGCCACCAACCCGAAATTCATCCTGCTCGACGAACCCTTCGCCGGCGTGGACCCGATTTCGGTGGGCGACATCAAACAGATCATCTATCACCTCAAGGCCAAGGGCATTGGCGTGCTGATCACTGACCACAACGTCCGCGAGACCCTGGATATCTGTGAAACCGCCTACATTGTCAATGACGGCCAACTGATTGCCGAAGGCGACTCCGACACTATCCTGGCCAATGATCTCGTCAAGGAAGTGTACCTGGGCCACGAGTTCCGCCTGTAAGCACTGAGGTGCCTGGCTAGTCGACCGAGCGCTCGTTTCGATAAAAAATCAACTCCTTTTTATTGTTACAGCGCTCTAGGCAAACACTGCAATTTCGGGCATATAATTTGCTTATGTTTGGCGCTCCGGCGCCCTGTAGTGGATGGCGCATGTGCGCCGGCGAATAAGGTGTTAAGCCCCTGCCATGAAACCATCGCTAGTCTTGAGAATGGGCCAGCAGCTGACGATGACGCCGCAGCTGCAACAGGCCATCCGCCTGCTCCAATTGTCGACCCTGGACCTGCAACAGGAAATCCAGGAGGCCCTGGAGTCCAATCCGATGCTCGAACGCCAGGAAGAAGGCGACGACTTCGATAACTCCGACCCCTTGGCCGACAACGCCGAACAGAAGCCCAACACCGACATTCAGGAACCGTCCTACCAGGAAAGCGCCCCGACCGTTGATAACCTCGACGAAGGCGACTGGAACGAGCGCATTCCCAATGAGCTTCCCGTCGACACTGCATGGGAAGACGTCTACCAGACCAGCGCCAGCAGCCTGCCGAGCAACGATGACGACGAGTGGGACTTCACCACCCGCACATCGGCCGGCGAGAGCCTGCAAAGCCACCTGCTTTGGCAGCTGAACCTGGCGCCAATGTCCGACACTGACCGGCTGATCGCCGTGACATTGATCGACTGCATCAACAATCAGGGTTATCTGGACGAAACACTCGAGGAAATCCTCGAAGCCTTCGATCCGGAACTGGACATCGAACTGGACGAAATCGAAGCCGTCCTGCACCGCATCCAGCAATTCGAACCTGCGGGCATTGGTGCCCGTAATCTGGGCGAATGCCTGCTGCTGCAATTGCGCCAGTTGCCCGCCAAAACACCTTGGCTGACCGAGGCCAAGCGCCTGGTCACCGATTTCATCGACCTGCTCGGCAGCCGTGACTACAGCCAGCTGATGCGCCGCATGAAACTCAAGGAAGATGAACTGCGCCAGGTGATCGAACTGGTCCAGAGCCTCAACCCGCGCCCAGGCTCGCAGATCGAGTCCACCGAAGCCGAATACGTCGTTCCCGACGTGATCGTGCGCAAGGACAACGAGCGTTGGCTGGTGGAACTCAATCAGGAGTCGGTACCACGCCTGCGGGTCAACGCCCAGTACGCAGGTTTCGTGCGCCGTGCCGACACCAGTGCCGACAACACCTTCATGCGTAATCAGTTGCAGGAAGCCCGCTGGTTCATCAAGAGCCTGCAAAGCCGCAACGAAACCCTGATGAAAGTAGCCACCCAGATCGTCGAGCATCAGCGCGGCTTCCTGGAGTATGGCGACGAAGCCATGAAACCGCTGGTACTGCATGACATCGCTGAAGCGGTCGGCATGCATGAGTCGACGATCTCACGGGTGACCACGCAGAAATTCATGCATACCCCTCGGGGCATCTATGAACTGAAATACTTTTTTTCCAGCCATGTCAGCACCTCCGAAGGCGGCGAATGCTCGTCCACGGCGATCCGCGCGATCATCAAAAAACTGGTTGCCGCGGAAAATCAGAAAAAGCCGTTGAGTGACAGCAAGATCGCTGGTTTACTGGAGGCACAAGGCATTCAGGTGGCTCGCCGCACCGTCGCCAAGTACCGCGAATCCCTCGGAATCGCGCCTTCGAGCGAACGTAAGCGGCTGATGTAGAGCCACGCCACAGCGTTCCAGTGGTAGATCATCTGGTCTACCGCTTTATGCACTGGCAACGAAGGAGAAGCTGTATGCAAGTCAACATCAGTGGACACCAACTGGAAGTGACCGAACCCCTGCGCGCCTACATCGGCGAAAAGCTCGATCGGTTGGAGCGACATTTCGACAAGATCACCAACGTGCAGGTCACGATGACGGTCGAAAAGCTGAAGCAGAAAATCGAAGCCACGCTGCATATTCCCGGCAATGAAGTGGTCGCCAACGCGGAACATACCGATATGTACGCGGCGATCGACGCACTGACCGACAAGCTGGACAAACAACTTAAAAAGCATAAGGAAAAGACCCAGAGCCTCCTCCAGGGTGCTACCGGTCGTTAACACTCCCAACCCATGATCCGACTTGAAAGTATCCTGACCCCCGGCCGTTCCCTGGTGAACGTGCCGGGCGGCAGTAAAAAGAAAGCCCTTGAGCAAATTGCCAACCTTATCCACCGCGAAGTGCCGGATCTGGAGATGCAAGATGTCTTCGAGGCTTTGATTGCCCGTGAAAAACTCGGTTCTACCGGTTTTGGCAACGGCATCGCCATTCCTCACTGCCGCCTCAAGGGTTGCAATTCGCCCATCAGCGCCTTGATGCACCTTGACGCCCCAATCGATTTCGACGCTATCGATGGCGCCCCGGTCGACCTGTTGTTCGTACTTCTGGTCCCGGAAGCCGCTACCGATGCGCACCTGGAGTTGTTGCGCCAGATCGCCAGCATGCTCGACCGCAAGGATGTGCGCGACAAACTGCGCAGCGCCCCGAGCAATGAAGCCTTGTATCAGGTTGTCCTGGACGAGCAAAACGGGCACTAACCATGCGTTTGATCATCGTCAGCGGCCGCTCCGGCTCAGGCAAAAGTACCGCCCTCGATGTACTGGAGGACAACGGTTACTACTGCATCGACAACCTGCCTGCCGGGTTGCTGCCGGAACTGGCCGAGCGCGCGTTGATTCACACCGAAATGTTACAGCCGCTGGTTGCCGTCTCCATTGATGCCCGCAACCTGCCAAGCCATTTGTCACGGTTTCCGGAACTGCTGGAAGAAGTCCGCAGCCGGTTTATCCAGTGCAACGTCCTGTATCTGGATGCCGACGAAGAAACCCTGCTCAAACGCTTCTCGGAAACCCGGCGTCGCCACCCGCTGAGCAGCGCCAATCGCTCGCTGGCCGAGGCAATCAAGGATGAGTCGAGTCTGCTCGGCCCGATTGCCGACCTGGCCGACCTCAAAATCAACACCACCAGCCTGAACCTGTATCAGCTGCGCGATACCATCAAGCTGCGCCTGCTGAACCAGCCGGAACCCGGTACCGCGTTCCTGGTAGAGTCTTTCGGCTTCAAGCGCGGCATGCCGGTGGACGCCGATCTGGTGTTCGATGTGCGCTGCCTGCCCAATCCCTACTGGAAGCCGGAGCTGCGAGCACAGTCCGGACTCGATCAACCGGTTGCCGAGTACCTGGCGGCCCAGCCGGATGTCGAAGAGATGTTCCAGGACATCTCCAGCTATCTGCTCAAATGGTTACCCCGCTTTGCTGCCAGTAACCGCGCCTATGTCACCATTGCCATCGGCTGCACGGGCGGGCACCACCGCTCTGTCTACCTGACCGAACGCTTGGGCAAGACCCTGCAACAATCCCTGAAGAACGTCCAGGTCCGCCACCGCGACCTCAGCTAAAGGATTCACATCGCGATGCCTGCTCTGGAAATCGAAATCATCAATAAGCTGGGTTTGCATGCCCGTGCGTCTGCCAAGTTCGTCGGGGTTGCCGGCCAATTCAAGGAATGCACCATCCGGGTAGGACGCACGCCAGAATCCACCGTCGACGGTAAAAGCATCATGGCCATGATGATGCTCGCCGCAGGCAAGGGCACCAAAATCCATCTGAGCACGGAAGGCGAGCAGGAACAGGAAGCGATGGATGCGCTGGTGGCCTTGATCAACAACTACTTCGACGAAGGCGAGTAACTCCCGGCCATATCAGATGATCTCCTGTGGCGAGGGAGCAAGCTCCCTTGCCACAATTCAAGCGAGCGCCGTATCCATCACCATCATCAAACAGAATCCGACCAGCAACCCCAGGCTGGCCAGCTTGTCATGACCATGGCGACGGGATTCGGGAATGACCTCGTGGGTGACCACCAGCAACATGGCCCCGGCCGCCAAGGCCAGCCCCAAGGGCAATAGCAGTTCGGCCAGACTCACCAACCACGCGCACAGCAGGGCAAATACCGGTTCGACCAGACCGGAAGCGGCACCGATCAGGAACGCCCTGAACCGTGACATCCCTGCCCCGGCCAACACCAAAGCGATCACCAGTCCCTCCGGCACATCCTGCAACGCAATGCCCATCGCCAAACTGTCGGCATCCGACATACCGCCACCGGCCGAAACACCGACAGCCATGCCTTCGGGAATGTTATGGGCAATGATCGCGAACACGAACAGCCAGATGCGCGGTGGAATCACCGGATGCTCCGCAGTGCCGATGAGCATTTCCGGCGATGCACCGGACACTTTACGATCAACCAGAAACAGGCCGAATGCACCGAGCATGATGCCAAAACAGATTAGACCGCTGGACACCCATGGGGTCATGCCAAGGTTTTCTGCCGCCGCAATGCCCGGTACGATCAGCGAAAAAGCAGTTGCCGCCAGCATCACTCCGGCACCAAACCCCAGCAATGTATCGCTGAGCGCCTGGGGCATCCGCCGGATCACCAGCACGGGTACCGCGCCAAGCGCAGTACCCAGGGCGCAGATCGCACCGCCCTGCAACGCCCGTGACAGTTTCGACTCCAGATCCAGCCACTCCAGTCCGTGCGCCACCAGCAGGCTCATGCCCACCAGCACTAACAACGATCCAAATGCGTAACGAAACATTCGCCCACTTGTGACCGCCAGCGTTTCAGTGCCCATAGTCAGCCTTGAATTATTTTTTGAAGACTTAAACCAGTGCAGCCTGATAACGCGCAGCGACTTCAGGCCAGTTGATCACGTTGTAAAACGCGCTGATGTATTCCGGACGGCGGTTCTGATACTGCAGGTAGTAGGCGTGCTCCCACACATCCAGGCCAAGGATCGGCGTATTGCCGCTCATCAACGGACTGTCCTGGTTGCCGCTGCTTTCCACGACCAGGTTCTTTTGCGGCGTCACGCTCAGCCAGGCCCAACCACTGCCGAAACGGGTCAGCGCTGCTTTCGTGAAGGCCTCCTTGAAACGGTCGAGACCGCCCAACTGTTCGTCGATGGCCCTGGCCAATGCGCCTTCAGGCTTGCCACCACCCTGAGGTGCCATGACTTCCCAGAACAACGAATGGTTGGCATGACCACCTCCCTGATTGATCACCGCCGCTCGAAGCTTTTCTGGCAGTTGCTGCACCGCGGCCACCAGTTTTTCCACCGGCCATTCGGCGAACTCGGTGCCTTCGATGGCCGCGTTCAGGTTGTTGATGTAGGTTTGGTGGTGCTTGGTGTAGTGAATCTCCATGGTTTGCGCATCGATATGCGGCTCCAGGGCGTCGTAGGCATACGGCAAGGCAGGCAAGGTAAAAGCCATTTCAATGGACTCCATGGTGGTGAGGCGCAGGTGACACGGCATCGATATGCAGCAAACGATGGGTACGGGGGTACTCGCCGTGTTCGCTGATGAAACTCAGCAGTTCGACATAGGTTTTGCTGCTCTGGCGCAGCGCTGCTTCGCGCAGCGCCGGCGTCAGTCGCGGATCCTGCATGGCCTGCAACAGCCGTTGATGGATAGCACAGAGGTATTCGGCGCTCTCCTCCGGCTGGTTCAGACGCAAATGCAGGTCCGCCAGGTTGTGATGGGAAATCACGCAAGCCGCCACCGCTTCATCAGCATCCGCCCAACGCTCGAACAACACCTGGGCCAGGGCCAGCGCCTGCAAGTAAGCCTCGCGGGCGTCGACCAGCTCGCCCTGCATGAAAAAGCGGTTGGCTCTTTCGATCGTGCGTTTCCAGTGCTCCATGGTGAACCTCCAAAGCGGCGGTGATGCTTACACGCCACCTGCGGTGAGTTTTTCCGGGTTAAGCAACTCTTCCAGCTGGCTGCGCGAGAGGTCGGTGTGTTCCAGTGCTACATCGATCACCGGTCGACCTTGCGCATAGGCCTTCTTGGCGATTTCTGCAGCTTTCTGGTATCCGATGATCGGGTTGAGCGCAGTCACCAGAATCGGGTTGCGCGACAACGCTTCCTTGAGCCGTGCGTCGTTGACCTTGAAACTGGCGATGGCCTTTTCGCCCAGCAAACGGCTGGCATTGGCCAGCAACTCGATGCTGCTCAGCAGGTTCTGGGCGACAATCGGCAGCATCACGTTCAATTCAAAGTTGCCCGATTGACCAGCGATGGTGATGACCGTGTCGTTGCCGATGACCTGGGCGGCGACCATGGCTGTGGCTTCCGGAATCACAGGGTTGACCTTGCCGGGCATGATCGAAGAGCCCGGTTGCAGGGCTTCCAGTTCGATCTCACCAAGACCGGCCAATGGCCCGGAGTTCATCCAGCGCAAATCGTTGGCGATTTTCATCAGCGATACCGCCGTGGCCTTGAGTTGGCCGGAGACGGCGACAGCAGTGTCCTGGGAGCCGATCAACGCGAACAGATCAACACCCGGTGTGAATTCGACGTGGGTCAACTTGCTCAGTTGCTGACTGAAACGCGCTGCGAACTCTGGATGTGCATTGATCCCTGTACCCACTGCCGTGCCGCCCTGTGCCAGGGACTGCAGGCTTGCCTGCAGGCCTTGCAGATGGCCGATATTGGCCTTGAGTTGCTGGGCCCAACCGTTAAGCACCTGACTCAGGCGCACCGGCATTGCGTCCATCAGATGGGTGCGTCCGGTTTTGACATGGTGATGAACCTGCCCGGCCTTGTGTTCGATCACCTGCACCAGGCCGTTCAGGGCCGGTAGCAACTGTTCGTGCAATGCCAGCGCCGCACTGACGTGGATGGTGGTTGGAACGATGTCGTTGCTGCTTTGGCCGCAATTGACGTGATCATTGGGGTTCACCGGCTCGCCGAGCAGGCGGCTGGCCAGCGTGGCGATCACTTCGTTGGCGTTCATATTGGAACTGGTACCGGAACCGGTCTGGAAGACATCCACCGGGAAGTGCTGCATGAAATCGCCTTCAAGCAGGCCTTGCGCCGCGTCGACGATGGCTTTGCCCTGGGATTCGCTGATCTGCTTGAGCTCAACGTTGGCGCGGGCCGCCGCCGCTTTGGCCAGGATCAACGCGCGAATGAACTGCACCGGCATCGGCTTGCCACTGATCGGGAAGTTATCCACCGCACGCTGAGTCTGCGCGCCGTAGAGGGCGTCTTCCGGGACCTGAAGCTCGCCCATGCTGTCGCGCTCAATACGTGTCTTGGTCATCTGAAAATCCTTGCACCAGTTCAGTTAAGGGAATCGAAGGCTGCAACTCGCAGGTCGCCAGTTGCCAGGTGTAGCTTTGCCAGCGTTTGAGGCGGCATTTGCAGAGGGAAAGGCGTTCGAGATCACGCAGCGGGCGCCAGGCCTGATCGAGGCAGTAGGTCCGCCAGTGCCATGGCAGGGCGACATCCGCAGCGGTATCGAGCAATAAACGGAAGGAGGTTTCGGCGACAGTCCAGGGTGAGGTCGCCGTGCAACAAGCCAGATACCGGCCTTCGGCCAGGTAATGTTCGATCAGGCGAGGCTCGTCGGGGTCCATCGCGCAACGGATCTGGCGACTCATCCAGCGCCAGCTTTCGAGGTAAGGCTGCTCGTGCAAGGCAGAACTCATGATCCGGGGCTCATTCGATAATGAGATTTATTATTAGATGATAATGAGAACCAAAACAACCCCGCCTGACTGTGTGAAATCTATTGTGGGAGCGAGCCTGCTCGCGAAGGCGGCCTAACATTCAGCAACTGTGTTGACTGACACACCGCATTCGCGAGCAGGTTCGCTCCCACAAGGGGCTTGTGCAATGAACATAAAAAAGGCGCGCCACCCGATGGGGGGGGGGGGCTTTTTGGTGGGGGGAGGAAGGAGGTTAGCGGCGGAAAGTAGCCGCTTGGGTCGCAC
>NZ_JBPKAM010000060.1:0-39310 GCF_051216495.1 Pseudomonas baetica | reverse complement strand
GCTCGCGAATGTGTCATCACAGTCAACATTGATGTTGCCTGACCCATTGCATTCGCGAGCAGGCTCGCTCCCACAGGGTATGTGCATTGTCTGAAAGGCCGTATAAATTGCCGGTACCCCAACCCGTATTCATGAGGAGAGCGCGCGTGTCGCCAAGCCTGTTCCGACGATAACCATCAGCCCGCTGTGCGTTTTCTGTTTTGCCTTTTTTTCGGCTGCTATTTATTACAGGCCCAGGTTCATGCCCGAATACGTCAATTGGCTTCGCCACGCTTCGCCATATATCAACGCCCACCGCGATTGCACCTTTGTCGTCATGCTTCCCGGCGACGGCGTTGAACACCCCAACTTCGGCAATATCGTCCACGACCTGGTGCTGCTGCACAGCCTGGGCGTGAGGCTGGTGCTGGTCCACGGTTCCCGTCCGCAGATCGAGGCACGCCTGGCCGCCCGCGGTCTGATTCCGCATTACCATCACGGCATGCGCATCACCGATGCAGCGACACTGGAGTGCGTGATCGATGCCGTTGGCCAACTGCGCATCGCCATCGAAGCGCGGTTGTCGATGGACATGGCTTCGTCACCGATGCAGGGTTCGCGCCTTCGGGTGGCCAGCGGCAACCTGGTCACCGCGCGGCCGATCGGTGTGCTCGAAGGTGTCGACTATCACCACACCGGCGAAGTGCGCCGCGTCGATCGCAAAGGTATCAATCGCCTTCTGGACGAGCGCTCCATCGTGCTGTTGTCGCCGTTGGGTTACTCACCGACGGGTGAGATCTTCAATCTCGCTTGCGAAGACGTCGCCACCCGCGCAGCCATCGACCTGGGCGCGGACAAGCTGCTGCTGTTCGGTGCTGAGGAAGGCTTGATCGATGAACACGGGCGCCTGGTTCGCGAGCTGCGTCCGCAACAGGTGCCGGCGCATTTGCAGCGTCTGGGCAGCAACTATCAGGCGGAACTGCTGGATGCCGCGGCTGAAGCCTGTCGTGGCGGCGTGGCCCGCAGCCACATCGTCAGCTATGCCGAGGACGGCGCACTGCTGACCGAACTCTTCACCCGTGACGGCGGTGGTACGCTGGTGGCCCAGGAACAGTTCGAAGTGGTGCGCGAAGCGGCCATTGAAGACGTGGGTGGTTTGTTGGACCTGATCAGCCCGTTGGAGGAGCAAGGGATTCTGGTGCGTCGCTCCCGTGAAGTGCTGGAGCGCGAAATCGAGCAGTTCAGTGTGGTTGAGCGCGAAGGCATGATCATCGCCTGTGCGGCGCTATACCAGATTGCCGATTCGGATGCCGGTGAGCTGGCGTGCCTGGCGGTGAACCCGGAGTACCGTCATGGCGGTCGCGGCGATGAATTGCTGGAACGCATTGAAACCCGCGCCCGGGCACAGGGCTTGAAAACCTTGTTTGTCCTCACCACCCGCACGGCCCACTGGTTCCGCGAACGTGGCTTTGCGCCAAGCAGCGTCGAGCGCCTGCCGTCGGCGCGGGCGTCGCTGTACAACTATCAGCGTAATTCGAAGATCTTCGAAAAATCCCTTTGATCATGACGTAATCCCTGTAGGAGCGAGCTTGCTCGCGATGGTGGTAGGGGCGCCGCGTTCATGCTGGCAGCCCTCGTCATCGTTAACGACCATCGCGAGCAAGCTCGCTCCTACAGAGGTCTGCGGTGTTACTCGGTGACGAACTTCGCGCTGACATACGGCGAATAGTCCGGCAACACCGTTTCAACCTTCCCTTGTTCCTTCAAGAACTTCGCCGTCTCGCCAATCGCCTTGGCCGTGCCGCCGTCCAGCAGCACGCTGGACTGTTGCGCCTTGGCGTCCGGGAATGCGGAACCGGCCAGCAATTCAGGTACATCGGCGGCGTTGGCACCGGTCAGTTTGGCGATTTTTTGCACGGGTACTGAGTCCGCGGTCCAGCTGTCTTTATGCGCCGCATAGTCGGCGAATGAGTCCAGGGTGACCTTGGCGAACTTGGCCACCACGTCCGGATGCTTCTCGGCGTAATCCTTGCGCGCCACCCAGACTTCGAAGGTCGGCGCACCCCATTGGCCGACTTGTGCAGCATCGGTCAAGGTCTTGCCAGTCTTGCGAATTTCCCCCAGCGCCGGCGACCAGACGAACGCGCCATCGATGTCCCCACGTTTCCATGCCGCCGCGATTTCAGCGGGTTGCAGGTTCACTACTTTGACTTTCGACGTGTCCAGGCCCCAGTGCTTCAGCGCGCCAAGCAGACTGTAGTGAGAGGTGGATACGAAGGGTGTGGCGATGGTCTTGCCGATCAGATCTTGCGGTTTATCGATGCCGCTGCCGTTACGCACCACCAAGGCTTCGGCCGCGTTGATCTGTGCGGAGACGATGAACGCGACGATCGGAAGATTGCGTGAGGCGGCCGCTGCCAGCGGACTGGAACCGAGGTTGCCGATTTGCACGTCGCCCGACGCAATGGCGGTGACCACTTCCGGGCCACTGTTGAAACGACGCCAATCGATTTTCTCGCCGATGGTTTTTTCGTAAAGGCCATCCGCCTGGGGGACTTTGCTCGGGTCGATGCCGGTCTGGTAGCCGACCGTGAGGTTCGCCGCGAGAGCGGAGCAAGAAAACATCAGTGACACACAAACTGTAACAAATGATCCGGATAGTGCGCGCTTGGTCGTCATGACGAGGGCCTTTTCGATTGGTTTTGTTTCGGAATTGCTTCTAAACCTAATCGATCTAAAAAAAGCCTAACAAATACCATTTAGGAATTAGCTTATGGGCAGGCTGCTCTACCTTCAGGGGATGAGCGAAATTCCTAAACGGTATGAGAAAAGAATCCATCCATTCTTTTCAGGTTTATGACGAACTCATGACCCAGCAGGGACCAAAAAACCGGGGATTAGACTATGGTCGTAGACACACAAAGTTACGATTGACTTGTGGGTCACGCTCTGGCGCTAATCGCGCATCTTAGGACTCCGGGCAATTGATCCGGGGCCAGGACTACAAGAATTAGAGACGAGAGGAGTTAAGCAATGAACAAGTCGACCTTGGCTGTGGCCGTGGCCGTAGGCGTTCTGGCGCAGCAGGCAGGCGCCGCGGGTTTCTTCGAAGACAGCAAGGCATCCGTTAGTTCGCGTACTTATTATTTCGACGCCGATAACCGTGAAAATGCTGCCGGCACCACTAACAGTACTCCTTCAAACAGACAGCGTGAGACCGCTGAAGGTCTGAAGTTCGATTACCAGTCGGGTTTCACCCCAGGCACAGTCGGCTTCGGTATCGACGCCCAGGCGCTAGTCGGTATCCACCTGGACGGTGGCAAGGGCCATCACCCGGACAACAACTCCTTCGTGCCTAGCGATACCGATGGTTCGGCCGTGGATGAGTGGAGCCGTCTGGCGGGCAACGTCAAGGCACGCTTCTCGAAGACCGAGGCACACCTCGGCGGCGCTCTGATGCCAAACATGCCGATCCTGATCGCCAACGACAGCCGCGTGCTGCCACAAACCTTTGAGGGTGGCACCATCACCTCGAAGGAAATCGACAATGTGACCTTCAACGTCGGTCAACTCGAGCATGCGACCGGTCGTGCTTCTTCCAACAGCACTGGGCTGTCCGTGAATGGCGCAACTCAGGACAGCAACCAGTTCCGTTACGCCGGTGCTGACTGGAAGGTCACCAAAGACCTGTTGCTGCAGTACTACTATGCGAACCTGGAAGACTTCTACAAGCAGAACTTCCTGGGCCTGGTTCACGTTTACCCGATCGGCACCAACCAGTCCTTCAAGACTGACCTGCGCTATTTCGATAGCAGCTCCGACGGCAAAAATGGCCAGGCTGGCTACCGGTTCAACAACAACGGTGGTTTTGCCAAGACCCCGGGCGAGATCGATAACAAGACCTGGAGCGCCACGTTCACCTATACCCTGGGTGGCCACGCGTTTCTGCTCGGGCATCAGCGTGTCAACGATGACGGCGGCTTCGTCTTCCTGAACCAGGGGAGTGTTGTCGATAGCAACGGCCGCAACGAAGGCGCTGGCGGCGCCAGCTTCTACTCGTTTACCGACGCTACGGTTGGCAGCTTCATCCGCGCTGGTGAAAACACCTCGTACGGTCAGTACTCCTATGATTTCGCCTCGCTGGGTGTACCCGGTCTGAAAGCTTCGATTGCTTACCTGAGTGGTCAAGACATCAAAGCTACCAACGGTACTGGTAAAGACTTGAGCGAGCATGAGACCGACGCACGTATCGATTACGTGATTCAGACGGGGATGCTGAAAGGGTTTGGTACGACTCTGCGTCACGGTACTTATCGTGGCGACGGTACCAGCCTTGTTGATCAGGACCAAACCCGCCTGATCTTCAACTACACCTACAGCTTCATGTAAGTCGTAGCTGCCAAAAAGCCTCGTCTTCGCACGAGGCTTTTTTTCGGGTCAGGTTTTATATTCTATAAAGCATGACACTGATGATTTTTTATTCTTTTTAGATTTGAACGAAAACGCCTACAGTAGCGCCACCTGACTAACAGGCCCTGCATCACCTCGTTCCACATTCATCCTCCGATAACCAACAGCTACAGGAATCGGTTTTCACGCCGATACCCCATGCCTGTCCGGAGGAGTTGTGCCGACATATATTCCATTGCGATATAAATAGGAATGTACTGATTCTTTTCGGATTTATGAACAGGTATCCTGCGCGGCCCAAATAATAGTGGTCAGACCAGCGACCCAGAGCGACTCGGTCTGGCGCTAAGCACGTAAGACAAGGATCCGGGGCATCAGACCCTGGACCGCATTAAAAGAATTAGAAAACGATAGGAGCGAAACAATGAACAAGTCCACCTTATCCCTGGCTGTGGCCGTAGGGGTGATGGCGCAGCAGGCAGGCGCCGCCGGTTTCATCGAAGACAGCAAGGCCACTTTGGGGCTGCGTAACTTCTATATCAACACTGACTACCGTGATGGCAGTGCCAGCCCGAACAAAAACGAAGAGTGGGGTCAAGGCTTCGATCTGCGTTTCACTTCCGGTTACACCCAAGGCACAGTTGGCTTCGGTATTGATGCGATCGGCCTGCTGGGTGTACGTCTGGATTCGGGCGGAGGCACTAATGGCAACGTTAACGCCAATGGCACCCCTGGTAACGCATATGGCGGCACTGTTTTCCCAAGCAAATCCAACGGCGAAGCGGTTGATAACTTCTCCAGCCTGGGCCTGACCGCCAAAGCCAAGATCTCCCAGACCGAATTGAAGCTGGGTACCCTGCAGCCGAAACTGCCGGTGATCGTGACCAACGACGGCCGGATGCTGCCGCAAACCTTCCAGGGTGGCCAGATCACCTCCGGCGACATCAAGGACCTGACACTGGTCGGCGGTCAGATCGAGCACGCCAAGGGTCGTAACTCCAGCAACAACGAAGAGCTGTCGATTTCCGGTGCCAACTCTCGCACGACTGCTGGTCGCGACAGCAACAAGTTCATCTACGGTGGCGGTGACTACAAAATCACCAAGGACCTGACGGCCCAGTACTACTACGGCAATCTGGACGAGTTCTACAAGCAGCACTTCCTGGGCCTGACTCACAACTGGGCCATCGGCCCGGGTGTATTGAAATCCGACCTGCGTTACTTCAATAGCCGTGATGACGGTGCCAATGGTCACGACACTAACTACTTCAGCACCGGCGACTACAGCGGCGTTGCAAGTGGTCGAGGCAAAGTCGACAACAACCTGTACAGCGGCCTGTTCCTGTACACCGTTGAAGGTCATACCTTCGGTGGCGGTTACCAGGTCAGCAATGGCAGCAGCGACTTCCCGTACCTGAACCAGGGCGACGGTGCGTCGGCCTATATCATCACTGACATGCAAATCCAGAAGTTCGCCCGTGCCGGCGAACGCACCTGGCAAGCACGTTACTCGTTCGATTTCGCCAAGGTCGGCGTACCTGGCCTGACGGCTGGCGCGGTTTACCTGCGTGGCGATGATATCGACACGGTCAACGCTGCCGGTCGTCAAGCCGTTAACGGCGCTTCCGAATGGGAACGCGACCTGACCGTGGGTTACGTCGTCCAGTCGGGCGCACTGAAAAACCTCGGCGTGATGTGGAAAAACGCCATGTGGCGTACTGACCTGCCGAACACCCGTTCCCAGGACGAAAACCGCCTGATCGTCAGCTACTCGATCCCGCTGTTGTAATAATGTGGGAGCGAGCCTGCTCGCGAAGCGGTGTGTCATTCAGCTAGTTTGCGGCTGACACGACGCTTTCGCGAGCAGGCTCGCTCCCACAAAAAAAGCCCCGCCCGGCATCACGCCGGGCGGGGCTTTTCGTTTTCAAGGCGGGCTCACCCCCGTAACCCCGCCTTGATATTCCCCTCTTTTGCAGCAACTCAAGGCCTTCTCGAACCTTAGGGCCGATGTTCGGCGCGATAGGTGAGCGCGTCCAGTGAACAGATGTTTAATATTTCTATTAATTATAAATAAATCGATATTTATTCTTTTTAATAGATAAAAAACACAGGCACAGTTGAGCTCAACCAGCACTCACCAGGAGCAGCACCATGAGCATCAGACTGGGCGATATTGCCCCCGATTTCGAACAGGATTCCAGCGCCGGTCCCATCCGTTTCCACCAGTGGCTGGGCGATAGCTGGGGCGTGCTGTTTTCCCATCCGGCGGACTTCACGCCGGTGTGCACCACTGAACTGGGCTTCACCGCCAAACTCAAGGATGAGTTCGCCAAGCGAGGGGTCAAGGCCATCGCGCTGTCCGTCGACCCGGTGGATTCGCACCACCGCTGGATCGAAGACATCAACGAAACCCAGAACACCGTTGTCAACTTTCCGATCCTCGACGATGCCGACCGCAAGGTATCGGACCTTTATGACCTGATCCATCCCAACGCCAATGACACCCTGACGGTGCGTTCGTTGTTCGTGATCGACCCAAACAAAAAGGTCCGGTTGACCATCACCTACCCGGCCAGCACCGGCCGTAACTTCAATGAAATCCTGCGGGTGATCGACTCGCTGCAGCTCACCGACAACCACAAGGTCGCCACCCCAGCGAACTGGCAGGACGGTGATGAGGTGGTGATCGTGCCTTCGCTCAAGGATGAAGAGGAAATCAAACAGCGCTTTCCGAAGGGCTATCGTGCCGTTAAGCCTTATCTGCGCCTGACGCCGCAGCCGAACCGGTAATCCCGATTAATGTGTGGTGTGGCGGCTGCCGTCTTCGCGAGCAGGCTCGCTCCCACAGTTGACCACGTACCACTGTGGGAGCGAGCCTGCTCGCGAAAGCGGTGGGCTGGACACCGCGGAATCCAGATTGAACGAATCCATAAAGCAGGGGATTTCAGGCCGTTTCGACGGCCTGTTTTTTTGCCTGGAATAAATGCCATTGCATATCTCCTAAACGAATAACCAAATGAATAAATATGATTTATGGATATATAAATCACCTGTTAAGGTCACTCCATCGAAGCGAGATCGCAAACCGCGAATCGCCAACACCGTTCAAGGAATCGTCTGAATGTTGGTTGTCTCACTCGGTGGCAGTCCCAGCCAACGCTCCCGTTCCGGGGTGCTGCTGGAGCGCTCCCAACGTTGGTTGCAAGGGCAGGGCGTGGAGGTAGTGAGTTACCAGGTGCGGGACTTCCCGGCCGAAGACTTGCTGCATGCACGCTTCGACAGCCCGAAGGTCATCGACCTGCTGCAACAGATTGAAAATGCCGATGGCCTGTTGATTGCCACACCGGTCTACAAAGCTTCGTTTTCCGGCGCGCTGAAAACCGTGCTGGACTTGCTGCCGGAGCGCGCCCTGAGCCACAAGGTGGTTTTGCCAATGGCGACCGGCGGCAGCATCGCTCACATGTTGGCGGTGGATTACGCGCTCAAGCCCGTGCTCTCGGCGTTGAAAGCCCAGGAATTGCTCCAGGGGATTTTCGCGGTCGACAGCCAGATTGCTTATGGCGAAGGCAGCGCACAGGCGCAACTGGCCCCGGAGCTGGAGCAAAGATTGAACGAGTCGCTGGAGCTGTTTTTCAGCGCCATGGCGCGACGGCCCAAGCCGCTCGATCCGAACCTGTTGAATGATCGTTTGCTGAGTGCTCGCTGGAGCATTTAAGCCCCAGCTGAAAATTGAAGTACTGGCCTTACTCGCCCGCCAACGGGCAAGCAGGTGCAGCCAAAACCCAACTGCAAAAAGGAGAGCGCCATGCGCCCTGTCATTTTGCGTCGTGGTCTGGTCGCTCTGTTTGCTGCGGCTGTCACCTTCGGCGCCATTACCCAAGCTCAGGCCGAGACTCTACGAATCGGCTATCAGAAATACGGCACCCTGGTGCTGCTCAAAGCCAAAGGCACCCTGGAAAAACGCCTCGCCGCTCAAGGCGTGGACGTGCAATGGACAGAGTTTCCTGGTGGCCCGCAATTGCTCGAAGGGCTCAACGTCGGCTCCATCGACTTCGGCGTGACGGGTGAAACACCGCCAGTATTTGCCCAAGCCGCCGGCGCGGATCTTCTCTACGTCGCCTACGAACCACCAGCGCCGCACAGCGAGGCGATTTTGGTGCCGAAAGACTCGCCGATCAAATCCGTGGCCGAGCTCAAAGGAAAGAAAGTCGTCCTGAACAAAGGCTCCAACGTGCATTACCTGCTGGTTCGCGCATTGGAAGACGCCGGCCTCAAATACACCGATATCCAGACCGTATTCCTGCCACCGGCCGATGCCCGCGCCGCGTTCGAGCGTGGCAGTGTCGACGCCTGGGTGATCTGGGATCCGTACCAGGCTGCCGCCGAACAGCAACTGCAAGCGCGCACCCTGCGCGATGGCCAGGGCATCGTCGACAACCATCAGTTCTACCTGGCGACCAAGCCTTACGCACAAAAGAATCCTGAGGTGATCAAGACCCTGGTGGAGGAAGTGCGCGCGGTTGGTGAGTGGTCCAAGGCCAACCCGCAGGACGTGACCCAACAAGTGTCGCCACTGCTCGGCCTGCCGGCGGACATCACTCTGACCTCGGTGAAACGCCAGGGCTACGGCGCGCTGTTCCTGACTCCCGAAGTGGTCGCCGCGCAGCAGAAAATCGCCGACAGCTTTTACCAGCTCAAGCTGATTCCCAAGCCGCTGAGCATCAAGGACGTGATCTGGACGCCACCGGCGGCCGTTGCCAAAGCTCAATAAAGACAGCCCCGCAATCGATTCCCAAGGAGACCACTCCATGAGCCTCAATATTTTCTGGTTCCTGCCTACCCACGGCGACGGCCATTACCTTGGCACCGCCGAAGGCGCTCGCGCCGTCGACCACGGTTACCTGCAACAAGTCGCGCAAGCGGCCGATCGACTGGGCTTCGGCGGGGTGCTGATCCCCACCGGTCGCTCTTGCGAAGACTCGTGGCTGGTGGCGGCGTCGCTGATCCCGGTGACCCAGCGTTTGAAATTTCTTGTCGCCCTGCGCCCCGGGATCATTTCCCCGACGGTGGCAGCGCGTCAGGCCGCCACTTTGGATCGTTTGTCCGGCGGGCGAGCGCTGTTCAACCTCGTAACAGGCGGTGATCCGGAAGAGTTGGCCGGCGACGGCCTGTTCCTCAGCCATGAGGAGCGCTATCAGGCTTCGGTGGAGTTCACCCGCATCTGGCGTCGGGTGCTGGAAGGCGAGACCGTCGATTACGACGGTCAGCACATCAGTGTGAAAGGCGCCAAGCTGCTCTATCCGCCGATCCAGCAACCCCGTCCGCCGCTGTACTTCGGCGGCTCGTCGGAAGCGGCGCAGGACCTGGCGGCAGAACAGGTGGAAATGGTTCTGACCTGGGGCGAACCACCGGCCGCCGTGGCCGAGAAGATCGAGCAAGTACGCGCCAAAGCGGCCAAGCTCGGTCGCACCGTGCGTTTTGGTATTCGCTTGCATGTGATCGTGCGCGAAACCAACGCCGAAGCCTGGCAAGCGGCGGATCGCCTGATCTCGCACCTGGACGACGACACCATCGCTCGCGCCCAGGCTTCCCTGGCGCGCTTCGATTCGGTGGGCCAGCAACGCATGGCTGCGTTGCACGGCGGCAGTCGCGACAATCTGGAAGTCAGTCCTAACCTGTGGGCCGGTGTCGGCCTGGTGCGCGGTGGTGCCGGTACGGCACTGGTGGGCGATGGTCCGACCGTGGCCGCCCGCGTGAAGGAGTACGCGGACCTGGGCATCGATACGTTCATCTTCTCCGGTTATCCACATCTGGAAGAGTCGTATCGCGTCGCCGAATTGCTGTTCCCGCACCTCGATATCGAGCGTCCGGAGCTTCCGAAAAGCGCCGGTTACGTCAGCCCGTTCGGCGAGATGGTGGCCAACGACATTCTTCCCAAAGCCGCGTCCCAGAGCTGAGGCGCCGCCATGAAGAAAATCATCCACAGCTTCGCGCCCTGGGCGTTGCCGGTGTTGCTGCTGGCGGTGTGGCAGTTGTCGGTGTCGGCGGGCTGGTTGTCGACACGGATTCTGCCGGCGCCCATCGCCGTGATCGAGGCCGGTGTCAGTCTGGTCCGCAGCGGCGAAATCTGGACCCACCTGGCCATCAGCGGCTGGCGTGCCGCGCTGGGCTTTGCCATTGGCGGCGGTATCGGCCTGACCCTGGGCTTCATCACCGGTCTGTCGAAATGGGGCGAACGCCTGCTCGACAGCTCGGTGCAAATGATTCGTAACGTGCCGCACCTGGCGCTGATTCCATTGGTGATCCTGTGGTTCGGTATTGATGAGTCGGCGAAGATTTTCCTGGTGGCGCTGGGCACGTTGTTCCCGATCTACCTCAACACCTATCACGGCATCCGTAACGTCGATCCAGCGTTGGTGGAGATGTCCCGCAGCTACGGCTTGTCCGGTTTCAGTCTGTTCCGCCAGGTGATTCTTCCGGGGGCGCTGCCTTCGATTCTGGTCGGCGTGCGCTTCGCTTTGGGCTTCATGTGGCTGACGCTGATCGTGGCGGAAACCATTTCCGCCAGCTCCGGTATCGGCTACCTGGCGATGAACGCCCGGGAGTTCCTGCAGACCGACGTGGTGGTGCTGGCGATTCTGATGTACGCGGTACTCGGCAAACTGGCGGACCTTGCGGCTCGTGGCCTTGAACGTGTGTGGCTGCGCTGGCATCCGGCCTATCAAGTGGCCAAGGGAGGTGCCGCATGACTGCTCAACAACCTCCACGCCTGCGGCGCGGAATTCCGCTGGCGGTGCGCAAGCTGCGAAAAACCTTTGGTTTGCGGCAGGTGCTGCGCGAGATCGACCTGCACATTCCAGCGGGCCAGTTCGTCGCGGTGGTCGGTCGTAGCGGCTGCGGTAAAAGCACGCTGCTGCGCTTGCTGGCCGGGCTCGATCAGCCTACGGGCGGTGAATTGCTCGCCGGTTCCGCGCCGTTGAGTGAGGCGCGGGAAGACACCCGGCTGATGTTCCAGGAAGCGCGCTTGCTGCCGTGGAAAAAGATCATCGACAACGTCGGCCTGGGGCTCAAGGGCAACTGGCGGCCGCAAGCGCTTGATGCACTTGAAGCGGTGGGGTTGGCGGATCGCGCCAATGAATGGCCGGCGGCACTGTCCGGTGGGCAGAAGCAGCGCGTG
This sequence comes from Pseudomonas baetica, assembly GCF_051216495.1. Classification (GTDB taxonomy): domain Bacteria; phylum Pseudomonadota; class Gammaproteobacteria; order Pseudomonadales; family Pseudomonadaceae; genus Aquipseudomonas; species Aquipseudomonas baetica_B. Next base: position 27,744 of record NZ_JBPKAM010000060.1, on the reverse strand, counting down.
GCGCTGGCTCGCGCGCTGATTCACCAACCGCGTTTGCTGTTGCTCGACGAGCCATTGGGCGCGCTCGATGCGCTGACCCGCATCGAAATGCAGCAACTGATCGAACGGCTCTGGCAACAGCACGGCTTCACCGTGTTGCTGGTGACCCACGACGTCAGTGAAGCGGTGGCGATTGCCGATCGAGTGATCTTGATCGAAGACGGTGAAGTCGGCCTCGACCTGCACGTGGAGCTGCCGCGCCCTCGGGTGCGTGGCTCCCATCGACTGGCGGCGCTGGAAACCGAAGTCCTCAACCGTGTGCTGTCACTGCCCGGCCAACCGCCGGAACCGGAACCTGTTTCACCCTTGCCTACGCAGTTGCGGTGGGCTCAATAACCCAAGTCTTATCCAACGACAGGAATCAACATCATGACTATCAAAGCCATCAACGTGCGTAACCAGTTCAAAGGCTCCATCAAGGAAATCGTCCTCGGCGACGTACTGTCCGAAATCGACGTGCAAACCGCTTCCGGCATCGTCACGTCTGTGATTACCACTCGCTCGGTGAAAGAGCTGGAGCTGGCCGTAGGCAGCGAAGTGATCGCGTTCGTGAAATCCACCGAGGTGTCGATCGCCAAGTTGTAAGCCTGTGCGTAAACGACAACCCCGAAGGGTTTGAACCCTTCGGGGTTTTTTATGCGTGTGAGTCAGTAAGGTTGGCTGTGTGGCCTTCGCGAGCAGGGGCATGCGTTTCAAATGTGGGAGCGAGCCTGCTCGCGAAGAGGCCGGTGCGGCCAATAGAGAATCAGGCAGGGACCGCGCGCTTTGGCAGGTAAGGCGGCAAATACAGCCCCAGATACGCATCAAACACCCGCATCCCTTCCTCGGCCATGCGCGCAGTGATCTGTCCATGTTGCTGCACCGAACGTGCATAGACGCGGTCGCCAAGCTCCATGGCCAGCGCGAACACATCGACATCGTCCGGCAGCCTCGGCAGTTCGAAGTGGTGATTGAACAGTTTGTGCATCAAGTCGCCGAGCTCAATGTCGTGCTGGCGGTCGGCCTGGGTGACTTCGGTCAGGCCATGCTGGGCGAGGATCAGTTGGCGGGCGGCGGCGTCTTCGCTGTAGATCGCCAGCATGCGTTGTTCTACCAGGCGCGACAGATCACACCAGCCGCCGAGGGCATGGTGGTCGATGGGCGCTTGCAGGCAGGCGCGGAAGGCGGCGTGAACATCGGCGGTCAAGGCTTCGAGCAGGGCCGGTACGCTGGCGAAGAAGTGGTAAACCGAGGAGGGCGGGATTTCCGCGCGCTCGGCAACGCTGTAGATCGACAGGCTGGCTACGCCCTCGGCCGCCAGCAGCGTGCGTGCCGCATCGAGTATCGAGGCGATCCGGGCCTGGCTGGCGGCGCGGGGTTTGCGGGGGCTGGCGGTGCGCGTCATGGGAGTCTCCTGCGGGGCAGGGGGCATTGTACGAGGCAGGTTGTGTGTTGTCTTGTCGGCCGCCATCGCGGGCAAGCCCGCTCCCACAGTGTTTTGTGTCGCACACAAATTTTGAGTACGCAGCGGATCCCTGTGGGAGCTGGCTTGCCAGCGATCCGCTGAAAGCGGCCATAAAAAACGCCGCAGGCCCTATCAGCCTGCGGCGTTGTTTTTTACTGCAACCGCTTAAACGGTATGCAGATACCAGTTGTACTCAAGGTCGGAGATGGAGTGTTCGAACTCTTCCAGCTCGCTCTCTTTGCACGCGACGAAGATATCGATGTATTTCGGATCGATGTACTTGGCCATGACTTCGCTGTCGTCCAGCTCACGCAACGCATCGCGCAGGTTGTTCGGCAGGCTCTGCTCGTTCTGCTCGTAGCTGTTGCCTTCAGTCGGGGCAGGCGGCTCGATCTTGTTGGTCAGGCCGTGGTGCACACCGGCCAGGACCGAAGCCATCAGCAGGTACGGGTTGGCATCGGCGCCGGCCACGCGGTGTTCCAGGCGTACTGCGTCGGCGGAGCCGGTCGGTACGCGCAGGGCTACGGTGCGGTTGTCCAGGCCCCAGCTCGGCGAGTTCGGCACGTAGAACTGGGCGCCGAAACGGCGGTACGAGTTCACGTTCGGGCAGAGGAACGCCATCTGTGCCGGTAGGGTCTCGAGCACACCGCCGATCGCGTGACGCAGTGCGGCGTTCTGCTCGGGATCCTCGCTGGCAAAAATATTCTTGCCGTCTTTGTCGAGCACCGAGATATGGACGTGCAGACCGTTGCCTGCCTGGCCCGGGTAAGGCTTGGCCATGAAGGTGGTGTCCATTTCATGGTCGTAGGCGATGTTCTTGATCAGACGCTTGAGCAGGACCGCATAGTCGCAGGCCTTGATCGGGTCGGCCACGTGGTGCAGGTTCACTTCGAACTGCGCCGGGGCACTTTCCTTGACGATGGCGTCGGCCGGGATGCCTTGCTCTTTCGCGCCTTCCAGAATGTCCTGGAGGCAATCGACGTATTCGTCGAGGTCGTCGATCAGGTAAACCTGTGTCGAGTGCGGGCGTTTGCCGGAAATCGGCGAGCGGGGCGGTTGCGGACGACCGTTCACGTTCTCCTGGTCGATCAGGTAGAACTCCAGTTCGAACGCGGCACAGATGGTCAGGCCCAGTTCATCGAACTTGGTCACCACTTGTCGCAATACTTCGCGCGGGTCGGCGAAGAAAGGATCACCTTCGAGTTCGTGCATGGTCATCAGCAGTTGCGCGGTCGGGCGCTTCTGCCAGGGCTCATTGCACAGGGTATCGGGGATTGGATAGCAGATTCGGTCAGCATCACCGATGTCCAGGCCCAGGCCGGTGCTTTCCACCGTCGAACCATTGATATCCAGAGCAAATAGGGAGGCCGGCAGGTTGATGCCTTTCTCGTAAACCTTGTGGAGGCTGGTGCGTTCGATGCGCTTGCCGCGCACCACACCATTCATATCCGCAATCAGAAGGTCAACGTACAGAACCTCAGGATGTTCCTTAAGGAACGCGTTCGCTTCGTTAAGCTGAACGGCACGCGGGGGTACCGACATGATGCAACACCTTTGTTGTTAAAAATATCAATCATTGATCTTTTCAGGTTTCAGTCAACCCGAACGGCCTGCCGAAGTCAAGCGAGGCCTTTTCTGCCCTAAAAAAGCGCCGTGTAGGCATTTATGGGGCAGTTTGGGGCGTTTTTTTGTCCGTGGGGAACGCTGCACCCGCAGGTTTGAGCGGGCCGTGTTGTATTTTTTACGGGGGTGTTGTGTAAAAAAATGAACAAGGCTAAGCTCGAATCAAACCCATAACAGCAATAATACCGGGGTGCTTCATGTCTCGCCTGCCGTTAATCGGCGTCACCGCCTGCTCTACGCAGGACGGCCTGCATGTTTGTCACATCAGTGGCGACATTGACGTCAGCGCCGCAGCCTTCAAGGCTTCAGGCCTGTCGGTGATCCTTGCTTCCCTGGCAGATCGAGCCTCCCCGTCCGTTATTCTGGACGGCGGGGACGGCACACCCATTGCGGTTACTCCATTCAATATAGAACCGATTCACAATAGTGGCTCAGCCATCGTGCAGGCTACCGCTCGCGATTCTGCACGCCCGGCGTTTACCGGGTTGAACGCAAAAGCACGATAGCCTTTCGCAGGGACGCAGTACAACGCGACGCCGATGCGTCAAACACCGCCTGACTCGCAAGCGTCAGGAAACTCAACGCCTAGAGGCATTTATGAGTAACAACCTCGACCAGCTCACCGATTGGCTGAAAAGCCACAAGATCACAGAAGTCGAATGCATGATCGCCGACTTGACCGGGATCACCCGGGGCAAGATTTCGCCGACCAACAAATTCATCGCCGAAAAAGGCATGCGTCTGCCAGAAAGCGTGCTGTTGCAGACCGTGACCGGCGATTACGTCGAAGACGACATCTATTACGAACTGCTCGACCCGGCCGACATCGATATGGTCTGCAAGCCGGACGCCGACGCCGTTTACGTGGTGCCGTGGGCCATCGAGCCGACCGCCATCGTCATCCACGATACCTACGACAAGCAAGGCAACCCGATCGAGCTGTCGCCGCGCAACGTGCTCAAGAAAGTCCTGAAACTCTATGCCGACAAGGGCTGGCAGCCAATCGTGGCGCCGGAAATGGAGTTCTACCTGACCAAGCGCAGTGACGACCCGGATTACCCGCTGCAACCGCCGATCGGTCGCTCCGGTCGTCCGGAAATCGGTCGTCAGTCGTTCTCCATCGAAGCGGCGAACGAATTCGATCCGTTGTTCGAAGACGTCTACGACTGGTGCGAATTGCAGGATCTGGACCTCGACACGCTGATCCACGAGGACGGCACGGCGCAGATGGAAATCAACTTCCGTCATGGCGATGCCCTGTCCCTGGCCGACCAGATCCTGGTGTTCAAGCGCACCATGCGCGAAGCCGCGCTCAAGCACGACGTGGCAGCAACCTTCATGGCCAAGCCGATGACCGGCGAGCCTGGCAGCGCCATGCACTTGCACCAGAGCATCATCGACATCGAGACCGGCAAGAACATCTTCTCCAATGACGACGGGACCATGAGCCAGTTGTTCCTGCAGCACATCGGTGGCCTGCAGAAACTGATTCCCGAGCTGTTGCCGCTATTTGCCCCGAACGTGAACTCGTTCCGCCGCTTCCTGCCGGATACCTCGGCACCGGTGAACGTGGAGTGGGGCGAAGAAAACCGCACCGTGGGCCTGCGCGTTCCGGATGCCGGACCACAAAACCGTCGGGTCGAAAACCGCCTGCCGGGCGCCGACGCCAACCCGTACCTGGCGATTGCCGCGAGTCTGCTCTGCGGTTACATCGGCATGGTCGAAGGCCTGAACCCAAGTGCACCCGTGGTAGGCCGTGGCTATGAACGCCGCAACCTGCGCCTGCCGCTGACCATCGAAGACGCGCTGGAACGCATGGAAAACAGCGCAACCATCGAAAAATACCTGGGCAAAAATTTCATCACTGGCTACGTCGCGGTCAAGCGGGCCGAGCATGAAAACTTCAAGCGCGTCATCAGTTCGTGGGAACGGGAATTCCTGCTATTCGCCGTCTGATGCGTCGGGCGCCGTCGTTGTCGGGCGGCGCTTTCACCTGATTTCTTAGGAGGTTCGTAATGACCAGCAACAACCCACAAACCCGTGAATGGCAAGCCCTGAGCAGCGATCACCACCTGGCCCCGTTCAGCGATTTCAAGCAGCTGAAAGAGAAAGGTCCGCGGATCATCACCAACGCCAAGGGCGTTTACCTGTGGGACAGCGAGGGCAACAAGATCCTCGACGGCATGGCCGGTCTGTGGTGCGTGGCGGTCGGCTACGGTCGCGATGAGCTGGCAGAAGCCGCCAACAAGCAGATGCGCGAACTGCCGTACTACAACCTGTTCTTCCAGACCGCTCACCCGCCGGCGCTGGAGCTGGCCAAGGCCATCGCCGACGTCGCACCAGAAGGCATGAACCACGTGTTCTTCACCGGTTCCGGCTCTGAAGGCAACGACACCATGCTGCGTATGGTTCGTCATTACTGGGCGATCAAGGGCCAGCCGAAGAAGAAAGTCATCATCAGCCGCAAGAATGGCTATCACGGCTCCACCGTGGCCGGCGCGAGCCTGGGTGGCATGACCTACATGCACGAACAGGGCGACTTGCCGATCCCGGGCATCGTCCACATCGCCCAGCCGTACTGGTTCGCCGAAGGTGGCGACATGACACCGGAAGAATTCGGCATCTGGGCCGCCAATCAGCTGGAAGAGAAGATTCTGGAAGTCGGCGTCGACAACGTCGGTGCCTTTATTGCCGAGCCGATCCAGGGCGCCGGTGGCGTGATCATTCCGCCAGAGACCTACTGGCCGCGCATCAAGGAAATCCTCGCCAAGTACGACATCCTGTTCGTGGCTGACGAAGTGATTTGTGGTTTCGGTCGCACCGGCGAGTGGTTCGGTACCGATTTCTACGGCCTCAAGCCCGACATGATGACCATCGCCAAAGGCCTGACCTCCGGCTACATCCCGATGGGTGGCCTGATCGTGCGTGACGAAGTGGTGGCCGTGCTCAACGAGGGCGGCGATTTCAACCACGGTTTCACCTACTCCGGACACCCGGTGGCGGCGGCTGTGGGCCTGGAAAACATCCGTATCCTGCGCGATGAAAAAATTGTCGAGCGTGTGAAGTCGGAAACGGCACCTTATTTGCAGAAACGTCTGCGCGAGCTGAACGATCACCCATTGGTGGGTGAAGTTCGTGGGGTGGGTCTGTTGGGGGCCATCGAGCTGGTTCAGGACAAGGCCACGCGCAAGCGCTATGAAGGTAAGGGCGTTGGGATGATCTGCCGGCAGTTCTGCTTCGACAATGGCCTGATCATGCGTGCCGTGGGGGACACCATGATCATTGCGCCACCGCTGGTGATCAGCAAAGAGGAAATCGATGAGCTGGTGACCAAGGCGCGCAAGTGCCTGGACCTGACCCTCAGTGCGTTGAAGGGCTAAGTGCTAGGCTCTGAGCGGGAGACATGAAACTTTCGCTCAGCGTCGCCATAAAGGGCGGCCTTTCCTTGAAAGACCGCCTCGGATCTTGCCAGACTAGCCGTGGTTCCAGTTGACCGGGCTCGGCCGCTGAACAATGTGGTTCAAAAAAGAAAAATTTGGAGCATTACGCATGAAGGCATTAGGAAAAAAGGTTGCTGGCAAGACCCTCCTCGCCATGTCCCTGATGGGCATGATGGCGGGTGCGGTTCAGGCGGACGACAAGGTGCTGCACGTTTACAACTGGTCCGACTACATCGCTCCGGACACCATCGCGAACTTTGAGAAAGAGTCCGGGATCAAGGTTGTCTACGACGTATTCGACAGTAACGAGACCCTGGAAGCCAAGCTTCTGGCAGGCAAGTCCGGTTATGACGTCGTCGTGCCGTCGAACAACTTCCTGGCCAAGCAGATCAAGGCGGGTGTTTACCAGGAGCTGGACATGTCCAAGCTGCCTAACTGGAAAAACCTGAACCAGGATCTGCTCAAGGCCGTTTCGGTAAGCGACCCGGGCAACAAGCACGCTTTCCCTTACATGTGGGGCTCTATCGGCATCGGTTACAACCCGGAGAAGGTCAAGGCTGCGTTGGGTGTCGACACCATCGATTCCTGGGACGTCCTGCTCAAGCCCGAGAACATTGCCAAGCTCAAGGGCTGCGGTGTGAGCTTCCTCGATTCGCCGACCGAAATGCTCCCGGTCGCGCTGCACTACCTGGGCCTGCCAACCGACAGCCAGAAGAAAGACGACATCAAGAAAGCCGAGGAACTGTTCCTCAAGATTCGTCCTTCGATCACCTACTTCCACTCGTCCAAGTACATTTCCGACCTGGCCAACGGCAACATCTGCGTAGCGGTCGGTTACTCGGGTGACGTGCAACAGGCCAAGTCCCGTGCCGCCGAAGCCGGTGACAAGGTGAAAGTCAGCTACGTCATTCCGAAAGAAGGCGCTGGCAGCTTCTTCGACATGGTTGCCATTCCGAAAGATGCCGAAAACGTAGAAGGCGCTTACAAGTTCATGACCTTCCTGCAGAAGCCTGAAGTCATGGCCGGTATCACCAACGCCGTACGCTTCCCGAACGGTAACGCCGCGGCAACGGCACTGGTGGAAAAAGACATCACCAGCGATCCAGGCATTTACCCACCGGCCGATGTGCAGGCCAAGCTGTATGCGATCGCCGATCTGCCGGCTGGCACCCAGCGCGATATGACTCGCAGCTGGACCAAGATCAAATCCGGTAAGTAAGCGGTAACCCTTGTAGGAGCGAGCTTGCTCGCGATGGTCGTCAACGATGACGCGGGGTGTCTGACACCCCATGGAGTTGCAACTATCTTCGCGAGCCTGCTCGCTCCTACAGGGATCTTTATAAAGTTTGCTGGAATGGTTTTTCGAGGGTAAGTTGCGCGCCGGTTTTGTTGCCATGCAGCCACGGCTGTCATGTAACGCGGGGCAACTTGGGCCCAACTAATTTTAGAGGACCTCCACTTGCCTATTTCTTCTTTGTTGCGCAATGCCATGTTGTTTGGCGCCGGGCTGACGATTGCCGCCAGTGTCCAGGCCGCCGGCACCGTGCATATTTATAATTGGTCGGATTACATCGGCGAGAACACCCTGGCCGACTTCCAGAAAGCGACCGGTATCAAGCCGGTTTATGACGTGTTCGACTCCAACGAAACCCTGGAAGGCAAGTTGCTGGCCGGGCGTACCGGTTACGACGTGGTCGTGCCGTCCAACCATTTCCTGGGCAAGCAGATCAAGGCCGGGGCGTTCCAGAAACTCGACAAGTCGAAGTTGACTAACTATTCGAATCTCGACCCGGTACTGCTCAAGCGACTGGAGCAGAACGATCCGGGTAACTTGTACGCGGTACCGTATCTGTGGGGCACCAACGGCATCGGTTACAACGTCGACAAGGTCAAGGCTGTGCTGGGCGTCGACAAGATTGATTCCTGGGCGGCGGTATTCGAACCGGAGAACATCAAGAAGCTGCAAAGCTGCGGCGTGGCGTTCCTCGATTCCGCCGATGAAATGATGCCGACAGTCCTCAACTACATGGGCCTGAACGCCAACAGTACCAACCCCGAAGACTACAAAAAGGCTGAAGCCAAGTTGCTGGCGGTGCGGCCTTACGTGACTTACTTCCACTCCTCCAAATACATCGCGGACCTGGCCAACGGCGATATCTGCGTGGCCATCGGTTTCTCCGGCGACATGTTCCAGGCCCGCAACCGCGCGGCCGAAGCCAAGAAGGGCGTGAACATCGTCTACTCGATTCCAAAGGAAGGTGGCGCACTGTGGTTCGACATGCTGGCGATTCCAAAGGATTCGGCCAACGTCAAAGAGGCACACGCATTCATCAACTATTTGCTGAAGCCTGAGGTCATCGCCCAGGTCAGCGATTACGTCGGCTACGCCAACCCCAACCCTGGGTCGGACAAACTGATGGAACAGTCCATTCGCACCGACGAGGCGGTTTATCCACCGCAATCGGTACTCGACAAGACCTACGTGTCCATCGAGTTACCACCAAACATTCAACGTTTGATGACCCGCAGCTGGACCAAGGTCAAGTCGGGTAAATAGCTTCAAGGCTCAAACTATCCAAGGTTGGCTCACCTTGAGCGAACTGCACTCTTTTTTTTGGGAGTTTCGTAAATGGCAGTTGCCTCCGGCGCCTATAAGAAAGCCCTCGAGGGCGACCAGTCACCTAAGCAGGTGCTGGTCAAAATCGACCGGGTCACGAAGAAGTTCGACGAGACGATTGCGGTGGACGACGTGTCCCTGGAAATCAAGAAGGGTGAAATCTTTGCCCTGCTCGGCGGTTCGGGATCGGGCAAATCCACCCTTTTGCGCATGCTCGCCGGTTTCGAGCGGCCGACCGAAGGGCGAATCTTCCTCGATGGCGTAGACATCACCGACATGCCGCCCTACGAGCGGCCGATCAACATGATGTTCCAGTCCTACGCCCTGTTCCCGCACATGACCGTGGCGCAGAACATCGCCTTCGGCCTCAAGCAGGACAAGCTGCCTGCCGCTGAAATCGATGCGCGTGTCGCGGACATGCTCAAACTGGTGCAAATGACCCAGTACGCCAAGCGCAAGCCGCATCAATTGTCCGGTGGCCAGCGTCAGCGCGTGGCCCTGGCCCGTTCCCTGGCCAAGCGACCGAAGCTGTTGCTGCTCGATGAGCCGATGGGTGCACTGGATAAGAAGCTGCGTTCGCAAATGCAGCTGGAGCTGGTGGAGATCATCGAGCGTGTCGGCGTGACCTGCGTGATGGTGACCCACGACCAGGAAGAGGCCATGACCATGGCCGAGCGCATCGCGATCATGCACCTGGGCTGGATCGCCCAGATCGGCAGCCCGATCGACATCTACGAAACCCCGACCAGCCGCCTGGTCTGCGAGTTCATCGGTAACGTCAACATTTTCGATGGCGAAGTGATCGAGGATGCGGAAGGTCATGCGACCATCACCTGCAAGGATCTGGATCGCCAGATCTATGTGGGCCACGGCATCAGCACCTCGGTGCAGGACAAATCCGTGACCTACGCGATCCGTCCGGAAAAGCTGCTGGTGACCCCGACCCAGCCGACCTGCGAGTACAACTGGTCCAGCGGCAAGGTGCACGACATTGCCTACCTGGGCGGCCACTCGGTGTTCTACGTGGAACTGCCAAGCGGCAAGATCGTTCAGTCCTTCGTCGCCAACGCCGAGCGCCGCGGTACTCGGCCGACCTGGGGTGACCAGGTCTACGTGTGGTGGGAAGACGACAGCGGCGTGGTACTTCGCTCATGAACATGCGCAAACTCAAACGCCGACTCAATCGAATAATTCCCGGTGGCCGTCAACTGGTCATCGGGGTTCCCTTCATCTGGCTGTTCCTGTTCTTCATGTTGCCGTTCTTCATCGTCCTGAAGATCAGCTTCGCCGAAGCCGACGTGGCCATTCCGCCGTACACCGAAATCTACAGCTACGCCGAGCAGAAGCTGCAAGTGCTGCTGAACCTGGGCAACTACGCGATGCTGGGCGACGATGAGCTGTACATCGCCGCTTACCTCGGCTCGTTGAAGATGGCGTTCTTCAGCACCCTTTTGTGCCTGTTGATCGGCTACCCGATGGCCTACGCCATCGCCAGTGCCCGCAAAGAGCTGCAAACGGTGCTGGTACTGCTGATCATGATGCCGACCTGGACCGCGATCCTGATCCGCGTTTACGCGTGGATGGGCATCCTCAGCAACAACGGCCTGCTAAACGGTTTCCTGATGAGCATGGGCTGGATCAGCGAGCCGCTGCAGATACTCAATACCAACCTCGCTGTGTACATCGGCGTGGTGTATTCGTATCTGCCGTTCATGATCCTGCCGCTGTACGCCAACCTCGTGAAGCACGATCACAGCCTGCTGGAGGCCGCCTCCGACCTGGGCTCGAGCACGTTCAACAGCTTCTGGAAGATCACCATTCCGCTGTCCAAGAACGGCATCATCGCCGGCTGCATGCTGGTGTTCATCCCGGTGGTGGGTGAGTTCGTGATTCCTGAGCTGCTCGGCGGTCCGGAAACCCTGATGATCGGTAAAGTGCTCTGGCAAGAGTTCTTCAACAACCGTGACTGGCCGGTGGCGTCTGCCCTGGCGGTGGTGATGCTGGCGATCCTGATCGTGCCGATCATCCTGTTCAACCGCAGCCAGGCCAAGGAAATGGAGGGTAAAGAATGAAGCGCTTCCGTTTCTCCAGCCTGATGCTGGTATTGGGTTTGCTGTTTATCTACCTGCCGATGCTGATCCTGGTGATCTACTCCTTCAACGCCTCGAAGCTGGTGACGGTGTGGGGCGGCTGGTCGATCAAGTGGTACGTCGGCCTGATGGACAACACGCAACTGATGGGCTCGGTGGTGCGCTCGCTGGAAATCGCCTGCTACACGGCGATTGCTGCCGTCGCACTGGGGACGCTGGCCGCGTTCGTCCTGACCCGCATCACCCGCTTCAAGGGGCGCACGCTGTTTGGCGGTTTGGTTACCGCTCCGCTGGTAATGCCCGAGGTGATCACCGGTCTGTCGCTGTTGCTGCTGTTCGTGGCCATGGCGCAGATGATCGGTTGGCCCCAGGAACGCGGCATCGTGACGATCTGGATCGCTCACACCACGTTCTGTGCGGCGTATGTGGCGGTGGTGGTGTCGGCGCGCTTGCGCGAGTTGGACCTGTCCATTGAAGAGGCGGCCATGGACCTCGGTGCCAAGCCGTGGAAGGTGTTCTTCCTGATCACCATCCCGATGATCGCACCCTCCCTGGGGGCCGGCGGCATGATGTCTTTCGCGCTGTCCCTGGATGACCTGGTGTTGGCCAGCTTCGTATCGGGTCCGGGTTCCACGACCTTGCCGATGGAAGTGTTCTCCGCAGTGCGCCTGGGCGTGAAGCCGGAGATCAACGCCGTGGCCAGCCTGATTCTGTTGGCGGTATCGCTGATGACCTTCCTGGTCTGGTTCTTCAGCCGCCGTGCCGAAGAAGCGCGCAAGCGTGCGGTCCAGCAGGCTATCGAAGAAGGCGCTGCCGACTCCTGGAAACAACCGGACGTGCGCCGCGCGCAGGCGCCGGAAGCGGCTTGATCTGGAACTTGGGTTGAACACACACCTGTGGTCAACCCAATCCCCTGTGGGAGCGAGCCTGCTCGCGAAGAGGGAGTGTCAGTTAACACCAACGTTGGCTAACACACCGATTTCGCGAGCAGGCTCGCTCCCACAGTTGTTTAGGCAATCCACGGCGATTGGCGGATAACCTCGACGAAGTTCATCGGTTTGAATCCCGGCTCCTGATCCACCAGCACATCCGTCTTCACGTTACCGAACGTGGTCTGCGGGCGATGGCGCAAGCCGTCGGCAAAGGCGCAGATGATGCACTCCTTGAACCCTTCGCCCCGTGGATGCGCATGCACCACCGCTTCGCGTTGCACGTTGGAAAACGCCGCGTAGTCCATGCCCAGCACGTCCATTTCAACGCCGGCGGTCACCAGCGCCACGGTCGGGCGCAGGTGTTGCGGCACGCCCGGTGTGGTGTGCAAGGCAATCGACAGCCAGACCTGCTCGATATCATCATCGCTCAACCCGTATGGCTTGAGGAAAGCTGCCGCCGCGTTGGCACCATCGACTTCGAAGCGCTCATTGTCGCTGCGGTAACCTTCCACCAAACCCAGGTCATGGAACATCGCACCGACGTATAGCAGCTCCGGATTGTAGGCCAGTTGCTTGCGTTCGCCGCTCAGCGCGCCAAACAGGAACACCCGGCGCGAGTGGTGGTAGAGCAGGTCGGACTCGATGTCGCGGATGTATTCGGTGGTGGCCCTGGCCAATGCGCTGTCGGGAATTTTGATACCGGCGATGGTGGTGCTCATGGGAGTTTCCTCGTGGTGAACGCCGTGGTGGCGCTGAGGCGTTCAGTCTGTTCGGGCACCCGAAACCGGACAATCGATCCATGGCTGCAATCCCGGCCAATGAGCATGCAAATCGCGCCAGCCTCGCTTGTTGGTCTTGGATTCGCTAAGTTTGCACGCAGTTTCCTTGTCCCCTGTAGGAGCGAGCATGCTCGCGATGAACGTGAGGGCGCCGCGTTGCTTCAGGCAAATCTCGTCATCGTTGACGTCCATCGCGAGCATGCTCGCTCCTACAGGGGACGGTGCATTCAGATCCATAGAAGGCGATTCGCGTCATGAGTAGAACCGTTGCCATCGTCGTATTCGCCGGCGTTCAGTCGCTGGACGTCACCGGCCCCATGGATGTGTTTTCCGAGGCCAACCGCTTCCTCGCGCCGCAAGATCACTATCGGCTGGAGGTGATTGGTGTGGAGCGCGGGGTGATGGCCTGTTCCAACGGTCTGGCGCTGAATGCACATCGGCACTTCAGCGAAGCCTTGCAGGCTTACGACCTGCTGCTGGTCGCCGGCGGCCCGCAGCTGCCGTTCATGGATTTCGGTGCCGATTTCGATGCCTGGCTGCGTGATGCCTGCGCACTGGCGCAATGCTTTGGTTCGATCTGCAATGGCGCGTTCATGCTCGCCCGGGCGGGATTGCTGGACGGGAGAACAGTGACTACCCATTGGGGCGATGCGGCGTCGCTGGCGGCGTTGTGCCCGACTACCCGGGTCGAGGCCGACCGCTTGTATGTGCAAGACGGCGAGCTCTACACCTCGGCCGGAGTCACGGCGGGGATCGATCTTTCGTTGTACCTGCTGGGCCGCGACCATGGATCGGACGTGGCGTTGAGCGTGGCGAAGCGGCTGGTTGTATTCACCCAGCGCTCGGGTGGCCAGTCACAGTTCAGTCCATTCCTTACGCCCCATGCCGAACCGACCTCCGCGGTGGCCATGGTCCAGCACTACGTGTTGGCCAATTTGACCGGCGACCTGACCATCGCCGACCTGGCCAATGCCGCCAACATGAGTCCACGCAACTTTTCCCGAGTGTTCGCCAGGGAAGCGAAAATCACCCCGGCCGAGTTCGTGGAGCGGGCGAGGGTGGATGCAGCGCGAGTGATGCTGGAAAGCACCCATGCACCGCTCAAGACCGTGGCCTACCAGTGCGGTTTCCGCGATGCCCAACACATGCGCAGCGTGTTCAACCGCAGGTTGGGGGTGACGCCGCAGCAGTTCCGGTTGAATTTTGCGGCGATGATTTGAGCTGATATTCATGTTGCCTGTGAGGGCCTCATCGCTAGCAGGCTAGCTCCCACAATGGATCTACATGCACAGGACCACTGTGGGAGCTAGCCTGCTAGCGATGAGGCCGGTCCAGCCAATACAAATTTACTGGGCTGAGCGCGCCGGCAACAGCTTCAGCGTGCTGCGGGTATTGGCCGTCACCTCTTCATCATTGAGATGCGCCTGGAAATAAACCCCCTCGATATACGCTTCCGCCTGGTCGTCATAGTGCCGATCGAACAGCACGCCACTCTGGCCCACCGGGTTGACGGTCAGGCTGTGGGTCGGGTCGGCGAAGTCGATCAGGCGTCGGGTCGACGGGCCGTAAGTCACCGGCCACGGTGCCGGACCGATCTTCGCCGACAGGTTATTCGGCACCTCGTGACTGCCGGGCGCGGCGAGCGGTCCGACGTTGAACAACCGGTCCAGTGGCTTTTGCTGGCCCAAGGGGTGACCGTGGGTAAGGGTGTGGGCCTTGCCCCATTGCCATTGCGCGAAATCGGTACCCAGGATGGTCTTGAGGTGGGCGATGCTGGCCTGCCACGCGGCCTTGACCGTGTCCGCGCGGGCTTCCTTGCCGAGGGTATTGCGGTTGTCCCACCATGGTGAATCAGCGTTTGCGGCCAGGCGCGGTAGCGCCGCATCGATCACTCGGGTCGAGAGCAGTGTTTCGAAGAAATCGTTGCCCAATTCATCGTGCATGGCTGCATCGGCCAGGTTGAACAGGAACTGGTTGAACACCGTGGCGCTGGTGGACTCGAGTGGGTAATCGCCTTGCCATTGCGCCAGTTGCTCCACCAGCTTCAGCTCGGCAGGGTCGCTCACCACCGTGCGCAACACCGGCAGAAGCGGCGCCAGCAAGCGTGGGCCATAGGCGGTGGTGGTGCCCAGTTGCAGCTTCTGGCTGGACTCCAGATCCCACTTGATGCTCTTGTCGCCGAGCTGTTGATTGAGCTGCTGGCCACGATCGGCCAGGTTGTAATAGCCGGGGATCTCCATGCCCGTCGGCGATACTGGCTGGAAGTTGGCCGAAACGATGTAACCCCGCGCCGGGTTCTCTTCCTGCGGGTTGGCGCTGAACGGGTAGAAGCCGTCCTTGTCCGCCTCGCCGGTGCTGCCGTCGAGGATGAACCACGGACGTACTCCGGCAGGGCGCTTGGGCAATTGTGCTGCCGCCCACCAACCGATGTCGCCCTTGGCGTTGGCCCAGACAATGTTCAGCCCCGGTGCCTGAACCTTCGCGGCGGCGCTGCGGGCCTTGGCCAGGGTGTCGGCGCGGTTGAGCTGATAGAAACCTTCGAGAATCGGGTTCTGGCTTTCAAGAAATCCCCACCACATGGCAATCGGCGTTTTACCGACGCTGTTGCCCAGCGCATCGTTGACGATCGGGCCGTGGGGCGACTGGCGCAGCACCAGGGTGACGGGCGCCTGGCCCTTGACCGCGATCTGCTGTTCGCTGCTCACCATGTCCACCCACTTGCCGCGATACCAGACCTGATTGGGGTTGTCCGGGTTGACCTTTTCGGCAATCAGGTCGAGGTCGTCATTCTGGAACATGGTGATGCTCCAGCCGAAGTCACGGTTCATGCCCAGCGAGGCGAACGGCATCAAGGCCTGGTAGTGACCGTAGAGTTCGAAACCCGGCGCCGAGAGCTGCGCCTCGTACCACACCGACGGCGCTGAAAAACGAATGTGCGGGTCACCCGCCAGTAAAGGCTTGCCGCTTTTGGTGTGGCTGCCGGCCACGGTCCAGGCGTTGCTGCCCTCGAACTGTGGCAGGCCGTTGTCGGCCAGCGCCTGTTCGCTGAGGCGAGCGAGGGCATTGAGGTCCTTCCAGTCGGCGTTGGCCAACGTGGGTGCGGCACCGCTCTGTTGCTTCTCCAGCACGCCTTTGGGTTGCCAGTCGAGATCGAACACGGTCAAGTAATCAGCGCCCAATTGATCGCGCACATAGGTCAGCAACGGTTCGGTGCGGAACGCCGCCGCAAAGCTGTACGCCATGTAACCGGCGATGCTGATGGTGTCCTGGGCGGTGAACGGGCGTTTTTGAATGCCCAGCACGTCGAACTCCACGGGTTTGGTGTGGCTGTCCTGATACTGGTTGATGCCATCCAGATAGGCTTGCATGGCGATGAAGGCCGGCGATTGCTTGTCCAGATTCGCCAGATAGGTTTCGGCGCGCTCGCGAATGCGCAGGCTGCGCATCAGCTTGTCGGTGTCGAGCAGTTTCGGACCGAGCACTTCGGCCAGCTCGCCACGGGCCAGGCGACGCAGCACTTCCATCTGGAACAATCGATCCTGGGCATGAACGTAGCCGAGGGCACGGTACAGGTCGGGTTCGTTGTCGGCGCGGATGTGCGGGATACCGCGTTCGTCGTAACGCACGGTGACCGAGCCTTGCAGGTGTGACAGTTCCACCATGCCCTGGCGTGTCGGTTGTTTGCTGTAGACGTACCAGCCGCCAACGGCGGCGAGTGTGACGATCAGCGAACCGAGAGCGGTCAGGCTACGTTTCATGGTGACTCCTTGTTGTTATAAGTGGCAGCAGTTCCCTGGCGACACTGTTTAACACGGCCGGCCGATTTGGCCCATCAGCCGTAGGAGGGATTCGTTTTTAAACGTGTTTACTACTTCGTTGGATCGACAGGCCAAGGGCAGTAACACCCCACGGCCAGTGTGTGCGTGGCACTCACCGGGCGGCCTTCGTCCAGCGCTTGCAGGATGGGTTCGATGAAGCTGTTGCTGGAGTTGCAGGTCAGGCCTTCGCTGTACGGGCCGAAATACGCCAGTTTGCCGCTGCGATCCCAGATCGCCACGGCTGGGCTGGCGGGAATCTGCTCGGAACCGGGCAGCACGTTGATGGTTTTCAGATGGCTCAAGGTGCTGGGCAGTTGGCCGTGGCTGCCGGGCTTTTGCACCGCGTAAAATTCCACACCGTGCGGGACATAGCGCTCGACAAGCTCGGTCAGGTGTTGCTGATTGCCGACGTTGCATGGGCAGGCCGGGTCCCAGAAGTGCACGAGACGGATGGCGCCGGGACCAGCGAGCGTTTCGGGCAAGCGCAATGGGTCGCCGGAAAACACCGCCGTGTGCTCGCTGAATGCACGCAGATAACGCCCTTGAAACCAGTCGTAAGCCGCCCACAGCACGCCGGCGCACAGCAGGGCGAGCAGGCTGACAAACAGGGTGGCGCGCAGGGGCGATCGCATGGGTTCAATCCTCGAAGGTCGGCTAGCTTGCCATGCTTGCCGCGACAGATGAATATCGCAGGTCCATAAAGTCCGTTTAGCGCTCTGGAATCGCCCATGCCTGTTACCTTCGACCCTGATCAACTGCGCGCCAGCCTGCGGCCATTGGCCGAGGGACAGCCGCTGTCAGCGCAGGCGCAGGCCTATCAGCGGTTTTACGGCCTGGATTTCTCTGCGCGTAACGTACGCAGTGGCCTGGGGCGTTTTCAGGTCGACGGTTATGAGCTGGTCAGCCAGGTCTGGCGGCCGGAGCGAGCGAAGGCAACGCTGTTCGTTCTCCACGGCTTCTACGATCACACCGGGCTCTACCGGCATGTGATCGAGTGGGCGCTGGAGCAGGGATTTGCGGTGATTGCCTGCGACCTGCCGGGGCATGGACTGTCCAGTGGCGAGCGGGCGAGCATCAAGGATTTCTCTGAGTATCAGGACACCTTGCAAGGGCTATTTGCCGAGGCGCAGTCGCTGGATCTGCCGCAGCCATGGCATCTGTGCGGGCAGAGCACGGGCGGAGCCATCGTGATCGATCATGTGCTCAATGCCGGGGCGAGCAGTCCGGCCCAGGGCCAGGTGATTCTGTTGGCACCGCTTGTGCGGCCGCGGGCGTGGGGTTGGTCGCAACTGAGCTATTACCTGCTCAAGCCGTTCGTCAAAGCCATCGCCCGGCGTTTCAGCGAAAACTCCAATGACCCGGACTTTCTGCCGTTCCTGCAGGCCGACCCCTTGCAGCCGCTGCGCCTGCCAACGGCGTGGGTCGGGGCGCTGGCGCGCTGGATCAAACGGGTTGAAGCCGCACCGGCCAGCCCCCGGCGGCCATTGATTGTGCAGGGGCAGGCGGACATGACTGTGGACTGGCAGCACAACCTGGAGGTGCTGCGTGCGAAATTCGACCGGCCGCAGGTCTTGATGCTGCCTGAGGCGCGGCATCACCTGGCGAATGAGGTGTTGGCGTTGCGCGGGGAGTATTTCGGGTTTTTGACCAAGCGGATCGCGGGCCGGAATCCTCAGTGATTCTGACGGCCCCTTCGCGAGCAGGCTCGCTCCCACAATGGATCTGCATGCACTGACCACTGTGGGAGCGAGCCTGCTCGCGAAGGCGTCCTTCAGTTGCCGAAAATCATTGGGTAAGGCTCGAAGTACTCTGTCCCACCGCCAACCCCGCCTTGATCGCCGCCAGCGCTGCCTGGTAATAAGCCTTGCCCTCGGGCGACTCGGCAAAGGTGGCGAACTCTTCCAGCTCTTCATCCGACAGGTCGCGGTAGACATATAGCAGCGTGTTGTTCAAGTCGCTACCGATCTGGTCCATCAAGCGCTGGCGCTGACCGTTCAACATGCCTTGGGCCTGGCCTGCACCGAGCAGGCCGGGGATCATCGAACTCAGGCTGTCGGCTGCAACGCCGGCAATGGCCAGGCTGACTTCAGCGCCGGCTTCGCGCGCAGGGAGCGCCTGGGCGAGGTGACCGATGATCAGCAGGCGGCTGTCGCTGGCCTGCATCTTTGGCAGGCCCTTGGCGTTTTTAGCCAGTTGATCGCGGCGGGTCGCCAGCAATTCGGCGGCGACGATTTTTTTGCCCAGAGGGGATTGAAAGAACGCCAATGCAGGTTTTGGGTCAGCGAGATTCTTGCGCAGTTGGGCTTCGGCACGTTGGTCGACAGACTTGGGATCAAAGCGCTGGTTGCTGTTATTGACCAGCGCCTGGAACACCGCCGGTGGCAGGCTGCTTTCGTAGCGTTTCTGTGCGGCCGACAGGGCGTCGTTGAAATGCGCGCGCTGTTCCGGCCAGCCGGCGACCTTGTACAACTGGTCGTGGCCGTCTGCCCAGGCGGGCAAAACGCAGAACATCAGCAGGGAGAAAAGCAAACGGCGCATAGGGACTCCTGTCAGCAGGCGACTATTCTCCGTGTGGCATACGGTCTTGTCGAGAATTCGTATCAACCCGCTGCGTGGCTCTGTCGGAATTTCAGGCGCAGGCATAAGATGCGCGCCATGCAAATACCTTCTGATCATCCGCTGCTGTTACGAATCGTTGACGACCTGGCTGCCAACGGCTGGTCGCAGCAGAATATTTTCCTGCCTCCGGATCTGACCCGGGCACTGGCGGCCGAGTGCCGTAAACGTGCCGCCGAGGGCGAACTGGCACCGGCAGCCGTCGGACGTGGACCCTCCTCGGAGATTCGCGAGGGGATTCGCGGCGATCATATCCAGTGGATCGAACCCGGTCAGACCGAGGCGTGCGACAGCTATTTGCAGTTGATGGGCAGCCTGCGTGAGGCGATCAACCGCAACCTGTTTCTGGGGCTTGAAGATTTCGAAACCCATTTCGCGATGTACCCGCCCGGTGCGTTCTACCTCAAGCATGTCGACCGGTTCCGCGATAACGACCGGCGTACGGTGTCGGCCGTGGTTTACCTCAACGACGCCTGGTTGCCGGAACACGGCGGCCAGCTGCGCATGTACCTGGACGAAGACAGGCAATACGATGTGCTGCCAACCGGTGGATGCCTGGTGGTGTTCCTGTCGGGTGATGTGCCCCATGAAGTGCTGCCCGCGACCCGTGAACGCCTGTCATTGACCGGATGGTTCCGGCGTCGGGGCAACGAGCCGTTCTGATCATGCAGAAGATTCTGGTAAGTCGCTGTCTGCTGGGGCACCGGGTCCGTTACGACGGCGGTGCCAGCGGGCCGTTTGATCAGTTACAGCTGTGGTTCGACGAAGGCCGGATCGTGCCGCTGTGCCCGGAAGTCGCCGGGGGCTTGCCGACACCACGGGCCGCCGCGGAGATTCCGGGTGGGCAGGGCGTTGACGTATTGGAAGGGCATGCTTCGGTGATGACCACCGAAGGCAAGGACGTCAGCGCGCAGTTTCTGTCGGGGGCGTATCAGGCGTTGGAATTGGTGCGCAAGCACGACATTCGCATTGCCGTGCTCAAGGCCAACAGCCCGTCCTGCGGCAATCTGTTGACCTATGACGGAACCTTCAGCGGAGTTAAGGTCAGTGGCGAAGGGGTGACGGCGGCGTTGCTCAAGCGCCATGGGGTGCAGGTGTTCAGTGAGCTGGAGCTGGCGGAAGCGGCACAGGCGCTAGCCACGCAGGATTTTCAATCACTGTAGACCCTGTGGGAGCGGGCTTGCCCGCGATGGCGGCGGCGCATTCAACCTATGTGTTGGAGCTGATGGCCTCATCGCGGGCAAGCCCGCTCCCACAGGGTTGCCGGTGATTTCAGGGTTTGGGTGCAACACCCGAATCCGCCCCGAACCACTTCTTCTCCAATGCTTCCATCCGCCCATCGGCCTTGATCCGCTGCAGCGCGTTTTCCAGGCTGGCATGAAACGCCGGGTTGCCCTTCTGAAACGGAATTGCCAGATTCATCGGCGCGCTGGCTTTCGGCTTTTCTTCTGTCAGCGACTGCACCAGCAGGATTGAACGCTGTTGTTCGTCCTTCTGCGCGATCAATTGCGCATCGGCTTGAACATAGGGTGCGCTGAAATCGAAACGATCCTTCAGCGCCGCAGTCTCTGTGATGTGATTGATGGCGATGTCGTACTTGCCGCTTTCAACACCGGTCAGCAAATCATTGGAATCGGTGACGACAAAGTCGGCGCGTACTTCCAGTTCGTTGGCCAGCATTTGACCCAGTTCGACTTCGAAACCCGCAAGACTGCCGTCTTCCTTGAAATTGAAGGGGGGTGTATTAGCCTCAAGGGCAATGCGCAGTTCGCCGCGGTCGTTCACGTCGTCAATCAGTTCGGCATGAGCCAAGGGGCTCAAAAGGGGTAGCAGGCAGATCAGGCCAGGCAGAAAGCGCATGGTCACTCCTTTGAAGACATTATCGCGGCCTGTTGTCCAGGTTCGCTTTGCTATGGTTATCGAGTGCCTTCGACAACGATTGACCATGAAGTTGTGATGGTCACGGGGATTTTACGTAAAAACTGGAGAAGAGAATGAAAAGCTTTATGTCACGTGCAGCGTTGGCGGGTTTGCTGATGGGGGTTTCAGTGCTGGCCAGTGCGGCTACGCCGGCCCCGAAAGGTGCTGAAGTGTCCATCGTTTCTCCTTCGGACGGGGGCACGGTTCCCAAGACGTTCGTCGTCAAGTTCGCTGTTAAAAACATTGCGCTGGCACCGGCCGGCGATGCCACCAAGAATACCGGCCATCACCATCTGCTGATCGATGTCGACAATCCGCCGGCAGCGGGCGAGACGATTCCGGTGGATGCCAATCATGTGCACTTCGGCAAGGCGCAGACCCAGGCCGAGGTAACCCTGACGCCGGGCAAACACACGCTGCAACTGATACTGGGTGACAAGAATCACACCGTGTTCGATCCGCCTATCGTCTCGGAGAAAATTACGGTTAACGTCGCGGAGTAATTCCTGCGCAATAAAAAAAGGGAGCCCGAAGGCTCCCTTTTTTGTCGCTCAAGTCGCTATCAGAACAACACGCGGCTACGGATGGTGCCGTTGACGTGCTGCAGTTTCTGTTGCGCCAGGTCCGAGTATTCGGCGTCTACGTCGATCACCACGTAGCCGACTTTCTCGTTGGTCTGCAGGAACTGACCGGAAATGTTGATGCCGTTTTCGGCGAAGACCTTGTTGATCTCGCTCATCACACCCGGGATGTTTTCGTGGATGTGCAGCAGGCGGTGCTTGCCAGGGTGGGCTGGCAGCGCCACTTCCGGGAAGTTCACGGACGATACCGACGTACCGTTGTCGCTGTACTTGACCAGCTTCTCGGCCACTTCCAGGCCAATGTTGGCCTGTGCCTCGGCGGTGGAGCCACCGATGTGTGGGGTCAGGATCACGTTGTCCAGGCCGCGCAGCGGGCTTTCGAACTCTTCGTCGTTGGAGCGTGGCTCCACCGGGAACACGTCGATGGCAGCGCCGATCAGGTGCTTGTCCTTGATCGCGGCGGCCAGGTGGTCCAGCTCGACCACGGTGCCGCGTGCGGCGTTGATCAGGATGCCGCCTTTCTTGATGGCACGGATTTCCTTCTCGCCGATCATCCACTGGGTGGCAGCGGTTTCCGGAACGTGCAGGGTCACGATGTCGGACATGCCCAGCAGTTCGTGCAGGTTGCCGACCTGGGTGGCGTTACCCAGAGGCAGCTTGGTCACGGTGTCGTAGAAGAAAACCTGCATGCCCAGGCCTTCGGCCAGGACCGACAGTTGTGTACCGATCGAGCCGTAACCGACGATGCCCAGCTTCTTGCCGCGGATTTCGAAGGAGTTGGCCGCGCTCTTGATCCAGCCGCCACGGTGGCAGGAGGCGTTCTTCTCAGGGATGCCGCGCAGCAACAGGATCGCTTCGGCCAGTACCAGCTCGGCAACGGAACGGGTGTTGGAGTACGGAGCGTTGAACACGGCGATACCGCGCTCGCGTGCTGCGTCCAGGTCGACCTGGTTGGTGCCGATGCAGAAACAGCCGACAGCGACCAGCTTCTTCGCGTGATCGAAGATCTCTTCGGTCAGTTGAGTGCGGGAGCGAATGCCGATGAAGTGAGCATCAGCGATCTTTTCCTTGAGCTGGGCTTCCGGCAGAGAACCGGTGAGGTACTCGATGCTGGTGTAGCCCGCCGCCTTGAGGACGTCGACAGCCGATTGGTGGACGCCTTCGAGAAGAAGGAACTTGATCTTGCTCTTATCGAGAGAAGTCTTGCTCATCTGCGTAAACCTGTATCCCGGAGAAAAATGGCAGGAAATGGTCAACAGACGCTGACCCGAGCGGCATGACAGCCGTCGCCGCAGAATAGCCGTTGGGCACTATGCTGCGGGGTCGGTATGCTAGCATATGCGCCCCGCTAAACACTCATTCCTGCGACGTGAAGCGTTCTCAGGATGACCATGAATTGTTCGAGAGTTCTGTCGATGACCAATCCTGCCCTGATTGATGAGCTGAAGACCCTGGTTGAGCCTGGCAAGGTGCTGACCGATGCCGACTCCCTGAATGCTTACGGTAAGGATTGGACCAAGCATTTCGCCCCGGCCCCGACCGCCATCGTGTTCCCCAAGACCACCGAACAGGTCCAGGCCATCGTCCTCTGGGCCAATAAACACAAGGTGGCGCTGGTGCCGTCCGGCGGCCGTACCGGGCTTTCCGCCGCTGCCGTGGCCAGCAACGGCGAAGTCGTCGTCTCCTTCGACTATATGAACCAGATCCTCGACGTGAACCTGACCGACCGCACTGCCGTTTGTCAGCCTGGCGTGGTCACCGAGCATTTGCAAAACGTGGCCGAAGAGAAGGGCCTGTACTACCCGGTTGACTTCGCTTCGGCAGGTTCGAGCCAGATTGGCGGCAATATCGGCACCAATGCCGGCGGGATCAAGGTAATTCGCTACGGCATGACCCGCAACTGGGTCGCTGGCATGAAAGTGGTCACCGGTAAGGGTGACGTGCTGGAACTGAATCGCGACCTGATCAAGAACGCGACCGGCTACGACATGCGCCAGCTGTTCATCGGCGCTGAAGGCACCCTGGGTTTTGTGGTCGAAGCGACCATGCGTTTGGACCGCGCGCCGAAAAACCTGACGGCGATGGTCCTCGGCACGGCCGATTTCGACTCGATCATGCCGGTTCTGCATGCGTTCCAGAGCAAACTCGACCTGACCGCCTTCGAATTCTTCTCCGACAAGGCCCTGGCCAAAGTCATGGCCCGTGGCGACGTGCCGGCGCCGTTCGAGTCCGATTGCCCGTTCTACGCCTTGCTGGAATTCGAAGCGACGACGGAAGAAGTGGCCAACCATGCCCTGGAAACCTTCGAGCACTGTGTGGAGCAGGGCTGGGTGCTGGACGGCGTCATGAGCCAGAGCGAAACCCAGCTGCAGAACCTGTGGAAGCTGCGCGAGTACATCTCGGAGACCATTTCCCACTGGACGCCGTACAAGAACGACATCTCGGTGACCGTGTCGAAAGTGCCGGCATTCCTTAAGGAAATCGACGCGATCGTCGGTGAACATTATCCGGATTTCGAAATTGTCTGGTTCGGCCACATCGGCGACGGCAACCTGCACTTGAACATCCTCAAGCCGGATAACCTGAGCAAGGACGAGTTCTTCGCCAAGTGCGCCACCGTCAACAAGTGGGTGTTCGAAACCGTCGAGAAGTACAACGGTTCGATCTCCGCCGAACACGGCGTGGGCATGACCAAGCGGGATTACTTGACCTATAGCCGCTCGCCGGTTGAGATCGAGTATATGAAAGCGGTCAAGGCGGTGTTCGACCCGAATGGCATCATGAACCCGGGCAAAATTTTCGCTGTTTGACTTTCGAATTCAAAAGCTACGAACCAGGAGTCGGTCCATGAGCTATCAGCACCAGTATGTCGACGGCACGCGTATTCACTTCCCGCTGGGGAAAGTGGTGTGCATCGGCCGTAACTACGCCGAACACGCCAAGGAACTGGACAATCCGGTGCCGACCGAGCCGCTGCTGTTCATCAAGCCAGGCAGTTGCGTCGTGCCGCTGGAAGGTGGTTTCAGCATTCCGACCGAGCGTGGCTCGGTACATTACGAAGCGGAAATCGCAGTGCTGATCGGCAAGCCATTGTCGACCAAGCCAAGCCGTGAGGAAGTGCTCGATGCCATCTCCGGTTTTGCTCCTGCACTGGACCTGACCCTGCGTGACAAGCAGGCCGAGCTGAAATCCAAGGGCTTGCCCTGGGAAATCGCCAAATCCTTCGATGGCGCGGCGGTGATCGCCCCGTTCGTGTCCGGCAGCACCTTCGCCGACCTGACCGACATCGGCATTCGCCTGACCATCAACGGCGAAATTCGCCAGGACGGCAACAGCAGCGCCATGCTCAACCCGATCGTACCGATGATCCAGCACATGGCCGGCTGCTTCTCGCTGCAGGCCGGTGACGTGATTCTGACCGGTACGCCGGTGGGTGTCGGTCCGCTGAACGTCGGTGATGAAATTGTCCTGGAGCTGCCAGGCACCAGCCGTTTCACCAGCAGCGTTCGCTAGCCGAAACACCGCACAACCCTGTGGGAGCGAGCCTGCTCGCGAAGAGGGCGTGTCAGTCGACATCAATGTTGCCTGATACACCGCCTTCGCGAGCAGGCTCGCTCCCACAGTGGTTTTTGTGATTGCCTTAAAGGGCTTTCCCGCCATTTCCCGTTTTTTTCACATCTGATCTGGATAATTCCAGGGTTTTCGACGTCTGAGCCGATCCCAACTGTGCTATTACCCATAGCCTGAATTTCTGGATGCCTTTTCCGATGGCCACCCAACCGCTTCCTACGCTTAAAACCGCTCGCCGCTCGCGCTTTGCCCTGCGTTGGTATTCCTGGCTATTGCTGGTGGCGGTTGCCGCCTACGGCCTGGCCTTTGCCATGCATTGGGATGACCGTGGCCTGCTTTGGGTGCAAGAGCGCTTCGAAAGCCCTGCCGAGCGTCAGGAGAGTATCTGGTTGCCGGATTATCACGCGGTGATCGATGCCAAGCCGCTGCCGGGCATGGAAAAGGATGAGGCTTCGGACCTGGCCTACGATCCTCAGAGCAAAACCCTGTTTTCGGTGATGGGCAAAAATCCGTTCCTGGTGGAGTTGTCCTTGCAAGGTGATGTGTTGCGCAAGATCCCTCTGGTGGGTTGGAGCAACCCCGAGGGTGTGACGGTGTTGGGCAATGGGTTGCTGGCGATTGTCGATGAGCGCGACCACCTGATCACCGTGGTCAAGGTCGATGCCGATACCCGCGAATTGAATATCGCCCATTTCCCCAAATATGATCTCGGTCCTTCGAAAGACCAGAACAAAGCGTTCGAAGCCGTTACCTGGGATGCGCGTAACCAACAGCTGCTGCTGGGGGAGGAGCGTCCACCGACGCTATTCACCTGGAAGAGCGATGGTCAAAAGTTGATAGGCGACAAGCAGAAACTCGTCAGTGATGAGCTGGATCTGCGCAATCTGTCGGCCCTGGCTATTGATCCTCGGACCGGCCACACCTTGGCCCTGTCCGCCGATTCCCATTTGCTGCTGGAGTTGGATGAGAAGGGTGAGCAGGTCAGTTTCATGACCCTGCTGCGTGGCTTCAACGGCCTGGAAAAAACCATTCCTCGTGCCGAAGGCGTGACCATGGACGAGGCGGGTGCGATTTACATCGTGAGTGAACCAAACCTGTTTTACCGCTTCGAAAAACAGCGTTGAAGTCATCTTGTAGGACTTTCGCCATTCGGTTGTAGGAGCGGGCAAGTGGCCATTAAGCTTTAATTCAGACGGGCGTGATATTTCATCCGCCTGTTTTGATTCCGAGCCCGCTGCCAATGCGCCGATTAGCCCGCCCCAAGCCCCTGATTTTCATCGTGTCGATGATTGCGCTGATCGTGTTGATCGCCATCGGCCAATACCTGCGGTTGTTCGAGCGCGCCTGGTTTAACCTGCACACGCTATGGCAGCCGGTGAATGCTCAATCCATTGGCCTGGACCAGTATCGGGTGGTGCTGGAGGGGCAGGTCATCGAAGGGCTGGACGATGATGTGTCAGCGTTGACCTTTGACCCGGTGCGCAAAAGCCTGTTTACGGTCACCAACAAGAACTCCGAACTGATCGAACTCTCGCTCGATGGCAAAATCCTGCGTCGCATTGCCTTGGTCGGTTTTGGCGATCCGGAGGCCGTGGAGTTCATCACTGCCGATACCTACGTGATTACCGACGAGCGCGAGCAGCGGTTGATCAAGATTCATCTGGAGCCGGACACCACCTTTCTCGACTCCGCCGAGGCTGAGCAGATATCCCTCGGCGTGCACCTGCCGGGCAACAAGGGTTTTGAGGGGCTGGCTTACGATTCGGTGGGCAAACGCCTGTTTGTCGCCAAGGAACGCGACCCGATGCTGATCTATGAAATACACGGGTTTCCGCATTTCAATCCGGAAAAATCCTACGCGGTGCATGTCATCAACAATCCCAAGCGCGATGCCGGGATGTTCGTGCGCGATTTGTCGAGCCTGCAATACGACGAGCGCAGCGGTCACTTGCTGGCGCTGTCCGATGAGTCGCGGCTGGTTCTGGAACTGGATGTGGACGGGCGACCGCTGAGCACCTTGGGGTTGCGCAAGGGGAGCCAGGGGATGCAAAAGACCGTACCGCAGGCGGAAGGGATCGCCATGGATGACGACGGCACGATTTACCTGGTGAGCGAGCCGAACTTGTTTTACGTCTTCAAGAAACCGGCACAAAACTAATCAACACCACAAAACCAATGTGGGAGCGAGCCTGCTCGCGAATGCGGTCTGCCAGTCGGCATCTCTACCGACTGACACGGCCCTTTCGCGAGCAGGCTCGCTCCCACAGGTTTGTTG
>NZ_JBPKAM010000005.1:0-112168 GCF_051216495.1 Pseudomonas baetica | reverse complement strand
GGGGAAAGGCTGGTCGTGAAAGACGGGGCGAAAGAAATAGGGAACACTCCTCCTCCCCCCCCCCCCCCACCCCCCCCCCCGCTCCCACAATTGATTTGCATTATTCCTACAGAATCTGCTGAATCGCATCAGTCCCCTTCGGTAACACTCCCCACGTAACAATGCGGTAACACACCGGATTGACTTCCCGGGTTCTCCTCACGACTATAGGCGTCCCGCTGCCGCCATCACGGCACACAAGGGCGCAATCCAGGCCTTATAAGCACGACAAAAGACCGTGCGCCTGAGTAGATGACGAATCACGCGCGTTACTCGCAGTAGTTTCCATAGCGCCTGAACGAGGATTTTTTGACATGCCAGCCATCACCCTGACCACGCTCCAGAGCCTCAAGCAGAACGGTGAAAAAATCACCATGCTGACCTGCTATGACGCGACCTTCGCCCACGCCTGCAATCAGGCTGGCGTCGAAGTGCTGCTCGTGGGCGACTCCCTCGGCATGGTTTTGCAAGGTCACGACAGCACCCTGCCGGTCACCACCGCCGAAATGGCTTATCACGTGGCCGCCGTAAAACGCGGTAACACCGATGCGTTGATCCTCGCCGACCTGCCCTTCATGGCCTACGCCACTACCGAACAAGCCATGACCAACAGTGGCCTGTTGATGCAGGCCGGTGCGCACATGGTCAAGATCGAAGGCGCATTGTGGCTGGCGGACTCGATCCGCCTGCTTGCCGAGCGTGGTATCCCGGTGTGCGCGCACATGGGCCTGACACCGCAATCGGTGAACATCCTCGGCGGCTACAAGGTTCAGGGTCGCAACGAAAATCAGGCGCGGCAAATGCGTGCCGATGCTATTTCGCTGGAGCAGGCTGGTGCGGCAATGCTGTTGCTTGAGTGCGTTCCAAGCGAACTGGCGGAAGAGATCACCCAGGCGGTGAAGATTCCGGTGATCGGAATTGGTGCTGGCAACCGCACCGACGGCCAGGTGCTGGTCCTGCACGACATGCTGGGCCTGTCCATCACGGGTCGGGTGCCTAAGTTCGTGAAGAACTTCATGGCGGGCCAAGAAAGCATTCACGGGGCCTTGAGCGCCTACGTCACTGAAGTCAAAGCAGCGACCTTCCCAGGCATCGAACATGGATTCTCTGCATGAACACCGTAAAAACCGTACGCGAACTGCGAGCCGCCGTGGCCCGCGCCCGTGGTGAAGGCAAACGCATTGGCTTTGTGCCAACCATGGGCAACCTGCACAGCGGCCATATCGCACTGATTACCAAGGCCACTCAGCGAGTGGATTTCGTGGTCGCGAGTATTTTCGTCAACCCACTGCAATTTGGTGTCGGCGAAGACCTCGACAAATATCCGCGCACGCTCGCGGCCGACCAGGAAAAACTGCTTGAAGCCGGTTGCGACCTGCTGTTCGCGCCTACCGTAGAAGAGATGTATCCCGACGGCATGGCCGGCCAGACCCGTGTCAGCGTCCCGCAATTGTCCGAAGGCCTGTGCGGCGCCAGCCGCCCGGGGCATTTCGAAGGCGTGGCGACGGTGGTCAGCAAGCTGTTCAACATGGTCCAGCCGGACCTGGCGGTTTTCGGCCAGAAAGACTTCCAGCAACTGGCCGTGATCCGCGCCCTGGTCCATGACCTGAACATGCCGATCCAGATCATCGGCGAGCCGACCGTTCGCGCGACCGATGGACTGGCGCTGTCGTCGCGCAATGGCTTCCTCAATGAGGAACAACGCGCCATTGCCCCGGTGGTGTATCGCACCCTGAGTCAGATGGCCGAAGCGATCAAACAGGGTGAGCGCGACTTCCCGGCACTGATCGGTGCGCAGACCAAACAGCTTGAAGCGGCTGGCTTGCGTCCTGACTACCTGGAAATCCGTCATGCACTGACCTTGCGTCCGGCCACGGCGGAAGATCGGGACCTGGTGATTCTGGTGGCGGCGTTCCTCGGCACTACGCGGTTGATCGACAACCTGCACCTGAATCTCGATACGCCCGCCTGAACACCACAAAACAATGGTGGGAGCGAGCCTGCTCGCGAATGCGGTGTGTCATTCAGCATTTAGGCTGACTGGTCCACCGCTTTCGCGAGCAGGATCGCTCCCACACCCGACCTGTTTCAGTTTCCACAACTCGACTCCAACCTGGGAAACCACTCATGCACGCCATCATGCTCAAGGCCAAGCTGCATCGCGCCGAAGTCACCCATGCTGTACTCGATTACGAAGGCTCCTGCGCCATCGACGGCGAATGGCTGGACTTGTCCGGCATCCGAGAATACGAACAGATCCA
Organism: Pseudomonas baetica; assembly: GCF_051216495.1. GTDB lineage: Bacteria > Pseudomonadota > Gammaproteobacteria > Pseudomonadales > Pseudomonadaceae > Aquipseudomonas > Aquipseudomonas baetica_B. Next base: position 109,868 of record NZ_JBPKAM010000005.1, on the reverse strand, counting down.
GATCTACAACGTCGACAACGGCGAGCGCTTCACCACCTACGCCATTCGTGGTGAAGAAGGTTCGCGCATGATTTCGGTAAACGGTGCCGCCGCGCACAAGGCCAAGGTCGGCGATCGGGTGATCATCTGCGCTTACGCTCACTACAGCGAAGCCGAACTGCTCAACTTCAAGCCACGCATGCTTTACATGGCACCGGGCAATGAACTGAGCCACACCAGCAACGCCATTCCGGTCCAGGTTGCCTGATCGAAATCCTGTCTCGTTTCCGTTTGTCGGACCGTTCCTAACGTCGGTGTTAAAAAAGTACCGGAAACAGGTCAGACAAAGTCAAGACAGATCACGGCGCGGGGGTTACTGTATTCGCCCTGCGCCATGAAATCGTGTCGACGCAGTTGACCGGGGCGCCCACCCACAGTGCTCCGGGACTTTTCGTGTTCAAAAGGCCGTTCAAGTAAAAAGGAAACCCGCAGCGATGGCGTATTACCGCACTCCTCACGACGTGACCGCTCTGCCCGCCTGGCAGGCGTTGAATGACCACCGCCAAGCCATGCAGGATTTCAGCATGCGCGAGGCCTTCAATGCCGATCCGCAGCGTTTCACTCAATTCACCCTCAGCAGCTGTGGCCTGTTTCTCGACTATTCGAAGAACCTGATCAACGCCGAGACCCGTAAACTGCTGGTGGGCCTGGCCAACGAAGTCGACCTCAAGGGTGCGATCAAATCGCTGTTCGATGGCGAGATCGTCAACGCCTCCGAGGGGCGCCCTGCCCTGCACACGGCGCTACGCCGCCCGGTCGGCGACAAGCTGTCGGTCAACGGTGTCAACGTGATGCCGGATGTGCACAAGGTACTGAATCAGATGACCGACCTCGTGGGCCGCATCCACGACGGTCTGTGGCGCGGTTACACCGAGAAGCCGATCACTGACGTGGTGAACATCGGTATCGGTGGCTCGTTCCTCGGCCCCGAACTGGTGTCCGAGGCCCTGCTGGCCTACGCCCAGAAAGGCGTGCGCTGCCACTACCTGGCGAACATCGACGGTAGCGAGTTCCACGAACTGGCCATGAAACTGCGCGCCGAGACCACGCTGTTCATCGTTTCGTCGAAATCCTTCAACACCCTCGAAACCCTGAAAAACGCCCAGGCCGCCCGTGCCTGGTACCTGGCTCAGGGTGGCTCGGAAGCCGAGCTGCATCGTCACTTCATCGCGGTATCGAGCAACAACGCCGCGGCCGTCGCATTCGGTATCCGCGAAGAGAACATTTTCCCGATGTGGGACTGGGTCGGCGGCCGTTACTCACTGTGGTCCGCCATCGGCCTGCCAATCGCCCTGGCCATCGGCATGTCGAACTTCAAGGAGCTGCTGTCCGGTGCCTACACCATGGACCAGCACTTCCAGAGCGCGCCATTCGAACAGAACATGCCGGTACTGCTGGCCTTGCTCGGGGTGTGGTACGGCAACTTCTGGGGCGCGCAGAGCCACGCGATCCTGCCGTACGACCACTACCTGCGTAACATCACCAAGCACTTGCAACAGCTGGACATGGAGTCCAATGGCAAGCGCGTACGCCAGGACGGCACCCCCGTCGCTACCGATACCGGTCCAGTGATCTGGGGTGGCGTGGGCTGCAACGGTCAGCATGCTTATCACCAGTTGCTGCACCAAGGTACCCAACTGATTCCGGCCGATTTCATCGTGCCGATCGTCAGCTTCAACCCGGTGGCCGACCACCACCAATGGCTGTATGCCAACTGCCTGTCGCAAAGCCAGGCACTGATGCTCGGCAAGACCCAGGCCGAAGCCGAAGCCGAACTGCGCGACAAGGGCATGGGTGAAGCCGACGTGCAGAAACTCGCGGCGCACAAGGTGATTCCGGGCAACCGTCCGAGCAACACCCTGGTGGTCGAACGCATCAGCCCGCGCCGCCTCGGCGCACTAGTGGCGATGTATGAACACAAGGTGTTCGTGCAAAGCGTGATCTGGGGCATCAATGCCTTCGACCAGTGGGGCGTGGAGCTGGGCAAGGAGTTGGGCAAAGGCGTCTACAACCGCCTGGTCGGCAGCGAGGAAAGCCCTGCAGAAGACCCGTCCACCCAAGGGCTGATCAACTACTTCCGTGGGCGTCACCGCGGATAAACCAGAACCACATTGCTACCCCCTGTGGGAGCGAGCCTGCTCGCGAATACGGTCTAACATTCAACGATGGTGGTGAATGCAAGATCGCGTTCGCGAGCAGGCTCGCTCCCACAGTTGTTTTGGGCACGACTTGAACCCATGGATTACACAGCGCATCTTTATCTTTGTCGCAAAACAAGAATAAGGAACCGTCATGTTCGATATCAGCACGTTCCCCAAAGCCGATGCCGTCCGCCGGGCTGCACAACTGAGTCAAGACGACTACCACCGCCTGTACCGCGAATCCATTGAACACCCAAGCCAGTTCTGGGCCGAACAAGCCACGCGTTTTCTCGACTGGAGCAAACCGTGGGACACCGTCCAGCGCTATAACCTCAAGACCGGCGAAGCCAGTTGGTTTGCCGGGGCAGCGTTGAATGTCAGTTACAACTGCATCGACCGACACCTTGAAAAACGCGGCGATCAAATCGCGATCATCTGGGAAGGCGACGATCCCGCCGAATCCACCCAGATCACCTACAAAAAATTGCATCACAACGTTTGCCGCCTGGCCAACGTGCTCAAAAGCCGTGGCGTGAAGAAAGGCGACCGGGTGTGCATTTACATGCCGATGATCCCTGAAGCCGCCTACGCCATGCTCGCCTGTACCCGAATCGGCGCTATCCATTCGGTGGTGTTCGGCGGTTTTTCCCCGGACTCCCTGCGCGACCGGATTCTCGATGCCGATTGCCGCACCGTGATCACCGCCGACGAAGGCGTGCGCGGCGGCAAATTCGTCCCGCTCAAACAGAATGTCGATAAGGCGCTGCAAAGCTGCCCCGATGTCAGCACCGTGGTCGTGGTCGAGCGCACGCAGAATCAAGTGAACTGGGTCGAAGGCCGGGACATCTGGTATCACCAGGCGCTGCGCGACGTCGACGACAACTGCCCACCCGAACCGATGGGCGCCGAAGATCCGCTGTTCATCCTCTACACCTCCGGCAGCACCGGCAAACCCAAGGGCGTGCTGCACACCACCGGCGGTTATCTGCTGCAAGCGGCGATGACGTTCAAATACGTGCTGGACTACCGTGACGGCGAAGTCTTCTGGTGCACCGCTGACGTCGGCTGGGTAACCGGTCACAGCTACATCGTCTACGGGCCGCTGGCCAATGGCGCCACGACGCTGATCTTCGAAGGCGTGCCAAGCTACCCGAGCACCTCGCGTTTCTGGCAAGTCATCGACAAGCACAAAGTGAACATTTTCTATACCGCCCCGACTGCCCTGCGCGCACTGATGCGCGAGGGTCCGGAACCGCTGAAGGAAACCTCCCGCGCCAGTGTCAGACTACTCGGCACCGTCGGTGAGCCGATCAACCCGGAAGCGTGGGAATGGTACTTCCACAAGGTTGGCGAAGAGCGTTGCCCGATTGTCGATACCTGGTGGCAGACCGAAACCGGCGGCATCATGCTCAGCCCCCTGGTCAGCGCCCAGCGCATCAAACCCGGCTGCGCCACGCAACCGATGTTCGGCGTGCAACCGGTGCTGCTCGACGAACAGGGCAAGGAAATCAAGGGCGCCGGCAGCGGCGTGCTGGCGATCAAATCCAGCTGGCCGGCACAGATCCGCAGCGTCTACCGCGACCCGCAACGGATGATCGACACCTACTTCAAGCCCTACCCCGGCTACTACTTCACCGGTGATGGCGCCCGCCGCGACGAAGAGGGCGATTACTGGATTACCGGTCGCATCGACGATGTGATCAACGTGTCCGGGCATCGCATCGGCACTGCAGAAGTGGAAAGCGCCCTGGTACTACACGACAAGATCGCCGAGGCCGCCGTGGTCGGTTACCCCCACGACGTCAAGGGCCAGGGCATCTACGCCTTCGTCACCCCCATGAACAGCGTGGAAACCGGCGACGAATTGAAAAAAGAGTTGTTGGCAATGGTCAGCAAGGAAATCGGTAGCTTCGCCAAACCGGACCTGATCCAGTGGGCACCGGCCTTGCCGAAAACCCGTTCAGGCAAAATCATGCGGCGCATTCTGCGCAAGATCGCCTGCAACGAACTCGACAGCCTGGGTGACACCTCGACCCTGGCCGACCCAAGCGTGGTGCAGGGCTTGATTGATAAACGCCTCAACCAATAACGCTTTGCTCTTTGTAGGAGCGAGCCTGCTCGCGATGAACTCAGCCACGCCGCGTTTATTCAGGAGAAACGCGTTATCGTTAGCGTCCTTCGCGAGCAGGCTCGCTCCCACAGGAGATCACAGGGACACCATGGAATTCATCCGCAGCCGCATCGAAACCCAAATCATGAGCTTGACCGGTCTGTCCTTGGGCAAGCTCGACCTGGAAAACCCAAAGGGTGATCCCGGCCTGTTCGGGCCTGATTCGGTGAGCTGGCAAGTGCACGGCGACTTCAGCAGCATGTTGATCGGCGGTATCAGCGCCCTGATGCTGCAAGCCCTGCACCCCCTGGCCCTGGCGGGCGTGTGGGACCATTCGAACTTCCGCGAAGACATGCTCGGCCGACTGCGCCGCACCGGACAGTTCATCTCCGGCACCACCTTCGGTTCGCGCCAGGACGCCGACTGGCTGATCGAGAAAGTCCGCACCATTCACCTGCAGGTCACTGGCACCGCACCCGATGGCCGCCCCTATGCGGCCAGCGATCCTGATCTGCTGACCTGGGTGCATGTCGCTGAAGTCAGTAACTTTCTTGCCGCCCATTTGCGTTATCGCAACCCGCACTTGTCACCGGCCGACCAGGATCGCTATTACGCAGAAATCGCGCTGGTCGCCGAACGCCTCGGTGCCCGGGTTGTGCCCCGCTCCCGCCAGGAAGTTTCCGAATACCTTGCGCGAATCAGGCCGCAGCTGATGTGCGACGAGCGCAGTCGCGAAGTGCTGCGGTTGTTGTTGAACGCCCCGTCTCCTAGCCGCTTGGCCAAGCCTTTCGGCAACCTGATGATGCAGGCCGGGATCGACCTGCTGCCGGACTGGGCCAGTGATCTGCTCGGCGTCAGCCAGAACCCGCTGCAACGCAAGTTGATCCGCGCCAGCGTCAATCGCAGCGCGCCGATGCTGCGCTGGGCGGTGCGTAATGGCTCGGTGCAGCGCGCCAAGCGAAGGATGGGGCTGAGCTGAAGCTCAGAGCTGCAAGCTTGAAGCTTGAAGCTTGAAGCTCAGTAACTGCTAAACTCCCGCGCCCAATTCCCACCTGCAAGGCGCCCAGCATGTCTTCCTTGAATCAGGCGCTGCGCGCCGCCCTCGAACGTCGCCAGGACCTGTTGGCCGAACTGCACAGTCAGGGCACCGATTGCTATCGCCTGTTCCATGGCAGCCAGGAAGGTGCCGGGGGCCTGACCATCGATCGCTATGGTCCGCAACTGATGGTGCAGAGTTTTCACCAGTCGCTGGAACGCGATGCGCTGCTGCAACTGCACGAAATCGTCAATCAGCACCTGGGCTTTGAAAGTCTGCTGGTCTACAACGACCGCTCCCGCGGCAACTCGCGCATCGATCGGGAAGACACCGTCTACCGTGCTGACGAAGCGGCACTGCAAGACCTCGTTGGCCACGAGTGGGGCCTCAATTACCGCGTACGCGGGCGCCATGCCGGGCAGGACCCCTTGCTGTTCCTCGACCTGCGCAACACCCGCGGCTGGGTCAAGGAGCACAGCAAAAACAAAAGCGTGCTGAACCTGTTTGCCTACACTTGCGGCGTCGGCCTTAGTGCCGCGGCTGGTGGCGCTCGCGAGGTGTGCAACCTGGACTTCGCCGAAGGCAACCTGGCGGTCGGTCGTGAAAACGGCCAACTCAACCCGCTGTTGCCAACCATGGAATTCATCCAATCCGATTACTTCCCCGCCATCCGCCAGTTCGCCGGTCTACCCATCAGTCAACGTCGTGGGCAAAAACTGCCGAGCTACCAGCGCCTGGATCAACGCCAGTACGATCTGGTGCTGCTCGATCCTCCCGCCTGGGCCAAGAGCGCCTTCGGCACCGTCGACCTGCTGCGTGACTACCAGAGCCTGCTCAAACCCGCGCTGCTGACCACGGCCGACAACGGCGTGCTGATCTGCTGCAACAATCTGGCAAAAGTCAGCATGGACGATTGGCGCGAACAGGTTTTGCGTTGCGCCGAGAAAGCCGGACGACCGGTTCGCGAGTGGAGCGTGATGAAACCGGGTGACGATTTCCCGTCGATGGATCAGCAGCCACCGTTGAAAACCCTGATCCTGCAGCTTTGATCTGTGTCAGACAAATCCGAAAAGTACTGAACAGCGGGATTGTTTCGGAACCGGAATCGCGTGCCATACTCCAAGGCACTCCGATTCAGACAGATGAACCCACACATGTACAAAGGATTGATTCGCGCCATCGGCGCCTTGTTGACTGCTCTGGCTCTCTACAGCCTGCTGGGTTTTCTGATTTTGCCGGGCATCGCCTTGCGGGTTGCCAACCAGCAATTGGCCAACTACGCCACGACGCCGGCCACGATCCAGCGGATCGAACTCAACCCGTTCAGCCTTGAAGTCACCCTTTGGGGCCTGAACATTGGCGAGCCTGGCAAGGAGCAAGTCGGGTTCGAGCGCCTGTACGCCGACCTTCAACTCGACAGTCTCTGGACCAAGGCGCTGCACCTGTCCCGTATCGAGCTGGACAAGTCCAAGACCGAAATCCTCTTCGGCAAGGACGGCAAACTCAACCTGCTCGGCCTGTTCAAACTGCCACCCAGCGAACCGACCCCGGCCGATCCCGATGCCAAGCCGTTCCCGCTACGCATAGACAGCATCAAACTGGCTGGCGGCGCGGTGCACTTCCAGGATGATCGCCCCAGCGAACCCATCGAGTTTCTTTACGACAAACTCGATTTCGAACTGAAGAACCTCAGCACCCTGCCCGAAGACAGTGCCGACATGACGTTGGTGGCCATCGGCCCGCACGGTGGGCAAATCGACTGGACCGGTAATTTCAGCCTCATTCCCCTGGCCTCCGAAGGCAAGCTGAAGATCACCGACGGCAAGATGAAAGCCTTTTGGCCCTATGTGCGCGATGCGGTGCCACTGGTGCTTGAAGACGGTGTGGTCAGCCTGAGTACCGACTACAAGCTCAACCTGTCCAAGGAAACCGAACTGCTGCTGAGCAATGTCTCGGCCACCATCGCCCCCTTTGCCATCAAGTCGCCTGAAGGCCGGCCACTTGTGAAACTCGAACGACTGGACGTCTCGGAAACCACTGTCGATCTGGCCAAACAACAGGTGGTCGTCGGCAAGATCCGCAGCAACAAGCTGGAAACCTGGGCGGCCCTGGAAGCCGATGGCCAGCTCGATTGGCAGAAGCTGTTCGCCAGCCAGCCTTCCAAACCTGCCGCCAAAGCCAAGGCGGAACCGCCAAGCACACCGGCGTCAGCCGATTCGCCGAAACCCGAACCGGCACCCGCCGCCAAACCCTGGCAAGTGCTGCTCAATGATGTGCAACTGCGCGATTACAAAGTTCACCTGGCAGACCGCAAGACACAGCCTGCCGTGGAGCTGGACCTGAGCCCGCTGAATCTCGACTTGCAGAAGTTCGACAGCCTCAACGGTTCGCCCTTCCTGCTCAAGCTCGACACCGGCGTGGGCAAGCAGGGCAAGCTCCTGGCCGAAGGCGAGGTCAATCTGGCGCCGGTCAGCGCCAAACTCAACGTCCAGACCAAGGACATCGACCTGCGCGTCGCCCAGTCCTACATCAGCCCGTTCATTCGCCTGGAACTGCGCAGCGGCATGCTCGGCAGCGACCTGGCGGTCAACCTGAAAAGCACAGAGCCGCTGGCCTTGAGCGTCACTGGTCGCGCTCAGGTCGATCAGTTGCATACCCTCGACACCCTGAAAACCCGCGACTTCGTCAAATGGCAACGGGTGGTGGTCGAAGGCCTGAACTATCAACACGGCGACAGTCTGTCGATCGATAGGATCAACCTGTTGCAGCCCTACGCGCGCTTCATGATCAACGATGATCGCACCACCAACATCGATGACCTGCTGATCCCGCAGCCCGCCGACTCCGGCGCCAAAACCGCGGCCGCCAAACCCGCCGCCGGCAAGGACAAGCCACTGGGCATCCACATTGGCGGGATCGTGATCAATGACGGCTCGGCCAACTTCGCCGACTTCAGCCTGACCCCGAACTTCGCCACCGCCATTCAAGAGCTCAACGGCCAGATCGGCACCATTGACAGCCGTCAGGCAAAACCGGCCGCCGTCGACGTCAAGGGCAAGGTCGATCGCTATGCACCAGTGACCATCAAGGGCGCGGTCAACCCGTTCGACCCGATGGCCAGCCTCGACATCGCCACCAGTTTCAAACGCGTGGAACTGACCACGCTAACCCCCTACTCCGGCAAGTTCGCCGGCTATCGTATCCGCAAGGGCCGACTGAACCTGGACCTTCACTACAAGATCACCAAGGGCCAACTGCAAGCCGAAAACAAGGTGGTGGTGGAACAACTGCAACTGGGTGAAAAAGTCGACAGTCCGGACGCCGTGAGCCTGCCGCTGAAACTGGCTGTTGCCCTGCTCAAGGACGTCGATGGCAAGATTTCCATCGAACTGCCGGTATCCGGCGACCTGAACAACCCGCAGTTCAGCATCATGCCGATAGTCTGGCAGACCCTGCGCAACCTGATCGTCAAGGCCGCCGCTGCACCGTTCAAACTGATTGGCGGACTGGTGGCCGGTGGCGGTTCGGAAGATCTGGGCACCGTGGCGTTCGCGCCGGGCTCGAGCGAGCTGAGCAAGGACGCCGAGGCGGCACTGGTCAAGCTGTCCAAGGCCCTGAAGGAGCGCCCTGCCCTACGCCTGGAAATCGAAGGTACCGCCGCCAAGACCAGCGACGGCCCGTTGATTGCCGAGCAACGCCTGGAACGGGAATACCAGTACAACTACTACAAAATGCTCCAGCGGCGCGGCGACAAGGTGCCAGCCCAGGCTTCCATGCTGCAAGTGCCGGACAACGAAAAAGGGCCTTTGCTGGAAGGGATTTACCGCACTCGCCTGAAAGCCCAGCCGCCGGCTGAGTGGAAGGACCTGGGCAAGGAAGAACGCACCGCCAAAATGCGCGAGGGCGTGATCCAGTCCTGGAGCTCCAGCGAAGTGCTGTTGCGCCAGTTGGGCCAGGACCGCGCCAGCAGCATCAAAGATTACCTGGTCGACAAGGGCCAGCTCGCCGATGATCGCGTGTACTTCATCGATGCCCAGTTGGGCGAAGCGGAGAAAGACGGCAAGGTCATTACACCGATGCATCTGGACGCCGAATGATAAGCAAGCGACTGCTGTCAGGCCTGGCATTGGCGATGGTGACTGGCCAGGCTTGCGCGGCGGACACCTTGCGCTGCGGCAGCCAGTTGATCAGCGTCGGCGACCGGTCGAGCGAAGTGCTGCAAAAATGCGGCGAACCGGTCAGCCGCGATCTACTGGGTTACAAACGCAGCGCCAATCGGCGGGAAGAATTTCAGGTCGAGGAATGGACCTACGGGCCCAATGGCGGGATGTATCAATTTTTGCGGTTCGAGGGGAATCGCCTGACGCAGATCACCAGCAAACGCGGCAACTGAGAACACCATAAATTCCCGTGGGAGCGAGCCTGCTCGCGAAGTCGGACAGACATTCAACATCTGAGTTGGCTGACCGTTCGCTTTCGCGAGCAGGCTCGCTCCCACATTTTGATTTGTGTTGTTCAAAGTAGAACAGGCCCCGACAAGAATGCCGGGGCCTGCAATGGCCACATCCCTGTGGCCGTTCGCATGAACTCCAGAAGCGGCAGACGTATGACTCGGCCCGTCTACCGCACCTTCTCCCAGTCCAGGCGAGAAGCCTTGCCTTACTCGGCTTTCAGGCCGTCAGCGGAGACCGCCTTGACGCCTTTGATTTTCTTGGTGATCGCCACTGCAGTGGCTTTCTGGGCATCGGTCACTGCAACGGTGGACGACAGGGACACAACGCCTTTATTGGTTTCGACTTTGATGTCGGTGCCAGGAATGCCTTTTTCAGTCACCAGGTCGGCTTTGACTTTGGTGGTAATCCAGGTATCGGAAGTAGCCTCCGTGGCCTTGGTCATTTCACCGGCTGCCAGCGTCATTGGCGCCTGGGTGGCTTGAGTCTGTGCAAACGCGACATTGGCCATGGTCAGGGTCAGCGCGGTAGCAGTAGCGGCAGCGATAGCGAACTTCTTCATACGAGTAACTCCTGTTTTTCTGGAAATTCTGCCGGGTGTCATGTCAGCAGGGTTATCAGGGATAGTGCGAACGCTGTGCCAACTTTGAGACACCCAATAAACCTTTATAAATCAGCCAGTTATGAAATCAGCTATTTTCCAGGATCATGCAAAATGCATGACTGGAGGATTCTCTACATGCAAGTTGCGGGTTTTGAAGAAGGCCTAAGGCCATGAATTGTGGGAGGTTTTCTCTTTTACATCGGTGCAGGAATAAAAATGCCCGGCCCTGTGAAGGACGGGGCATTTTTATATGCAAAGTATAGATCGTTAGCCGCCGCAGCCTTTCGGCGCATAATCTGCGGCAACACTTGTGGCACACGTCCAGCCTTTTGTGGCATCTCGAGAAAGCGTAACGGTCGCACCTGAAATCACCGCTGGCGCACCTTTCAACGTGCATACCATTCCGGGTGTGGTACCGGTGGCAGCGGTAATCGTGCAGTTCTGTGTATCGCCCCCCGGGGCAAATACAGCGGCAGTAGGGGCAGCCGTACCTGAGTTGACTGCATCCTCATAGTTGACCTTCAGCGCGGAAATTTCCGCGACACCTGCCGTCACCTTTGCCCGCGCCTGATACTTGGAATAGGCGGGAATCGCAAACGTCGCCAGTATCCCGATGATCGCCACCACGATCAGCAGTTCGATCAAGGTAAAACCTTTTTGGGTGTTCATAGACAGCCTCCGTGCATGAGTCGAAATCTCATGATCCGATCTGTCTCAGCACAGCCCATGCCAAGCGCCGTATGCCCTGAAGGCGGGGCACATGGCCGCGGCGACGCCCTTTCCTACTCCCAGGAACCGCACTATCTGACGTTTTTTGTCACCTCACCGTCGCTGGTTTGGTTCCGTCGCTTGACTAGGCTATAAGTCATCCAACGGTCTTCGCCCGGTATCACAATGAATGACATCGCTCTCAGCGGCCTGGCCAAGCAATTGGTCCTGGCCGAGCTGCTCACCGACAAAAGCGCGCAACAGGCCTCGCAACAAGCCCAACGTAATCGCCTCTCCCTGGTCAGTTACCTGGTACAGAACAAACTGGTGAAAAGCCGCCAGGTCGCCGAGATTGCCTCGGAGCACTTCGGCATGGCCCTGATGGACCTCAACAGCCTCGACAAGGAAACCCAGCCCAGGGGCCTGGTCAGCGAAAAACTGGTCCGTCAGCACCACGCCCTGCCCCTCTGGCGCCGCGGCAACAAGTTGTTCGTGGGCATTTCCGATCCGACCAACCACCAGGCCATCAACGACATTCAGTTCAGCACTGGACTGACCACCGAAGCGATTCTGGTTGAGGACGACAAGCTCAGCGATGCCATCGAAAAATTCTTCGATAGCCATGGCACCGGCCTGGAAGACATGGGCGACGTTGATCTTGACGGCGTGCACATCGAGTCGAGCGATGAGCGACAGGACATCGTCGGCGGCCAGGAAGCCGATGATGCGCCGGTGGTGCGCTTCGTTCACAAGATGCTGTTTGATGCGATCAGGAGCGACTCCTCCGACCTGCATTTCGAGCCCTACGAAAAAATCTACCGCGTGCGCATGCGCACCGACGGCATGTTGCGGGAAGTCGCCAGACCGCCGATCCAGTTGGCTAGCCGCATCGCCGCGCGGCTCAAGGTCATGGCCAGCCTCGACATATCCGAGCGTCGCAAGCCCCAGGACGGGCGAATCAAAATGCGCCTGTCCAAGAGCAAATCCATCGATTTCCGGGTCAACACCCTGCCGACCCTGTGGGGCGAAAAAGTGGTGATCCGGATCCTCGACCCGTCCAGCGCGCAAATGGGCATCGATTCCCTCGGCTACGAGCCCGATCAGAAAGACCTGTACATGACCGCGCTCAAGCAGCCCCAGGGCATGATCCTGGTGACAGGTCCCACCGGCTCGGGCAAAACCGTTTCGCTCTACACCGGGCTGAACATCCTCAACACCGTGGACATCAATATCTCCACCGCCGAAGACCCGGTGGAAATCAACATGGAAGGCATCAATCAGGTCAACGTCAATCCAAAGCAAGGCATGGATTTCGCCCAGGCCCTGCGTTCGTTTCTGCGCCAGGACCCGGATGTGATCATGGTCGGCGAGATCCGTGATCTCGAAACCGCCGAAATCGCCATCAAGGCCGCCCAGACCGGGCACCTGGTCTTGTCGACGCTGCACACCAACAGCGCCGCGCAAACCCTGACCCGCCTGCACAACATGGGCATCCAGGGCTTCAACATCGCCACGTCCGTGAGCCTGATCATCGCCCAGCGCCTGGCACGCAAACTGTGCAGCCATTGTCGGGTACCCCTCGATATTCCACGCGAGACGCTGCTCAAGGAAGGCTTTCCCGAGGAACGCATCGGCACCTTCACGATCTATGAACCGGTCGGCTGCGAACATTGCAACGGCGGTTACAAAGGACGAGTGGGGATTTATGAAGTGGTAAAAAACACGCCGGACTTGCAACGGTTGATCATGGCCGAAGGCAACGCGCTGCAAATCGATGAACAGATGCGCAAGGACGGCTTCAACGACCTGCGCACTTCGGGCCTGCTCAAAGCCATGCAAGGCATCACCAGCCTTGAAGAAATCAACCGGGTTACCAAGGACTGAACATGGCGGTCAAAGCAGCGAAAATCAGCGTCTACGCCTGGGAAGGCACCGACCGCAAAGGCACGAAAGTCACCGGCGAGTTGAGCGGGCAGAACCCCGCACTGATCAAGGCGCAACTGCGCAAACAAGGCATCAACCCCGGCAGGGTCCGCAAGAAAACCACCTCGTTGTTCAACCTGGGCAAACGCATCAAGGCCCAGGACATTGCCCTGTTCACGCGGCAGATGGCGACCATGATGAAAGCCGGCGTGCCGTTGCTGCAGTCGTTCGACATCATCAGCGAAGGCTTCGACAACCCGGCGATGCGCACGCTGATAGACGAAGTCAAACAGGAAGTCGCGGCCGGCAACAGCTTCGCCAATGCCTTGCGTAAAAAACCCAAATACTTCGATGAGCTGTACTGCAATCTGGTGGATGCCGGCGAGCAAGCCGGCGCCCTGGATACCCTGCTGGAACGGGTGGCGACCTACAAGGAAAAGAGTGAAAGCCTCAAGGCCAAAATCAAAAAAGCCATGACCTATCCGCTGGTCGTCGTCTCCGTCGCAATGATTGTGACCGGGATTCTGCTGGTGAAAGTGGTACCGCAGTTCCAGTCGGTATTCGAAGGGTTTGGTGCCGAATTGCCCGCCTTTACCGTGATGGTCATCGGTCTTTCGCGGTTCATGCAGGAATGGTGGTGGATGATGCTCGGCGTGATGATCATGGCGATCTTCGGAGTACGCCACGCCTTCAAGACTTCACGGGGTTTTCGTGATCGAACCGACGCCTGGCTGCTGAAATTGCCGCTGGTGGGGGCCCTGATGTACAAATCCGCCGTCGCCCGTTTCGCTCGCACCTTGTCCACCACCTTCGCCGCTGGCGTACCTCTGGTGGAAGCCCTGGAGTCCGTGGCCGGCGCCACTGGCAACATCGTGTTCAAGCGCGCTGTACTGCGCATCAAGCAGGATGTTTCGACGGGCATGCAATTGAATTTTTCCATGCGCACGTCCGGCATTTTTCCGAACATGGCGGTGCAGATGACCGCCATTGGCGAAGAGTCGGGCGCATTGGACGACATGCTCGACAAGGTCGCAGGTTTCTATGAGGACGAGGTCGACAATATGGTCGACAACCTGACCAGCCTGATGGAACCGTTCATCATGGTGGTATTGGGTGTTATCGTCGGCGGCTTGGTGGTTGCAATGTACCTGCCCATCTTCCAACTCGGCTCAGCGATCTGACATGCCCCTGAACGAAATTCTGACTCACTACCCGCAGGTCTTCGTTTTCATCGCCGCACTGATGGGCCTGCTGGTCGGCAGCTTTCTCAACGTGGTGATCTGGCGCCTGCCGAAAATGCTCGAGCGCGAATGGCGGGTGCAGGCCCATGAGATCCTCGGGCTGCCCGGCGAAACGCCCCAACCCACCTACAACTTGCTGCTGCCCCACTCACAGTGCCCGAATTGCGGCCATCGGATCCGTGCCTGGGAAAACATTCCAGTGCTCAGTTTTGTGTTTTTGCGTGGACGCTGCTCGGCCTGCGCGACCCCCATCAGCAAACGCTATCCGTTGATCGAACTGGCCTGCGGTGCACTGTCCGCATTCATTGCCTGGCACTTCGGATTCGGCTGGTCGGCCTGCATGACATTGCTCCTGACCTGGGGCCTGCTGGCCATGAGCCTGATCGACGCCGAGCATCAGCTGTTGCCGGATGTGCTGGTGCTGCCATTGATGTGGCTGGGATTGATCGTTAACAGTCTCGATCTGTTCGTGCCGCTGCATGAAGCGTTGTGGGGCGCCATTGCCGGTTACCTGGCACTGTGCTCGGTGTTCTGGCTGTTCAAGCTGATCACTGGCAAGGAAGGCATGGGGCACGGCGACTTCAAGCTGCTGGCGATGTTCGGGGCCTGGGGCGGCTGGCAGATTTTGCCACTGACCATCCTGCTCTCCTCCCTGGTAGGGGCTGTTATCGGCGTGATTTACTTGCGTCTGCGCAAGGCCAAAACTTCGACGCCGATCCCCTTCGGCCCTTATCTGGCGATTGCCGGCTGGATTGCCTTGCTCTGGGGTGGTCAAATAACCGACTTCTATTGGCAGTTTGTCGGTTTGAAATGAATACCCCTGTGGAAAAACCCTGGATTCTCGGCCTGACCGGCGGCATTGGCAGCGGCAAAAGCGCGGCCGCCCAGCACTTCATCGACCTCGGCGTTCACGTGGTCGATGCCGATCATGCGGCGCGCTGGGTGGTGGAGCCGGGCCGACCGGCACTGGCGAAAATCGCCGAACACTTCGGTCCCGGCGTGTTGCAGGCCGATGGACAACTGGATCGCGCGGCCTTGCGCAAACTGATCTTTGAAGTGCCGGATGAACGCCGCTGGCTGGAAGCCTTGCTGCATCCGCTGATCGCCGAGGAAATCGCACATCACCTGGCACTGGCAAAATCACCGTACGCGATTCTGGTTTCGCCGCTGCTGATCGAGTCAGGCCAATACGCCATGACCCAGCGGGTGCTGGTGATCGATGCCCCCGAACAGCTCCAGATCGAACGCACCCTGCAGCGTGACCAGACCAGCGAACAGCAGGTCCAAGCGATCCTCAAGGCCCAATCGAGCCGCCAGGATCGCGTTAGCCACGCCAACGAGGTGGTAGTCAACGACCGCGACCTCGCCTGGCTGCACAGCGAAGTCGAACGCCTGCATCACTTTTACCTTACTTTGCGTGGAGGCCAGTCATGAGCCAGATCCCAACCGTCGAATGCCCAACCTGCGGCGCCCCTGTCGAATTCAGCCCCGAAAGCAAATACCGGCCGTTCTGTTCCGACCGTTGCAAACTGATCGATCTGGGCGCCTGGGCCTCGGAAGAGCACAAGATTCCGGTGGCCCCCGATGCCGAGGACGAGTTGTTCAGCGGTGATTTCGACCCGCGTCACTGATCATGATGGACGGGCGTCCTTTGTGACGGATTTACCCCCCAAATAGCCGTCAGATACCGAGTGCTATACTTCTTTCGGGTTGCATGAAGAGCGCAACGTTCCCCCGCGTACACCCATTGCGACGGAAAGTCTCAGTTAAAAGCTGCAGGACAGAGGAGGTCTACAGCATAAAAAACGAGATGGGAGGTGTGGCATGAATCGGCACTATTACATCAGTGACAATCTCGACGATCTTGAATCCGTTGAAAATGAACTGGAAGCCAACGGCATCAACACCGAACAAATTCATGTACTCAGTGAAAAAGTTGCTGATGTTGAAGAACATCATCTCCACGAAGTTAATTCGTTAATGAAACAAGATGTCGTTCACTCCGGCGAGATTGGTGCGGTGGTCGGCATTCCACTCGCAGCGCTGATCCTCGGCGGCGCTTGGTGGCTGGGCTGGCATGAATCCGCCGTGGGCTGGATGCCCTTCATCTTCCTTGCCGTTGTCGTATTGGGCTTCTGCATCTGGGAAGGCGGCTTTTTTGGAATCCAGGTACCCAACGCTCACTTCCGCAATTTCAAACAGATGGTAGACGCGGGCAAACATGTCTTCTTCGTGGATGTTGAGCCGAATCAGGAGTCAGTACTGGAACGGGTCATCGAACACCATCCAAAACTGACGGTCGCTGGCACGGGAACGGCAGCCCCCCACTGGACAGTGGCCTGGCTGCACAGATGGCATCAGTTCAAGCGAACGATTTAAAACCAGCCATAGCGTAATGCTGTCTTATGTAGGAGCGAGCTGGCTCGCGATGGTCGTTAACGATTGCGCGTGCTTGCTGATTAAACGCAGCGTCCTGGAGTCCATCGCGAGCAAGCTCGCTCCTACAAAACTATCCAGACGTTGCTTACTGGCCGAAGAAAATGACCCGACTGAGGAAAACATAGTCCGCCTCGGTGGCCATCAATCCGACGAGCACCAGTAAGCACAAGGGTGGAACCAATATGGCGTACACCAGAGCCAACCGTTCCCAGGCCATGTGCATGAAAATGGAGACAATCAAACCCGCCTTCAACAACATGAACGTGATAATCAGGGTCCACCTGAGGTAGCCATGGAAGTGGAAGTAATCGACCAGATACGACAGCGTGCTGAGGACGAATAACAGCCCCCAGATTTTCAGGTACAAACCGATTGGATGTTGCTGACCTTGAGCATGCGCCATCATCAATGCTCCTCTACCACAAATAGAAGAACGCAAAAATAAACACCCACACCAAATCCACGAAGTGCCAATAAAGCCCGGCTATCTCGACATTCTGATAGTTTCCGGAGCGCTCATAGTCTCCTCGCAATACTTTCATCGCCACGATGCTTAGGTAGATCGCACCGATCGATACATGCAGTCCGTGGAAACCGGTAATCATGAAAAAGCTGGCACCAAATTGCGCCGCCCCCATGGGGTTGCCCCAAGGACGTACCCCTTCGGCGATGAGCTTGCTCCATTCAAAAGCCTGCATGCCGACGAAGGTCACGCCCAGGGCAGCGGTCGCCAGCATCAGCACCGTGGTTTTCGCACGATCACGGCGATAGGCGAAGTTCACGGCCATGGCCATCGTGCCACTGCTACTGATCAGCACGAAGGTCATGATGGCGATTAGAATGAGCGGGATTTCCTTGCCGCCGATCGTCAACGCAAACACTTCACTGGGATTGGGCCAGGCGTCGGTGATCGTCATGCGAACCGACATGTAGCCAGTCAAAAAGCAGGTGAATATGAACGTGTCGCTGAGCAGGAAGATCCACATCATCGCCTTGCCCCAAGGCACCTGCTTGAATGCGTCCTTGTCCGAAGCCCAGTCGCTGGCGATGCCCTGCCATCCCGGTTCAGGCGGCAGGCTGGGTGGATTGGATGACCCGGGTTCGGCCGGGGCTTGCGGATGCGATGCCATGGTTGTTCACCTCAGGCCGCAGAGCCTGGCGATGGCTTCATAGGTTTGTGGTGTGCTGGCCAGCAGCGCGAACAGCACGAACCAGAGCGCCAGCAGGTAATGCCAATAGGTCGTGCAGAGTTCGACACTGAGGCGCAGTTGCGGCAGCGGCACGCGAAGCAGGAGTTTGCCGCCGATCCACCCCCAGGCGATCAGCCCGCCCAGCAGGTGGAGCCCATGCATGCCGGTCAGCAGATAGAAGAAACTGTTGGCCGGGTTACTGGCGACAAAGTAGCCCCAGGCCACAAATTGCTGCCAGACCCAGAGTTGTCCCGCCAGAAAGGCAATGGCAAACACGCCACCCAATGCAAAGCCCATGACGGTTGCGCCCAGTCGCGACTGCCGAGCGGCCATGCGCGCCCCTTGCAGTGCGATGCAACTGAACACCAGAAAAGCCGAATTCACCCAGAGTTGCCATGGGTTGGCCAATGGCGCCAGGGGTTCTGTCAGGGGCCGCCAGTCGACCATTTGCGAGCGGGCGATAAAGGCAATCAGGAAGAGAAAGAACAGCGAACTCACCACCGCCAGAAACAAACGCAGGCCTGTCTTGGCGATTTGGCTTCTACGGGCGGCCAACGCGTTTGACGGTTCTCGCCTCCAACTGCCGCCTGAGTCTGCGCCGTCGGCGTTTCTCAAAAACAGACTGTTCATGGTTTAACGTCCGCTTGATTGGCGCCGGCGCCTCGTTGCCGCAGTTGCTCCAACGCCTCGGCGGAAACCGTTTGCGGAACGAAATCCTGTTCTATGCCCGGCACGCTGTAGTCATAGGCCCAACGATGCACGACCGGCAACTTCTCTCCCCAGTTACCGTGTTTCGGCGGGGTGTCCGGCGTTTGCCATTCCAGACTGGCCGCGCCCCAGGGATTACTGCCGGCGGGTTTGCCCTTGAAGACACTCCAGGCCATGTTGAACACAAACAACAGTTGGGAAACACCGACGGTTAATGCGACCACCGTAATGAAGGCATTCAACTCATGCGCCGACTGCGGAATGAACGCGTAGTTGTCAAAGGCGTAATACCGGCGAGGCATGCCCTGAAAACCCAGATAGTGCATGGGGAAGAAGATGGCGTAGGTGCCCAGAAAGGTTATCCAGAAATGTAACTTGCCCAGGGTGTCGTTGAACATGCGCCCAGTGACTTTCGGGAACCAGTGATAAATGCCGCCGAACACCACCAGTACCGGCGCGACACCCATGACCATATGGAAATGCGCAACGACGAAATAGGTATCGGAGAGCGGAATATCCACAATCACATTGCCGAGAAACAACCCGGTCAGGCCCCCCACCAGGAAGGTGACGATAAAGGCCAGGGCAAACAGCATCGGCACGGTCAAATGGATATCACCGCGCCATAAAGTCAGGACCCAGTTGTAGACTTTCAGTGCGGTCGGCACTGCAATGATCAGGGTGGTAACGGCGAAGAAAAAACCAAAGTACGGGTTCATTCCGCTGACATACATGTGGTGCGCCCATACCACAAAGCTGAGCACGCCAATCGCAATGATGGCCCACACCATCATTCGGTAGCCGAAGATGTTTTTACGCGCATGGGTGCTGATCAGGTCGGAGACCAAGCCAAACGCAGGCAAGGCGACGATATAGACCTCGGGGTGGCCGAAGAACCAGAACAGATGTTGGAACAATATCGGGCTGCCGCCCTGGTGATCGAGCGTCTGCCCCAGCGAGACGATCGCCGGCATAAAGAAACTGGTGCCCAACAGCTTGTCGAACAGCATCATGATTGCGCTGACAAACAACGCCGGGAACGCCAGCAAGGCCATGATCGAGGCCATGAAGATGCCCCATACGGAAAGCGGCATGCGAAACAAAGTCATGCCGTGGGTACGTGCCTGCAACACCGTGGTGACGTAGTTCAGCCCGCCCATGGTGGCGGCGACGATAAAGATCGCCAGCGAGACGAGCATCAGCACGATGCCCCATTCAACCCCCGGTGTTCCTTGCGTGATGGACTGTGGCGGATAGAGCGTCCAGCCCGAACCGGTGGGGCCGCCGGGAACGAAGAAACTGGAAAGCAGCACCACGACCGCCAGCAGGTAAAACCAGTAACTGAGCATGTTGACATAGGGGAAGACCATGTCACGGGCGCCCACCATCAGCGGGATCAGATAGTTACCGAATCCCCCCAGAAACAAGGCCGTCAGCAAGTAGATGACCATGATCATGCCGTGCATGGTCATCGCCTGGTAATAAGTGCTGGCGTCCATGAATGCCAGACTGCCGGGGAAGCCTATTTGCATGCGCATCAAGCCGGACAACACCACGGCGATAAGCCCCACGAACAGCGCCGTCAACGAGTACTGAATGGCGATGACCTTGTGGTCCTGACTCCAGATGTATTTGGTCAGGAAACTTTTGGGTTCGTGCAGTGCTTCTGTTTCGGCTTGCTCCGCATAGGCCATCACGTCATCCTCCTGTCGAAGTTTCGGTGTTTTCCTGGCTGCTTTACGGTTGCTTCCCTGGTTCCGCCTTGCTCGTATCGGCGTCGGTATTGGCCTTGGATTTGATAAAGGCGATCAGTGCGTCCAGCTCCTTGTCGCTTGGCTTCATGGCCGGCATGACGGCTGCATAGCCTTGGACAATTTTTCCACCGGGATCGAGAACCGACTCTTTCAGATAGGCTTCGTCGGCCTTGATGCTCGTGCCGTCGGCAAGGGTGACGGTGGAGCCATATAGGCCCTGCCAGGTGGGGCCGATGCCCTTGTTGCCATCGACACTGTGGCAGGCCAGGCAGCCGAGGGACTGGGCCAGTAGTTGCCCCTGCGCCACCGGGTCCTCGCCTGCGCTGGCAGAGCCGTTATCGCCTTGCTGCGCAGTGCCCAGCGACTTGATCAGGGCCATGAGGGCACCCAGTTCATCGTCATTGAGAGTATAGGCCACCATGACTGGCGGGTAGCCCTGCACCAGACGGGCCTGAGGCGTGAGAATCGACTCTTTCAGGTAGGCCTCGTCGACCTGCACACGGGAGCCATCGGCAAGCTGTTCCGTGCGGCCATACAGCCCCTTCCACCCCGGGCCGAGACTGCTACTGCCATCCTGGCTGTGGCAAGCACCGCAACCGTACTTCTGCGCCAGTAAACGGCCCTTTTCCACCAGGCTATCCCGACCGGGCTTGGCCGCCGTCGCCAGTGTCTGCGCAAAGGTCAGTTGCGTACTCAGCCATTGATCAAAAGCGCCCTGCTCTTCCACGATCATCTGACCGCGCATGTTGTAGTGACCGACGCCACAAAACTCGGCGCAAAGCACTTCGTACCTCCCGGTTTTAGTCGGGGTAAACCAGAAGTACGACACCATCCCTGGCACCATGTCCATCTTGCTGCGGATTTGCGGGATATAGAAGTTATGCAGCACATCTTTTGAACGCAGTAATACTTTTACTGGTTTATTCAGTGGAAGTCTGACTTCATTACTTTTTATAAGTACATCGTCTTGTCCGGCAGGATCCTTGGGGTCAACCCCTAGGGGATTGGCCGCATCAACAAACTTGATGTCCGACTTTCCCAACTTTCCGTCCTGGCCGGGAAAACGATAAGCCCACTGCCACTGCTGGGCGATGACTTCAAGTTCATATGCCTCTTTCGGCGCCCGGATGAAATCGTTGTAAACCACCAGGCCTGGCGCCAACATCGCGGCAATGCCTATCGAAGTCACGACAATCAACCAGAACTCCAGTTTTTTGCTTTCTGGCTGGTAGTGCGCCCTGACACCCTCGCGGTGTCGATAACGCATGATCGCGACAGCCATGAATACCGTAATGGCGACGAAGAATATTCCGCTGATGATCAGGGTAATGAACAGTGTGGTGTCTATTGATCCCCAGTTGGACGCGGGTGGTGCTGCATGCCAAGGCGCCAGTAGATGAAAGAGCACGGATGCAATAACGATTAGAATCAAGATAATTGCTATTGCCATTTCTCTTCATCCTATTCCTGTTGCCCATGGGTTATGCGCAAGCATCGCCACTGTCATCCAGGCAGGTCAGGCAAATACCACCGGTGGTGGCAAAGTCAGTGAAAAGTATAGGTCGGCGAGCGAGACCCGCTTGCCAGCTATACTCAATATCGCATTACCCATGGCAGGGATCGGCCAGAAACGGCTCAAAAAGTCGAACCCTGCCCAGGCGTAACAGTCAGACAAGTGATGGCATTGAGAAGAGGCAAGCGCCTCAGAGTCCAGCAGTCCACCACGGAGATTTTCGTCATGAGCGCCCTGACGATCGAAGGCTGGTGCAAACCCAGCGCCGACCAGAAATCCACCCCAACGGGGGAAATCCACTTTTACGTCGATGGTCCCCTCCATGAGCGTTTGGAAGCAGCCGAAGAACGCCTGCAAACGACCCATGAACGCGAAGCCATGGTCGATGTCGACTTCGATACCCTGGAGTTGAGGGTGCCGGAGGGCTACGGCCCCTTGTCAGACTGCCAAATGCGCGTGTATTTGCACCACGAGCGTGGTCAGTTCCATCTGGTCGGGCACCGGGCGAGCGATGGCAGCCTGATCTACACCAACGCCGTGTTGATTGATCAGCTGATTGATTGAAACGCTGGAAGTAGCGTTGGAAATCGCCAGTCTTTGGCGGATTTGAAAGGACTCAAGACGGTGGATCGTCGTCCTTCCAGGGCGCCGAGAGATAGCGCGTGCGGTTGAAAGTCTCCAGCCATTCCGGGCAGAACACCACCAGCGCGCTGACCACCATGCCGTTGATGAACGCCTCGGGAAAAATGATCAGCCACAGGTAACCGATGAAATCTTCCAGCCAGTACGGCATGGCGAAACGTCCGTCGTACCACAGCAACGTCAGCGACAGCACCAGGCACAGCAACGCCGAGAGTGCGGCGGCGAAGAAACCGGAACAGAAGATGTAAACGAACAGGTTGCGCGGTTGCGCCCTCTCCACTGCGATCGCGCAACACTCGGTGACCAGCACCGGCAACAGAATAAACAGCGCGCCATTCACGCCCATCGCCACCAGATCCTGACGCCCCAGCAGCACCAACCCCGTTTGTGCCACCAGTCCACCGACGATTGCCAGCGGCCAGTCGAGCAGCAGCGTCACCGCCGTCATGCCAATGAAGTGATAGGACACGCCGGTATCGAAATCCCTGCGCACCAACCAGAGTGCGAACAGCGCGAACACCGTGCCGAACAGCAGATGCTGGCGCCGGCTGTCGCTGAACAACTCGACCCAGGACACCCGCGCAACGGCCCATATCAGCACCGGCACATAGATCAGCCACCCCAGGGTGAGGGTTTCGGATGACAGCAACTCGGCGCCGATCATGGCGGGGCACACTCCCTTGTCTTGCCGAAAGAGAACAGGCCCTCAGTCTACACCGCCCAATGTCGGGGATCGTTCATCACCGTTTCATGCTCGGCGAACAACCTGGGCAACTCGGCCTTGAGAAAATCCACCCACGTCCGGACCTTGGCATCGAGAAAACGCCGCGACGGATACAACGCATACACATTGCGCTGACGCGGGCGATAGGCCGGCAACAAACGCAACAAGGTGCCGTCGCTCAAGGGTCGCGTGGCGGTGTAAAACGGCAACAGGCTGATGCCCATGCCCGCCTCCGAGGCCTTGACCATCGACTCGGCGACGTTGCACTGAAAGGTCATGGCCGGGCTGACGGCGTGCTCGCCTTCATCGTCCTGGAACAGCCATTGATCGCTGTACAACGGATCGAGCATGCGCAGGCATCGATGGTCATTAAGGGCCTGCGGATGGCCCGGCACCCCCCGACGCTGCAGGTACTCCGGGGATGCGCACGGTACGCTGTAAATCTGCCCGACAGCCTGGGCGACCAATTGCGAATCGGCCAGTTCGTGGGCAATTGAAATCACCACGTCGTGCCCCTCTTCCAGGGGATCCGGATTGCGTTGCGACAGGGTCAGCTCGAACACCACATCGGGATAAAGCTCGCTGTAGCGGGCAATCAGCGGCGTGATCAACACTCCGAGGCCGCTCATGCTGTGCACCCGCAAGCGTCCGCTCGGCTTGAGATGAGCGCCGCGGGCTTCCGCTGTCGCCTCCTCCATTTCCTGGAGTATCGACCGACTGCGCAGCAGAAATCGCTCGCCGGCCTCGGTCAGGCTCAAGCGCCGCGTGGTGCGATGCAGCAGGCGAGCCTGCACATGCTGCTCCAGGTCCGCGACCAGTCGCGATACTTGCGCAGTGGATAGCTCCAGCGCATCGGCGGCGGCGGTAAAACTTGCGCAGTCGACCACACGGACGAACACACGCAAGTTGTTAAGCAAATCCATAAGCCTCCCTCGGGCTGTGACTGTTACGTTTCATGTAAAGCTGCATCAGGCGTTCGCCCCTTTATCCGTCGATGGCAAACACTAGACTTGAACCATCAAAACCCACACGGAGCACGCCATGATGAAAACGATTTTCAGCCTGTTTCTAACCCTCATCGCCACCTCGGTCATGGCCGCCGACAACGAGCCCCTCACCGTCCTGTACAACCCGGCGCAACCGCTGGACATCGCCAAGGTGGTTTCCGTGTCGGACACGGCGACGGCGTGCGGCGTCGTGCCGGCGACCATGGTCTACATCGATCATCAGGGGCAGACCCGTCGAGTGACCTACGAGGTCATGGGCGACTGCACGAGCAACCTGTGATCAGTGGCTCATAGCAGCGTCCAGGTGTAGCTCAGGATCAAACGATTTTCATCGATATCACTGCGGTAGTTGGAACGCGCCATCGCATTGCGCACACGGATGCCCAGGCCTTTGAACGTGCCACTCTGCAACACGTAACCGAGATCCAGGTCGCGCTCGCGATCCTTGCCTTCAAAACCTTTACCGGTATCGACATTGTTGCCCGTGATGTAGCGCACGGTGCTGGTCAGTCCCGGCACGCCGAGCGCCGCAAAGTCGTAGTCGTAACGCGCCTGCCAGGAGCGTTCATCGGTGAATGCGAATTCATAGGTGGGTACTTCGTTGCCCAGCGGCGAGATGTTGGCAAAGACCCGGGGAAATGCGCTGTCGCCGAACATGCCCTGATAGCCGACATAAAAGGTGTGACCACCACGCTTGGCCGACAACAGGGAGAAAAACGCCTGGTTGTCGATGTTGCCCAGCAACTTTTGACCGTCCTCACGGGAATCGAAGTAACCAAGATTGGCCCCCAGAACCCAGTCGCCCATCGGCTGGCTGTGCTTGAAACCCAGGAAACGCTGGTTGTAGATATCTTCCAGTTGCCCGAACCAGGCACTGACCGAACTGCGTTTGTCGTTGAAGACGTAATCGGCACCGGCAAAGTTGAAGCCATCGCTGCTGACCTGCCGTTGCGGTACGTGACCGAGCATGGCTTGCATCTTTTCGTCGCCGGCCTCATTGCGCAGGCTGGTCGTACTCAAATGACCGCCCTGCAGGGTCAGGCCATTGATCTCGCTTGAGCTGATGCTTGCCCCCTGATAACTCGGTGGCAGCAATCGGATATCACTGAACACCAGCACCGGCAGATTGGGCTGCAACTCACCCACCTTCAGCTCGGTTTTGGAGTAACGCACCTTCAACGCCCCTTCCAGACGGCTGTAATTATCCGGCGCGCGCCCGTCATCCTGCACCGGCAGCAAACCGGTGTTGACCCTGTCCGGGCTGCTGTCGAGTTTGAGCCCGAGCAGGCCGATGACATCCACGCCGAAACCGACCGGCCCTTGGGTGTAACCGGATTTGACGTTGAGGATGAACCCCTGCGCCCACTCTTCGGCCTTCGATTGCGGGTTGGTGCCGACGATGTCGGAGTAGTCCCGGCTGAAGTAGTAATTGCGCGCTTGCAAGGTGGCCGTGGTGTCCTCGATGAAGCCGCTCTCGGCTGCCATCGCACTGGTGGAAAAACCCGAGACGACCGCCATGGACAACACTGAACCGGTTGTTGGAAAAATCTGTTTCATCGTTTTTTCTCTTATTGTTATTGATCGACAGGTAGAAGGGCTTTGGCCGACGTGTTTTCGCTGCGAGGGATGGGACGACGAGCGCTTAACAGCAGGTGGGTGACCATGCCGAAAATCAGCCCCCAAAAAGCCGCGGACAACCCCAGCAACGACATGCCCGACGCCGTCGTCAGGAAGGTCACCAGTGCGGCTTCGCGATCACTCGGCACCGCCATTGCGCCGGCCATCGCTCCGGCAATGGCGGCGAATAGCGCCAACCCGGCCAGGGCCGCGATCAGCTCTTTGGGGAACGCCGAAAACAGTGAAACCAGGGTGGCGCCGAAGATCCCCAGCACCAGGTAACACAGGCCACCCACGACCCCGGCCACATAGCGCTTGCCGGGGTCTTCGTGGGCCTCGCGTCCAGTGCAAATCGCCGCCGTAATGGCCGCCAGATTCAGCCCGTGGCAACCAAACGGCGCCAACAACGCCGTGCCCAGTGCACTACTGGCAATGATCGGGCCGGCCGGCGCTGCGTAACCGCTGGCGCGCAGCACCGTCATGCCGGGCACGAACTGGCCGGTCAGCGCTACCATCACCAGCGGCAAAGCGATGTTCAGCGTCGCGCTTAGGCTGAACGCCGGGGTGATCCACACCGGCGTGGCCAAACCGATCACCAAGGCCTCGCTGTGCAAATCCCCGGCGAGAAACGCCATCGAGCAGCCCACCAACAGCACCATCACCACCGCGTAACGCGGCATTAGGCGTTTTCCCGCCAGGTACGTGGCAAACATCGCGAGTACCAGCAACGGTTTGCTCTGCAACGAGACGAACAACCCGGTGCCGAAGCTGAACAGAATCCCCGCCAACATCGCGGCCGCAATGGCCGGGGGCAGTTTGCCAATGATTCGGTCAAACGCACCCGACACCCCAACCAGGAAAATGATCAGGCTGCTGACCAGATAAGCCCCCACCGCTTCCGGCATGGAAATCCCCGGCAACAGCGCCACCAATAACGCCGAGCCCGGCGCCGACCACGCGATGATTACCGGTACGCGGTAACGCAGGCTCAAACCAATGCCCAGTACGGCGCTGCCGATGGAGATTGCCCAGACCCACGACGACAGCACTTCCCGCGACAGGTGTGCAGCTTCGGCGGCCTGAAAAATGATCACCAACGGGCCTGCGTAGGAAATCACCGTGGCGATAAATCCGGCGACTGCCGCAGACAGGGAAAAGTCCCGAAATAGCGTATTCATGAGACCTCGCCGACTGCCCCGTCAGGCGACGCGTGAAGCGAGCCTGGCTGCGGTTTTCTGGCGCTGCGCCGATGGCTGATGGCGAACACCGTCATGGCGATGGCGGCCACCGCACCGGGCAAGGCAAATGCCATGAAGTTCAGTTGCAGCGGCAGGCTGATCCCTAACAGAACACCGCCCAACAGAGGGCCGACGATCGCACCGTTGCGTCCGATGCCCGACGCCCAGCCCAGACCGGTGGAGCGAATGTTCATGGAATAGAACTGCGCCGCGCAGGCATACAGCAGGATCTGCGAGCCAATGGTGGTGGCGCCGGCAATAGCAATCAGCAGGTACAACACCGGCATCGGGCTGTTGAAGCCCAGCAAGGTGATCGAAACGGCCGCCAGGGCGAAGAACACCGACAACACACGCGGCAAGTTGAGCTTGTCACCCAACACACCACCGCCCACGGCACCGAAGATCGCCCCGAAGTTCAGCACTAACAGGAACGACAGGCTCGACCCCAGGCTGTAACCGGCATTGGCCATCAGTTTCGGCAGCCAGGAACTCAAGGCATAAACCATCAACAGGCAGCAGAAGAATGCCAGCCACAACATCAGCGTGCGCAGCGCCCGTCCCTCGCGAAACAGCTGCAACACCGGAGTGCCGGAGCCTTTCACTTCACTCATGTGCAGTTGATCGTCGGTTTTCGCGGTGTACGCCGGATCGACTCGCTGAAGGATGTTGCGCGCCTCTTCATGGCGCCCCTGGCGCAGCATGAAACCCACCGACTCGGGCAGAAAATACATGATCAACGGCAACAGCAGCAGCGGCACAACCGCCACATAAAACACCGCCTGCCAGCCGAAATTCGGAATCAACACGATGCCCAGCCCGGCCGAGAGCATGCCGCCCACCGAATAGCCACTGAACATGATCGCCACCAGGGTGCTACGGATTTTCTTCGGCGCGTATTCGTTCATCAGCGCCACGACGTTAGGCATCACGCCGCCAATACCCAGGCCTGCGATGAAGCGACAGATACCAAACTCCGTAGGGTTTCTGGCGAAGCCATTGAGCACGGTGAAGCCGCTGAAGAGCATCACACAGATCGTGATGGCCTTCTTACGACCAATCCTGTCTGACAGCGGGCCAAAGAACAGGGCACCGAACATCATGCCGAACAATGCATAACTACCCAGCGCACCGGCTTGCAGCGGACTGAGACCCCACTCCTTCATCAGCATCGGCAAAACCACGCCGTAGATCACCAGATCGTAACCATCGAAGATGATGATCAGGGCACACCAGAACAGCACCATCCAGTGGAAGCGGTTGAATCGTGCTTCGTCGATAACCTTGTGTACGTCGATTTCGCGCATGGCATTTATCTCTTGTTGTTGTTTTTCAAGACGCTCGCAAATGCGGCGAACGTCCCGTACAGCCGAGGGTAATGACGCCAGACACGTGGCAATATCCGCGCTGCGCAGATCGCTATCCGTTTTGTGCAATGGCTTGATAAGGGTTTGCAGGCGGGGATTTCGCACAGGGTTTTGCATCGGGGCGACAAACTGTTTTCTTTGCGATCACATTTGAGCGCTAAGCTTGGGCCTATGGATGACTCAGATTATTTACGCCTGCTGACCATCGCGGCCGAGCAAGCCAACACATTCCTGTCCAATGCCCGCAAATGGGAGCGGGAGCGTTGGGTGTGCCAGCGCCTGCTGCAAGGCTTGAACATTCCTTATCGCGCCGACGAGTTCGCCCCCGCCGGCGAACCCCCGGATGTGTTGTTTCGCGACGCCAGTTTCGAAGTGTTCTTCGTTCTCGACGAAGGCCGGCGCCTCAATGACGAATGGCGCGACGAGTTGCAACGCCGGCGCAGCGCGTTTTCCCTCAGCCAACTGGTTCGGCGCGAGGCCAAGCCCCGACGTATACCGGCCAATGAGTTTCTGCTGCGACTGGCGCCGACCTTGCGCAAAAAAGCGCATAACTACAAAGAACGCGGCATGGACCTGGGTGAGCTGGACATCATTGCCTTCGCCAGCCTCAAACGCGAAGTGCTGGACCTCAACAGCCATTTCCCGCCACCCACGGAGTACCTGCGCCAAGGCTGGCGTTCGCTCTCTCTGGTCGGCCCGACCTTCGCTCGCGTGCTCTTCGCGCATCCGGATGCGCCGGATTTCCTGCGCAGCAACCTGGGGCGCAGCATCGTTTTCGATGTCGGGATCAGCCTGTGAGTCCATTGCGGGAACTGATTGCCGAAGTGCCACAACAGGGTCGCGTCCGCTGGATTGGCGTGCGTCCGCAATCGCGCTCGTCGATGATCGAACTGGAGGCGGTCGAAGCACGGCTGGAGGCCGGCTTGACCGGCGATCACGCCCGCCCCGGTACGCGCAACGCGCGGCAGGTCACGCTGATACAGTGGGAACACCTGGCGGTAATCAGTTCGCTGATGGGACGCCCGGACGATCGACCGGTCAGGCCTGAAGAATTGCGGCGCAACCTCGTTATCAGTGGGATCAATCTGTTCAGCCTCAAAGGCCGACACTTCCGGATCGGCCAGGCAATTTTCGAAACCACCGGCTGGTGCCAACCGTGCGCACGCCTGGAAAACAACCTTGGTCGTGGGACGTTTCAAGCCGTGCGCGGGCATGGCGGAATCACCGCCCGGGTGTTAAAAAGTGGCATCATTCGCCTGGACGACACGGTGACCGTCGAGCCCATTCCCGAGACCGGCTATGCTCCGTTCATCGTTCGTTAAATCCGTCTGTAGCTTCTAAACATTCAGCAACGTCTACCTGACGAGGCCTTTATGACCAGCCGCCTGAACCCCGACGACCAGAAGCATGTCGAAGAGTACCTGCAGTTGTCCCAGCACCGAGTCGAGCGCCGGCCATTCCGGCCGTGGATGCTCCTGGTACTGGTGCTGGCAGTGACCATTGGTTTGGGCCTGTTGAGCCGACTTATCAGTTACCTGACGCTATGAGCAGCATTGCGCTCGCGAGGGTAGTTGCACCGATTTCTTTTAGCCTTGCGAGTTATCCCCATGTCCCATCGTATTGTTATTGTCGGCGGCGGCGCCGGCGGTCTGGAGTTGGCTACCCGCCTGGGTAAGACTCTGGGCAAGCGCGGCACGGCCAGCGTGATGCTGGTCGACGCGAACCTGACCCACATCTGGAAACCGCTGTTGCATGAAGTGGCGGCCGGGTCCCTGAACTCTTCCGAAGACGAACTCAACTATGTTGCCCAGGCGAAATGGAACCACTTCGAGTTCCAGCTGGGGCGCATGAGCGGACTCGATCGGGCGCAGAAAAAAATCCAGCTGGCCGCCACCTATGACGAAGCCGGCCTGGAGCTGGTACCCGCGCGGGAAGTGCCTTATGACACGCTGGTCATTTCCGTCGGCAGTACCACCAACGATTTCGGCACTCAAGGCGCGGCACAGCACTGCCTGTTCCTCGACACCCGCAAACAGGCCGAGCGCTTCCATCAACAACTGCTCAACCACTACCTGCGCGCCCACGCCGGGCAAACCGACCAGGTCGAGAAAATCAGCGTGGCCATCGTCGGTGCGGGCGCTACCGGCGTCGAACTGGCCGCCGAGCTGCACAACGCCGCCCACGAACTGGCGGCCTATGGCCTGGACCGAATCAAACCGGAAAACATGCATATCACCCTGATCGAAGCCGGGCCACGGGTATTGCCTGCACTGCCAGAGCGTATCGGCGGGCCTGTGCATAAAACCTTGGAGAAGCTCGGGGTCAACGTCATGACCAACGCGGCGGTCAGCGAAGTGACGGCCGATGCCTTGATTACCGCCGACGGCAAGGTCATCAACGCCAGCCTGAAAGTCTGGGCCGCGGGGATTCGCGCACCGGGTTTCCTCAAGGACATCGATGGCCTGGAAACCAACCGCATCAACCAGCTGCAAGTGCTGCCGACCCTGCAAACCACCCGCGACGAGAATATCTTCGCCTTCGGTGACTGCGCCGCCTGCCCACAACCGGGTAGCGACCGCAACGTACCGCCACGGGCCCAGGCGGCGCATCAACAAGCGTCGTTGCTGGCCAAATCGCTGAAACTGCGGATCGAAGGCAAGGCCCTACCCGAGTACAAATACACCGATTACGGTTCGCTGATCTCGCTGTCGCGCTTTTCGGCCGTGGGTAACTTGATGGGTAACCTCACCGGCAGCGTGATGCTAGAGGGTTGGCTGGCGCGGATGTTTTACGTGTCGCTGTACCGCATGCACCAGATGGCGCTGTACGGCTGGTTCCGCACGGCGATGCTGATGCTGGGCAGCAAGATCGGACGCGGGACCGAGCCACGGCTGAAACTGCACTGATGTAGATACACCTGTGGGAGCGAGCCTGCTCGCGAAAGCTGTCTTTCAGGCGACATTGATGTCGGCTGGACTGGCGCCTTCGCGAGCAGGCTCGCTCCCAAATTTTTTACCTGACCGAGTTACACCCTGAAACGCCGCACCATCCCCTGCAAGGCATTCGCCAGTTGCGACAGTTCATGGCTTGAGGCGCTGGTCTGATCGGCACCAGCAGCCGAACGCATCGACAAATCACGAATATTCACCAGATTACGATCAACCTCACGGGCCACTTGCGCCTGTTCTTCGGCTGCACTGGCGATCACCAGATTTCGCTCATGAATTTCATGCACGGAAGCAGTGATGGTTTGCAGAGCCTCGCCTGCCCGCTCGGCCAACACCAGCGTGCTGGCTGCACGGGAAACGCTGGCGTTCATGGCATCGAGGGCCAGGCTCGAGCCGCTGCGCATGCCTTGCACCATTTGCTCGATTTCCTGGGTCGATTGCTGTGTACGCCCGGCCAGGGCGCGCACTTCATCGGCCACCACCGCAAATCCCCGACCGCTCTCCCCCGCCCGCGCCGCTTCAATCGCTGCGTTGAGCGCCAGCAGGTTGGTCTGCTCGGCGATGGCGCGAATCACATCCAGCACCTTGCCAATATCCTGGGACTGATTGGCCAGGGACCGCACCAACTCCCCGGTACTTTGCACCTCCTGAGCCAGTGAACTGATGGCATTGGCCGTCTCACCGACCCGCTCCTGGCCCACATGGGCCGACTCACTGGACTGACGAGTGGCATCGGAGGTGGAAACCGCATTACGCGCAACCTCCTCCACCGCGCTGGTCATTTCATTGACGGCGGTGGCCGCCTGTTCAATTTCGTTGTTCTGCTGTTGCAGGCCTTGGGTGCTGTCGAGCGTAACGGCGTTCAGTTCATCGGCTGCCGTGGCCAACTGCGTCGCAGAGCCGCTGATGCCCAGCAAGGTTTCCCGCAGATTCTGTTGCATGGCCGCCAACGCCTTGAGCAACCGGCTGACTTCGTCATTGCCATGGGTTTGGATCGGGTGTGTCAGGTCACCCTGGGCCACGTGCTCTGCGGCCTCCACGGCCTCACTCAGTGGGCGCACGATGCTACGGGTCAGCAACATGGCCAGAGCCACCGTTGCCAGAGCCGCGAGGGCGATAAACAGGCTGACGATCGTGCGCGAGGTTTCGTAATGCTCTTTGGACTTCGCGCTTTCGGCCGCGACTTGTTGGGTGAACAGCTCCGCGAGGTCATTGAGCTGCTTGCCGGAGCCGTCGACCACGGTTTTCATGTCCACCAGCAGCAACTTGGTCAGTTCGTCGCGGCGCCCTTGGTCGGCCAAGGTGAACGATTGGGCAATGCCAGCCCGATAAGCCGTGAAGGTATTTTTGAATTGGTCGTACAACGCCTTGCCTTCAGCCGTGTTCACCAGCTTGTCATAGGCGGCGATTTTTTCGCTCAGCTCCTTGTCCCGGGTATCCATCTGACTGCGGTATTGCGCGATGTTCTTCGGGTCCTGGTCCAGCGCCATGCGCAGGGAAATGGTGCGGATGCGCAACATGATTTCGCGGATCTCGTCGCCGCCGCGAATGCTTGGCAGCCATTGTTTCTCTACCGCCACCTCGCTTTCTCGAATACTCGACATCTGCCCCAGGGCAAAGACTCCAAGCAGCGCCACAAGCACCGCGATCAAGGCAAACCCCAGTGCGGCACGGGGGGCAATATTCAACTGACGAAGAAACATAACGAGCGCCTTTGTTTTTATTGGCTTGAGTGGAGGGCTTTGCCCTGACAGCTCGTTATCGGCAAGTTGTACGATGACTTGAAGTGATCGGCATTTCTTGAGGGCAAAAAAAATCCCCGTATCTTTCGATACGGGGATTTTTCGTATGGTCGGGGTAAGGGGATTCGAACTCCTGACATCCTGCTCCCAAAGCAGGCGCGCTACCGGACTGCGCTATACCCCGGTAAAAAAAAGGCACCTTTCAAAGGCGCCTTCTGCGAACAGAGCTTTTGGCGTCTGATCTTAAGATTCGATTCCAGCGAGCTGGTCTCAAAAATGGTGGGTCGTGTGGGATTCGAACCTACGACCAATTGGTTAAAAGCCAACTGCTCTACCAACTGAGCTAACGACCCAAATATGGTCGGGGTAAGGGGATTCGAACTCCTGACATCCTGCTCCCAAAGCAGGCGCGCTACCGGACTGCGCTATACCCCGGCTTGAAATTGGCTCCGTGACCAGGACTCGAACCTGGGACCCAATGATTAACAGTCATTTGCTCTACCGACTGAGCTATCACGGAACTACACATTTCAATCTACAACGGTGAAGCTTTACTGCGTTCTCTTCGACTCGTTCGCATCGCTGCGTTCGTGTGCCTGAGGCGCGCTATTCTACAATCTTCAAAACCTCTGTCAACCCCCTAAATTGCTTTCAAGTTAATGATTTGCAACTTATTTTGGATTCCTGCTTGGGGAGCGGAAACCCTGGCGACTGACTGACTGCGGGGCGCACTTTACAAGCCTTTTCCTTTAAATTCAACAGCCTCGCGAAAAAAAGGCCTCGCAATGCGAGGCCTCTTTTTTTCAACCGCCGTTTGGGCTCAGTTGAAAACGATTTCGTCGTTTTCCACAGTACCTTTCGCTGTGTCCCCCGGCATGAATCGACCGGAGAGAATCAGCTGTGCCAGCGGGTTTTCGATCCAGCGCTGGATCGCACGTTTCAGTGGTCGTGCACCATACACCGGGTCATATCCGACCGCGATCAGCTTATCCATGGCCTCAGGGCTCAACTCAAGCTTCAGTTCGCGCTCGGTGAGGCGACTGCGCAGACGACTCAACTGGATCTCGGTAATGCCAGCGATCTGATCCCGCGCCAACGGTTCGAAGATCACCACTTCGTCGACCCGGTTGATGAACTCCGGACGGAAGTGCGAGGAAATCGCATCCATGACCGCCGCACGCTGAGCCTCACGATCACCCACCAGTTCCTGGATCTGTACCGAGCCCAGGTTGGAGGTCATGACGATCACGGTATTCTTGAAGTCAACCGTACGGCCATGGCTGTCGGTCAGGCGTCCGTCTTCCAGCACTTGCAGCAAGACGTTGAACACATCCGGGTGCGCCTTCTCCACCTCGTCCAGCAGGATCACCGAGTAAGGCTTGCGACGCACGGCCTCAGTCAGATAACCGCCCTCTTCATAACCTACGTAACCTGGTGGCGCACCGATCAGACGAGCCACGGAATGCTTCTCCATGAACTCGGACATATCGATGCGCACCATCGCCTCTTCAGTGTCGAAGAGGAACTCGGCCAGTGCCTTGCACAACTCGGTTTTACCGACACCGGTCGGGCCGAGGAACATGAACGAACCGCTCGGCCGATTCGGGTCGGCCAAACCGGCACGGGAACGCCGTACCGCGTTGGACACCGCCACCACGGCCTCTTCCTGACCGATCACGCGCTGATGCAACAGGCTTTCCATCTTCATCAGTTTTTCGCGCTCGCCTTCGAGCATTTTCGACACCGGAATACCGGTCCACTTCGAAACGACTTCCGCGATTTCCTCTTCAGTCACCTTGCTGCGCAGCAACTGGTTTTCGCTCTTGCCATGCTGGTCGACCATTTGCAGGCTGCGCTCCAGGTCCGGGATGACCCCGTACTGCAACTCGGCCATGCGGTTCAAGTCGCCTTTGCGGCGCGCGGTTTCCAGTTCCTGACGGGACTGTTCGATTTTCTGCTGGATCTGCGCTGAACCCTGAACTTCGGCTTTTTCCGAGTTCCAGATTTCTTCAAGATCCGAGTACTCACGCTCATGACGAGCGATTTCTTCCTGCAGCTTTTCCAGACGTTTCTTCGCCGCGTCGTCACTTTCTTTCTTCAGCGCCTGGGATTCCACCTTCAGCTGAATCAGGCGACGCTCCAGACGGTCCAGCACTTCCGGCTTGGAGTCGATTTCCATACGGATGCGGCTGGCGGCTTCGTCGATCAGGTCAATGGCCTTGTCCGGCAACTGACGATCGGTGATGTAGCGATGGCTGAGCTTCGCCGCCGCAATGATCGCACCGTCGGTGATCGCCACTTTGTGGTGAACCTCGTAGCGCTCTTTCAGGCCACGCAGGATCGCGATGGTGTCTTCTTCGCTCGGCTCGTCCACCAATACTTTCTGGAAGCGCCGCTCGAGGGCTGCATCCTTCTCTATATATTGGCGGTACTCGTTGAGCGTGGTCGCACCAACGCAATGCAACTCACCGCGGGCCAGAGCCGGCTTGAGCATGTTGCCCGCATCCATCGAGCCTTCGCCCTTGCCAGCGCCGACCATGGTGTGCAGTTCGTCGATGAACAGAATGATCTGCCCTTCCTGCTTCGACAGCTCATTGAGCAGCGCTTTGAGCCGCTCTTCGAACTCGCCGCGATACTTGGCACCGGCAATCAGCGCCCCCATGTCCAGGGACAACAGGCGCTTGCCTTTGAGGCCGTCCGGCACTTCACCGTTGATGATGCGCTGGGCCAAGCCCTCGGCAATGGCGGTTTTACCCACGCCAGGCTCACCAATCAGCACCGGGTTGTTCTTGGTGCGACGTTGCAGGACCTGGATGGTCCGGCGGATCTCGTCGTCACGGCCGATCACCGGATCGAGCTTGCCGTCCTCGGCACGTTTGGTCAGGTCGACGGTGTACTTATCCAGCGCCTGACGCGCCTCTTCATGGTTGGGGTCATTGACCGCCTCGCCACCGCGCAGGTTGTTGATGGCATTCTCCAGGGCTTTCTTGCTGACGCCTTGGCCAAGCAGCAGCTTGCCGAGCTTGCTGTTCTCGTCCATGGCGGCGAGCAATACCAACTCACTGGAAATGAACTGGTCGCCCTTCTGCTGGGCCAGGCGATCGGCCTGGTTGAGCAGGCGTGCCAGATCCTGCGACATGTTCACGTCGCCGGTCGGGTTCTGGATTTTTGGCAGCTGGTCGAGCTCTTTGGTCAGCTCTTTACGCAGGCTGTTGACATCGAAGCCCACCTGCATCAGCAGGGGCTTGATCGAGCCACCCTGCTGTTCGAGCAGGGCCTGCATCAGATGCGCCGGCTCGATGGCGGGATGGTCAAGACCGACGGCCAGGGATTGGGCGTCGGATAAAGCTAACTGCAACTTGCTGGTTAAACGGTCTATACGCATGGGTCACCTTCCTTTTGAGCAGGCCGGACCTATAGAACATCCTGAATGAAGAAACCTGCCAGATACCGCAATAGATGTGGTCGATTCTGGGAGTTTCAAGCGCCTTGAAGTTGACGCAGGTCAGAGGAGTCTAGCGTTCGAGCCAGATCAGGGAGGCAAATCGACCAGTACGGGGGCTACGGCGATAAGAAAAGAAGCGTGGGTCCGTCACGGTGCAAAATCCGCCACCATAGACTGCGGTGACACCGCGAGCCGCCAGACGCAAGCGCGCCAGTAGATAGATGTCGGCCATGAACTTGCCAGGGTTTTGGCTCGGTACAAAGGCACTCGCGGCTTCGGGCAATTGCTGCACGAAGGTTTCGCGCACTTCCGGCCCCACTTCAAACGCTTGCGGGCCGATGGCCGGGCCAAGCCAAACCAGCACCTCGTCCGGTGATACGGCCAGACTGTCGAGGGTCGCTTCCAGTATACCTGCCGCCAACCCGCGCCAACCGGCATGGGCCGCTGCCACGCGGGTACCGGCACGGTCGCAAAACAACGCAGGCAGGCAATCAGCAGTCATCGCCGCGCAGGCGATCCCGGGGGTCGACGTCCAACTGGCGTCGGCTGTGACGACCCGGCTCGGATCCGCATGGGCCACGACAATGCCGTGGACCTGCTGTAGCCAGGACGGCTGAATAGAGAAGTGATCGGTCAGGCGACGGCGATTTTCGGCAACGGCCTCGGGGTTGTCGTCGACATGATCGCCCAGGTTGAGGCTGTCGAACGGCGCCAGACTGACGCCGCCCGCACGGGTGGTAACGCAGGCTTTGACCCCAGCCGGCGCGGGCCAGTCAGGAATCAGCCAGTCACTCATCCGACGAATGCCTCACGGTCTTGCTTGAGCAGGGTCAGCAACCAGACGAAGTCTTCCGGCAGCGGCGACTCCCAGCTCATGCGTTTACCGGTGGTCGGGTGATCCAGCTCCAGGAACCGCGCATGCAGCGCCTGGCGCGGGAAGTTCTTCAGCGACTCGACCATGGTCGGGTTAGCGGCCGGCGGGATACGGAAACGTCCGCCGTAGGCAGGATCGCCGACCAACGGGAAGTTGATGTGCGCCATGTGCACGCGAATCTGGTGCGTACGACCGGTTTCCAGCTTGACCCGCACATGAGTGTGGGAGCGGAAACGTTCGAGCACGCGGTAATGGCTGACGGCCTGCTTGCCACCCTCCATTACAGCCATGCGCTGGCGTTGCTGGCCGTGACGACCGATCGGCGCGTTGATCTTGCCGCCGGCGGTCACGACACCGATCACGATGCATTCATAGATGCGGCTGACGCTGCGGCTCTGCAACTGTGCAACCAGTTGCGTCTGCGCCTGAATGGTTTTGGCCACCACCATCAGACCGGTGGTGTCCTTGTCCAGACGATGCACGATACCGGCACGAGGCACATTGACGATGTCCGGCACGTGGTGCAGCAAGGCATTGAGCAAGGTGCCATCAGCGTGGCCGGCGGCCGGATGCACCACCAGGCCCGCAGGCTTGTTGATCACCAGGATGTCGTCATCTTCGTAG
This sequence comes from Pseudomonas baetica, assembly GCF_051216495.1. Taxonomy (GTDB): domain Bacteria; phylum Pseudomonadota; class Gammaproteobacteria; order Pseudomonadales; family Pseudomonadaceae; genus Aquipseudomonas; species Aquipseudomonas baetica_B. Next base: position 71,786 of record NZ_JBPKAM010000005.1, on the reverse strand, counting down.
ACGATGTCCAGGGCAATGTCTTGAGCGACCCATTCGCCCTGAGCTTCCTGCTCGGCAGTCAGTACAAGAATGGCGCCACCGTGAACGATGTCTCGCGGGCGGATAACCGCCCCATCCACAGTCAGGCGGCCGTCTTTGATCCAGGCGGAAAGGCGCGAGCGCGAGTGCTCAGCGAATAATTGTGCGGCGACTTGATCGAGGCGTTGGCCGCCCAATTCGGACGGCACCTCTGCGCGGAGTTCAATTTTATCGGACATGCTCAGACTAGGCGTCGGCACAGCCTTTGGTTTCGGCTGCGCGCTTGTGGTTAAATACGGCGTCTTTTGCCCCGAGGCTTATCAACGGGGCGCTCATCATAACAGGACGGCCACGCCCAAGACAGCGGCCGTCATAGGGACGCAAGCCGCCATGCAAGTGAAACACCTGCTGCTGATCGCCATCCTCGCATTGACCGCTGCTTGCTCATCGAAGGAAGTCGTAGACGAAAACCTGAGTGAAGTCGAGTTGTACCAACAGGCCCAGGCTGATCTGGACAACAACAGCTACACCAGCGCCACCGCCAAGCTGAAGGCTCTGGAATCGCGTTATCCGTTCGGTCGTTATGCCGATCAGGCGCAGCTGGAACTCATCTACGCCAACTACAAGAACTCCGAGCCCGAGGCTGCAAAAGCCGCTGCCGAGCGCTTCATTCGTCTGCACCCTCAGCACCCGAACGTCGATTACGCCTACTACCTCAAGGGCCTGACTTCTTTCGACCAGGACGTCGGCCTGCTGTCGCGTTTCCTGCCGCTGGACATGACCAAGCGTGACCCAGGCGCCGCCCGCGACTCCTACAACGAGTTCGCCCAGCTGACCAGCCGCTTCCCCAACAGCCGCTACTCGCCGGATGCCAAGCAGCGCATGATCTACCTGCGCAACCTGCTGGCAGCCTACGAAATTCACGTTGCCGACTACTACCTGACCCGTCAGGCCTATGTCGCCGCCGCAAACCGTGGCCGTTACGTGGTGGAAAACTTCCAGGAAACCCCTTCGGTCGGCGACGGCCTGGCGGTGATGACCGAGGCCTATCAGCGCCTGCACCTGGATGACCTGGCTGCCACCAGCCTGGAAACCCTGAAGCTCAACTACCCGAACCACCCAAGCCTGGTGGACGGTCAGTTCGTGCCGTCGGTCGCCGAAGCCGACAACCGCTCGTGGCTGAGCAAAGCCACACTGGGCCTGATCGAATCCCGTCCGCCACTGCCGCCGGGAGAAACCCGCGCCAACCAAGACGTGCAGAAGCAATTCCAGGACGCCAAGGACGCGATTCCGAGCGAGCTCAAGCCTAAAGATGCAGAGGGCGACGTGATCGAGGAAGAAGATCACGAAGCGGAAGGCAACAACGAAGATCGCTCGTGGTTCAGCTACATGACCTTCGGCGTGTTCGACTGATACGACCGGCGGTGCAGAAAGGGAGACTCTCGGGTCTCCCTTTTTTATTACGCTGTTTTTGTGGACAACAATTGCGCTGTGCGCCTGTCATGTCCTTGGCTAAACTGCCGGTTCATCAGCCAAAAAGCCGCTCATCATGCTTCGTTTATTATTCTGGATTGCCGTAATTGCCGCCGCCGTATGGTTCTGGCGCAAATACAAGGGCCAGACCGCCGTACCCAAGTCCCCTGCCGAACTGGAAGCGGCACCGATGGTCCGCTGCGCCCATTGTGGCGTGCACTTGCCGCGTGATCGCGCCGTGAGTTTTCAACAGCAGTGGTATTGCAGCCAGGCTCATCTGGAGCAAGGCCCCGGTTCCAGTGATCGCTGAGACGTCCAGTCACGGCAGCAAACAGGCCCAGCGACTGCTGCGCCTTTATCACCTCTACCGCTTAAGTGTCGGCATCATCCTGGTGCTGCTGATCTCCAGCAACATGGACAATCGGCTGCTGACGTCAGCCAATGACGACCTGCTGCGCAGTGGCAGCTGGTTGTACCTGGTGCTGAATATTCTGCTGGTGGTCTTCTTTGAAAACACCCGCCATCCGGCACAACTGTTCGGTTTGGCGCTTCTCGACGTCTTGCTCCTCTGCGCCTTGTTTTACGCTGGCGGCGGGGTGGCCAGCGCCATTGGCAACCTGTTGATCGTGTCGGTGGCCATCGGCAATACCCTGCTGCAAAGGCGCATCGGTCTGCTGATTGCCGCCATCGGCGCCCTTGGTATCGTCGGTTCAAGTTTCCTGCTGAGCCTTAACCATCCCACCAACCCCAATGACTATTTGCAGGTCGGTACCCTCGGTGTTCTATGCTTCGCTGCGGCCTTGCTGGTGCAAGGCTTGATCCGGCGCCTGGAAGTGAGTGAGACCCTCGCCGAGCAGAAGGCCAGTGAAGTCGTCGGCCTGGAAGCACTCAACGCCCTGATCCTGCAACGCATGCGCACCGGGATCCTGGTACTCGATGACCGGCGGCGCGTGCAATTGGCCAATCACAGTGCCCTGTCTCTGCTCGATTGCCGCTCACTCGAAGGCTGCCTGATCGACGACCACTTCCCCACCCTGGTCGATCGCCTGAACGTGTGGCTCAGTAATCCGACGCTACGCCCGCAAAGCCTGAAAATCGCTAATAGCGGTGTGGAACTGCAGCCGAGTTTCATTGCACTGGACCCAAGTCCCCAACACCAAACGCTGGTGTTTCTTGAAGACCTCGCCCAGATCGCCCAGCAGGCCCAACAGCTGAAACTCGCTGCACTCGGGCGACTGACCGCCGGTATCGCCCACGAAATCCGCAACCCCTTGGGCGCCATCAGTCATGCCGCGCAGCTATTGCGAGAATCCGAGGAACTGAACAGCGCGGATCAGCGTCTGACGCAGATCATTCAAGACCACTCTCAGCGCATGAATCGGGTAATCGAAAACGTCCTGCAACTGTCCCGCCGCCAGCAAACCGTGCCGCAACGGCTAGACTTGAAGCCTTGGCTGCAACAGTTCGTCACTGAAATCCGCGAGGGCGCGACCGAGCGCCAGCAGGTTCATCTGCACATCGCTTCCGGGGACTTCAGGACCTTGATGGACCCGAACCAGTTGAACCAGATTCTCGACAATCTGATCCGCAATGCCTGGCGTCACAGCGCCCAAAACCACGATCAGGCGCAAGTCTGGCTTGATTTGTTTATCGATTCCGATAGCCAGTTGCCCATCCTCGAAATCCTCGACGACGGCCCCGGTGTTGCCCCGGATCATCAAGCACAATTGTTCGAGCCATTCTTCACCACCAGCCATCAGGGCACTGGCCTGGGGCTCTATCTGTCCCGTGAGCTGTGCGAAAGCAATCAGGCCCGCCTAGACTTCAAACCACGCCAAGGCGGCGGCTGCTTTCGTATCACCTTTGCTCACGGACGGAAACAAAGTTGAACATGAGCCCACGGCAAAAAGTCCTGATCGTCGACGACGAACCGGATATCCGCGAACTCCTGGAAATCACCCTGGGTCGGATGAAGCTCGATACCTGGTGTGCCCGCAATGTGGGCGAAGCTCTGGCCCTGTTGAAGCGCGAGACATTCGATCTGTGCCTGACCGACATGCGCTTGCCGGACGGCACGGGACTTGAACTGGTTCAGCACATCCAGCAACGCTACCCGCAAGTTCCAGTGGCCATGATCACCGCCTATGGCAACGTCGACACGGCGATCAGTGCCCTCAAGGCCGGCGCCTTCGACTTCTTGACCAAACCGGTTGACCTTGCCCGCCTGCGAGAGCTGGTCACCAACGCTTTGCTGTTGCCCGTCCCCGGCGTTGCCATCGATCGCCGCTTGCTGGGTGACTCTCTGCCCATGCGCAACCTGCGTAAGCAGATCGACAAACTGGCGCGCAGTCAGGCGCCGGTTTACATCAGCGGCGAGTCCGGCAGCGGCAAGGAGCTGGTCGCACGGCTGATCCACGACCGCGGGCCACGCGCCAACCAGCCCTTTGTCCCGGTCAATTGCGGAGCCATTCCGTCGGAACTGATGGAAAGCGAGTTTTTCGGCCATCGCAAGGGCAGCTTCAGCGGCGCCATCGAAGACAAACCGGGACTGTTCCAGGCCGCCCACGGCGGGACCCTGTTCCTCGACGAAGTCGCTGACCTGCCGCTGCCGATGCAGGTCAAACTGCTGCGGGCCATTCAGGAAAAAGCCGTACGCAGCATCGGTGGGCAACAGGAAATGGTGGTCGATGTGCGCATCCTTTGCGCCACCCATAAAGACCTCGCGGCCGAAGTTACCGCTGAGCGTTTTCGCCAGGATTTGTACTACCGGTTGAACGTGATCGAGTTGCGGGTGCCTCCCTTGCGCGAGCGCCGCGACGACATCGCGCCGCTGGCCAGCCATGTACTCAAGCGCCTGGCCGTCGATACCGGCCAACCTGAAGCGAAACTCCACCCGCAAGCCCTCGATGCGCTGAAAAGTTATCGCTTTCCAGGCAATGTGCGGGAACTGGAGAACATGCTCGAACGGGCGCACACGTTATGCGAAAACAAACAGATCGAAGCCGGCGACTTGCGCCTGGCCGAAGGTAATGGCGTTACAGAAGGGGGCGTGCCGGATCTTACGCAGATCGACAATCTGGAAGATTACCTGGAAAACGTCGAACGCCAGCTGATTCTCCAGGCGCTGGAGGAAACTCGCTGGAACCGCACGGCGGCGGCTCAGCGGTTGAATCTTTCATTCAGATCGATGCGTTATCGACTGAAAAAATTAGGCCTGGATTAAGGGCCCCTTCGCGAGCAGGCTCGCTCCCACAGTTGATCGCATTCCAATGTGGGAGCGAGCCTGCTCGCGAAGACGATTTGGCAGACACCAACAATATCGAAACTAAATCCGCCCAGTCGGCGCATACGGCGCCGGATCAATAATCGGCTCACGCCCCAGCATCACATCGGCAAACAACTGGCACGACGCCGGCGCCAGCACCAATCCGTTACGGAAATGCCCGCAATTTAGCCATAGCCCATCAAATCCAGGCACCTGGCCAATGTAGGGAATGCCTTCCGGCGAGCCCGGCCGCAAACCGGCCCAGTGCCCTACCACTTCGGCTTCCGCCAATGCCGGGATCAACTCAACTGCCGAAGCCTTGAGGCTCTCCAGCGCCGATTCGGTTGGCGTCTTGTCGTAACCTTCATGCTCCAGCGTACTGCCGATCAGGATATGCCCGTCACGCCGCGGAATCGCATAACGCCCCTTGGCCAACACCATGCTCGGCAGAAAATCCGCCGCGCACTTGTAGAGAATCATCTGCCCTTTCACCGGCTCGACTGGCAGTTCAAGCCCCAGGATCTTGAGCAAATCACCGCTCCAGGCGCCAGCAGTCAGGACCACTTGATCACCATGGATCGCGCCTGCGGCAGTCTGCACGCCGACCACTTTTTCGGCGTCGCGAATAAACCCGCTGACTTCGCATTGCTCATGGATGGTCACGTTCGGCAGCGCTTGCAACGCAGCCTTGAGCGACTTGACCAGCCGTGGATTGCGCACATTAGCCACATCATCCATGTAGATTGCCCGGGAAAAACCGCCCCCCAGTACCGGCACCGCATCGTGAGCCGCCGAGATATCCACAGCCCGCAACGGACGATTCTCCCGTACGGCCCAGGCCAGTGCCTCGGCTTCGTCGTCCAGATCCAGCCAATACAGGCCGGTAGTGTGCACCTCGGGATCGACCCCGGTGGTGGCGAACAAACGCTCACCCAGTTGCGGATAAAAGTCCTGGGACCAATGGGCCAGCGCGGTGACGGCCGGGTTATAACGCCATGGGTAGAGCGGCGAGACGATGCCCCCCCCCGCCCAGGACGATTCCTGACCGACATTCGAACGGTCCAGCAGTACAACGCTCTGCACTTCGGACGCGAGATTGAAGGCCGTCAGCAGACCGATTACCCCACCGCCGACAATCACCACTTGCTGTTGCCTGGTCATATTTTGATCCAACCGATAAATAGACAGAGGGCGCAAAAGACACCCGAAAAATGAACTCAGCGCCCCCAGCAATCCTTGGTGGTCAGGCCCGCAGTGGCGTTGACCATGCTGCGAACACCGGTGTTGGTGAGGGTGAAATCACCGCACTTGTCCGAGCCCATGCTAGTGCCAGCCTTGCGCACCGCCGTCAGCAGGAAGGTCTGGTCAGTGAGGGTCGGCGTAATGGTGTAGTAGTCGTTGCCAGCACTGAGCCCGGTGGCGTTGGTGTAGGCATTTTTCTGTGAATAGAAACGCTCGAGGATCTGTGCCTGCTCTGAAAGCAGACCGGCCACTTCGGTACGACGCCCTTTGTTCAGATACTCCGTAAAGCTCGGCATGGCGATAGTCAGGACAATCCCGATGATCGCAATCACGATCATGATTTCGATCAAGGTAAAGCCGCGGTTGGATCTGTGCATGCCTCAATTCTCGCTTACTGTATTTGTCGCCACATGATGCGACGGCTGCCGCCGCCGGATTTTTCCACCAGCGTGGTGATGCCGCCACTGGAATCGTTCACGATTTTTCGGGTCGCGCCATTGACGATGGAATTGACGGTAGGGATACCGCCGGTAAAGACCACGCCACTGGATATCGTGTCATTGCTATCGATCACCCCGTCGCCAGTGGTGTCGAGCACTGCGTAGTTGAGCATCTTACCGCTGAACGCATCGAGTTCGACCAGTTTGCCGGTGCCGAAGCTCGTACAAGGGTCCGTGGTATCAATGCTGGCAGTGGTAAAGACAATTCGCCCGAGCACCAGACTGGCCTGATTGATCACCCGCTCGCCGGTCAACGCGCTGTTGTACACCAGCGGCAAGTACCAGCCCTTTTCCGCCGGATAGGTCACTTCATTCTGGCTGGTGGTGATGAATTGCCCCGAGCCTCCCGAGAACACGCCGGTCACTGCCTGAGGCTGCAAACTGGACGTAGTGATCTGCCCTGAACCACCGTCCGCATCCCACACCGCGTAAAACGCCTGCAAATCCTTGTTGGTCTTGTCCGCAGTCTCGTTGAATTTCCCGGTGCCGATAAAAACCACTTTGCCACCCAGCGAATTATCCGCGAGCAACGGCTGCGCAGTGATCGGCTGAGTGGCGCCTCCTGCAGTGGTAAATAAGGGTTTGCCAGCAAATGCCACGCCCCAACCGTCAGTGCTTGTACTGCTCAGGTCGAACTTCCACAGCCGCCCCTTCAAGTCTCCCCCATACGCCGCCTGCACCACATTCTGAGCATTGACCTTGAGTTTGACCGAAGATAATCCATTGGTGGTTTCAGTACTGTCGACAACGATTTTCCTGATCAGCGAACCGTCGCGGATGTCCACCACATACAACGCAGCCACTCCAGAGTTGCTGCCGTAGCCATTGGAAATGAACGCGGCCCATCGACCGTCCGCCAAGCGTGCCACTTCCGGACGGGCATAGGCATAACCCAGATCATTGAAAGCATTCGCCGCACTGGCAGTGGTCGGTGCACTGATTTCCCACAGCGCCTTGGTCACGTTGCCGGCCGAGGCATCGAACAATTGCAGCGCATAGAAGGTTCGCCCGCCCGCGCCCGTTCCGCCTAATGCCAATGTTTTCCAGGCACTGTTGAGTTGGACATCGAACACACTCACCTGCCCGTCCACCAGAAACTTATGACTGACACCGTTGATGTACGAGGTATCCGCGATATAGCGCAGCGACGGCAACACGCTGGACGGCATGTAGGCGTAACGCCGTGTGCCGTTGCCGGTATTGATGATATCGACGAAACCGTCATTGGAATTGACCACCAGGCTGGCATTCATATTGGCCGCCTTGGTGGCCAGGTAGGTGCTGTAAGTGGTATCGCCCGACAGGTCGGAGGCGGTCTTATCCGTCGGTGATGCCAACGCCAGCGGCGAGTTAATGATGTCGCCGAGCAATGCACTGCGCACCTTCAGGCCTGTCTTGTTGATGCCCTTGCTCCACTCCACCAGATCGCTACCGGTGATCCCTGTGGGAAGACCCTGATTGAGGGCGGTCTGCTGGGCCGTGGAAAAATTGACGTAAGCCAGTGTCACTGGTGTATTGGTTTGATTATTCCAGGACTGATAAGTCGGTGCCGTCGCACCCGGCACGATGGCTGTGTCGGTGGTCCACAGCAGATTGCCGGTATTGACCGAACCGTTTGCATTGAAGCCAAAAGCCTTGATCGTGCCACGCCAATCTTTGGGGTCGTAGCTGGTCTGGAAGTAACTGGTACCGCTGGTGAGGATCGTCCCGCTGGTGACACCGCTGCCACCGGAACCGGCCTTGGACGTGATATCGCTCAGGGCAGATGACAATGAGGCGTTTAGCCCGGCACTGTCGGTGGTTTGGTAGTACTTGCCCAGGCCATAGCTGGCAGCGTCCGACAACATCTGATTGGCTGCGGTAAAACCCACGGTGTAGGTGTTCATGTTCTGTTTGGGAAAATCCGTGGCATTCCAGCTTTTGCCCGCCAGGTCCGTCCCGCTGGAGCGCATGTCGATGTCGAAGGCGAACTTGGCGGTGTCATCCAGATACAACGTGTCACCCTCCCCGTCACCATTGAGGTTGTCACCATCGTTGGCGCTGTTGCCATCCCAGTTCGGCAAGCGGGTGCCTCCGAGCGGGTCACTGGAGGGGAAGGTTCGGTCATAGGTGGGCAAGCCGTCGGTAATCACCACTCCGTAGTTTTTCTGGCAACGGTATTGGATGGGACTTACGTAGGTAGAGGGCGTCGAGTTGTAGTACGGCGCCATGCCGCGCAGGTAGCGAGTCACCTCGTAGTAGGTTTCCGCCAGCGGCGTGTTAGCTACGGCACTCAAACCGTTGATCGAGGCAATCAGCGCGTTGTAGTTGGCATCCACCGACAAATCACTGACTGGCCGGGCGATAAACCCACCATTGCCCGGATTGTTGTTGGCCGGTGGATTGAAAGTGGCCAGGCCGATACGCAATGTGCGATTGCTGGTAACCAGGCTGGTCGAAACGTCCTGGGCCACGCTGATGCGGTAATCGTTGGGTATTGCATTGGCCCCGGTGGTGAAGTCCCGATTGGAGCCGTTGGCCAGGCCCAACAGATACGCCAGGTAGTTAGCTGTGTAACGGGTGTTTTCATTGCCCACAGGGTCTGGCAGTTTCAGACAAACCGGCGTCAGCCCCAGGAAGCCACGATAGAACCCGTACCAGTTGCCACTGGCCGGGCAACCGCCCCGATTCAGGCTCGACAGGGCAATGTTGGTATCAGTCATGTCCAGATTCTGACCGCTGATACACAGGGCGTTGGAACTGCAAATGGCTATTTGCGGGCGACTGACCGTGGGATCGAAACCCGGCGCCCAGATGATGTTATTCATGCTTCCTGAATCATCGATCATGAGCATCACGTTCGGAGCCACCGCCGCAGCGCTCAACAAGGGCGAGTCCGACGGCGTGAAGGCAAAGGCCGGGGCCGAGAGATACAGCCCAAGAGCAAAGCCACACAACAGCCGTAGCAACCCTGTGTAGTTTTCAGTACTTCGCATAAATACTCTCAACCACGCTGCGCGAGCTGCCCGCAATGCCCACTGCGGTGACCCGGTACAACGTTGCCGAGGTGTTGCTCGGAACGTTGACGGCTGCCTGGGAGATGCCAATGTTTTGCACGCCATAAAAGCCATTGCCGGAAGCGATCCAGGTCACCCCCGAGGTGGAATTGGGTCCTGCGGCCTTGACCGTGGACGACTCGGCCGGCGGCGCGCATTGCGTTGTACCGCTGCACACCGCCAAGGAGTAACTGTCGAGTTGCACCGCGCTTTCACCCGCCCGCAACACCGCCTCTGCTGCCTGGAACGATTGATTGCGCAGGCTTACGCTCCCGGCCATTTTTTCCTGCAGGGTGGCGTTCTGCATCGAGGAAACGCCGATCAGCGTCAGCAGTAACAGGAACACCAGGCTGACCAGCAGCGCCATGCCGCGCTGGGAAGTTGCCGAAGAAATACTCATCAGCCCCCTCCTCACGGCAACCGATTGCGCAGAGCGGCAACCACGTTGAAGGTTTGATTGCTCACCCGGTTATTCGGATCAATGAGCGTAAGGCTCAGACGCACACTGCGGATCCGCGCGGGGTCAGACGGGTTGCTGCTGTAACTGGAGGCGGACGAATCGGAAGCAGAGCTGGCGAGGCCGAAACTCACGTTGAAGGCGCTGACGTTATCCACCAGCACTTGCTGTGGTGGCGTATCGACGCCGGAACCCATTGTCAGCGCGCCGTTCTTCAAGCTGTAGATCAACCGCCGGATGGGAAACGCCAATTGCCCCGCAGCGGGCGCGCGTAATTTCGAATAAGCCGTTGCAGTGTTTCGGCAATCTGAAACCACCGTCCAGGTCGGCGTGCCGCCATTGCTGCCGACATCCGCCGTCACCAGGGTCAACCTTTGGCTCGCGTTATCCCAACTGATCGGCGTGGCCTGACTGGTTTTGAAGCTCTCACCATCACTCGCATCAGTAATCGTCCCCAGGCAACCGAACATACCAACCATGCGGATTTCCTGGATCATTTTGCTCAGTACGAAACGCGCATCCTCCTGCATGGCGGCAGCGCTGTTCTGGCTGACGTAGGTATTTTTCGCGGCAATGAACACCTGCACCACGCCAAGCACCACGACCAGGCTCAAGGCCAGGGTGATCAGCAACTCGATCAGGCCAAAGCCTTTTTGGAAGCGGCTCATGGCGCTGCCACCGGATCGACGGTTGCTCGACTGGTGAGAACAAAGCTGCGACGGGAATTGGCGCTGTTGGCGGCCCTGGAGTCATCCCAGGTGATGGTGATGGTGTACACGCGCTGATTGAGGCTGATGCTGCCCGTTGCCGTGGCGCCACCGAAGCTGGTGATATTGGTGGTGAAGTCGTAGAGATCCTGGTCCCGGGCGATGCTCAGGTTGCCCGCGGTCGGCGGTGTGACGGTGTAGTCGGCAGCGGCGTTGGCGCGGATGCGGTCCATCATGTCATAGGCGATAAAACTGGCCTGGCTGGTCATCCGCGCACTGTCGGTGTATTTGAGCGCATTGAGTTGAATCGCTGCCGCTCCCAACAACCCCACGCTCAGAATCAATAACGCCACCAGGACTTCGATCAACGTCATGCCTTCCTGTGCACGTTTGCTCCATTGAATCATCCGCAACTTCCACCCAATAGAATTCGTCCGTTCAAACACACATTCAGCGTCCTGCTTTGCGCGCCCAATACATAACTGATTACCACCGCCGTGGACGATGACGCCAACCCACCCAGATTATTGAAATCGATGGCGGTCACGCCTGAGGTTAGCGTCAGCGTCGCGCCACTGCTCATCGCTGGAATAACACGCAACACATTGGCCGGCGTGCCGGTACCGTCATACACAGACAACTCCCCGGTCCAGACGCTGCCACCCGCGGTTGGGCGCACTCGCGTGGTCACACCCCGGTTGATCGCCTCCAGGCGGGCGAAGTTCAAGCCACGTTGCAAATCACCGACTTCGGTGTCGGCCCTGGAAATCTGTGTGGAACGGGTGAACGCCGGCACCGCCAGGGTGATCAGGACCAGAAAAATCGCGATGGCGACCAGCAACTCGATCAGCGTGAAACCTTTTGTACGATGATCCATCGGAGCCCTCCGTTGCCGTCGGCTATACCTGCTCTTACACGCTAGAACATTCGACCGCCGCAGCGTGGTTGGTTTGCCATTACCCGTGCACGGATCGCACGGGCCATCACGTTCCAGGGAGGGGCATGTCATGCGTCAGCACGGTTTCAGCTTGATCGAATTGCTTATGGGACTGACGATTGTCGGGATTGTTCTGCATTTGGTCAGTCCGGCGTTCGCGGCTGTGATGGAATCGAACTATCGCGAGGAGGCTGCGAGGTCACTGGCCAGCGGATTGCGCAGTGCCAGAAGCGAAGCCATTGCCCGAAACCAGACCGTTGTCATTCACGGCATCAACGGCGATTGGGGCCAGGGATGGCGGATGATTCTGGATGTCAGCGGCAAGGGGTATGAGGACGACAGCAATCCGCTGTTGATTGAGCGGCGGAGTGGCATTCCATTGCCTGTTTTCGGCAATACATATGTCAAGACTTCCGTCCGCTTCAGCCCTTTGGGCGAACCGGTACACGGGGGCCTCCAATCGGGGACATTGCACATTTGCGCAACACGCGAGCCGCTGAGTCTAAACCAGGTGGTGCTGGCCAAGAACGGCCGCGTCAGCCTGCGCAGCAAAAAGACTGAACAGGCCGTATGCGTAGGAGGAGAGGACTCAGAGCAAGGAACGAACGCGTAGCTCTTTAGGCATTGAGAACGTGATGTTCTCTTCCCGACCTGCCAGTTCGTCGGCACCTGTAGCACCCCAGGCCTGCAACTGCTGGATCACGCCACGCACCAGGACTTCCGGTGCGGAGGCACCCGCAGTGATGCCAATGCGCTCGACACCTTCGAACCAGCTCTTCTGCAGGTCTTCGGCACCGTCGATCAGGTAGGCCGGAGTGGCCATGCGTTCGGCGAGCTCACGCAGGCGATTGGAGTTGGAACTGTTCGGGCTGCCAACCACCAGCACCACATCGCATTCGTCAGCCAATTGCTTGACTGCATCCTGACGGTTTTGGGTGGCGTAGCAGATGTCGTCCTTGCGCGGACCGCCGATGGCCGGGAAGCGCGTACGCAGGGCGTCGATAACGCGGCTGGTATCGTCCATGGACAGGGTGGTCTGGGTCACGAACGCCAGCTTTTCAGGGTTCTTCACCTGCAATGCGGCGACGTCATTCTCGTCCTCGACCAGATAGATTGCCCCGCCGTTGCTGGCGTCGTACTGGCCCATGGTGCCTTCGACTTCCGGGTGACCGGCGTGGCCAATCAGGATGCACTCACGACCATCGCGGCTGTAGCGTGCGACTTCGATGTGCACCTTGGTCACCAGCGGGCATGTGGCATCGAACACCTTCAGACCACGACCGGCGGCTTCGGTACGTACGGCCTGGGAAACGCCGTGGGCACTGAAGATCACGATCACGTCGTCCGGCACCTGATCCAGTTCTTCGACAAAGATCGCGCCACGGTTGCGCAGATCCTCGACGACGAATTTGTTGTGCACCACTTCATGACGCACATAGATCGGCGGCCCGAAGACTTCCAGGGCGCGGTTGACGATTTCGATCGCCCGGTCCACACCGGCGCAAAAGCCACGGGGGTTGGCGAGTTTGATTTGCATGCTGTGCCTCGTGTCTTGCGCGCAAGAAATAGCGAAAACAATGAAAAACCAACTGTGGGAGCGAGCCTGCTGTGGCGAGGGGATTTATCCCCGTTCGATTGCGAAGCAATCGCAAACCGGTCAGCGCGTTCTCATCCAAGATTGCAGCGGCTGGATTCAGGGGTGCTTCGCACCCCAACGGGGCGGTGCGACGTTTCGCTAAATCCCCTCGCCACAAAGGCTCGCTCCCACAAATTTACAGCGCTTTGACGGAAATGATTTCCACGTCAAAGGTCAGTGTCTTGCCAGCCAGCGGGTGGTTGAAGTCGACGGTCACTTGCGCGTCGTCGAACTCTTTCACCACGCCCGGCAATTCAGTATTGGCCGCATCGTTGAAGATCACCAGCAAACCTGGCGACAGCTCCATGTCCTGGAACTGCGAGCGCGGGATGATCTGCACGTTTTGCGGGTTGGGTTGGCCGAAAGCGTTTTCCGGCTCGATGTTCAGGGTCCGCTTGTCGCCGGCCTTGAAACCGAACAGCGCTGCTTCGAAACCTGGCAACAGGTTGCCATCACCGACCTTGAAGGTCGCCGGGGCCTTGTCGAAGGTGCTGTCCACCGTGTCGCCGTTCTCCAGGCGCAATGCGAAATGCAAGGTGACTTCCGTGTTCTGGCCGATGCGTTGCTCAGCCAATACCTGTTCAGTCATGAACGGTTTCTCCGGTTTTCTTACTTTTGAACATATCCAGTGCCAGCATGACTGCGCCTACAGTGATAGCACTGTCGGCAAAGTTGAATGCAGGGAAGTACCAGCGGTTCTGCCAGTGCACCAGAATGAAATCGATCACATGGCCCAAGGCGATGCGGTCATAGAGATTGCCCAGCGCGCCGCCCAGCACCAATGCCAAGGCGACTGCCAGCCAGGTTTCATTGCGCCCCAGACGCTTGAGCCAGACCACCAGCACCGCACTGACCACCACGGCAATCAGGGCAAACAGCCAGCGCTGCCAGCCGGAGCTATCAGCCAGGAAGCTGAAGGCCGCGCCGGTGTTGTAGGCCAGGGTCCAGCTGAAGTAATCAGGGATCACCACGATCTGCTGGTACATCGAAAGCTTGCCTTCGAAGTAGAACTTGCTGGCCTGGTCGATGACCAACACCAGCAAGCTCAACCAGAGCCAGCTCAGCCGTCCGAAACGGCCAACGGCATTAGGCATAGTGGCGAACCTCGCCAGCACCACTGATGTTGTCGACGCAACGACCGCAAATTTCCGGATGCTCCGGGTTCACGCCGACGTCTTCGCGGCAGTGCCAGCAACGGGCGCACTTGGCGTGAGCCGATTTGACGATTTTCAGCTTCAGGCCGCTGACTTCGGTAACCACGGCATCGGCTGGCGCCTGCACGAACGGCGCAACGCTGGCGGTCGAGGTGATCAGGACGAAACGCAGTTCGTTGCTCAGCTTGGCCAGATCGGTGCTCAGGGCTTCTTCGGCGAACAGCGTCACTTCGGCTTGCAGGTTGCCACCGACAGCCTTCGCCGCGCGCTGGATTTCCATTTCCTTGTTGACCGCTACCTTTACTTCCATGATGCGATCCCAGTAGTCACGACCCAGCTCGAAGCCTTCCGGCAGTTCGCTCAGGCCTTCGTACCAGGTATTGAGCATGACGGACTCGTTACGCTCGCCCGGCAGGTACTGCCACAGCTCGTCGGCGGTGAACGCCAGGATCGGCGCGATCCAGCGCACCAGCGCTTCGGAGATGTGGAACAGCGCGGTCTGGCACGAACGACGGGCCTTGCTGTCGGCGCCGGTGGTGTACTGGCGATCCTTGATGATGTCCAGGTAGAAACCGCCCAGCTCCTGCACGCAGAAGTTGTGGATCTTGGAGTAGACGTTCCAGAAGCGGTATTCGCCGTAGTGCTCTTGCAACTCGCGTTGCAGCAGCAAGGTGCGGTCCACGGCCCAGCGGTCCAGTGCCAGCATTTCTTCGGCCGGCAGCAGGTCGGTGGCCGGGTTGAAGCCGGTCAGGTTCGAAAGCAGGAAGCGCGCGGTGTTACGGATACGCCGGTAGGCGTCGGCGCTACGCTGCAGGATCTGCTCGGAAACCGCCATCTCACCGGAATAGTCAGTCGATGCCACCCACAGACGCATGATGTCGGCGCCCAGGGTGTCGTTGACCTTCTGCGGCGCAATCACGTTGCCCAAGGACTTGGACATCTTGCGACCGGACTCGTCGACGGTGAAGCCGTGGGTCAGCAGTTCGCGGTACGGTGCGTGGTTGTCGATGGCGCAACCGGTCAGCAGCGACGAGTGGAACCAGCCGCGGTGCTGGTCCGAACCTTCCAGGTACAGGTCGGCGCGTGGGCCGGTTTCATGGCCCATAGGGTGCGAACCGCGCAGGACGTGCCAGTGCGTGGTACCCGAGTCGAACCAGACGTCCAGGGTATCGCTGATCTTGTCGTACTGCGGCGCTTCATCGCCCAGCAGTTCAGCGGCGTCCAGCTTGAACCAGGCCTCGATGCCTTCGACTTCGACACGCTTGGCGACTTCTTCCATCAGCTCGACAGTACGCGGGTGCAGTTCGCCGCTTTCCTTGTTCAGGAAGAACGGGATCGGCACGCCCCAGTTGCGCTGACGGGAGATGCACCAGTCCGGACGATTGGCGATCATCGAGTGCAGGCGCGCCTGGCCCCAGGCAGGGACGAACTTGGTGTCTTCGATGGCCTTGAGCGAACGCTGGCGCAGGGTGTCGCCGGTGGTCGGCTGCTTGTCCATGCCGATGAACCACTGCGCAGTGGCGCGGTAGATCAGCGGGGTCTTGTGACGCCAGCAGTGCATGTAGCTGTGTTCGATGACGGTGGTGTGCATCAGTGCACCGACTTCGGTCAGCTTGTCGACGATGGCCGGGTTGGCCTTCCAGATGAACTGGCCGCCGAAGAATTCCAGCGACGGAACGTATACGCCGTTGCTCTGGACCGGATTGAGGATGTCGTCGTTGACCATGCCGTACTTTTTGCAGGTCACGAAGTCGTCCACGCCATAGGCCGGGGCGGAGTGAACCACACCGGTGCCGGCGCCCAGCTCAACGTAGTCGGCCAGGTACACAGGCGACAGACGGTCGTAGAACGGATGACGGAAATTGATCAGCTCCAGCGCCGAACCGGTCGCAGTCGCGATCACCGAACCTTCGACGCCGTAACGGGACAGGCAGGACTCGACCAGTTCTTCAGCCAGTACCAGCAGCTTGTTGCCGATATCGACCAGGGCGTAGTTGAATTCCGGGTGAACGTTCAGCGCCTGGTTGGCCGGGATGGTCCACGGCGTGGTGGTCCAGATCACGATCGAAGCCGGCTTGGCCAGCGATGGCAGACCGAAAGCGGCAGCCAGCTTGGCTTCATCGGCAATCGGGAATGCCACGTCGATGGTCGAGGATTTCTTGTTCTCGTACTCGACTTCCGCTTCAGCCAGGGCCGAACCACAGTCGAAGCACCAGTTCACGGGCTTCAAGCCCTTGAACACGAAACCGCCCTTGACGATTTCGGCCAAGGCACGGATTTCACCGGCCTCGTTCTTGAAATCCATGGTCTTGTACGGGTTGGCGAAATCGCCCAACACACCCAGACGGATGAATTCGGACTTCTGCCCTTCGATCTGCTCGGTGGCGTAGGCCCGGCACAGTTCGCGGGTCTTGTCCGCCCCCAGGTTCTTGCCGTGGGTCACTTCGACCTTGTGCTCGATCGGCAGACCATGGCAATCCCAGCCCGGAACATAAGGCGCGTCGAAACCCGACAGGGTCTTCGAGCGGATGATCATGTCCTTGAGAATCTTGTTCAGTGCATGACCGATGTGAATCGTGCCGTTGGCGTACGGAGGACCGTCGTGCAGAACGAACTTCGGACGATCCTTGCCAATCTCGCGCAACTTTCCGTACAGGCCAATGCTGTCCCAGCGCTGCAGAATCTGCGGTTCGCGCTGAGGCAGGCCGGCCTTCATTGGGAAGGCGGTGTCCGGAAGGTTTAGCGTGGCTTTATAGTCGGTCATTTAAGGCTCTTCATTAGCGATGGGCGCTAGGTGCGGCTAGTGCACGGGCGGCGGCGACATCCGCGTTGATCGCCGTTTTCAGCGCCTCCAGAGAGGCGAAACGCTGCTCTTCACGCAGCTTGTGGTGGAAAACCACCGTTAAACGCCGGTCATACAGATCGCCGGCAAAATCCAAAAGATGTACTTCCAGGTGGGCCTTGCCATCACCTTGAACCGTTGGCCGTACGCCGATATTGGCGACACCGGGCCAGGTTTTGCCGTCGATCTCGACGTCGACCAGGTAGACCCCGGTAAACGGTACACGACGGCGTTTGAGCTGTATGTTGGCGGTGGGCGTACCCAGTTGCCGGGCCAGCTTCTGGCCATGCAGCACGCGACCGGCAATCCGGTACGGGCGACCGAGCAAGCGTTCGGCGAGGACAAAATCAGCAGCGGCCAGCGCGTTACGCACCTGGGTACTGCTGACACGGATGCCGTCCAGCTCGACCGTTTGCGCAGCTTCCACGGTAAAGCCCTGCGTGATGCCGGCCTGTTGCAGGAAATCGAAATCCCCGGCCCGGTCACAACCGAAACGGAAGTCGTCTCCAACTTCAAGGTGTTGCACGCCAAGGCCGTCAACCAGGATGGTATCGACGAACTCGCTGGCGCTGAGCTTGCTCAGACGCTGATTGAACGCCAGGCACAGTACCCGGTCGACACCTTCGGCGGCCAGCAGCTGCAGTTTATCTCGCAGGCGGGCCAGACGGGCCGGTGCCGTGTCCGGGGCGAAAAACTCCCGTGGCTGCGGCTCGAAAATCACCACGCAGCTGGGCACGCCCAACTCGAGCGCACGCTCACGCAGCCGTCCCAGGATAGCCTGGTGGCCACGGTGTACACCGTCAAAGTTGCCAATAGTGGCGACGCAGCCCCGATGCTGGGGGCGCAGATTGTGGAGGCCTCGAACCAGCTGCATAACGCGCTTCTTGCTCATAAAGTGGTCGATTATAACCACACCCGGCGGCCGACGACAGGCAACACCGTAACCCAAAGTGATCGAGCCGACAAAAATGCCGGCCAGACCCTGTTTATCGAGGATCCATCCTCAGTTCAACGCCTTGCGATTGAAGTCGCGCACGCGGAAGCCCATCAACACTAACATGCCGAAATAAGCCACCACACCGGCGACCACCAGAGCGCCCAGACGCAGGAACCGCTCAAGCATCTGCCCTTCGCCCCAGGCCGGCATGAAATGCATCCCACCCAGCAGCACGGCGGACATGACCACCACCGCCACCACCAACTTGAAGCCGAACTTGGCCCAACCCGGTTGCGGCTGATACATCTGCTGTTTGCGCAATTGATAGAAGAGCAAACCGGCATTGAGGCAGGCGCCGGCACTGATCGCCAGCGCCAGCCCAGCGTGAGCCAGCGGGCCGATCAGCAGCAAGTTGAATAGCTGGGTGACGACCAGGGTGAAAATCGCAATTTTTACCGGTGTACGAATGTTTTGTTGCGCATAAAAGCCCGGCGCGAGCACTTTGATCACAATAATCCCGAGCAAACCAACCGAATAAGCGATCAAGGCCCGCTGAGTCATGGCGGCATCAAATGCACTGAATTGACCGTATTGAAACAACGAAACCGTCAGTGGCTCGGCGAGGATCCCAAGCGCCAGAGCGCAAGGCAATACCAACAGGAAGCACAGCCGCAGGCCCCAGTCCAGGATCCGCGAATACTCCTGACGATCCTTATTGGCGTAGGTCTTGGCCAGGGTCGGCAGCAGAATTGTGCCCAATGCCACACCCAGCACACCGGACGGCAACTCCATCAGGCGATCAGCGTAATACATCCAGGAGACAGAGCCGGCGACCAGGAACGAAGCGAAAATGGTGTTGATGATCAGGGAAATCTGGCTGACCGAGACCCCGAGGATCGCCGGCAACATCTGCTTCATCACCCGCCAGACACCGGTGTCGCGCAAATTGATCCGCGGCAACACCAGCATGCCGATTTTCTTCAGGTGCGGCAGTTGATAGAGCAACTGGGCCAGGCCACCGGCCAGAACGGCCCACCCCAGCGCCATCACTGGCGGGTCAAAATAAGGCGTCAGGAACAGCGAGAAGATGATCATGCTGACGTTGAGCAGCGTCGGCACAAAGGCAGGCACCGAAAAGCGGTTCCATGTATTGAGTATCGCGCCAGCCAGTGAGGACAGGGATATCAGCAAAATATAGGGAAAGGTCACCCGCAACAGGCTTGAAGTCAGCTCGAATTTTTCCGGGGTGTTGGTAAACCCCGGGGCCGTTACCCAGATGACCCAAGGTGCAGCCAGCATGCCCAACGCAGTGACCAGCGCCAGGACCAGCGTCAACAAACCCGAGACGTAGGCAATAAACGTGCGTGTCGCCTCTTCACCCTTCTGGCTTTTATATTCGGCAAGGATCGGCACGAACGCTTGGGAAAACGCGCCCTCGGCGAAGATTCTTCGCAATAGATTGGGTAGCTTGAAGGCGATGAAGAAGGCGTCGGTCGCCATTCCCGCGCCGAATGTACGCGCAATAAGGGTGTCACGAACGAACCCGAGAATCCGGGAAAGCATCGTGATAGAGCTGACGGCGGCCAACGATTTGAGCAGATTCATTGAAAGAGTGTGTGCCTGTCGATAAACAGCAGGCGAACTCGGCGCCTACTTGTGCGATACTCCGCGCCGCAACAGCACAGAGCCAAAGCTCGCGAGTTTACAGGTCAAGCGCCGGAAATAAATATCCCGCCTCTTCAGATCGACCACTCAGCGGAACGCATCAACCGCCCTTGACAAGACTTCAACTCATCGGCATGATTCGCGGCCTATTTTGTTTGCTATTTCCTAAAAAGTCTTTCGAGGAGCTCGACGGTGGCCAACTCACCTTCCGCCAAAAAACGTGCAAAACAGGCTGAGAAGCGTCGCAGCCACAACGCCAGCCTGCGTTCCATGGTTCGTACCTACATCAAAAACGTAGTTAAGGCCATCGACGCAAAAGACGCTGCTAAAGCACAAGCTGCTTACGTTCTGGCTGTGCCAGTTATCGACCGTATGGCCGATAAAGGCATCATCCACAAGAACAAGGCCGCTCGTCATAAGAGCCGCCTGAATGGCCACGTTAAGGCCCTGAACGTTGCCGCTGCTGCCTAAGCGACCCGTTCATTAAAAAACCGACCTCAGGGTCGGTTTTTTATTGCCTGCGATTTAATAGACACATAAAAACTGTGGGAGCGAGCCTGCTCGCGAAAGCGGTGCATCAGATGACATTAATGCCGACTGACACCCCCTCTTCGCGAGCAGGCTCGCCCCCACATTTGGATCTTCATTCGATCATTGAGCGCTCGCCCACGGCAAAATCGGAATCGCCGTCACCGCATTCTGCGGGCTACCCTCGATCAAGCGATCGCTGTAGACCAGATACACCAGCGTATTACGCTTCTTGTCGAGGAAACGCACCACCTGCATGGTCTTGAACACCAGGGACGTACGCTCCTTGAACACCTCATCCCCATCCTTCAGCTCGCCCTTGAACTTGATCGGCCCGACCTGACGACAGGCAATGGAAGCCTCCGCGCGATCCTCGGCCAACCCCAAACCACCCTTCACACCACCAGTCTTGGCGCGCGAAAGGTAGCAGGTCACACCTTCGACCTTCGGATCATCGAATGCCTCGACAACGATTCGGTCGTTCGGGCCGACAAACTTGAACACCGTCGACACCTGGCCGATTTCCTCGGCCGAAGCCAGGAACGGCATCGCTAGCAGCAACCCCAACAATCCTTTTGCCATACGCATTCAGATATTCCTTCAGACCAGAATCAGGTTATCGCGATGAACCAGTTCTGGCTCAGCCATATAACCCAACAGACCGACAATCGCGTCAGACGACTGACCGATGATTTTTTGTGCTTCCAGCGCGCTGTAGTTGGCCAGGCCACGGGCGATTTCGCGACCGTCCGGTGCTACACACACCACCATTTCGCCACGGCGGAAGCTGCCCTGGACCAGTTTCACACCCACAGGCAGCAAACTTTTGTTGCCCTCGGACAGCGCCGTCACCGCACCGGCATCCAGCACCAGGGTGCCACGGGTTTGCAGGTGCCCGGCCAGCCACTGCTTGCGCGCCGCCAGCATGCCGCGCTCAGGCGAGAGCAAGGTACCAATGCGCTCGCCCGCCTTGAGGCGATCCAGCACACGCTCAATGCGCCCACCGACGATGATCGTATGCGCCCCGGAACGCGCAGCCAGACGCGCCGCACGCAACTTGGTCTGCATGCCGCCGCGCCCCAGCGCACCGCCGGTACCACCTGCCACCGCGTCCAGCGCCGGATCATCGGCGCGCGCTTCGTAAATCAGCTGGGCATCCGGGTTGTTGCGCGGATCGGCATCAAACATGCCGTCGCGATCAGTCAGGATCACCAGCAAGTCCGCTTCGACCAGGTTGGCAACCAGCGCTGCCAGGGTGTCGTTGTCACCGAATCGGATTTCGTCGGTGACCACGGTATCGTTCTCATTGATCACCGGAATAACCTTCAGCTCGACCAATGCACGCAACGTGCTGCGAGCGTTCAGGTAACGCTTGCGGTCGGACAGGTCATCGTGAGTCAGCAGAATCTGCGCGGTGTGCCGGCCATGCTCGGCAAAGCTCGACTCCCAGGCCTGCACCAACCCCATCTGACCGATTGCAGCGGCAGCCTGGAGCTCGTGCATCGCACTGGGTCGCGAGGTCCAGCCCAGACGGCTCATGCCGGCCGCCACCGCCCCGGAGGACACCAGCACCAGCTCGACACCCGCCTCATGCAAGGCCACCATCTGTTCTACCCAGACACCCATTGCCGCGCGGTCCAGGCCCTTGCCGTCCGCCGTCAGCAAAGCGCTGCCGATTTTCACGACCCAACGCTGCGCACCCGTCACCTTGCTCCGCATCATCTTCAACCTTAGCTCGAGGGCAGCGCGACCCGGCGCTGCCCATACGTTATTCGTGACTACCGATTTCCAGATACTAAAACGCCGCTCGATTGAGCGGCGCTTAAGTTTATCGCAACGGATCAGTCACGCACGTAAATGATTTCCGGACCGTCTTCGTCATCCACATCTTCTTCGTCCCAATCATCATCACCGATGTCATGGACCGACTTCACGCCACTGCGGCGCAGGGCACGCTGGTCATCCAGCGCCTGCAACTGCGCACGGGCCTCGTCTTCGATACGCTGATCGAGCTCGGACAGTTCTTCCCGGTAGGCCGGGTCGTTCGCCAGGCGATCGGCACGATCCTCCAGATAGCGCATGATGTCGTGACACAGGCGCTCAGTGTTCTGCTTGGCAATGGCCGAGATCACGTAGACCGGCCCCGTCCACTCCAGACGATCAACGATTTCCTTGACGCGAGCATCGTGCTCTTCTTCGAGGATCTGGTCGCTCTTGTTCAGGATCAACCAACGATCACGCTCAGCCAAGGACGGGCTGAACTTGGTCAGCTCGTTGACAATCACTTCAGCCGCCTCGGCAGCATCGGTCTCATCCAGTGGCGCCATGTCGACGAGATGCAGCAACAGGCGGGTGCGCGACAAGTGCTTGAGGAAGCGAATCCCCAGGCCAGCACCATCGGAGGCCCCCTCGATCAACCCCGGAATGTCCGCAATCACGAAGCTTTTCCAGCGATCGACGCTGACCACGCCCAGGTTTGGCACCAGGGTGGTGAACGGGTAGTCGGCGACCTTCGGTTTAGCAGCCGATACCGAACGGATAAAGGTACTTTTGCCAGCATTCGGCAAGCCCAACAGACCCACGTCCGCCAGCACCTTCATTTCCAGTTTCAGGTCACGCTGCTCACCCGGCTTGCCCGGAGTCGTCTGGCGCGGTGCGCGGTTGGTACTGGATTTGAAACGGGTATTGCCCAGACCGTGCCAGCCACCATGAGCCACCAGCAGCTTTTGGCCAGCCTTGGTCAGGTCGCCGATCACTTCCTGGGTGGCGGAGTCGATCACGGTGGTGCCGACCGGCACGCGCAAGACCAGGTCTTCACCTTTCTTGCCGGTACAGTCGGTGCTGCCGCCGTTGGAGCCACGCTCGGCATCGAAGTGCCGGGTGTAACGATAGTCCACCAGGGTATTGAGGTTTTCGTCGGCGACCATGAAGACCGAGCCGCCGTCACCACCATCACCACCGTTCGGACCACCGTTTTCGATGAATTTTTCGCGACGGAAACTCATGCAGCCGTTACCGCCGTCGCCAGCCTTTACTCGGATCGATACTTCATCAACAAACTTCATAACCAATGCCTCTCGCCGCATGGACGAGCTGAAAAACAATCAAGACATAAGACTCTTGCAAAGATGAGCGCAGCGACCCCAAAACACGACCCGCATCGCACGCCGACAGCCCATACAAACAGCTTTGCAAGAGACTCATCCCACAAACGAAAAAGCCCCGTCGCAAGACAGGGCTTCTCCAGCATTCTCGCAATTAGGCTGCGACAACGCTCACGTAACGACGACCGAAGGCGCCTTTTACTTCGAACTTGATCACGCCTTCGACTTTAGCGAAGAGGGTGTGATCTTTACCCATGCCAACGCCGTAGCCAGCGTGGAATTGGGTGCCGCGCTGACGCACGATGATGTTGCCTGCTTTGATAGCCTGGCCGCCATACATCTTCACGCCAAGGCGTTTGGCTTCTGAGTCGCGACCGTTACGGGTACTACCACCAGCTTTTTTGTGTGCCATGAGTTCAATTCTCCTAGTGAGGAATTAGGCTGTAATTAAGCCTGAATACCGGTGATTTTGATCTCGGTGTACCACTGGCGGTGGCCCATACGCTTCATGTGGTGCTTACGGCGACGGAACTTGATGATGCGGACTTTATCGTGACGACCTTGGGAGATCACTTCAGCCACAACAGTGGCGCCAGCAACAACTGGAGCGCCGATGTTCACGTCGTCGCCATTGGCAACCAACAGAACGCGATCAAAGGTAACGGATTCGCCGGTAGCGACTTCCAGTTTTTCGATCTTCAGGTATTCACCCGGGGCGACCTTGTATTGCTTGCCGCCAGTAACGATTACTGCATAAGACATGGTATTTCTCCGATAATCCTGCTCACCCAGCTCTTTATAAGAAGAGGTATTGGCTGGCATGGCTGCATGGGGCTGGAAGGCCCGCTTGCAATTGCGTAAGGCAGGTGCTGCCCAGGAAGTTCAGGGTGCGCGATTGTACGCAAGGCACGAGCGCCTTGCAATAGGCCGTCCATCGCGCCTTGACAGGCCCGGACGTGGGTCCTAGCATGCCGCGCAACCCTTCTGGAGCGACTGTCGCTGATGCAACCCCAAGCTTTCTACCGCGCGGTGGCGGACGATTTTAGCGCCGTCGACGGCATCATCAAGAAGCAGCTGACTTCCCGAGTGCCGCTGGTATCGAAAATCGGCGATTACATTACCTCGGCCGGCGGCAAACGCCTTCGACCTTTATTAGTGTTGCTATGTGGCAAGGCCCTGGGTCGCGAAGGCGACGATATGCGCCTGCTGGCAGCGACCATCGAATTCCTGCATACCGCGACCCTGCTGCATGACGACGTAGTCGATATGTCCGGCATGCGCCGCGGCCGCTCGACCGCCAACGCCATGTGGGGCAATGCACCCAGCGTACTGGTGGGCGACTTCCTGTATTCGCGTTCCTTCGAAATGATGGTCGAACTGGGCTCCATGCCGGTCATGAAGATTCTCTCGCAAGCTACGCGCATCATCGCCGAAGGCGAAGTGTTGCAGCTGTCGAAGGTCCGTGACGCCAGCACCACCGAAGAAACCTACATGGAAGTCATCCGCGGCAAGACCGCGATGCTCTTCGAAGCCTCGACCCACAGTGCTGCGGCCCTGGCCGGTGCGACGCCCGAACAGAGTGAAGCGCTGCGCACCTTTGGCGATCACCTGGGCGTGGCATTCCAATTGGTCGACGACCTGCTGGACTACAAAGGCGATGCCGAAACCCTGGGCAAGAACGTCGGTGACGATCTGGCCGAAGGCAAGCCAACCCTCCCGCTGATCTACACCATGCGCGAAGGTACGCCGGAGCAGGCAGCCCTGGTTCGCAAGGCCATCCAGAAAGGTGGCATTGAGGACCTGGAAAGCATCCGCGAAGCCGTGGAGGCCTCGGGTTCGCTGGCTTACACCGCGCAGTTGGCCCGCGACTACGTGGCACGTGCGATAAAGTGCCTCGATGCACTACCCGCCAGCGAATATCGCGATGCGCTGGTCGAATTGAGCGAGTTTGCGGTCGCCCGTACGCACTGATAGCAAAATCCCTTGTGGGAGCGAGCCTGCTCGCGAAAGCAATCTGCCTGTCGACATCAATGTTGACTGACATTCCGCTTTCGCTAGCAAGCTCGCTCCCACAGTTGTTTCCGCTCAATACCCTCCTTCGCCTAAAACCCTATATAATGTGCGCTTTTTAGCGATCCTGACTTCAAGGAGCCTTAGTGAGCACGTTGCCACCCTGCCCGAAATGCAATTCCGAATATACCTATGAAGATGGCGCCCAGCTGATCTGCCCCGAGTGCGCCCACGAATGGTCCGCCAGCGGCGAAGCCGAAGCGGTGTCCGATGACGCAGTGAAAAAGGATTCGGTCGGCAACGTCCTGCAGGACGGCGACACCATCACCGTGATCAAGGACCTCAAGGTCAAAGGCACCTCCCTGGTGGTCAAGGTCGGCACCAAGGTCAAAAATATCCGCCTGTGCGCTGGCGATCACGACATCGACTGCAAGATCGACGGCATCGGCCCGATGAAGCTCAAGTCCGAGTTCGTCAGAAAGGTCTGATCCCGCTGCATTCCATCCCACGCCTGACGTGGGATGGCGCTTTTCCCTCCCCTGCCTCACTCATCGAACACGCGCAATGGCTAAACGCCAGTCGTTTTGACCTTACGCAATCTTTACCCGGAAAAAGCCGTAATCGGCCAATAGACCCTTGCTATTTGATGAATAAGAATTATTCTCATTGAAACCAATCAATGGAGATGAGACATGACTTATTTGATCGATGCCTGGCTGGATCGCCCACACCCTTACCTGAGAATCCTGCATCGGGAAACCGGGGAAGTCTGCGCGGTGCTTGAAGAAGAGGCCTTGAGCGAGCTGCAGGACCAAGGTGATCTGGATCTCAATGGCCTGAGTTCCAGTGAGCCGGTGGTGCTCAAGGAAGTGGTGAGGAATCTGTTTCTGTTCTGCTATGCGCGGGCATTGCGCCCGACCAGTGAGCTGCACACAAAGATCGAAATATGAAGATCACCGCAAAAAACTGTGGGAGCGAGCCTGCTCGCGAATGCGGTGTGTCAGGCAACTTGTTGGTCGACTGAAGAAACGCCTTCGCGAGCAAGCCCGCTCCCACATTAACCCGACGCAAGATCGGGCCAGGTATTACAGAACGTCAAGCAGCTCGACGTCGAACACCAGTACGCTGTGTGGCGGAATGCTGCCAACGCCTTGAGCGCCGTAAGCCAGTTCGCTCGGCACGTACAGACGCCATTTGCTGCCGGCATTCATCAGTTGCAGGGCTTCGGTCCAGCCGGCGATCACGCCGCCAACCGGGAATTCCGCAGGCTGGCCGCGCTCGTAGGAGCTGTCGAATACAGTGCCGTCGATCAGGGTGCCGTGGTAGTGAGTACGCACGGTGTCTTCACGGGATGGCTTGGCGCCTTCACCGGCAGTCAGTACTTCGAACTGCAGGCCGGAAGCCAGGGTGGTGATGCCTTCGCGCTTGGCGTTTTCCGCCAGGAACGCCAGACCGGCACCAGCAGCGGCTTCAGCCTTGGCTGCCGCTTCGGCCTGCATGATTTCGCGGATCACCTTGAAGCTGGCGGACATTTCTTCCTGGCCAACGCGGCTTGGCTTACCGGCGAATGCGTCGGTCAGGCCAGCGAGGATCGCGTCCAGGCTAACGCCCGGCGGCGGGTTGTCGCGCAGTTGGTCGCCCAGCTGACGGCCAATACCGTAGCTGACGCGGGTTTCGTCGGTGGACAGATTTACTTCGGACATGACACTGCTCCGCTGTGCGGACGGCCCGGGAACATGCCGTGCATGCACAGCGCGTTCCGGAGCGCCCGGAACCAAAAGGGTCAGCAGACTAGCACAGATGCCATCGTGTTGATCAGAGCCGTCAGCGCTGCGCAGTGGAGCGTTGATCGATCGGCACCTTCAGGCTCTCGTCAATATCACCGAGCCCGCACATCTCGTCATGTACCAAATGATGCACAAGGTTGAAGTTCAACCTGGGAAACGAGCGCAGAACATCACGGGCATGCTCCACCGAACGCAGATGCATCATGTGACCGTGCCCATCGTTCAATGGGTAGGCTGCGCCATGCATGCGCGCCTCCAGCAGGTAGATCCCGCCTTCCAGCGAGATCAGGTTCAGCTCATCGACCTTTCCGGCGACGGCATAGGCATTCAGCTCTTGCAGGTTCATGAACGCACCTCACGCAGTGGCGAATCATTACCATTAAAGGGATATGCCTAGGCGCATCAAAGCACAAGCCATAAAAGACACCGCCCGTCTGTTTTGCAACAGACGGGCGGTGGTTACGACAATGAACGTCAATCAGTGCTTGGTCACTTTATCCAGATAACCCATGGCGAATGCCGAGACCACGAACGTCATGTGAATGATCACATACCACTGCAGGTGCTCGGGATCGACGTTCTTGGCATCCATGAAGATACGCAACAAGTGGATGGACGAAATCGCCACGATGGAGGCAGCGACTTTCATCTTCAGGGAAGACGAGTCCATGGTACCGAGCCAGTTGAGCTTTTCCTTGGTGTCATCAATGTCCAGCTGGGAAACGAAGTTTTCGTAACCGGAAATCATCACCATCACCAGCAAACCACCTACCAGCGCCATGTCGATCAACGACAGTAGAACCAGGATCAGGTCCGATTCGGCCATGGAGAAGACATTGGGGATGACGTGGAAGACTTCCTGGAAGAATTTCAGCGCCAAGGCCAGCAGCCCGAGTGACAGGCCGAAGTAGATCGGCGCCAGCAGCCAGCGAGAGGCGTACATTGCGTTTTCGATAAAGCGTTCCATTGAATCTCACACGTGGTCTGAAAATGGCCGCGAGTATAACAGCCACCAGAAGCGGCCATAAACCGTTGGGAATCCGCTACCTGCCCGTGTATGTCAAAGTTTTTCTGCTAGTGTCCAAACCATTGACGGTTCAGTGATATCGGACAGGAAGACGGGAAATGGATGTGCGATTACCCTTGACCAGCCTCGCAATCAGCCTGGCTCTGCTGATGAGCGCTTGCTCGCCGAGCGATGAGAAGCGCGAGGTCAGCCTTGAGGAAAAGACGGCACAGTTCGAAAAATCGCTGGATGCCATCACAGACCCGAAACTCAAAGACGCCGTGGCCGAGCTTGGCGGTTCACTGTTGCTGCTTGAACGGGCACAACTCAAGCTCGACAGCAAACCGGTGGTGACCGAATACGGGGAGGACGCCCTCGCCGTACTCAAGCATTACCCCACGCCGCAGGCGCTGGTCGACACCTACATCAATGGCCTGTTCGTGCTGCATAAAGAATCCAGCTCCGACTACCTCACCGACCTGCAACCGGTGTTTCCTTTCAACTTCAGCATCCCCGCTGCCTTTCTTTTTCCCCACGGCCTGGAATGGCAGTCAGTCACCCTTAGCAACAAACGTGTCATCGCCTTCCAGCCGGAATGGTCGGAAACCGATCCCGGTATTCAACTGAGCCCATCGAGTTCCAACCTCACCAACCCCGATGACCTGACCGTGACCTACCCGTTCATCGAGGGTCTCGATGTCGACATCAAGAACCAGCCGCAGCCGGTCAGCCTGCAAGGCAAGGTAGAAGTCATCGCCCCGCGCAGGCTCTACAGCTTCGACCTGACGAAAAAGGATGTTGGTCGGACTCGTACCAACGACAACCTCAGCGTCACGCTGCTGAAACTGGGCGCTAACTATGCGGAAATCGAATTCAACAACAGCGCGCCACAAGCACCGGAGGTCGGAGAGATACCGCTGAACCCGCTGATTGTCCAGGCCAAGGACACCACCGGGCATTTTCTCTCTCGCTCCGGCTCGATCAACGAAACCGCCGCGCAGATTTCCTTCTATCAACGACAACTGGCGAAAATGCAGCAACAAAAAGCCTGGAGTGAGGCGTTCGAACAACAGCTCGATGAAGAGCAGCGCACCTTCGATAAACAACAAAGCCACCGTTACTCGAAGGTGTACTTCAACGGCCCCATCGAGACCTTGGAAGTCAGCTTGCTGGATTTTTCAGCGGTCACCGTGACCCGCAAAGACCTGAACCTGCCGGTCCGTCGCTTTGACCGCCACACCACGCAGAAAACCATTCAACCGCTGAACCTGCCGGTGCTGGTGTATGACGACCAGGCGCCGATTTGGCTCAAGGGCGCGACGCTGAGCGAAGAGCAACTGAAAAAGGGAGTCACCATCAGCCAATCGGTGGACGATCCAAGCGCCGCGCGCATCGAGTTCAATCACCTCAGAAGCTTCAACGATGAACTGCTCGGCACCTCCTTCAGCCCTGGCGAGAGCCCGGTCAGCTTCTTCACCGAGGACCGCAACGGCAAACGGGATGAGCCGATCGAACTGCCACCGCAGGCGTATCAAATCGATCCTCTGCGCGGCACCATCACCTACGACTTGAACCTGTTTCCAGAGACACCCGCGTATGTGGTGGGCTCCATGCCGCTGTTCCTGGCCACGGTCGACAAGCAAAGCATCGACGCCCGCCAATTGCCCAAGGGCCTGGAACTCAAAGGCAATGCGCTGGTGGTGGATCTGAAAATGTTTCCCGAACCGGACTGGCGTTTTTACGCCAAGGACGACAGCGGCAACTACCTCAAGGAAATTCTCGTGGTCAACCATGA
This sequence comes from Pseudomonas baetica, assembly GCF_051216495.1. Classification (GTDB taxonomy): domain Bacteria; phylum Pseudomonadota; class Gammaproteobacteria; order Pseudomonadales; family Pseudomonadaceae; genus Aquipseudomonas; species Aquipseudomonas baetica_B. The sequence continues at coordinate 41,688 of NZ_JBPKAM010000005.1, read as the reverse complement.
CGCAAGCCCGGAAGGTCCGGCGCTATTTGCCGTGCATTACTTCTATGGGCAACCCACGCGCCTGGAAACCTATCAGCGAACTGACCTCGTCACCGTGCAGTACGGTTACGAGGTCAAGCTCGATAAGGCTGACATGAGCAAACTGGCTCAATAACGCGGCTCAATGCTCGGGGCGGTAATCGAAACCACCGACGCTACGGCAGCGCCCCCCATTGATTTCCCTCAGCTGGGCTTGCAGATGCAGGCACCAGATTTGTGGATCATTGGCCACTTCATAACCATGCAGGGTCAGGCTTTCAACAATGGTATCGAGTATCGATTCAGCCGCAAACGGCCCAGGAAAAGGGCCTTGAGCCTTGATGGCCGAAGGTTGTTCGCCAGCCATTCCGGCGGCGAAAAGCAGAGTCCACATGCCTGTGTCACCCGCCAATGGCTTGATGGCACATTCGATACGAGTCACGAGTCCCAGGCACTGACGGGTGAGGCAGAGGTTGCGCGACATGGCGGCGACCCTCGGTAGATCCGGTATTCAACCTTCACGGGAAGGCTGTTTCGATCCAGTGATAACTGTCCATATCCCTGAGCTGATAATAGAAGAAAAGTTTGACTGACACGTCAGGCGAAACCAGAAGGCGCCGAGTGGTCATTGTGTGAATATTGGCGCCAGAGTAGTGACACTTTTTGACATCTCAATACATGCAAATGTGGGAGCGAGCCTGCTCGCGAAGGCGTGATGCCAGTCAATACAACAGTGACTGTCAAATTGCTTTCGCGAGCAGGCTCGCTCCCACAGTGGATCGGGTGAACTCAGGCTAGATCAAGCCGGCTTGGCCTCCACCAGCGCCTCGACCGCCTGCTCTTTTTCGGCCTCCTTCAGGTCCTCCTCGCTGATCATTTCGGCGATGACCCGCAGACGCTCCACCACCCGCGCATTAACGCTGCCTTCAGGAAACTCGCCGTTCTCATCCGGCTCGCCCGCCGGCTCGCCAACCAGCAGGCTCAGTGCCTCGTCAGCCTGGCGTACCGCATAAACATGGAACTGCCCTGCACGTACCGCGGCCAGCACTTTCTCATCGAGCATCAGCGTGGCTACGTTGGCGTGCGGGATGATGGCGCCTTGCTCCCCCGTCAGCCCACGGGCTTCGCAGAGACGGAAGAACCCTTCGATCTTCTCGTTGACCCCACCCACCGCCTGTACTTCACCGAACTGGTTGATCGAACCGGTGATGGCAAAACACTGTTTGAGCGGGGTTTTCGACAAGGCCGAAATCAAGGTGCACGCCTCGCCCAGGGACGCACTGTCGCCATCCACGTAGCCGTAGGACTGCTCCAGGGCGATGCTCGCCGAAATCGCCAACGGGAACTCCTGGGCGTAACGGCTACCCAGATACCCGGTGAGAATCATCACGCCCTTGGAGTGAATCGGCTGACCCAGGTTGACCTCGCGTTCGATGTCGACGATGCCGCTGCCACCCGGGTACACCGTGGCGGAAATCCGCGCGGGTATACCGAATGCCGAATCCCCGACTTCCAGGACCGTCAATCCGTTGCACTTGCCGACGGCGGCGCCATCGGTATCGATCAGGATGATCCCCGCCAGCATGTCGTCGAGAATCCGCGCCGACACGCGCCCGGTGCGAGTAGCCTTGGCCTTGAGCGCCCGTTCGATGTGACCGGCGTCAGTCATTTCATCCCCGGCGAGATGACGAATGAAATCCGCTTCGCTGACCAGTTGGAACAGATCTCCGATCCGTGCCGACAAGCGCCCCTGATGCTCAGCCAGACGTGCGCTGTACGTCGCCAGGCGCGCCACCGCATCGGCGGTCAATGGCGCCATGCCTTCTTCGGAAGTACGGGTTTTAAGCAACTGAGCGAATTGCTCCAGGCTTTCGTCAACCATCGGGATGTCTTCATCGAAATCCACCAGGACACGGAACATCTCCTGGAAGTCCGGATCCAGGTCCTGCAGCGTGTAATAGAGCTGACGGGCGCCGATGATCACCACTTTGACCTGCAACGGAATGTGCTGCGGCGTCAGGGTGACTGTCGCGAAACGACCCATCTCGCTCAGCGGCGACTCCATCTTCAGCTTGCGCGATTGCAGGGCGCGTTTCAGCGCGTCCCACACGAACGGCTCACTGAGCATTTTCTCCGCTTCCAGGATCAGGAAACCGCCGTTGGCGCGGTGCAGCGCCCCCGGCCGCAGCTGTCGATACGTCGTGTACAGCGCCCCCTGATCAGTGCTGTATTCGATACGCCCGAAGAGGTTTTCGTAGGTCGGGTGCGGCTCGAACACCACTGGCGCCCCACCGCTGGCCGAATGACCGACCACCAGGCTCGGGGCGTATTGCTCTTCCAGCAGCTTGCGCGCGACGGCGTCGGTCTTGCTGTCGTCCACCAATTGCTCGACCACGGTTTTGAGCAGGTACACCTGCATGGCCTGCAGGTAACCGCAGACCGCCGCGTTCTCGGCATATTTCTCCGACAATGGCGACAGCAATGGCTGTAAGGCCAGGGTGATGGTTTCTTCGTTGAGGTGGCGCAACTGATTGCTCGATTCGCGCTTCCATTGCGGCAGGCTGGCGAGCTCTTCGTTCAACCGCTCTTCGAGGGCCGAGATGTCCTCGTGGAAACGCTCGCGCTCGGCTTCCGGCAATTGGGCGAACTCCGCCTCGTCCAGCGCCTTGCCTTCCAGCATCGGGGTAAAGGCGATGTTGCTGCTGTCGCGGTAGAGCGCGACGTCTTTTTCCAGGGCCAGACGCTCTATGACATCCAGAGCCTTGTCGTAGCGCTGGTTGAACGCGCGATCGATGGCACTTTTTTTCTGCTGATACGACGGGTGTTCGAACACCGCCGGAAAGGTTGCCAGCAGGTTATCGATCAAGCCGTTGATGTCACCGATGAAGGCGCCGGCGCTGCCCGATGGCAACTCCAGTGCACGCGGTTCGCGTGGTTCATCGAAATTATTGACGTAGACCCAGTCCGCCGGGGTCTGCAGGCGCTTGCCTTCGGCCTTCAGGTAGCGTTTGACGAACGAAAACCGGCCTGTGCCAGGTTCGCCCATGACGAATACGTTGTAACCGGGGCGTGGCATGGCCACACCGAACTGCAAGGCTTCGACCGCACGTTCCTGGCCGAGCACACCGCGGAAGGGCTCCAGATCATTGGTGGTAGAGAAGCTGAACTGTTCAGCGGAAAACGGACGGGTCAGCGCTTCAGGCGCTAGACGCAAGCTGGCAGCAACAGGATCAGGCATCGGGCTTCCTTACATCAGGCGGGGCAGATAGCGGCATTCTGGCGCTGCCCATGCCTGACTGGCAAGGAGCGCCTCAGGCCAAAGCATAGTCAAGTCGAATCCCCGGCGCAGAGCCGCGCCAAATCACTGTTTTCAGCCAATGTTTTGCAAAAAATCACGGAACCCCGTGATCGTGCCTAAACTCCAAGCTGCGCGGCTGGACTAATAACCGGCCCAACTGGCGCCGTCAGGCATTGAGCCGGGCCAGACCCCTTGTCCATTGGTATGCACATAAAGAGAACAAAGCTATGAAACGGATTCTTCTCGGTACTCTCTTCACCGCTGTATCCATCAACGCCATGGCACAGGCGCCAGGCGGCCCGGATTGCGGTTGGGGCAACATGCTGTTCGAAGGTCAGCGTGGTACTCCGGCTCACTTCCTGGCATCCACCACCAACGGCACTTCCGGTAACGCAACCTTCGGCATGACATCCGGTACCAACGGTTGCTCCACCAACGCGTCGCTGACCTACGGCGGCAAATCCTGGTTTGCCATGAATGGCATGATGAACGAGCTGTCCGAAGACATGGCCAAAGGTCAGGGCGAAGCGCTGACCACTTATGCCGTGGTACTGGGCGTAGCGCCGGAAGACCGTGCGCACTTCGCCGCCGTCACTCACGAGCACTTCCAGCAGATCTTCAGCAAGGCTGATGTGACCGCGGAAGATGTGCACACCAACACCCTGGCCGTTCTGAAGAACGATCCTCGTCTGGCCAAGTACGCCACACCGGCATAAGCTCGACACGCCCCGCTTCTTTCGGGAAGCGGGTTTTATTTTTTGGACCTGGCTCTTTTGGCCTGCATCTTTGGTCTTCGTTTTTTCCTGTTTAAGTTGCTGACTATGCTCAAACGCCTTGCCTGGCTGGCGCTCTGTGTCTGCGCCCCGCTGTCCGCCGCGCCACACATTGACAATCAACGTTTGCAGCAACTGGCCAACGACCCTTTCTGGATTTCCCTGGGCCATTACGAAACCGCCAAGCTCGGCGGCTGGCGCAGCTATGTCAGCGACAAGAAGTTTTTCCTCGCCGCCGACGGTAACGAACACCCCGACCACGAGCTGTCGGCCACCGTGCAGGCGCTGTACGCCCCGGCCAGCGCCGGCGAGCAACATGCGCAATGCGTTTACCCGGCGCGTACCCGCTGGCTGAAAGCGCAGCTCAACCTGACCGATCTGCCGACGCCGGACTGCGCCGAATTCAAGCAGTGGTTCAAGGACGTCTCGCCCCACAGTGCGGTGATGATTTTCCCGGCGGCCTACCTCAACAGCCCGTCCTCCATGTTCGGCCACACCTTGCTGCGCATCGATCAGGCGGATACACAAAGCGACAAGACCTCGCTGCTCAGTTACGCCATCAACTTCGGCGCGTATATCGAAGGTTCGGACAACAGCATCCTCTACGCCTGGAAAGGCTTGATGGGGGGGTATCCCGGCCTGTTTGCACTGGTGCCCTACCAGGAAAAACTCTCGGAATACCGCAGCCTGGAAAACCGTGACCTGTGGGAATACCGCTTGAACCTGACCCAGGTTGAGACCGAGCGTATGGTCGAGCACGTCTGGGAACTCAAACAGATTCAGTTCGACTATTTCTTCTTCGACGAAAACTGCTCCTATCGTTTGCTGGAACTACTGCAAGTAGCGCGTCCAAGCCTGCGCTTGACCGAGCAATTCCCAATCACGGCCATCCCGACCGATACTGTCAAAGCCGTAAAAGAGGCCGGATTGGTGGAGTCCATTCAGTACCGTCCATCTCGTGAAAGGGAATTGCTCAGTCGTGCCGAGCCGTTGAGCGATGACGAACAGCAGTGGGTGCTGAACGTCAGCGCCGACCAGCAGCAACTGCAAACCCCGGCATTCAAGGCACAACCCCGCGACCGTCAGGCACTGATCATCGATGCGGCCTATCGCCTGGAGCGCTACCGCGCCAACGGTCAGGAGCGTGACCCGCAACGCGCGCAGCGAAGTTTCGAACTGCTGCGGGCGATCAACCAGAACCCGGCACCGGAACTGGACATCCCGCAACCCGGCCTGCCCGAGGATGGTCATGAATCCCGCACCTGGCAGGCAGGCATCGGCACCCGGGGCGATCGTGCCTTTGGCGAATATGGCCTGCGTATGGCCTATCACGACCTCAACGACAACGCCGAAAGCTTCCCACTCGGTGCACAGATCGAAATCCTGCAACTGAAACTGCGCCAGTACGAAAGCAATGACTGGCAGGTGCAACAACTGGACCTGGCCACCATCCGCTCCCTGACGCCGCGCAATGAGCTGCTGCAGCCACTGTCATGGCAAGTCACTGGTGGCCTGGAGCGGGTTCCGGGCAAGCATGACGACGAGAATCTGGTCAGCCACGTCAATGGCGGTGGCGGTGGGACCTGGCAGTTGGGCGACGACATGCTGGGTTTCGCCCTGGGCACCGTTCGCGTTGAACACAACAATGATTTCGCCGCCTTCATCGCCCCGGCGGCAGGTTTCAATACGGGCCTGCTGTGGAAAAACCCCCTGGGCAACTTCAGCCTGGAAACCAAGGGGGATTTCTTCACCAACGGCGAAGTGCGTCGCAGCGTGAGCCTGAATCAGCAATGGGAGTTGTCCCGTAACCTGGGCTTGCGCCTGAGTGCCCAGCGGGAATTCAGCCACCTGGCCACTCCCGAGAACGAAGTGATGCTTGAGGTGAAGTGGTATCACTATTGACCTCCTGTGAGAGCGAGCCTGCTCGCGAATGTGGAGTGTCAGTCACCATCAATGCTGGCTGATCCACCGCTTTCGCGAGCAGGCTCGCTCCCACAGGGGATGTGTAGTGTTGAATGGATTTTTCACGCCCCTTGCACAAACGGCCGACGAACTCACACCTAGACTTTCCCTATAGGCCGTCAAACGGCCCGGGAGTCGAAGATGTGGCGTTACGCAGGTTTAGCGGGTTTGTTGCTGTTGATCGCCGGTTGCCAAACAACCCACGAGGATTTGATCGCCAAGGGTTATCCACCGGAGTTCGCCGATGGTTTCGATGACGGGTGCAGCAGTGGTCGGCAAGCCGCCGGGGCTATCAGCGGCGAGTTTCGCAAAAATGTCCCGCGTTATCTGAAGGACCAGAACTACGCTGAAGGCTGGAACGATGGTTTTCGCCAGTGCCAGGCCATACGCGAAAGCCAGGAGCGGGAGGACTATCGCAACAGCCACAGGGACGAGCGCGACAAAGCCTGGCAACAGCAAAAGGATCAGGACGCCGCCCGCGCCTATCGCTCGCAATAGGTCGCTGATAGACATCCAGCGAAACCAAAAGCCTGCAACCATGGCCCAAACCCCTATCGGGAGGAATCCATGAGCCGCGCTTTCGTCAATGAAGATAATGCTGCCGCCCAGACCGATCAGCCGGTCGAACGTCAGGTCAGTACGCAGCCGAACTACGTCACGCCAGCCGGCCTGGGCCTGCTGCAGGACAAGGTCGCGGGGCTGCAAGTACTGCACGACGAACAATCAGCGCTTGGCGATCAGGCCGACAAGCAGTTGATGGCCAACCTTGAGCGCGATTTACGCTACTTCCATCAACGCCTGCAAAGTGCCCAAGTGGTACCGCCCGCGACTTCAACCCGCAAGGTCCAGATCGGCAGTTGGGTCACCTATGCCGATGAACACAATACCGAGCGCCGCGTACAACTGGTTGGAGAAGATCAGGCCAATGTCGCCAAGGGCCTGATCAACTGGAGCTCGCCGCTAGGGCGGGCGCTGCTCGGGGCGCAACTCGGTGACGAGGTGCTGTGGCAACGCCCGGCTGGCGATCAACTGATCGAGATCATCCGTATCGAACCGGCTTAAACCACGCCTTGGGCCAACATGGCATCGGCGACCTTGACGAAACCGGCGATGTTCGCGCCTTTGACGTAGTTGACCTGCCCGTTCTCTTCACCGTAATGCACACAGGCGTGATGGATCGACTGCATGATCGCGTGGAGCTTGCTGTCCACTTCACCACCAGTCCACAGCAAGCGCATGGCGTTCTGCGACATCTCCAGCCCGCTCACGGCCACCCCGCCGGCGTTGGACGCCTTGCCCGGCGCGAACAGGATGCCCGCTTCGATGAACAGGTCCACGGCCTCCAGGGTAGTCGGCATGTTCGCGCCTTCCGCCACACAGATGCAGCCGTTACGCAGCAATGCGCGAGCGGCATCGGCATCCAATTCGTTTTGCGTGGCGCACGGTAGCGCGATGTCGCAGCTCAGGCCCCACGGATGCTGGCCGGCGCGGAATTCAAGACCAAAGCGGCCAGCCAGCTCACTGATGCGTCCGCGTTGGACGTTTTTCAGTTCCAGCAGTGCCTGCCATTGCTCCTCGGTCAACCCACTTTCGCAGTACAGCGTGCCTTCGGAGTCCGACAGCGAAATCACTTTGCCGCCCAGGTCCATGACCTTGCGTGCCGCATATTGGGCGACGTTGCCGGAGCCGGAGATCGCCACGCGCTTGCCTTCGACCGACAAGCCGCGACGCTTGAGCATTTCCTCGGCGAAGTACACGCAACCGAAGCCGGTAGCCTCCGGACGAATCAGGCTGCCGCCATAGCTTGGCCCCTTGCCGGTCAGCACGCTGGTGAACTGGTTGCTCAGGCGCTTGTACTGACCGAACAGGAAGCCGATCTCGCGGGCGCCGACACCGATATCGCCGGCTGGCACGTCAACATCGGCCCCGATGTGACGGTACAGCTCGCTCATGAAGGCCTGGCAGAAGCGCATGACTTCCGCATCGCTCTTGCCCTTCGGATCGAAGTCCGAGCCGCCCTTGCCGCCGCCCATGGGCAGCGAAGTCAGTGAGTTTTTGAAGGTCTGCTCGAACGCGAGGAATTTCAAAACACCGAGGTTCACCGAAGGATGGAAACGCAAGCCGCCCTTGTACGGGCCGATGGCGCTGTTCATCTGGACCCGGAAACCGCGATTGACCTGCACTTTGCCATGATCGTCGACCCAGGAAACCCGAAACACCACCGCCCGCTCCGGCTCGCAAATGCGCTCCAGAATCCCCGAGGTCAGGTAGTGCGGGTTGGCTTCGAGAAAGGGCCACAGGCTGCGCAGGACCTCTTCGACAGCCTGATGGAATTCAGGCTGGTCCGGGTCGCGTTTTTTCAGGCGAGCAAGGAAGGAGTCGACGGATTCGATCATGGAAAAGTCTCGGCAAATTTATTGTCATTGGAAAAATTTGAGCCGGACTTTAACAAACGATTTACGCACAAGAACAGAGCAGCATGTCGCTTTTATGAAATTAAATGGTGCGCACGATATAAATTTATGCCGATTATCGGTCATTCCTGCACCTGAATAGGGAGTTCAGATCCAAGCCATGCACCAACAGTTACACCGTCATCGCCAGCAGGCTGGCTCCCACAGGGCTTGGTGGTGGATCGGGAATTATTGCCTGCACAAAACTCTGTGGGAGCTGGCCTGCCAGCGATGAATTCAACTCGGTATCCCTGAAAAAACGCAGGCAAAAAAAACGGAGCCCAAAGGCTCCGCTTTTTCATGCAACCAACCCGAAATCAGGCCAGCTTCTTGTGCCGTACCCGATGCGGCTGGGCAGCCGCTTCGCCGAGACGCTTTTTGCGATCGGCTTCGTACTCGGTGTAGTTGCCTTCGAAGAACACCGCTTGCGAGTCGTCTTCGTACGCCAGAATGTGAGTCGCCACACGGTCAAGGAACCACCGATCGTGAGAGATCACAATGGCGGCGCCCGGGAAGTCCAGCAGGGCTTCTTCCAGGGAACGCAGGGTTTCAACGTCGAGGTCGTTGGACGGTTCGTCGAGCAGCAGGACGTTGCCGCCCTCCTTCAGGGTCAAGGCCAGGTGCAAGCGACCGCGTTCACCACCGGACAGGTCCTTGACGAACTTCTGTTGGTCGCCGCCCTTGAAGTTGAAGCGACCGACGTAAGTACGCGATGGGATCTCGTAGTTGCCGATGCGGATCTGGTCGGAACCGTCGGAGATCTGCTGGAACACAGTCTTGCTGCCGTCCAGGTCTTCGCGGCTCTGGTCGACGCACGCCAGTTGCACGGTTTCACCGATTTCGATGCTGCCCGAATCCGGAGTTTCCTTGCCCATCAGCATGCGGAACAGGGTCGACTTACCGGCACCGTTACCACCGATCACGCCGACGATGGCGCCTTTAGGCATGGAGAACGACAGGTTGTCGATCAGCACGCGATCGCCATAGCCCTTGGTGACGTTCTTGAATTCGATGACCTTGTCGCCCAGACGGGGACCGGCCGGGATGTAGATCTCGTTGGTTTCGCTGCGCTTCTGGAATTCCTGCGATTGCATTTCTTCGAAGCGTTGCAGACGAGCCTTGGATTTCGACTGGCGGGCCTTGGCGCCTTTGCGCACCCACTCCAGTTCTTCCTTCATGGCTTTTTCGTGGGCCGACTGCTGCTTGGATTCCTGGGCCAGACGATCGGACTTGGCTTCCAGCCAACCCGAATAGTTGCCCTCGTAAGGAATGCCCGCGCCGCGGTCGAGCTCCAGGATCCAGCCCGCTACGTTGTCCAGGAAGTAACGGTCGTGCGTGATCGCGACCACGGTGCCCGGGAAATCGTGCAGGAAGTGCTCCAGCCAGGCGACGGAATCGGCGTCCAGGTGGTTGGTCGGCTCGTCGAGCAGCAGCATGTCAGGCGCGGATAGCAGCAGGCGGCACAGGGCCACTCGACGCTTTTCACCACCGGACAGGTGCTCGACCTTCGCGTCCCAGGCTGGCAGACGTAGCGCATCGGCAGCGACTTCCAGTTGGCGCTCCAGGTTGTGACCGTCGCTGGCCTGCAGGATGGCTTCGAGCTTGGCCTGTTCGGCAGCCAGTTTGTCGAAGTCCGCGTCCGGATCAGCGTAGGCCGCGTAAACCTCGTCCAGACGCGCTTGAGCGTCCTTGATCACGCTGACCGCTTCCTCGACCACTTCACGCACGGTCTTGGTCGGATCCAGTTGTGGTTCCTGCGGCAGATAACCGATGTTCAGCTCCGGCATCGGACGGGCTTCGCCTTCAAACTCAGTGTCGACGCCAGCCATGATTTTCAACAGCGTGGACTTACCCGAACCGTTGAGGCCGAGTACGCCGATCTTGGCGCCCGGGAAGAACGACAGAGAGATGTTTTTCAGGATTTCCCGCTTCGGCGGCACAACTTTGCCCAGCCGATGCATGGTGAATACGTATTGAGCCATGGAGAACCTAGGGTCAGTGACAGATGAATGATTAAAGCGCAGACGATGCCTGGCCAGACCGCGCGCGACGTCCAATTGAAGAGACTCAATATAGACGCGCTGAAAAAGTCTGATTCTAGGAGCTGGAACGCTCCCGCGTAACCGGCAAAGCTACCTCAATGACGAGAGGCAGTCCAGCCAAGCAGGGCTGGCACTTTGCCACAACTCAAGGCATGCTAGCCGCCCTTCGGGCGTCCGGCTTATAGTGCACGTCGCGCCAGTCCAGCCAAACCGCAGGATTAAAGTTTGCCCAACGTCCCTCCGTCCCTGACCACCAGCGCACCGACAGCGGCGCCCGGTTCGCCCCTGCGCGGAACCCTGAAAGGCGCGTTGGCAATGCTTGTGCTGATGTTGCTCGCACTGTTGTTCTGGCAGTTGCTGGACCAGCTCCGTGAAACCCGGAAAAGCCAGCGTCAATACACCATCGACTACACCGCCGACCTGGCCGCCCAAGTCAGTCTGAATATGGCGCTCAACGCACAGATCGCCCTCAATCTGCTACCGATCGTCGAGCAGCCGCAAAATGCCGACGAACAGCAGGAGTTGCTGCGCAAACTGCAAAAGTCCTTGCCCGACCTGACCAGCCTTGCCCTGCTCAGCCCGTCCGGCACAATCCTCGCTGACAGCGCTAGCAACAGCGAAGACGCCGACTACCTGAGCGAACTGGTCCGGCGCAGTCGTGCCCAGCCTCACTATTTCAGCAATGCCATCGACGGCTCAATGGTGCACCTGCTGTTGCATCAAGCCAGCGGCAGTATCCGCGGCTACTGGGCCTTGCGCTTCAAGCCGACGTTTTTTCTGTCCCTGACCAAACTGAACGAGGCCGAAGGCCGCCCGCAGTGGCTGGTGGAAAACCGCTTCAACCACCAGATCATCAGCCGCGATGAAGCCCTGCCGCTGGTCAACCCGGGCACACTGACCGAGGACGACTTGAGCAACAGCGTGCTGACCGTCCCGCTGAGCGGCAGCGACTGGCAATTGCGCGGGCTGTTCGATCGCCAGCGTGTACTCGAAGAACTGTTGCCGGCCTTCATCGGTAAATGCCTGCTGGGCCTGGCCTTTTCCACGCTGCCGTTTATCGTCCTGCTGAACATGCGCCGACGTCAGCGTCAGTTGCATGAAGGTCGCCGGCGTTATCAGGACATTTTCGAAGGCACTGGCGTCGCGCTGTGCGTACTCGATATGTCCAGCCTCGCAAGCACCTTCGACAAGGCTGGACTGCAAAACACCGAGCAATTGCAGGCGTGGCTGGATAACCCGGAACAACGCCGGCAATTGTTGCAGGCACTGCGTATTACCGAGGTCAATCAGGTTGCCCTGCAACTGCTGAACGTCAGCGGCTCCGGGCAAGCCTGGGACCTGCTGATCAATGGCAACCCGCTCGCTGGCAGCGCCATCGGCAATCAGGTGCTCGAAGCGGTGCTCAATCAGCAACAGCAGCTAGAGCTGGAGATCAAGCACCGGGACGCCAATGGTCGCGACCTGCACCTGTGGCTGGTGCTGCGTCTGCCGCAAAGCCCTGAAGACTATAAAGCGGTGATCCTGAGCATCACCGATATCACCAGCCGCAAGTTGATCGAGTTGTCATTGCAGGAGCGCGAAGGTTTCTGGTCCGATGTAGTGCGCACCGTGCCCGATCACCTGTACGTGCAGGACGTGATCAGCCAGCGCATGATCTTCAGCAACCACCATCTGGGCCAGACCCTGGGCTACAACCGTACTGAACTGCACCAGATGGGCGAGTACTTCTGGGAAATCCTTCTGCATCCCGACGATGCCGACTACTACCACCGCTCGCGCCAGATCCAGCGACAAGGCGGCTACAGTCAGTTGATGCAATGCCAGTTGCGCTTTCGTCACAGGGACGGTGAATGGCGACGTTTTGACATTCGCGAACAGGCCCTGGCACGGGACAAACACGATCAGGTGACGCGCATCATTGGTGTAGCCAAGGACGTCACCGAGCAGATCGAAGCCAGCGAATCCTTGCGTGACAGCGAGCAGCGCTACCGGATGCTCGCCGAAAGCATCAGTGACGTGATCTTCTCCACCGATAACCGCATGACACTCAATTACGTCAGCCCATCGGTGCAAGTCGTGCTGGGCTACGATGCCGAATGGATTTTCCAGAACGGCTGGCAATCGACCATTGCCAACCCGCAGCAACTGACCGGCATCTACAGCCTGATGGAACGGGTCAGCAAAGCGCTGGATCAACCCGAGCAGCTAGCCCTGTTGCGCAGCCAGGTGCAGACCCAACTGTTCCTGTTCGACTGCCTGCGGGCCGACGGGCGCAAGATTCCGATCGAGTTGCGGCTGGTATTGGTCTGGGACGAGCATGGCGCCTTCGAAGGCGTACTCGGGGTCGGACGCGACATCAGCCAGCAACGCCGCGCGGAAAAAGACCTGCGCATGGCCGCTACGGTGTTCGAGCACTCAACCTCGGCGATCCTGATCACCGACCCGGCCGGCTACATTGTCCAGGCCAACGAAGCCTTCAGCCGCGTCAGCGGTTATGCGGTGGAACAGGTGCTCGACCAGTTGCCGAACATGCTGACCGTCGACGAGCAGCAGGAAGCCCATCTACGATACGTACTCAAACAACTGAACCAGAACAGCACCTGGGAGGGCGAAGTCTGGCTCAAACGGCGCAATGGCGAGCATTACCCGGCCTGGGTTGGCATCACTGCGGTGCTGGACGATGAAGGTGACCTCGCCAGTTACGTGTGCTTCTTCAGCGACATCAGTGAGCGCAAGGCCAGTGAGCAGCGGATTCACCGCCTCGCCTACTACGACGCCCTGACGCACCTGCCCAACCGCACACTGTTCCAGGATCGCCTGCACACGGCCCTGCAAGCGGCCGAGCGGCAGAAGTCCTGGGTGGTGTTGATGTTCCTTGACCTCGACCGCTTCAAGCCGATCAACGACTCTCTGGGCCACGCCGCCGGCGACCGCATGCTCAAGGAAATGGCCACGCGCCTGCTCGGTTGCGTCGACGATGACGACACCGTGGCACGCATGGGCGGCGATGAGTTCACCCTGCTCCTGCAACCACGGGCCAACCGTGAAATCGCCTTGAACAGGGCGATTCACGTGGCGGAACAGATCCTCGCCAGCCTGGTGAAACCGTTCGTGCTCGAAGGCCGCGAGTTCTTTGTCACCGCCAGTATCGGCATCGCCCTGAGCCCCCAGGATGGCAACGAACTCAGCCAGTTGATGAAAAACGCCGACACTGCGATGTACCACGCCAAGGAGCGCGGCAAGAACAACTTCCAGTTCTATCAGGCGGACATGAACGCCAGCGCCCTGGAGCGCCTGGAACTGGAAAGCGACCTGCGCCATGCCTTGGAACAGAACGAGTTTGTACTGTTCTACCAGCCGCAATTCAGCGGCGACGGCAAACGCTTGACCGGTGCCGAAGCCCTGTTGCGCTGGCGTCACCCACGCCGCGGCCTTGTGCCGCCGGGCGATTTCATTCCGGTGCTTGAAGAGCTTGGTCTTGTGGTGGACGTGGGCGACTGGGTGATCAGCGAGGCGTGCCGTCAGCTCAAAACCTGGCATCAGGCCAAGGTGCGGGTGCCCAAGGTGTCGGTGAACATTTCGGCGCGGCAGTTCTCCGATGGCCAACTCGGCACGCGGATAGCCACCATCCTCAAGGACACCGGCTTGCCACCGGCGTGCCTGGAACTGGAACTGACCGAAAGTATTCTGATGCGCGAAGTCAGCGAGGCCATGCAGATTCTCGACGGCCTGAAAAACCTTGGCCTGAGCATTGCGGTCGACGACTTCGGCACCGGTTACTCGTCGCTCAACTACCTCAAGCAGTTCCCGATCGATGTGCTGAAAATCGACCGCACCTTCGTCGACGGACTGCCGTCAGGTGAACAGGATGCGCAGATCGCCCGGGCAATCATCGCCATGGCCCACAGCCTCAACCTGGCAGTGATCGCCGAAGGCGTGGAAACCCATGAGCAGCTCGATTTCCTCAGGGAACACGGTTGCGACGAAGTTCAGGGTTACCTGTTCGGCCGCCCGATGCCGGCGGACATGTTCGAAGTGCAGTTCAGCAATGATGCGCTCTTCGTGTTCGATTGATTGAGACCGACAGCTTCAATCAATCGAACACGAAGAGTAGCTATAAGCGGCAAGCTACAAGCGGCAAGAAAGAGCAGATTCGCTTTTGCTTGAAGCTTGTGGCTTGCAGCTTGAAGCCCGCTTATCCACAACCTGACTGTGTTTCATATCCCTTCTAAAAGCGGTTGGGTTAGAATGCCCCCCTTTTCCGCCCCCGATCCTTGAGGACCGCCATGTTCAGCCGTGATTTGACTATTGCCAAGTACGACGCCGATCTCTTTGCCGCCATGGAGCAAGAAGCTCAGCGCCAGGAAGAGCACATTGAGCTGATCGCTTCGGAAAACTACACCAGCCCTGCGGTGATGGAAGCTCAAGGCTCGGTACTCACCAACAAGTACGCCGAAGGCTACCCGGGCAAACGCTACTACGGCGGTTGCGAGTACGTCGACGTGGTCGAGCAGCTTGCAATCGATAGAGCCAAGGAACTGTTCGGCGCTGATTACGCCAACGTTCAGCCGCACGCCGGTTCGCAAGCCAACAGCGCCGTCTACCTGGCCCTGCTGTCGGCCGGTGACACCATCCTGGGCATGAGCCTGGCCCACGGTGGTCACCTGACCCACGGTGCCAGCGTTTCGTCCTCCGGCAAGCTGTACAACGCCATCCAGTACGGCATCGATGCCAACGGCCTGATCGACTACGACGAAGTCGAGCGCCTGGCGGTCGAGCACAAGCCGAAAATGATCGTGGCCGGTTTCTCTGCCTACTCGCAGGTTCTGGACTTCCCACGCTTCCGCGCCATCGCCGACAAGGTAGGCGCCTACCTGTTCGTCGACATGGCCCACGTGGCCGGCCTGGTTGCCGCTGGTGTCTACCCGAACCCGGTTCCATTCGCCGACGTCGTGACCACCACCACTCACAAGACCCTGCGCGGTCCACGTGGCGGCCTGATCCTGGCTCGCGCCAATGCCGACATCGAGAAGAAGCTGAACTCCGCAGTATTCCCTGGCGCCCAGGGTGGCCCGCTGGAGCACGTGATCGCCGCTAAAGCGATCTGCTTCAAGGAAGCGCTGCAGCCTGAGTTCAAGGCTTACCAGCAACAAGTGGTGAAAAACGCCCAGGCCATGGCCAGCGTGTTCATCGAGCGCGGTTTTGACGTGGTGTCCGGCGGTACCCAGAACCACCTGTTCCTGCTGTCGCTGATCAAGCAGGAAATCTCCGGTAAAGACGCTGACGCCGCCCTGGGCAAAGCGTTCATCACCGTGAACAAGAACTCCGTGCCAAACGACCCACGCTCCCCGTTCGTCACTTCCGGTCTGCGCTTCGGTACCCCGGCCGTGACCACTCGTGGTTTCAAGGAAGCCGAGTGCAAGGAACTGGCCGGCTGGATCTGCGACATCCTGGCTGACCTGAACAACGACGCGGTCATCGACGCCGTTCGTGAGAAGGTCAAGGCCATCTGCAAGAAGCTGCCGGTGTACGGCGCCTGATAGCGGAAACGCGTTAAAAGAACCCGGCCAACTTGGCCGGGTTTTTTATTGCTCGAAATTGCACGCCATTACTTACCATCTTTAAAGCAAAAACTACTGAAACATCAGAACAACTTTAATACGTGTTCACTCCCCCCACCTGATTGCTAGCTTTATACCCGGCGCGCCAACTGACGTTATAAACCCGGAACACTTAAAGTCATTCCAGCGTCAATGTTGCTCCAACAAAATCAACCCTGATATTTACATTAATGACCAAGGAAGGAAGCCCCATGAGTACTGATCGGCAACAATCTTTTATTGCGACCATCGGCACTGACTTCAGTCTGTTGCACTTTCTGGAAGAGATGTACGGCGAACGGGCGATATCCACGCCTACTCGCGCCAGCGGTGGATCTTTTACCGGCCGCCCGCAAGCACGCGACGACTCACACTTATTAGGCTTGCGAAGCGAAGTCCCCATCAATCACAAACCTCGCCTGGCGCTCTACTTCAGGCATACCAGTAACGGCTACCGACTCTACATCCGTACGCAGGGCCCTTATTACGGAATGTGCCTCAGCCCCAACGACAATGGATTAATTGGTGCTTTTCCCCCAGCTGAATCAGATACCTTTTATTTGATTAGAGAAAACGGCATCCCCCTCAACCTTGAAAACCTGAATGACATGACACCCTGCATCTACTTACAAGCTAGAAACTCGGGAGTGCTGCATACACAAATAGCCCGAGGCTCTCCCTATATTTATATCGCCGCAAAAGATGGGAGCGCACTGGCTTTTAACTTGAACATACTGAAAAGAAACGCCGCCTACATCAACCATCCGAATGAAGTCTGATGTAACACGCCAAACTTGGCGGGCACGACGCATGCGTCTTGCCCGCCTCTTCAGATGCCATAGTTCATTATCACTCTACGAACGGGTTCAATTCCCAGCCACTTTGGCAAACCCCGCCCGAATCTTATCTTCCGGCAACTCATCGGCAATGAACACGATAACGCTTTCACGCGCTTCATCGTCCGTCCATTCCGTGTCCCAGTCGAAACCGTAAAGCTTCAGTACTCCCTGAAACACCATGCGTCGCGGCTCGCCCAGAATGTTCAACACGCCCTTGTAGCGCAGCAACTGCTTGCCATGGTCCTCCAACAGCTCGTTCATAAACTCGCTGAGCTTGTCGATATCCAGCGGTTTGTCGGTGCGCAGCACCAGGCTGGAGATGCGGTCGATGGAGGGTGCACTGGTAACCGGCCGCAAATTCACGCCACCACCGAGGTCGGCGTTGAGGTTGAAACCGCGTACGTCGAGCAGTTCCGCCAGATCGATCTTGCCATGGTCGACCACACGAATCGGCGCGCGACGGTTGATGCGTGTCAGACGCTCACTCAACGCGGTGAAGGCCGGCTCGTCCACCAGATCCCGCTTGCTGATCAGCAAGCGATCGGCGAAACCGATCTGTGCCTGGGCGATGGTCTGGGTCAGGTGCAGGTCGGCATGTGCCGCATCCACCAGAGTGATGATGCCGTCGAGGAGGTAACGTTCACGCAGCTCTTCGTCAATGAAGAAGGTCTGCGCCACCGGTGCCGGATCGGCCAGTCCGGTGCACTCGATCACCAGACGGTCGAATGCGATATCACCGCTGTCCAGGCGTTCAAGCAACAGGTAAAGCGCCTTGGTCAGGTCGGTGTGAATGGTGCAGCAGACGCAGCCATTGGACAGCGTCATCACTTGCACGGGCTCGTCGCCCAACAGTTGAGTGTCGATACCTGCGTCGCTGAATTCGTTTTCGATCACGGCGATTTTCAGGCCGTGTTCGGCTTTGAGCAGGTGGCGCAGCAAGGTGGTTTTGCCGGCGCCGAGGAAGCCGCTGAGGATGGTGACTGGAATGGGGGAGGACAAACCCGATACTCCTTCAAATATGAGGACGCAAAAAATGTAGGAGCGAGCTTGCTCGCGATGGTCGTCAACGATAACGCGTGCATTCTGAATGCACACGGTGTCCTTGCGTTCATCGCGAGCAAGCTCGCTCCTACAAGAGCCTTAGCGGCTCAACAGCACTTCGGCCCACCCTTGCCACCGTAACGGGCTTCCTGGCGCTCGCGGAAGAACGCCTCGTAGCTCATCACCGGCTTGTCCGGGTGCTTGCTCTGCATGTGCTCGACGTAGTTGTCGTAGTCGGGCATGCCGACCATCAGGCGCGCGGCCTGACCGAGGTACTTACCGAGGCGACTCAGGTCATTGAACATGCGGTACTCCTCGATTACGCATCCGGCAGCGCCTGGAAGGGCGATTCTTTATCCGTACGTTCTTTTTTACCCCAGGAGGCGATGCTGACCTTGAGTGCATAGAACAGGATGCTGAACACCACGAACAGGAACAGCGCGGTCAGCGTAGCGTTGGTGTAGGCGTTGAAGATCACGTGTTGCATTTGTGTGATGTCCTTGGCCGGGGCGAGGATCTGGCCGTTTGCCAGGGCATCGCTGTACTTCTTGGCCAGCGACAGGAAGCCGATCGCCGGATTAGGGTCGAACAGCTTGATGAAGCCGGCAGTGGTGGTGCAAATCAGCAGCCAAGTCGCTGGCAGCAAGGTCACCCAGATGTAACGCTGGCGTTTCATCTTGATCAGCACCACGGTGCCGAGCATCAGGGCGATACCGGCCAGCATCTGGTTGGAGATACCGAACAGCGGCCACAGGGTGTTGATGCCACCCAGTGGATCGATCACGCCTTGATACAGCAGCCATCCCCACATGGCCACGCAACCGGCGGTGGCGATCAGGTTGGCGGTCCAGGATTCGGTACGCTTCAACGCGGGTACGAAGGAACCGAGCAAGTCCTGCAGCATGAAGCGTCCGGCACGGGTACCGGCGTCGACTGCGGTCAGGATGAACAGCGCTTCGAACAGGATTGCAAAGTGGTACCAGAACGCCATGGTGTTTTCACCTGGCAGCACGCTGTGCAGAATCTGTGCGATACCCACCGCCAGAGTCGGTGCACCGCCGGCACGGGCCAGGATGGTGGTTTCACCAATGTCATGAGCCACCGCTTGCAGCGCGTCCGGGGTGATTGCGAAGCCCCAGTTGCTGACCGCAGTCGCCACCGCCACGACATCACCGCCGACTACGGCCGCCGGGCTGTTCATGGCGAAGTACACGCCAGGCTCGATCACCGAAGCGGCAACCATGGCCATGATCGCCACGAAGGACTCCATCAGCATGCCGCCGTAGCCGATGTAACGAGCGTTGACTTCGTTATCGAGCAGCTTCGGCGTGGTACCGGAAGAGATCAGCGCGTGGAAACCGGACACCGCGCCACAGGCGATGGTGATGAACAGGAACGGGAACAGACCGCCCTTCCATACCGGGCCAGTACCGTCGACGAACTGGGTCAGCGCCGGCATTTTCAGCTCGGGCATGGTAATCAGGATGCCGATGGCCAACCCAACGATGGTGCCGATTTTCAGGAAAGTCGACAGGTAGTCGCGGGGTGCGAGGATCAGCCACACCGGCAGTACCGCCGCGACAAAACCATAGCCGATCAGCATCCAGGTGATCTGCACGCCGGTGAACGTGAAGGCCTTGGCCCACACCGGATCGGCGGCAATCTGCCCGCCCAGCCAGATCGAACCCAGCAGCAGCAACACGCCAATCACCGAGATTTCACCGATGCGACCCGGACGGATGTAGCGCATGTAAATGCCCATGAACATCGCGATCGGGATGGTCGCCATCACTGTGAACATGCCCCACGGGCTTTCGGCCAGGGCTTTGACCACGATCAGCGCCAGCACCGCGAGGATGATGATCATGATCAGGAAGCAGCCGAACAGCGCGATGGTGCCGGGAATCCGCCCCATCTCTTCACGGACCATATCGCCCAGGGAGCGGCCGTTGCGGCGGGTGGACATGAACAGGACCATGAAGTCCTGCACGGCACCGGCCAGCACCACCCCGGCAATCAGCCACAGCGTCCCGGGCAGGTAGCCCATCTGCGCCGCCAGGACCGGACCGACCAGCGGCCCCGCGCCGGCGATGGCCGCGAAGTGGTGACCGAAAAGGATATGTTTGTTGGTGGGGACGTAGTCCAGACCATCGTTGTTGAGCACGGCGGGAGTAGCCCGTCGCGGGTCGAGCTGCATCACATTGTTAGCGATGAACAGGCTGTAGTAGCGGTACGCAACCAAATAGATGGCCACGGCAGCGACCACGATCCACAAGGCGTTGATCGCCTCGCCTCGACGCAATGCCACTACACCGAGGGCGCACGCTCCAACGATTGCCAGCACCAGCCAGGGTATGTGGCGTAGCGGGCTATTGTTATTTTTCATTTTATTATTCCAGCCAGAGTGGACAGAAAGACAGCTCACCGAGTTTAGCCCTCCTGACAGCAAAGGCCATAGCCCAACGTTGGTCTAGAGCCCATTCTGGCTGGCAGGTTCTAACAAGGCGGGTCTATAGTCAGCGAACATCTAGAGGATTGCGCCATGAGCGAACACCCTGCCGATCGCCGCCGCTTCAAACGTATTGCGTTCGACGCCAGAACCGAGCTGAGCCAGGGCGAATTCATCTGGCCGGTGAAGCTGATCGATTTGTCGCTCAAGGGTTTGCTGATCGAGCGGCCTGAACCGTGGCTGGGCAATCCGCTGCAGGATTTTTTTGTCGACATTCAGCTGAGCGAAGACATCGACATCGAAATGGATGTGCAGTTGGCCCATGAGGACCATGGCCAGCTCGGCTTTGTCTGCCGGCACATCAGCCTGGAGTCGATTGAGCGTTTGCGGCGATTGATTGAGTTCAATCTGGGTGATCCGCAGGAGCTGGAGCGGGAGTTGGGTGCACTGATCGAAATCTGACGAGCCTAGCCGTCTGAATTCATGTGGGAACGAGCCTGCTCGCGAAGAGGGCATCACATTCAACATTGATGTTGTTTGCGACGACGTTTTCGCGAGCAGGCTCGCTCCCACTGTGGCTGCACCCTGACCTGAGTATCACTCGAACAACGCGTCGAGCGCCTGCTCCAGGCGCGTCACGGCAATGATCTGCAACCCTGCTGGCGCTTCTTTCGGTGCGTTGCCTTTAGGCACGATGGCGCGCTTGAAGCCGTGCTTGGCCGCTTCCTTCAAGCGCTCCTGACCGCTTGGCACAGGGCGCACTTCGCCGGACAAACCGACCTCACCAAACACCAGCAGGTCATGGGGCAGTGGCCGGTTACGCAAGCTGGACATCACCGCCGCCATCAACGCCAGGTCGGAGGCGGTTTCCAACACCTTCACGCCGCCAACCACGTTGAGAAACACATCCTGGTCATGGGTCGGAATACCGCCGTGGCGGTGCAGCACTGCCAGCAACATGGCCAGACGGTTCTGGTCCAACCCAAGCGTCACCCGACGCGGATTGGCCAGATGGCTGTCATCCACCAGCGCCTGGACTTCCACCAGCATCGGCCGGGTACCTTCCCACGTCGCCATGACCACACTGCCCGGGACTTCTTCCTGAGCGCGCGTCAGAAAAATCGCTGAAGGGTTGGAGACTTCCTTCAGTCCCTTGTCAGTCATGCCGAACACCCCCAGTTCGTTGACCGCGCCAAAACGGTTTTTCACCGCTCGCAGCAACCGCAGACGGCCATCGGACTCGCCTTCAAAATACAGAACCGTATCAACCATGTGCTCCAGCACGCGTGGGCCAGCCAGCGCGCCTTCCTTGGTCACGTGACCGACCAGGAAAATCGCCGTGCCGCTCTGCTTGGCATAACGCACCAGCAACGCCGCGCTTTCGCGCACCTGGGACACGCCACCCGGCGCCGATTGCAGCTGCTCGGTAAAGATCGTCTGGATCGAGTCGATGACCATGACCCTGGGCTTTTCCTGGCGAGCCGTGGCGATGATGGTCTCGATGCAGGTTTCGGTCATGACCCGCAGTTGATCCTGGGGCAACCCCAGGCGCCGGGCGCGCATGGCCACTTGCTGCTGGGACTCTTCCCCTGTGACGTAGAGTGCCGGCATGCCCTTGGCGAGGTTGCACAAGGTTTGCAACAAAATGGTCGATTTGCCAATACCGGGATCACCGCCGATCAGCACCACCGAGCCGTCAACAAGACCGCCACCCAACACCCGATCCAGCTCGCCGGATGCGGTGGAAAAGCGCGGAATCTCTTCAACACTGACCTCAGCCAGGGTCTTGATCTGCGCCTGTTGGCCAGCCCAACCGGTGCGCCCGGTCGGCGCCGAGGCCCCGCCGCTTTCCACCATGGTTTCGGTCAGCGTGTTCCAGGCACCGCATTCGCCGCACTGGCCGGCCCACTTCGGGAAGGTTGAGCCGCACTCGGTGCAGCCGTACATGCGTTTGGCCTTGGCCATCTTAACCCCCGGCAAAAGCCGCGATGATAGCTCAGGTGAGAGTGGACAGTGCGGGCTATTACCCGGCGGGGCTCTATATACACATGATTCTTTCACATCACGAGTACATACGCACAACCAAGAAAAATTTAAACACCGAGCACTTTAAACAAGTTGAAAACTGTACAAGCCAGCGATGACATTTTAATAAACAGCCTAGCAAATCCACATAAAACCTGTACAAACCCTATAAACAAACACCCCACCGTACAACCCAACTCCAAAAACCGTAATACAACCATGACCACTTTCATGCTTTTTTCACAATTAATCCATTCCAGCGATTAGAGCTTTAACTTCAAACACACTTGGCTTCAATAAACATATTGAAAGTTAACACCTTCACATTGTTTCCGAATTAGAAGCATGGACTGTGACAATGGCTTGCAAAGCTTACCAACGAGGGAAAGTTACGTACGAGATCAGCTCTCCCCAAAACTTTTCATCGCTCATCCGGTCGATAGCAGGCACCGTAAGCAGGCGTTTCAAGCAGGATTCATCTCGCTGATTTACACTGCGATCATCAATCTCATCTGGAACAAGGAAAAAACCTATGGGCGTGCTTAACGAGTTCAAGGCCTTCGCGGTCAAAGGCAATGTGGTCGACATGGCCGTCGGTATCATCATCGGCGCCGCTTTCGGCAAGATCGTTACATCGTTCGTCGGTGATGTGGTGATGCCTCCCATCGGACTGCTGATCGGAGGTGTGGACTTCAGTGACCTGGCCATTACGCTCAAGGCAGCCAGTGGCGACGCTCCCGCCGTGGTGCTGGCGTACGGTAAGTTCATCCAGAGCCTGATCGACTTCGTGATCGTTGCCTTCGCCATCTTCATGGGCGTCAAGGCCATCAACCGCCTGAAGCGAGAAGAGGCCGTCGCCCCTAGCCTGCCGCCAGTTCCAACCAAGGAGGAAGAGTTGCTGGGTGAGATCCGGGATCTGCTCAAGGCCCAGCACAATCGGCCTTGAGCCCTGTGCTCGTGATGGCCGTGAACGAATCCGCGTTTATTCCGGTTAAACGCGGCGTTCCGGAATCCATCGCGAGCAAGCTCGCTCCTACAAGTACAGGCGCTTACCAGAAGTTTTCTACCGCCACCTGACCGGGTCGACGACTGAGGCTCAGGTGCATGTCGCGCTGCTTGAGCAATTTGCGTGTGTCATCAATCATCTGCGGGTTGCCGCACAGCATCACTCGCGAATGCTCGGGCGTCAGCGCCACCCCGGCGACCCGCTCCAGTTCGCCATTTTCGATCAGCGTGGTAATCCTTCCATTCAGCGCGCCGGGATGCTGTTCGCGCGTCACAGTGTTGATCAACTGCAACTTGTGCGCGTATTCCTCCAGGTAATCGCGCTGCGCCAGCCCTGCGATCAGCTCCTGATAGGCCAGCTCCCGGGACTCGCGCACACTGTAGACCAGGATGATTCGCTCGAACTTCTCCCACACCTCGAAATCCTGAAGAATCGACAAAAACGGAGCCAGGCCCGTACCAGTGGACAACAACCACAGATCACGCCCGTCTACGAAACGATCGAGTGTCAGATAACCGAAGGCCTGGCGATCGACCAGTAACGTGTCGCCTACACCCAGCCGGCTCAGTTCGCTGGTGAACTCGCCCCCCGGCACAACAATGGAAAAGAACTCGAGAAACTCGTCAAAGGGTGAAGAAACCATGGAATAGGCACGCCAGACCGTGCTGCCATCGGCTTTGGTCACACCCAACCGGGCAAATTGGCCGCCACGAAATCGAAAGCCCGGATCCCTGGTGGCGCGCAAGGTGAACAGGCTCGGGGTCAACGGCTGGACATCGAGCAAAGTCTGGCGAGTAAATTTCTCTTCACTGGCAGTCATGATGGGCTCCATTCACAGATAACGGCAGTGTCTCGCAAAGTGGGCACCATAAACACCGATGCTTTGTAGTGTCTTTGACAAACCGTCTAATTCTCATTGAGTGCAACTACCATTAACCACTCAGTTAAAAACAATAAGGCATGATTGAATTAATGTTGACATGCAAATTCAACAGCCTCATTACGCACTACTGTTAGAACCATAAAGTTTCCAGAGCGCTATCGGTAAACCCAAAAATTCTCAACGCATGTATAAGAAACATCCTACAATCCAAATCGCATTGACTTTCTGGATCCAAGCTGCGACCTCAAGCTTTCAGGACTGTGGAGCCTCATGATGGAAAGGTGGAAGGAGTTCCAACTTCAGCAATTGTCATCGACTACCGAACTGGAGACCGCTTTCCAGGTATCACTGAGCTTTGTGAAAAACATTGGCTTTAAATTTTTTTCTTTTTCAACGACTTGCCCAACAAAAACGGAGAATTTTCACACTGTACGATTCAACAACTATCCAAAAGATTGGAACACCGAATATGAAAAAAACAGGTTTTCCGCCACTGACCCAGTAGTAGCACATTGCAATCAGTCCAGACTACCGATTCTTTGGAGCGAAGAACTGTTCTGCAATACCCCATGGATATGGGAAGCGCTTGAGCGGCAAGGAATACAACATGGTTGGTCACAAGCCGTTCATGATGAGCAAAGCGGGTTCTGCAGCATTCTGAGCCTGTCCCGGAGCCATTGCCCCATCAGTGCCTGGGAGCTGTATGAGTATTTTGGTTTCGCCCTGTTCATTGGGCATCACTTGCACAACCTGGTCACACGGACACAGCCCAAGGAACCGGTCAAATCGCCGACGCCGCATTTATCGCTGCGGGAAATCGACGTGTTGAAACTGGCCGCTGCTGGCAAGACAGCGTACGAGAGCGCCCGGATTCTCAATCTCAGCGCCCGCACGATCAACTTTCATGTACAGGAAGCCATCCGCAAACTGGGGGTCAATAATAAGGTTTCGGCCGTCATTGCCGCCGTGAAGGCTGGCTACCTCGATAGCAACACGGTGCGCTGATCGGAAAAACCTGCGAGTAATCCGATGTAAAAAAAAGTACCATTCGCGGTCCCATCCTGAGTGATGCCGTGTGAGTTTCCCACGACGCAGTCCACTCGGACGGCCCCGCCGCCAAGAAGCCACTGGGCGCGGGTTATCCGTTGATTACCCAGAGCCCCGCCCCATGCCTTTGCTCGAAACACCTTTCGCCAGCCTCGATCTGATCCGCCAGCCCGAACAGCAGAATGAACCGCTGCAAGCCTTCGATGCAGCCGATGAGTACCTGCTCAACCACCTGGCAGGCCAGAATCCGGCGGCCGATACGCGGGTATTGGTGCTGAACGATAGCTTCGGCGCACTGGCCGCCAGTCTGAGCGGCAAGGTCAAGGTGACCAGCAGTGGCGATTCGTTCCTGGCGTTTCAGGGGCTGGAAAAGAACCTGGCGCGTAATGGTCATGCGTTTGACTCAGTGCCGGCCGTTCCCGCCAGCGAAACGGCGACAGGACCGTTTGACCAGGTCCTGATACGTGTACCCAAGACGCTGGCACTGCTGGAAGAACAACTGATTCGTTTGCAAGGCCAACTGGCTCCGGGCGCCCAAGTGATCGCGGGAGCGATGATCAAACATTTGCCGCGCGCTGCGGGCGATCTGCTGGAGCGCTACATCGGCCCGGTGCAGGCGTCGCTGGCGGTGAAAAAAGCCCGGCTGTTGATGGCGACGGTAGAAGCCAAGGCCCCCTTCACCTCGCCTTACCCGACCCGTTATCGTCTCGACACACCCGCTATCGAATTGCTCAACCACGCCAACGTTTTCTGCCGCGAAGGCCTGGACATCGGCACGCGGGCGTTCTTGCCGCACTTGCCGAAGAACCTTGGCACGGCACGGGTTGCCGACCTTGGGTGCGGTAACGGGGTGTTGGCCATTGCCAGTGCCCTGCAAAACCCCGAGGCCCATTACACGCTGGTGGACGAATCGTTCATGGCGGTGCAATCGGCCGCCGAAAACTGGCGCGCAGCGCTGGGCGAACGCGATGTCCTTGTGCGTGCTGGTGATGGCTTGGCTGGCCAGGAACCCCAGTCGCTGGATGTCGTGCTGTGCAACCCACCGTTTCACCAGCAACAAGTCGTCGGCGATTTCCTCGCCTGGCGGATGTTCCAGCAAGCCCGGGAAGCACTGGTAGTGGGCGGTGCGTTGTACATCGTCGGCAACCGCCACCTGGGTTACCACAGCAAACTGGCGCGCTTGTTCCGTGGGGTCGAGCAAGTGGCTGCCACGCCAAAATTCGTGATACTCAAGGCCCGTAAATAACAGTGCAAAAAAAACCCTCCACACGGAGGGTCATGAATCCGCGCCTTAAAGCGACGGGATGGGATGTCAGGTTTCAGTGTGTACTCAAGCCCGCTGCGCTCATGAACAAACGCATCAGGCTGGCCACAACGAACAATGCACCGACGCTGCCAACCCAGATCAGGGCCAGCCAGCCAAGCCGCTGCCACAGCGGTTTTTTTTCGGCTTGTTCAATGTCGTGCAGGGAGTGTTTGCCAGTCATTTCTTGATACTCCGAGATAACGATGGCGCCTGTGAAGGCGCCTTCGCGAGCGGGCTCGCTCCCACATGGGGCTAGTGATAACCGTCTTCGTGGGTCACCTTGCCGCGGAATACGTAGTAGCTCCAGAAGGTGTAGCCCAGGATGAACGGGATGATGAACAGCGTGCCCACCAGCATGAAGCCCTGGCTCTGCGGCGGCGCAGCGGCGTCCCAAATGGAGATCGAAGGCGGTACGATGTTCGGCCACAGGCTGATCCCCAGGCCGCTGTAACCGAGGAAGATCAGCACCAGCGTCAACAGGAATGGCGTGTAGTGCGCATTGCGTGCCACCGCGCGGATCAGGCCGTACAGGGTCACCAGCACCAGAATCGGTACCGGCAGGAACCAGAACAGGTTAGGCAAGGTGAACCAACGAGCGGCGATCTCGGTGTGGGCCAGCGGCGTCCAGATGCTGACAATACCGATTACCGCCAACAAAACGAATGCCAATGGCCGCGCCAGATCGTGCATTTGTTCCTGCAGCTTGCCTTCAGTCTTCATGATCAGCCAGGTGCATCCCAGCAGCGCATAGGCCACCACCAAAGCGGCGCCACAGAACAGGGTAAACGGTGTCAGCCAGTCTAGTGAGCCACCGGCGTATTGACGATCGACCACTGGCAGGCCATCGATGAAAGCACCCAGTGCCACGCCCTGGAAGAACGTTGCAGCGACTGAGCCGCCAATGAACGCCTTGTCCCACAGGTGGCGTTTGTCATCTCGGGCCTTGAAGCGAAATTCGAAGGCCACGCCACGGAAGATCAGCCCGATGAGCATGAACATCAGCGGCAGGTACAACGCCGAGAGCACCACCGAGTAAGCCAGCGGAAAGGCCCCGAACAACGCCGCGCCCCCCAGTACCAGCCAGGTTTCATTGCCGTCCCAGACCGGGGCGACGGTGTTCATCATGACGTCACGGTCGGTCTTGCCCGGAATGAACGGGAACAGGATCCCGATCCCAAGATCGAAGCCGTCCATGACCACATACATCATGATGCCGAAGATGATAATCACGGCCCAGATCAGCGGAAGATCAATACCCATGATTCAAATCTCCTTGGCTGCGGTGTGGTCGGCATCGGCGTGATCGTCGGCGGCGGACAGCGGACGCGCCGGCGTGCGTTTCTGGCCAGGTCCTCCATCGTTGGTTTCCTTGCCCTCATCGATCTTCGGACCTTTGCGCACCAGACGCATCATGTAGCCAAGGCCAGCACCGAACAGCGCAAAATACACCACGACGAACAGGATCAGGGTGATGCTCATCTGCATGACGCTATGGTTGGACGACGCATCCGCCGTGCGCATCAGGCCATAGACCACCCATGGCTGACGGCCGATTTCCGTGGTGAACCAGCCCGCAAGGATTGCGATCAGTCCGGATGGCCCCATCCACAACGCCAGATAAAGGAAGGGTCGCGAGGTATAGAGCGTGTCGCGCTTGCGCAGCCACAGGCTCCACAAACCGGTGAAGATCATCAGGAAGCCGAGACCGACCATGATCCGGAACGACCAGAACACGATGGTCGAGTTCGGACGGTCCTCAGGCGGGAACTCCTTGAGTGCCGGAACCTGCTTGTCCAGGGAGTGGGTCAGGATGATGCTGCCCAGATACGGAATTTCGACGGCGAACTTGGTCCTTTCTTCCTTCATGTCCGGCCAGCCGAACAGGATCAACGGAGTGGCCTCGTCGCCCTTGTTTTCCCAGTGACCTTCAATCGCGGCGATTTTCGCCGGCTGATGCTCAAGGGTGTTGAGACCGTGGAAGTCGCCGATCACCGCTTGAATAGGCGCCACGATCAACGCCATCCACATCGCCATCGAGAGCATCTTGCGGATCGCCGGGTTGTCCTTGCCGCGTAGCAAATGCCAGGCCGCCGAGGCGCCGACGAAGAAGGCAGTCGCGACGAACGCCGCCGTGGCCATGTGCATCAGGCGATAGGGAAACGACGGGTTGAAAATCACCGCGATCCAGTCGGTTGGAATGACCTGGCCGTTGACGATCTCAAAGCCCTGCGGGGTCTGCATCCAGCTGTTGGAGGCGAGAATCCAGAAGGTCGAGATCAGCGTGCCAATCGCAACCATGACCGTGGCGAAGAAGTGCAAGCCGCGTCCGACCTTGTTCCAGCCGAACAGCATCACGCCGAGGAACCCGGCTTCGAGGAAGAACGCCGTCAACACCTCATACGTGAGCAACGGACCGGTGACCGATCCGGCGAAGTCCGAGAAACGGCTCCAATTGGTACCGAACTGATAGGCCATGACCAGCCCCGAAACCACGCCCATGCCGAAGTTGACGGCAAAGATCTTCGACCAGAAATGGTAGAGGTCACGGTAGGTGTCGTTATGGGTTTTGAGCCACAAACCCTCGAGTACCGCCAGGTAACTCGCCAGGCCAATGGTGATGGCAGGGAACAGGATGTGAAACGAGATGGTGAACGCGAACTGAATTCGGGCGAGATCAAGTGCCTCTAAACCGAACATAAGTCTTCCTCTGTCAGGTAGTACGGCTGCGGGCTGTAAGCCTGCACCCACGGCCCCCACGGGTATGGAGTGTGGCGAATCTCGATTTGTTCTTTTTTTACACGCATCGCTACGCAGGGAGTCTGGCCTTGCGGCCGCCGGATCAATCCCCTTGAGAGTCTTGATCTGGATCAAGCAACGTTGAAAGAGTAGTCCCATTTGCGGGGTTGAACCGCGTGGTCTTTTGCCGCGTGACAAGTTGCCTCATGGCTGGAGTAACAGGCAGAAACACATCCCCTCTGTGGGAGCGAGCCTGCTCGCGAAGTGGTCGGCACATCCAACATTGATGTCAACTGACCCACCGCCTTCGCGAGCAGGCTCGCTCCCACAGAATTTGCCTCGTTGTGAAAATCGATGTCTGGCTAATGAAATTTTCCGATCCGGCAACTTTCTGTTACAGGTTGGTGATAATCTCGCCCTTTCCTTCCTGCCGATATGCCTTCAAATGCCCAGCCAAGAGCCTTTGCTGCTACGTCACCACCGTCCGTTCCTCGCGTTCTGGCTGGCCCGGATTTTTACCGCCAGCGGTTTTCAGATGCTCACTGTGGCCATCGGCTGGAACCTCTATCAATTGACCGGCAACGTGCTCGACCTGGGTCTGGTGGGGTTGGTGGAGTTCGCGCCGCGGGTGCTGTTCATGCTGCACACCGGACACGTCGCGGACCGCTACGACCGGCGCAAGGTCGCGGCGATCTGTCAGTCGCTGCAAGCGCTGATTGCCCTGTCGCTGGCCATCGGCAGCGCGACCGACCATGTGACCCGGGAGATGATCTTCATCCTCGCCTTCCTGCTCGGCGCTGCCCGCTCCTTCGAAATGCCGACCACCCAGGCCTTGCTGCCGAGCATCGTGCCAAGCAGCCTGTTTCCCAGGGCGGTGGCCGCCGCGCAATCGGCCCAGCAATCGGCGACCATCGTCGCCCCCGCCCTGGGTGGGTTGCTCTATGCCTTCGGCAGCGTCTGGGTTTATGGCCCGACGGTGATCCTCTACATCATTGCCTGCACACTGATGCTCAACCTGCCCGCTCGGCAAACTCCGCTGAACAAAGGCAAGGCCACTCTGGATTCTTTGTTGGCGGGCATCCGCTTCATCCGCAGCCGCCCGGACATTCTCGGGGCGATTTCCCTGGATTTGTTTGCCGTCCTGCTCGGTGGCGCGACAGCACTGTTGCCCGTGTTCGCCAAGGACATTCTGCTGACCGGCCCGTGGGGCCTGGGTCTACTTCGCTCGGCCCCGGCAGTCGGAGCGCTGCTGATGTCGCTGTTCCTGGCGAGGTTCGCCGTGGAGCGCAATGTCGGACGGGTGATGTTCACCGCCGTCGGCGTGTTCGGCGTGGCGACCATCGCTTTCGGTCTGTCGACCTCGTTCTGGTTCTCGCTGGCTGTGCTGGTGGTGCTGGGCGCGGCCGACATGATCAGCATGGTGATCCGCGCGTCTTTCGTGCAACTGGAAACCCCGGACGAGATGCGCGGCCGGGTCAGTGCGGTGAATGGTTTGTTCATTGGCGCTTCGAACCAGTTGGGCGAATTCGAATCCGGCCTGACTGCCCACTGGTTCGGCACCGTGCCGGCAGTCGTCATGGGCGGCATCGGCACGCTGGTGGTGACCGGGACCTGGATCAAACTGTTCCCGACCTTGGCTCAGCGCGACCGGATGCATGTACCGGTGGAAGAAGGTGCAAAGGTCTGACGGATCTAGACCACCAACTCCCCCGCCACTGCCGCCTTTATGGCTTTGCCACACAGCTGTTCCACCAGGGTCAGGGCAAAGGCCAGCGCGGCACCTGAGCCCTGGGCGGTGATGCAGTTGCCATCGACCACCACTGACTGATCGACGAAGTTGCAGCCTGACAATTGGTGGCTGGCCGAGGGCAGACAGGTCATGCGCCGCTGACGCAACACGCCGAAGGTTTGCAGCGCCAGCGCCGGGGCTTCGGCGATGCCGGCGAACAGGCGACCGGCCGCGGCCTGGTCCTTGATCAGTTGTTGCAAGGGTTGATGAGCCGCCAGATGCTGCGCCCCCACGGCACCACCCGGCAGGGCAATCAGATCGAAGGGTTGGGCCAGCAAGTCCACCAGCATTGCATCGGAGGTCAGGCGAGTACCGCGGGCACAGGTGAGCATGCGCCGTCCTTCGATGCTGGCCACCACCACTTCCACTTTGGCGCGACGCAGCACATCGATCAGGGTCACGGCTTGCAGGTCATCAACGCCCTCGGCGAGGGTAATCAAGGCTCTAAAGGTCATGGGAACAATCCACGGAATGGTCCTTAAAGCGTAGTCAGCTTTCCTTGCCCTTGTTCAAGGCCTGCCGTTTCCTGATGTAACGCTATTTGATGTAAAGCTGTGTCGACATCGTATTGCCCGGGGCATTGATGGAGGTGTTGCTGAAGGTGAACGTGCCTTCCTGTTTACCGGCCAGATCGAAAATGTACAAATTGCCGACGGTTTTTCGACCGGCAACGCAATCGGTCAGGTTGCCGTTGTCGTAGGCGCAGACCGGTGTGCGGGTTCCGTTCACGTCGAAGCCATCGAGCGCAACTTGAGGCTGGTTGCGACCGTACCCCACTTCAAGCACATAGATCCTGATGTTCGGGCCACTGTGATTGCAGCGCGTCTGCGTTTGTCCTTCGTCAATCGTTTCGAAACCACAGCCCGGCGACTCGACCTTGAGCACTTTCACCTGGGTCAACGGCGGCGCCGAGGCCGCCGAGGCGGTCTGCGGCCCCAAGACCAAAGCCATCAAGATCAATAGAAATTTTTTCATGCAGCACTCACCCGGAAAACCAGCGCGCAGTATGGCTGACTCAGGCAAAACTCAAAACATCGACGACGTTCACCGCCATAGGCAGCCATAACCCCGCGCGACTGGTATGATGCGCGGCTTTTCCCGACCCACAGAAAATTCCAGGCGCCTGCAGCGGCCTGTGCTTTGCTGTTTGAGGTCGATACATTCACGGCGCCGGGCGCGCCACGGGGAGCAGACATGCTGGAAAGGCTGTTTCAACTCAAGGCACACAACACTAACGTACGTACCGAGATTCTGGCGGGCGTCACGACCTTTTTGGCCATGGCCTACATTCTGTTCGTCAACCCGAGCATCCTCGGCGAGACCGGCATGGACAAGGGTGCCGTGTTTGTCGCCACCTGTCTGGCAGCCGCCATCGGCTCCACGACCATGGGCCTGATCGCCAACTATCCGATCGCCCTTGCACCGGGCATGGGCCTGAACGCCTTCTTTACCTACACCGTGGTCCTGCACATGGGCCACACCTGGCAAGTGGCGCTGGGTGCGGTGTTCATCTCGGCCGTATGCTTCTTCCTGCTGTCGATCTTCCGTATCCGTGAATGGATCATCAACAGCATCCCGCTACCGCTGCGCTCGGCGATTGCCGCCGGCATCGGCCTGTTCCTGGCGCTGATCGCCCTGCACAACGCCGGCATCGTGGTTAGCAACCCAGCGACCATGGTCGGTCTCGGTGACCTGAAACAACCGGCACCGATCCTCGCCACCCTCGGCTTCGCCCTGATCGTCGCCCTGGAAGCCCTCGCCGTGCGCGGTGCGGTGCTGATCGGCATTCTGGTGGTGACCATCGTGTCGATCCTGATGGGCTTCACCCCGTTCGGTGGCGTGATGTCGATGCCACCTTCGCTGGCGCCAACCTTCCTGCAACTGGATATCAAGGGCGCGCTGGACATCGGTCTGGTCAGCGTGATTTTCGCCTTCCTGTTCGTCGACCTGTTCGACAACTCCGGCACCCTGATCGGCGTCGCCAAGCGTGCCGGCCTGATGGGCAAGGACGGCCACATGCCGAAAATGGGCCGCGCGCTGATCGCCGACAGTACTGCGGCGATGGCCGGCTCCCTGCTGGGCACCTCGACCACCACCAGCTACATCGAATCCGCCGCCGGCGTGAGTGCCGGTGGCCGTACCGGCCTGACGGCCATCGTCGTGGCGATCCTGTTCCTGCTGGCGCTGTTCTTCTCGCCACTGGCCGCCAGCGTTCCAGCCTTCGCCACCGCGCCGGCCCTGCTGTTCGTCGCCGTGCTGATGACTTCCGGCCTGGCCGAAATAGACTGGGACGACATTACGGTTGCCGCACCGGTCGTGATCACCGCCCTGGCCATGCCATTCACCTATTCCATCGCCAACGGCATCGCCTTCGGCTTCATCTCCTGGACCGCCATCAAGTTGATGTCCGGTCGTGGCCGTGAGCTGAATCCGGCGCTGGTGATTCTGTCGATTCTGTTCGTGATCAAGCTGGGTTGGTTCAACGCATGACTTTTGATTCCCAGGCCTACGCCGTTCAGCTCGAAAACAAGGTCACGCGCCTGCGTGACCTGTTGGCGCCCTTCGATGCGCCGGAGCCGGCTGTCTTCGACTCGCCGCTGCAGAACTTCCGCCTGCGTGCCGAATTCCGCCTGTGGCGAGAAGCCGGCGAGCGTCACTACGCGATGTTTTCCCAAGAAGACAAGCGCACGCCGATTCTGATCGAGGAATTCCCGATTGCCAGCCTGCGCATCAACCAGTTGATGCCGCAGCTCAAGGCGGCGTGGCAGGCCAGCTCGGCGCTGAGCCACAAACTGTTTCAAGTGGAGTTCCTGACCACCCTGGCCGGCGATGCGATGATCACTTTGTGTTATCACCGCCCGTTGGACGAGCACTGGCACGCGGCGGCGGCGAAACTGGCAGCCGATTTGAACGTCAGCATCATTGGCCGCTCCAAGGGCAAGCGCGAAGTCATCGGTCACGATTACGTGGTCGAGAAACTTGAAGTCGGCGGTCGTTCCTTCAGCTACCGCCAGCCCGAAGGCGCGTTCACCCAGCCCAACGGCACCGTGAACCAGAAGATGCTCAACTGGGCATACGACGCACTGGGCGATCGTTCCGACGACTTGCTCGAGCTGTATTGCGGCAACGGCAACTTCACCCTGCCGCTCGCCACCCGCGTGCGCAAGGTGCTGGCCACCGAGATCAGCAAGACTTCGGTTAACGCAGCCTTGAGCAACCTCAGCGAAAACGCTGTGGATAACGTCACACTGGTGCGCTTGTCCGCCGAAGAGCTGACTGAAGCGCTGAACGAGGTGCGGCCGTTCCGTCGCCTGCACGGCATCGACCTGAAAAGCTACGAGTTCGGTAGCGTCTTCGTCGACCCGCCCCGCGCCGGCATGGACCCGGACACCTGCGAACTGACCCGACGCTTCGACAACATCCTCTACATCTCCTGCAACCCGGAAACCCTGGCGGCCAACATCGCCCAACTGCACGACACCCACCGCATCACCCAATGCGCAATGTTCGACCAGTTCCCATGGACGCATCACATGGAGTCAGGGGTGTTGTTGACCCGGCGGTGAATGCCACCTGCCAGATGCAAAAAAGCCGTCTTGATAGACGGCTTTTTTGTGGTCGCTCAAAGCACCACATCGGCCTTGCGTGGCCGCCCGCCTTTCTTGCCATTGGCCCTGGCGGCTTCAGCTTTGGCGGCGCTGCTCTGGCGGCCATTGCGCGAGGCAATCACCGAGGCGGCCATGGCCATCAATGACGGGCTCGCCGAAATCATACCTGCTATAGAAACATCCAGGTCCTTGCCTTCATGGCACAGTGCGGTACCGGCGAAACCGACGGTCAGGCCGGCAAAATCCTCGGCCTCGAAATCGTCGAACTCAGGATAATTCGCCACAGGCAGCAGTACACCGCAGCCGTCTTCGAAGCTGACGGCCAGGCACGGGGCAATGAAGTTGACTGCCGTCGCCTTCAGACTATTGTTTCTGCGCAATTGCCCGCGCCTGATGGCTTCGTCCAGGCGACTTTCCGTTACTGGCCTATCCGCCTGAACCTTGGCCTTCACTGTTTTCATAACTCGATCTCCACACATTTCTGTGCACCTATCAGGGACAGCCGCGTCGTATTCGTTTCAGGTTCGTATCGAGCCGATGCAATCATGTTGGTGGTGCTGACGACTCTTTTCACTGCGACGACTTCGTTGCTGTGCCAATCCCACAATTGATTTTCAAGACAAACTGTCTGTAATTTTCGCCACCAGATGTCACGAGCGCGCAACAAATGGGCAGGCTGCTTGAGCGACTGGCGCAACCCCTCAAGCACCGCCAACGGTGGTCGACGCGAAAGCGGGACGACATCCCAGATGTTCGACACCGTTGTGCCAGAAGCTGAACCTGAATCTCGCACTCCATGTGTCCGCCTCCACATGTGCGTGAGGCGGACAATGCTCATCACGCAACAGAATCACCACCGAAAGCCCTTTGTAGCTGCATACTCTCATGCTAACCCATCCGTTAGGTTAATGAGTCCGAAGACTCGACACTCCCTGGAAAAATCCGATCACCGGCGCTGAGTATCGGACTGCAAATACGCATCTGAGCCTAGCGTTCAGGCTGTTGAGCGTTCACGGGACAACCTGGAAAAATCGTTAGCAATCCTTTCCCAGCGCACACAAAAAAGCCGTCACGAGGACGGCTGTCTTGCCTGATTTCGAAATCACCCCGGCTGCTTTTTCAGAATATCAGTCGTGGTAATCCCCCCATGCCCCCAATTATCCGTGTCGATTTCCTCGATCACGATGTGGGTCAACTCCGGTGGCTTGCCGAGCACACGCTGCAAGGTCTCGGTAATTTCGGCGATGACCTGGGCTTTCTGCTCGCGGGTAACGCCGTCACGAGTGATACGAACGCTGACGAAAGGCATGCTGCTTCTCCTGCTCGGCTGATTAAGAAAGGCTGACTCACTGAGGCTCACTGTATCTGTGCGAGGGCATCTGATAAATACTGATCCACATACTTCATTTGATCCTCGGTGTAATCAATCATGCAGCGACAATTCGACGATCTTCAGCTCGGCAGCATCGAACTGTTTTGCCTGGCCGCCGAGGCTGGCAGCTTCACGGCGGCCGCGTTGGTGGCGGGCGTGACGCCAGCAGCGGTGAGTCGTTCGGTGTCGCGCATGGAGGAACGTCTGGGTGTGCGACTGTTTGCGCGCACCACCCGCAGCGTCAACCTGACTGACAGTGGTCGCCGCTATTACGAGGAGTGCCGCCAGGCACTGGCGCAACTAGTGGAAGCCCAGCGCGAAGTCATGGGCCAGCAGCAGGTGCCATCAGGGACCTTGCGCATCAGTATTCCCACCACCTATGCACACCACCGAATCCTGCCGTTGCTCCCCGAGTTTCGTGCGCGCTTTCCGGCGGTGAAAGTCGAATCGCACATCAGCAATCGCAACATCGATTTCGTGGGTGAAGGCTATGACATGGCGATTCGCGTCCGTGCGATTCCTGATTCCGGCCTGATCGCCCGGCAACTGGAAGACGCCGCGCTGGTGATGATTGCCAGTCCCGACTACCTCAAGCGTGCCGGTACCCCGCAAACCCTCGACGATCTGCAGCAACACGAATGCATCCAATACGAGCTGCCCAGCAGCGGACGGCGCATCGCCTGGCTGTTCAATGACAACGGCGTGCAGCGCGAGATTCTGGCCGAGGGTAACTTCTGTTGCTCCGACGATGTGCTGGGGGGCGTGACACTGGCGAAAAACGGTGCCGGCCTGTTCCAGACCTATCGTTTTATTGTCGAAAAAGAACTGGCTGACGGCTCACTGGTGGAAGTGCTCAAGCCTTATGGCGGACGTTCGCGGCCATTTACCCTGCTCTATCCGCAGAGCCGCCATATGCCTTTGAGATTGCGGGCGTTTATCGATTTTCTGGTGGAACATCTGCCGCGTTGAAAGCTAAAGCGTCCGATCACCGCACACAATAAGCCAGTGAGCAGTCACTTCAATTGACCAAATTAACCATCTAGTACAATTTATCTCCACAGGCTGAAAACCTCGGCCAATGCCAAAAACAATAAGTGGAGAAACCTTGATGCCCCCCATCATTCTGGTGCTCAACGGCCCGAACCTGAACCTGCTCGGCACCCGTGAACCGGCGACTTACGGCCATGAAACCCTGGCGGACATTTCCGCCCTGTGCGGCCGGGCCGCCGAAGAGTTCGGCCTGGCAGTGGAGTTTCGCCAGACCAACCATGAGGGCGAATTGCTTGGCTGGATTCACGGTGCACGTGGCCGCTGTGCCGGGATCGTGATCAACCCTGCCGCCTGGACCCATACCTCGGTGGCGATCCGCGATGCCCTGGTGGCCAGCGAATTGCCGGTGATCGAAGTCCACCTGTCCAACGTCCACGCTCGCGAGCCATTCCGCCATCACTCCTTCGTATCAGCCATTGCCACTGCGGTGATGGCCGGGTTCGGCAGCCATGGTTATCGCCTGGCGCTGGAGCATTTCAGCCAACGTTTGAAAGGGTGAACATCGTGAACCAGAACCTGACGGTATTGGCAGGACTGATCGGCGCGGGCATCCAGGCTTCGCGCACCCCGGCACTGCACGAACATGAAGGCGACGCCCAGGGCTTGCGCTATCTCTATCGCCTGATCGACCTCGATCAACTGCAACTGGACTGCAATGCCCTACCCGACCTGTTGATGGCCGCCGAGCGCATGAACTTCACCGGTCTGAACATCACGTTCCCGTGCAAGCAAGCAATCATCCCGCTGCT
The DNA here is from genome assembly GCF_051216495.1 of Pseudomonas baetica. GTDB lineage: Bacteria > Pseudomonadota > Gammaproteobacteria > Pseudomonadales > Pseudomonadaceae > Aquipseudomonas > Aquipseudomonas baetica_B. The sequence goes on along the minus strand of NZ_JBPKAM010000005.1, from coordinate 3,642 downwards.
CGACGAATTGTCACCGGAAGCTCGCGGTATCGGCGCGGTGAACACCGTGGTGTTGAAGGACGGTAAACGCATCGGCCACAACACCGATTGCCTGGGATTTGCCGAAGGTTTTCGTCGGGGCCTGAAAGGCGTTGCCGTTGAGCGCGTCGTCCAGATGGGTGCCGGTGGCGCGGGTGCAGCAGTCGCCCACGCGTTGCTCAGCGAAGGCGTACAGCAGCTGAGCATTTTCGACGTGGACATCAGCCGCGCCCAGAGCCTGGCCGACAACCTCAACCAACATTTCGGCAGTGGTCGTGCTGTGGCCGGTCATGATTTGGCGCTGACCCTGGCCGAGGCTGATGGCCTGGTGAACACCACACCGATGGGTATGAAAAAACTGCCGGGCATGCCGGTGCCGGTCGAGTTGCTTCGTGCCGAGTTGTGGGTGGCGGAGATTGTTTACTTCCCGCTGGAAACCGAACTGCTGCGCAACGCCCGCGCCCTGGGTTGCCGCACGCTCGATGGCGGCAACATGGCGGTGTTCCAGGCGGTGAAGGCGTTTGAATTGTTCAGCGGCGTGGTGCCGGATGCGCAGCGGATGCTGGCGCACTTTCAAAGCATGAACATCTGAATCTTCTTTTGTGGCGAGCGAGCTTGCTCGCGTTGGGCTGCGCAGCGGCCCCAAAATATTGGAAACAATCCACTACTTTGTGAGTGCTGCGCACTCAAACGCGAGCAAGCTCGCTCGCCACAGGTCAGGCCTGCAGATACCGCAGAACCGACTCGCAGATCATCTGGCGATGACGCTGCTTGATGGTTTCGTCCGGCAGGTCGATCTGAAAAATCTCGCCAAAGGTGTGGCGGTTCGACACGCGATAGAAGCAGAACGAACTGATCAGCAAATGCACATCCAACGGATCCAGACCGCCGCGGAACACGCCCTGCTCGGCGCCGCGACGCAGAATCTCGCCCAATGAATCGAGGATGGTGTTGTTCATCGCCTTGATGGCATCAGACTGCTTCACATATTCGGCGTTGTGAATGTTCTCGATGCTGACGATCCGCACGAAATCGACATTGCGATCATGGTGATCGAAGGTGAACTCCACCAGCCGCCGAATCGCGTCCACCGGCGCTAGCTCGGCCAGGTGCAGACGGTTTTCCGTGTTGCGGATATCACCGTAGAGCTTTTCCAGCACCTCGACGTAGAGCTGCTCCTTACTGCCGAAGTAGTAATAGATCATGCGCTTGGAGGTGTGGATGCGCTCGGCGATGGCATCGACGCGAGCACCGGACAACCCCTGCTGAACGAACTCGACGATCGCCTCTTGCAGGATGTTCTCGCGGGTTTTTTCCGGGTTGTTCTTACGACTCTTGCGCGGCTCGACAGGGTGGTCTGATGCTGCATGGAGTTCTGAAGTCATTGTCATTGCGGGCTCACGGCCATCACTTAACAGGCTGGCGATTATGAGCCGCGCCGCACACTGAAGGAAGCCGTGCGGCAGCGGTTTGTCGACGCGATTACGATTTTCCTACAACTTTGTCTGACGTACGGCACCACTTCGGGACTTGGCCATGGCCGCCAGGCGCACCGCCACGTTAGCTGCGCCATAACCGGCATAGCCGTTCTTGCGCTGGATGATCTCGAAGAAGAATCGCCCTTCGAACGGCTCGGTGTACACGTGGAACAACTCACCACCCTGGGCATCGCGGTCGTAAAGCACGTTGTAGTAGGCCAATTCGCTCAGGAATTCGTCATCGAAATCGAAGCGCGCCGCCAGGTCATCGTAGTAGTTAAGCGGAATATCCAGCAGTGGCACCCCCGCCTCTTTCGCCCGGCTGACTTGCGCAAAGATGTCGTCGCAATCAAACGCAATGTGATGCACGCCGGATCCACGATAACTCGACAAGGCGTGTGAGATGGCGGTATTGCGGATCTCGGAAATGTTCAGCGGCAGGCGAATCGAACTGTCGCGACTACGTAACGCGCGGCTCTTCACCAAGCCATAGGGGTCAGGCAGTACCACTTCATCATCGGCCTCGAAATCCAGCAGGCTCTTGTAGAACAGCACCCAACTGTCGAGGCTGTCGGCGGGCAACGCCATGGCCATGTGATCGATACGCTTGAGGCCGCCGCTGACCACCGCATCGGGCAGCAGATTGAAGTCAGTACCGTAAACATCGGCGTGCTGATCCACCAGGTAAATCAGGCTGCCGTCCGGTGCGCGCACGGCGGCGAGCTCCAACTCATTCGGGCCGACCAGCCCGCGATATGGCTGGCCCTTGTAGGCCACGGCCCGGGCCAACGCACTGGCACTGTCCTTGACCCGCACGGCGGTGGCGCACAGCGATGGACCGTGCGCTTCGAAGAAACTGTGGCCGAACGAATAAGGCTCGGAGTTGAGGACCAGGTTGATATCGCCCTGGCGCAGCAGGCTGACGCTCTTGGAGCGATGCTGGCCGGCCTTGACGAAACCCAGGCGCTCCAGCCAATGGGAGAGCTTGGCGCCGAGGCTTTCGTCCACGGCAAATTCGAGAAACTCGATGCCGTTGTATTCGCTGGCCTTGGGGGTCTCGAACAGAATGTCGACGTTGGCCGATGGCTTGGCTTCTTGTGTCAGACGCTGGCGGGTTTTTTCCTCCAGGTACAGCAACGAGCGCAGACCGTCGGCGGCGTTGGCTCGTGGCGGTGCGGCACGGAAGCCGTCGTTGAAGATTTCCAGCGACAGCGGTCCGGTGTAGCCACTCTTGATGATCGGCGCGAGGAAGCCCGGCAAATCGAACTCGCCCTGACCCGGGAAGCAGCGGAAATGCCGGCTCCACTCCAGCACGTCCATGGCCAGGATCGGCGCGTCGGCCATTTGTACGAAGAAAATCTTGTCACCGGGAATCTCGGCGATGGCACTCGGATCGCCCTTGAGCGACAGGGTATGGAAGCTGTCGAGCAATACTCCGAGATTCGGGTGATCGGCCTGGCGAACGATGTTCCACACCTGCTGATAAGTGTTCACATGCCGGCCCCAGGCCAATGCCTCATAGCCGATGCGCAAGCCGCGCGCGCCGGCATGTTCAGCCAGCAGGCGCAAATCATCGACTAAAATTTGTTCATCACCTACCGAATCCGCAGAGGCGTTGCTGCACACCAGCACCAGGTCGGTGCCCAATTCCTGCATCAGATCGAACTTGCGTTCGGCCCGCTCCAGGTTGCGCGACAGGCGGTCGCGACGGCAGCCTTCGAAATCCCGGAACGGTTGAAACAGGGTGATGGCGATCCCGAGATCGGCGCACATCTGTTTAATTTCCCGCGGGCTGCCGTCGTAGTAGAGAAGGTCGTTCTCGAAAATTTCGACGCCATCGAAGCCGGCGGCGGCAATGGCTTCGAGTTTTTCCGGCAGGGTACCGCTCAGGGATACGGTGGCAATGGAACGCTGCATGGTTCGGCTCCCGGTGGTGGAGGCAATCTTGTTAGGGGCATTGCACGTTTCTTCGTAGGAGCCGGGGTTGGGGGGGGGGGGGGGGGGGGGGGGGGGGGGGGGGGGGGGGGGGGGGGGAGAGGAGGGGGGGGGGGGGGGGGGGGGGGGGGGGGGGGGGGGGGGGGGGGGGGGGGGGGGGGGGGGGGGGGGAGGGGGGGGGGGGGGGGGGGGGGGGGGGGGGGGGGGGGGG